>NZ_JBSFXO010000005.1:0-649385 GCF_053595415.1 Streptomyces sp. NPDC002499
GCTTCGGCCTTAAGGGCATCGTCCTCACCCGCGGGCGGGGCTAAAAGATACGGACCGGAGTTCAAGAGGCGGAGCCCCTTGGGGTGGGTGGGGGTTCGGGATGGCAGAGCCTCGGCCTCGGACGCCGGACGGGCTGAGTTGTACGAACCGGAGTTCACGAGGCGAAGCCCCTGGGGGTGGGTGGGGGTTCGGGATGGCAAAGCCTTGCCCTCGAACACCGGACGGGCTGAGTTGTACGGACCGGAGCTCGAGAGGCGGAGCCCCCTGGGGGTGGGTGGGGGTTCGGGATGGCAGAGCCTCGGCCTCGAACACCGGACGAGAAGAAAAACAGACGCCCGCGCCAGCATCCAAGAGGCGCAGCCCCCTGCGGGTGAATGGGGGATCGGGACGGCGCAGCCTCGACCGCGGACGCCCGACAGGCTCAACGAGATGCGGACTGGAGTTCAAGAGGCGCGGCCTCGGACTCCGGACGGGCTCAAAGACTCGGACCGGCATCCAGCTCGCGCCGCGTGCAGCGCGCGCTGGATGCCGGTCCGGGAAGCAATCGCCCCTCCCCGGAGGGAACCGGCCCGCCCCTACTGATCCGAAGAGAACCTCACCGAACCCGCCGGGATTCGGGCGTCGCACCACACTCTGACGCCGTCCCGGAGTTCGTTGTCGGCGCCGATGATCGCGCCGTCGCCGATGACCGTGCCGGTGAGGATGGAGCGTTCGCCCACGCGGGCTCGGGTGCCGATGAGGGAGTCGGTGATGACGGCGCCGGGTTCGATCACGGCGCCCGGGAGGATCGTCGAGCCGAAGACTCTTGCTCCCTCCGCCACGAACGCGCCCTCGCCCACCACCGTGCCGCCCGTCAGTTTCGCGTCCGGGGCCACCCTTGCCGTGGGGAGGACCAGGCGGTCTCCGCAGCGGCCCGGGATCGCCGGGGACGGGGCGTGGCCCAGGACCAGGTCCGCGGAGCCGCGGACGAAGGCGGCGGGGGTGCCCAGGTCGAGCCAGTACGTGGAGTCGACCATGCCCTGGAGGTGGGCGCCCGCGGAGAGGAGGTCCGGGAACGTCTCGCGTTCGACGGACACGGGCCGGCCCGCCGGGATCGTGTCGATGATCGAGCGGCGGAAGACGTACGCCCCCGCGTTGATCTGGTCGGTGACGATCTCCTCGGGGGTCTGGGGCTTTTCGAGGAAGGCGAGGACTCGGCCCGTTTCGTCCGTCGGAACCAGGCCGTACGCCCTCGGGTCCGTCACCTTCGTGAGGTGGAGGGACACGTCCGCGCCCGTCTCCTCGTGGGTGTGGACCAGGCGACGGATGTCCAGGCCCGTCAGGATGTCGCCGTTGAAGATCAGGACCGGGTCGTCGGGGCCCGAGTGGAGGCGCGAGGCCACGTTGCGGATGGCGCCGCCCGTGCCGAGGGGTTCCTCCTCCGTGACGTACTCGAGGTGCAGGCCCAGGGACGAACCGTCACCGAAGTGCGGTTCGAACACCTCGGCCAGGTAGGACGTGGCGAGGACGATGTGTTCGACCCCCGCCGCTCTCGCTCTCGCCAACTGGTGCGTGAGGAAGGGGACACCCGCCGCCCGGACCATGGGCTTCGGCGTGTGCACCGTGAGCGGGCGGAGCCGCGTGCCCTTGCCGCCGACCAGGAGAATCGCTTCTGTCACCTGTCGTCTCTGCTTCCTGCCGGGACCGGCCGAACTGACTTTCGACCGGCAAGTGTATGCAGACCGTTGCGCGGCGCCTTCGACGGCCGTGCGGCATCCCGCGATTCCACCCAGTGCCCCCCGATGGCGGTGCGTGCGGTCCCCGGTCCCGCCCGCCGGTCAGCGGCCCTGGAAGCGAGCGGCAGTCGTGCGGGTCGTGCCGAGCTTGCGGTAGAGCTGCAGGCCCGGGCAGTCCGTGGCGAAGCCGTCACGGTGACCGGAGATCACATTCAGTCGTACGTTCTTTCCTTTTCGGTAGAGATTGCCACCCCCGGACTTCAAATATGTCTTTCCCTTCGGATTGCCGCCCCAGATCCCGAGCTTCCAGGCCGTGAGGCGGGCGATCGCCTTCACCGCGGCGGTCGGCGGCTTGGCCGAGCCGAAGCTGCCGAGGACCGCGATCCCCATGCTCTTGGTGTTGAACCCGAGGGTGTGGGCGCCCAGCACCGGCTTCGCCACTCCCCCGGCCCGGCCCTCGTAGATGGTTCCGCACTTGTCGACGAGGAAGTTGTAGCCGATGTCCCGCCAGCCCATGCTCTTGACGTGGTAGCGGTAGATACCGCGGATGACGGAGGCCGCCTGCGAACACTTGTACCCGTTGCCGGTGTCCGTGTGGTGGACGAAAGCCGCCTTGACGTTCCTCGTGTAGACGAACTTCTTCTCGCGCAGCTTCTCGTCCGCGCCCCAGCCGCGCCGGGTGATGATGCGCGGACGAGGGCCGATGTACGGCTTCACCCGCTGACTCCGCGTCAACTCGCTGCCGTAGAGCGCTTGTACTTCCTGTTCGGTGGCCCGCAGGTCCAGCGCCGGGATCTCGGTGGCCTCGGGCGGGGTCCCTGCTCGCGTCACCGGCTCCGACCCGGCCGGCTCCCCCGCACCCGGCTCCCCCGGGTCCACCAGTTCGAGACGCAGGCCCGTCGGGAGCCCGGTCGCGGACGTCAGCGTGCGGGTGCCGCGGGCCGTGTCCTCCGTACGGCTCGCGCTCTCGGCGCGGACGCGGACCTCCACGCCGTCCGAGTCGCCCACCCACAGCGGTGCCGTGGAGCCGTGGACGCGACCCGAGGTGCGCTCGGCGGAGTCGGGGTCGGGCGCGTCGTCGTTGTGGGTCCCGAGGTCCTGCCAGTCCGACCAGGTGCCGGAGTCGGTGGCGCGGGTGCGGACCTGGACGCTGCCGTGCAGAGCGGTGTCCGGGTCGTCCCAGATGACGCCGACCATCGAGAAGTGGCGTACGTCCCGGCGGGCCAGGCCCTGTTCGGAGGCGGCGGAGCCGAGGACGCGGGCGCGGGTGAGGGGGGTGAGGGGCAGGGACTGGGTGCCGCCGGAGAGGCCGGCCGGGTGGGCCGCCGGCATGGACGCCGTGCGGCTCGACGCCGGACTCGCCGCGGCGGACGCCGGCGGGGTCAGCGGAAGGGCGAGGGCGGCCGCACAGGCGACGCCGACCGAGGAAGCAAGGAATCCACGCATGCATCCGATGTTGGACATAGTCATATATATCTGTCCATTTGGGAACTGACGGACCGTCGGCTCCCGCTGCGCCGAACCGGTGGCCCCGCACCCGGCCGCGCACCGTCCCTCCCGCGTACCCTTGCGCGGGTGAACGCCACCGACCGCACCCCTGCCGACCTGCTGCGTTCCGCGCTCGCCGCGGACCCGGGACGCCCCCTGGTGACCTTCTACGACGACGCCACGGGCGAGCGCGTGGAATTGTCCGTGGCCACCTTCGCCAATTGGGTGGCCAAGACCGCGAACCTCCTCCAGAGCGACCTCGCCGCCGCCCCCGGCGACCGGGTCGCGCTGCTGCTGCCGGCGCACTGGCAGACGGCGGTGTGGCTGCTGGCGTGCGCGTCGGTCGGCGTGGTCGCGGACGTGGGCGGGGACGCGGGGGCGGCCGACGTGGTCGTGAGCGGGCCCGACTCGCTGGACGCGGCGCGGGCGTGCCGGGGCGAGCGGGTCGCTCTCGCGCTGCGGCCGCTGGGCGGACGGTTCCCGCAGGCTCCGGCGGGCTTCGCCGACTACGCCGTCGAGGTGCCGAGCCAAGGGGACCGGTTCGCCCCGTTCTCCCCGGTGGACCCGGAGGAGCCCGCGCTGATCGTGGCCGGGCGGAGCTTCAGCGGGGCCGAGGTCGTCGAGCGGGCGCGGGAGGAGGCGGGGGCGCTCGGGCTGACCGGGCCGGGGTCGCGGATCCTGTCGGGGCTCTCGTACGACACCTGGGAAGGGCTCAATGCCGGGCTGTACGGGCCGCTCGCCACCGGCGGTTCGGTGGTGCTGTGCCGGAATCTTGACCAACTGGGCGAGGACGGCCTGGCCAAGCGGATCGAGAGCGAGCGCGTTACTGCTTCGCGCTACTGAAGGGATCGGTGCGGCTGGTTCGGCGAGTGCGGGCCCGTCGTGGCTTGTCGCGCCCACGCGGCGGAGCCGCACATCGACACAGCCCCGCGCCCCTTAGGGCATGCAGTCACCCGATCGGATCAGCACCGCCCACCCCTGGTGCCCTCCACGCGTCATGGTCGTAGAAGCAGCCGACACCGCATGCTCGTACGCCATGAGGGGGATCCGCCGTGACCGACAGCGCAGGCACCCTCGGGCCCGGCGCCGGGTCGTCGGCGAGCGGTAAGGGGCTCATACGGCGGCGTCGGCGGAAGTGGGTCAAGTACGGGGGGCTCGGGGTCGCCGTCCTGGTGGTCGTGGCCGCCGGGGGCGGGTGGGTGCTCTACGCGAAGCTCGACGGGAACATCACGCCCGACGACGCGGCGGCGGCCGAGCTGGCGCGGTACGAGAAGGAACGGCCGACCTCGCTCGTCAAGGACGCGCAGAACATCCTGCTGATCGGGTCGGACTCGCGGTCGGGGGACGGGAACGCGCGCTACGGGCGGGACTCGGGGACCGAGCGGTCGGACACGACGATCCTGCTGCATCTGGCCGCCGGGCGGCGCGCCGCCACCGCCGTCTCGCTGCCGCGCGACCTGATGGTGGACGTGCCGGCCTGTCTGCGGCCGGACGGGACCCGGACCGAACCGATGTTCGCGATGTTCAACTACGCGTTCCAGACGGGCGGTTCGGCCTGCACCATCCGGACCGTGGAGAAGCTGACGAATGTGCGGATCGACCATCACATGGTCGTCGACTTCCACGGGTTCAAGGAGATGGTCGACGCCGTGGACGGCGTGGAGATCTGCCTGCGTCGGCCCATTCACGACAAGGCCGCCAAGCTGAACCTGCGCGCGGGCAGGGTGACGCTCGACGGGGAACAGGCGCTCGGCTATGTACGGGCCCGCAAGTCGCTGGGCAACGGCAGTGACACCGACCGGATGGACCGTCAGCAGCGGTTCCTCGGCGCGCTGGTCAACAAGGTGCGCGGCAATGACGTACTGCTGAATCCGGTGAAGCTCTATCCCGTGCTGGACGCGGCGACTTCGTCACTGACGACCGATCCGGATCTGGCGAGCCTGCGCGGGTTGTACGAACTCGTGCGCGGGGTACGCGACATCCCCACGGAACGTGTGCAATTCCTTACCGTGCCGCGGGAGTCGTACGTCTACAACGCCAATCGCGACCAGCTCGTGGAACCCGAGGCCGAGAAACTGTTCGAACGGCTGCGCACGGACGCGCCGCTCGCGGTGGCCAAGGAAATTCCGCGGGATTCCGCCGCAAAGAGCCGCAATTCGGTGTCCGCCGACGAGGAGAACTCGTACGGGGACGGGGAGGAGTCTTCGTACGAGGGGTCGTACGAAGACGCTTATGACTACGGCGAGTACGGGGACGACGACGGAAAGGCAGGCGGAAAGCGGCCCGACGAGCCCGTGGTCGATGTTTCTCCCGGGCCGACGTTCCGCGGCAACACCGCCGCCGAAGACTTGTGCGGGTAAAGCGCTCACCAAATCGGCGCACTAATGTCCGAGAAAATGGGCGAATTGACCGGTTGCCCGCACGTGCAATTCGTCACCGCGGTCCCCCGGCACTGAACAGGGCGGATAGTGTGAGCGATCCGGTGCGTTCGGCCGCGAGGTGCTTCCTGGCGTCGTGCACTGTGTGACCGACGAGCGCCTTGCAGGGGGGAAGGCGCTTGCGTGGCCCCGACGGAGGATTCGGACAACCGTGGACGCGCAAAGCCGTGGGCGGGCGGACGACATCGACCCCGCAGACCAGTGGGTACTCAACCCGAACACCGGTGAATACGAACTGCGACTGACCCCTTCCGCACCGCAATCAGGTGTGCCGGGGCCGCGCAGGTCCGCCGCGCAGGGCGCGGTCCGTTCGGCGGCGCCCGGGCGGGCGGCGGGACGGGCGGCACCGCAGGCTCCCGAGCGCGAGGCGCAGCCCTCGCGTCGGCGGCGCGGGGCGCCCGAGGAACCGTTGCCGGGGCGGCGCGGCCGGCGGCCGGTGAAGAAGAAGTCGAGGACCAAGAAGGTCCTGTTGTGGACCGGCGGCATCATGGCGTTCGTGCTCGTGGGCACGGCGAGCGCCGCCTATCTCTACATCAAGCACCTCAACGACAACATCACGGCCGTCTCCGACGACGGCGCGAGCACCGGTGGCTTCAACAAGGACAAGGCGATCAACATCCTGTTGATCGGCACCGACAAGCGCACCGGCGCGGGCAACACCAACTACGGCGACTCCGGCAGCGTCGGCCACGCCGACACCACGATCCTGCTGCACGTCTCCAAGGACCGCTCCAACGCGACCGCGTTGAGCATCCCGCGCGACCTGATCACCGACATCCCGGACTGCCCGACCACCCAGGACGACGGCTCCTCCAAGGTCATCGCGGGCTCGACCGGCGTCCGCTTCAACACCAGCCTGGGCCAGGACGAGCGCACGCCCAGCTGCACCATGCGGACCGTCACCGAGCTGACCGGGATCACGCCGGACAACTTCATGGTGGCCGACTTCAACGCGGTGAAGACGCTGACGGACGCGGTCGGCGGGGTCGAGGTCTGTCTGGCCAAGGACATCGACGACCCGGACTCGCATCTGAAGCTGTCCAAGGGCACCCACAACATCTCCGGCGAGCAGGCGCTGGCCTTCGTGCGCACCCGGCACTCGGTGGGCTTCGGCGGTGACCTGAGCCGGATCACGCTCCAACAGCAGTTCCTGAGCGCGCTGATGCGGAAGCTGAAGTCCAACTCCACGCTCACCAACCCGACGAAGATGCTGAAGCTGGCGGAGACCGGCACCAAGGCGCTGACCGTCGACTCCAAGCTCGACAGCATCGGCAAGCTGAAGGACCTCGGTCTGGAGCTGGGCAAGCTCAACCCGAAGAACCTGACCTTCACCACGGTCCCGGTGGTCGACAACCCGGCCGAGAAGGTCGCGGCGACCGTCGTCCTCAACGACACGACGGCACCGCAGGTCTTCGACATGATCAAGAACGACGTGTCGTTCACCGCGGTCAAGCAGCAGCAGAAGAAGGAAGCCGCCGCCGTGGCCGCCCGGTTGAAGGGCACCAAGTCCGCCGCCGCGGACGTGCGGGTGCGGATCCTGAACGGCGGCGCCGCGGCCGGCAGCGCGCAGGCGGAGCTGAGCTACCTGCAGAACGACGAGGGCGTGCTGAAGTCCGAGAACGCCGGCAACGCGGACGCGGCGCTGGCGAAGACCACTCTCGAGTACGCCCCCGACCAGGCCTCCCAGGCCCGCCGCCTCGCCGCCATCATGGGCCTGTCCGGCTCGGCGCTGAAGCCGGGCAAGAGCGTGACCAACTCCCAGGGCCTGCCGACGATGACGCTCACCCTCGGCAAGGACTTCAAGGGCGCCGGAGTCAAGATCAACGCCGCCTCCGGGTCCACCCCGGCGGGGGTCCAGAAGTCCACCGCGGACAAGGTCGAGTGCGCCAAGTAATCCGCAAGGGCTCGAAGCGATCCTGAAGGGCCTGCCGTGCATCTCACTAGATGCACGGCAGGCCTGTTCGCTTCCATTTCGGATTTTTCGGCTTCTTTCAGGCGCAGGGGTGGGGAGACAGAGGAATGACGCAGAGCAGTGTGCGCGGGGAAGGGACGTTCGACGACGTCCGGCACGCTCGTGATCCGGAGGACGGCGGCACCGGTGGCCCCGCCGAACCGGAGGGGTCCGGCCGGCGCAGACAACCGCCCAAACGCGGGCACCGGGTGCTGCGTTGGTCGGCGCTGACCCTGTCGGTCCTGATACTCGGGACGGCCGGCGCCGGATACCTCTACTACGAGCACCTGAACGGCAACATCGAGAAGGGCCAGCGCAGCAGCGGCGACTCGAAGGCGCGGAAGACCGGTCCGAACGCGGACGGGCAGACGCCGATGAACATCCTGCTGATCGGCTCCGACAGCCGTAACTCCGCCGCGAACCTCAAGCTGGGCGGCTCGAAGAACGACGTGGGCAGCCCGCCGCGCGGCGACGTGCAGATGCTCATCCACCTCTCCGCGGACCGCAAGAGCGCCGCGATGGTCAGCATCCCGCGGGACACCCGGGTCGACATCCCCAAGTGCAAGGACCCGGACACCGGCAAGGTGTACCCGGCGACCAACACCATCATCAACGAGTCGCTGGCCCGCGGCGGCGCCGGCTGCACGCTGGCCACCTGGGAGAACCTCACCGGGGTCTACATCGACCACTGGATGACGATCGACTTCGCCGGCGTGGTGCGGATGGCGGACGCCATCGGCGGCGTCGACGTCTGTGTGCGGCAGAACGTGTGGGACCACCCGACGGCCGCCGTGCCCGGCGGTTCGGGGCTGAAGCTGACGGCCGGCACGCACAAGGTCGAGGGCGAGAAGGCGCTGCAGTGGCTGCGCACCCGGCACGCCTGGGGCAGCGACCTGATGCGGGCCAGGGCCCAGCACATGTACCTCAACTCGATGATGCGCACGCTGACGAAGCAGAACGTCTTCACCGACACCGGGCGGCTGACCGGCCTGGCCGAGGCGGCCACCAAGTCGCTGACGGTCTCCGAGGAGATCGGCACCGTCAAGAAGCTCTACGACCTGGGCATGCAGCTCAAGTCGGTGCCGTCCGACCGGATCACGTCGCTGACGATGCCGAACGTCGCGGACGCCCAGAACAGCGACCACGTGGTGCCGGACGCCACCAACGCCGACAAGCTGTGGCAGATGCTCCGCGACGACGTGCCGCTCGACAAGAACGGCAAGGCGTCGGACGCCAAGAAGAAGAGCAAGGGCACGAGTACGGCCACCGAGGCGCCCTCGGTCGACGCGGGCGCGCTCGGCGTGCTCGTGCAGAACGCCACCCGCAGCTCGGACCGGGCGCCGGTCTCCGGCCGGGCACGCACCATCGCCCAGACGCTCACGGGCAAGGGCTTCACCCGGGCCGCGGCGGACACCACGGCGACGCTCGCCGAGGAGAAGACGGTGGTGCGCTACCCGAGCGCCGATCTGGAGGGTGACGCCCAGGCGGTCGCCAAGTCCCTCGGGATTCCGCTGAGTTCGGTGAAGAAGTCGACCGATGTGTCGGGAGTCACGGTCGTGGTGGGCGCCGACTGGCGGGAGGGCACGGCGTATCCGAAGCAGTCCGCGCCGCAGGCCGGTGACCTGCCGGACAACGCCGACGCCATCAACGGCTCGGACAAGGGCCAGTGCATGGACGTGTACGCGCCCTATCGCTGGTAGCGGATCCGTGTTCGGGATTGAGAGGGAATGACCACTTGTAGGGGGTCGCGTTTCCCCGGTGGCGACACCTGAGGCGGAGCTGTGCGGTTAGTGTGGGCGACCCAGCGCCGCGCCTGACGGAGGACTCATACACCGTGGACGTGCAAGGCCGTGGCCGTGCGGACGGCATCGACCCCGCAGACCAGTGGGTCCTCAACCCGGACACGGGCGACTACGAACTGCGTCTGACGCCGTCCACGCCTCCGTCGGCGGTCCCGGGCCCGCGCAGACCGGCCCCCCGGGACCCCGCACCCCGTGACCCCGCCCCGCGCGACACCCGTACGCCGTCCCCCGGGGCGGGTGCGGGGCGGCGCGGCCGTCGCCCGGTGCCGCAGAAGGCGAAGGCGTCGCGGGCCAAGAAGGTCCTGCTGTGGACCGGCGGCACCATGGCGTTCGTCCTGGTCGCCACCGTCGGCGGCGCCTACTTCTATCTGAAGCACCTCGAAGGCAACGTGGCGACGACCGACATCGGCGACGCGGGCAAGAGCGGCTTCAGCAAGGACGAGGCCTTCAACATCCTGATCATCGGTACCGACAAGCGCACCGGCGACGGCAACGAGGGATACGGCGACAAGGGCAGCGTCGGTCACGCCGACACCAACATCCTGCTGCACGTCTCCAAGGACCGTACGAACGCGACCGCGTTGAGCATCCCGCGCGACCTCATCGTCGACATCCCCGACTGCCCGACCAAGCAGACCGACGGCACCGAGACCGTCGTCCCGGGGCAGCAGGGCGTGCGCTTCAACCGGAGCCTGGGCGAGAGCGGCCGGGACCCCGGCTGCACCATGCGCACGGTGAAGGAGAACACCGGCATCTCGGTCGACCACTTCATGATGGCCGACTTCAACGCGGTCAAGACGCTGACGACGGCGGTGGACGGCGTCACGGTCTGCCTCGAACACGCCGTCAAGGACAAGCAGTCCAAGCTCGACCTGCCCGCGGGCGAGTCCAAGGTGGAGGGCGAGCAGGCCCTCGCCTTCGTGCGCACCCGGCACAGCTTCGGCAACGAGGGCGACCTCGACCGGATCAAGGTGCAGCAGCAGTTCCTGGGTTCGCTGATGCGCAAGATGTCCTCCGGCGACACCCTCACCAGCCCCACCAAGCTGCTGAAGCTGGCCGAGGCCGCCACCAAGGCGCTCACCGTGGACAGCGCCATCGGCAAGGTCGGCACGCTCAAGGACATCGCCCTGGAGCTGAAGAAGGTGCCGCCGAAGAACATCTCCTTCACCACGGTGCCGGTGCTGGACAACCCGGCCGAGACGATCAAGGCCACGGTCGTGGTCAACGAGTCGAAGGGCCCCCAGCTCTTCGACCTGATCAAGAACGACGTCTCGCTCACCGCGGTCAAGCAGGAGAAGAAGAAGGAAGCCGCCGCCGTGGCCGCCCGGTTGAAGGGCACCAAGTCCGCCGCCGCGGACGTGCGGGTCCGGATCCTCAACGGCGGCGCGGCCGGTGGCAGTGCGCAGGCGGAGCTGAACTACCTCCAGAACGACGAGGGCGTCGAGAAGTCCGAGAACGCCGGCAACGCGGACGCGGCGCTGGCGAAGACCACCCTCGAGTACGACCCCGACCAGGCCGACCAGGCCCGCCGCCTGGCCGCGATCATGGGCCTGTCCGGCTCGGCCCTGAAGCCCGGCGAGAGCGTCACCAACTCCCAGGGCCTGCCCGCCATGACGCTCACCCTCGGCAAGGACTTCAAGGGCGCCGGCATCAAGCTCAACTCCTCCGCCGCGGCGAACGTCGACGTCGACAAGTCCACGGCCGACAAGGTCCAGTGCGCCGGTTAACGGGTCCGTGCACCGGTTAACCGGGCGGTAACGCGGATCAGGGCAACCTCACGGGCCCGTCGCATGTCTCCAGAACGTACGGGGGACCGCTGGGAGGACGGGTAAGTGACGCAGGGGACTGTGCGGGAGGCCGAGTCTGCCGCCGCGGGGGACGGCGCCGGTGACGACACCGGCGCGGCCGAGGGCGACGGGCGGCACGGCGGGAGCGGCCGGTCGGCGCGGAGATTCCGGCTGTTGAGGTGGTTCGCGCTCACGCTCGCGGTGCTCATAGTCGGCACGGCCGGGGCCGGTTACCTCTACTACGAGCACCTGAACGGCAACCTCAAGAAGGACGACCTCAACCTCGGCGACAACAAGGTCGCCGCGCCCACGCCGAACGCGGCCGGGCAGACCCCGCTGAACATCCTGATCATCGGCTCCGACGCGCGGGACACCAAGGAGAACCAGGAACTCGGCGGCGCCCGGGAGACCTTCGGCTCCACCCCGCTCGCCGACGTCCAGATGCTGGTCCACCTGTCCGCCGACCGGTCCAACATGTCGGTCGTCAGCATGCCCCGCGACACTCTCCTGAAGATCCCGAAGTGCACCGACCCCGACGACGGCAAGGTCTACCCGGCGAGCGACGGACGGGTGATGACCAACCAGAGCCTCGGGCGCGGTGGCCCGGGCTGCACGGTGGCCACCTGGGAGAAGCTGACCGGCGTGCACATCGACCACTTCATGATGGTCGACTTCTCGGGCGTGGTGTCCATGGCCGACGCGATAGGCGGCGTCCCGGTCTGCGTCGACGCCAACATCCACTCCCGCGACAGCGCGGGCCACGGCTCCGGGCTGAAGCTGGAGAAGGGCACCACGTCCATCAAGGGCGAGCAGGCGCTGCAGTGGCTGCGCACGCGGTACGGGTTCGAGGACGGCAGCGACCTCGCCCGCGCCAAGGCCCAGCACATGTACATGAACTCGATGGTCCGCGAGCTGCGCGAGAACGCCACGCTCAGCAACCCGGGCAAGCTGCGCACCCTCGCCGAGAAGGCCACCGCGGCCCTCACGGTCGACCCGGGCCTGGACACCGTGAAGAAGCTCTACGACCTCAGCAACGAGCTGCGCAAGCCCGCGCCGAAGCGGATCACGATGACGACCATGCCGAATCGATACGTCGGCGCGCGCGTCGAGCCCACCGAGGACGCCGACCAGCTGTTCCGCCTGGTGCGCGAGGACATCGCGCTCGACGGTAAGGACAAGAAGAAGACCGCGGCGGAGGAGACCTCGGACGACCCCGCGGCCGCTCCCGGCGCGATCGGTGTCCAGGTGCAGAACGGCACCCGCACCGACACCCTCGGCGCGGCCTCCGGGCGGGCGGGGACGGTCGTCGGCCTGCTGGCGGAGAAGGGCTACACCAAGGCCGCCGTCGACCGGGGCACGATCCTCAGCGAGGCCCGGACGGTGGTCCGCTACCCGAGCGCCGATCTGGAGGGCGACGCCCAGGCGGTGGCCAAGTCCCTCGGGATTCCGCTGAGTTCGGTGAAGAAGTCGGCGGACGTCTCCGAGGTCACGCTCGTCGTGGGAGCGGACTGGCGCGAGGGCAGCGTGTACAAGGCGCCCAAGAAGAACGACAAGACACCGAAGACGGCCGAGGCGCTCAACGGGGCGGACGAGAAGGCGTGCATGCACGTCAGTCCCGGATTCACCTGGTCCTGAGCCCCGTACGCCACTCCTCCCCCTCAGGACCCACAGGCAACTCCTAACTCTCTCCCGAATGATGAGCCCGGCTCGGTCGGTCGCCGTCAGGCGCAAGGGTGGGAGGGCACTGAGTTGACGCAGACCAGACGCCGGGGACGGCGGATCCTGCGCTGGACGGCGATCGTCACCGCGCTGGTGACCGTGGGGGCGGCAGGCGCCGGCTACCTCTACTACCGGCACCTCAACGCCAACATCCAGAAGGACGCCCTCAACATCGGCGACGCCAAGGACCGGGCGGCCGAGTCGGAGGCGAACGCGGCCGGGCAGAAGCCGCTGAACATCCTGCTGATCGGCTCGGACGCGCGGGACTCCGCGGAGAACCAGAAGCTGGGCGGCGCCAAGGACACGTACAACACCGCCCCGCGTGCCGACGTCCAGATGCTGCTGCACGTCTCCGCCGACCGCACCGACATGTCGGTCGTCAGCATGCCCCGCGACACCCTGGTCGACATCCCCGAGTGCACCGACCCCGACACCGGCAAGGTCTACGCGGCGAGCACCTCGGCGATGACGAACACCACCCTGGAACGCGGCGGACCGGGCTGCTCGGTGGCCACCTGGGAGAAGCTGACCGACATCCACATCGACCACTTCATGATGGTCGACTTCGCCGGCGTGGTCTCCATGGCCGACGCGATAGGCGGCGTCCCGGTCTGCGTCGACGCCAACATCTACTCGCACACCTCCTCGGGCCACGGCAGCGGCCTGAAGCTGGAGAAGGGCACCACGTCCATCAAGGGCGAGCAGGCGCTCCAGTGGCTGCGGACGCGCTACGGGTTCGAGGACGGCAGCGACATCGCGCGCACCGAGGCCCAGCACATGTACATGAACTCGATGGTCCGCCAACTGCGTGCCAACGCCACCCTGAGCAACCCGGGCAAGCTGCGCGACCTGGCGGAGACGGCCACGAAGGCGCTGACGGTGGACGACGGGCTCGGCACCGTGGCCAAGCTCTACGACGTGTCGACGCAACTGAAGAAGGTGCCCACCGCGCGCATCACGATGACGACGATGCCGTGGGTGTACTCGGCCGACGGCAACCGGGTGCTGCCCAAGGCCGGCGACGCGGAGAAGCTGTGGCGGCTGGTGCGCGAGGACATCGCGCTGGACGGCAAGGACAAGAAGAAGACCGGCACGTCGACCGCGACGACGGACAAGGCGGCGGCGGACGACGAGATCGCCGTGCGGGTGCAGAACGGTACGAAGTCCGACGCGGAGCCGGCGGTGACGGGCCGGGCCGGCACGGTCGCCGACCTGCTCGTCTCCAAGGGCTTCGACAAGGCGGAGGCGGACTCCTCGGCGCTGCTCAGCCAGGACGGGACGGTCGTCCGCTATCCGTCGGCCGACCTCCAGGCCGACGCCCAGCGGGTCGCCAAGTCGCTGGGGATTCCGGTGAGTTCGGTGAAGAAGTCGACGGCCGTTTCCGGTGTCACACTGGTGGTCGGCGCGGACTGGCGTTCGGGGGCGAAGTACACCGCCGAGGACGACACCACGCCGGCCTCGGCGAGCGCGCTCAACGGGGCGGACAGCAAGGCCTGTATGCACGTAGACCCGGACTACACCTGGTCCTGACAATCGAACGCAGCTCGACGGGAGAGCCGTGATCCGTTGGTCCACCGCCCTGACTCAGGCGGGAATCACTGACCCGCGTCTGCGCAGAACCTACGACGCCCAGCGCACGCTGGTCCGAAGATTCGCGCTGCACGAGTACGTCGCGACCCGGCTCCTGCTGCCGGCCCGCCTGCATCCGCCCGTGGTGGCCGCGGTGTCCTACATGCACGCGACCGACGAGCTGATCGACACCGGCGCCGTGCGCGACCGCCACGCGGCCCTGCGCGTCTGGGAGGCCGACACCGTGGCGGCCCTCGACGGCGACGAACCACCCGCGAACGGCACCCTGTCGGCGCTCCGGGACGCCGTGGACCGTCATCCGCACCTGGCCGCGCGGGTGCGGGCCTTCCTCGACGGCGCGCCCGTGGAGGCCAGTTGGACGGGCTTCGAGACGGAGGCCGACTTCCAGGCCTACGTGGACGGTTACGCGCTGCCCGCGCTGATGCTCACGGCGTCGCTGATCGCGCCCGATCCCGGCGCAGGGGACGACGAACCGTTCGTCGCCGGCTGCCGGGCCCTGATCGAGGGAATGCAGCGCACCGATTTCCTGGCCGACCTCTCCGAGGACGCCGGCTGGGGCCGGATCGGCATTCCGAAGGACGAACTGGCCCTGCACGGGCTGAAGTTCGGGGATCTGCTGAGCAAGTCGGAGGAGTGCGTACCCGCGTTGGAGACGCTGGTCCAGGCACAGGCCGACCGCGCCGAGGCCGCGCTCACCGAGGGCCGGTCCCTGCCCGACCTCGTCGCACCCGAGTACCGCCCGTTCCTGGACGCCCTGATCGCCGTCCAGGACCTCCGTCTCGCCGCGGTACGGCGCACGGGAGGAGAGCTGCTGCACCGCGCGGCGAACCCGTCGGCGACGGCCTCCCTGAGGGTCCTGGCCCACCAGTACCGCCGCGCCCGCGCCGAGCGACGCGTCCGACGGTAGCCCACCGCCGGCCGTCGCCCGGCACCGCTCAGCTCGCGGTCACCACCGCCGGGCGGCGGGACGCGATGACCTTCTTGGCCAGGGATTTGGGACTGGTCAGGAAGCCCCAGCCCCAGCACAGGTGCATGGTGGCGAGGGCCACCGGGATCTGGAGGCGTGCCTTCAGGGGAAGGCCCTTGCCCGCCGGGACGGAACCCAGCACGATCGCCGCGAGATAGCCGCCGGGGATCACGAAACCCCAGGGCGTCAGGGCCGCGCCGACCACGATGCCGGCCACGATGGCGAGCAGCGCCGTCGGCGGGGCGAGGTAGCGCAGGTTGATGGAGCCCTCGTGGTAGCGGGCGACGACGTGCCGCCAGCGGCCGTAGTCCTTGTACTGCTTGGCGAGGGCCTTCACCGACGGACGGGGGCGGTACGACACCCGCAGCTCCGGCGAGAACCAGATCAGGCCGCCCGCCTCACGGATGCGGAAGTTCAGCTCCCAGTCCTGGGCGCGGATGAACTCCTCGTTGTAGCCGCCCTGTTGCTCCAGCGCCTCGCGCCGGAACACCCCGAGGTAGACCGTCTCGGCCTCCCCCGCGGCGCCGCCCGTGTGGAAGACGGCGTTGCCCACGCCGATCTTCGACGTCATCGCGGCGGCGACGGCGTGCTCCCAGTCGTTCTCGCCCTCGGCGTGCATGATGCCGCCGACGTTCTGCGCGCCGGTCTCCTCCAGGAGCCGTACGGCGGTGGCGATGTAGTTCGGCGAGAGCATGCCGTGGCCGTCGACGCGGACGACGATCGGATGGCGGGAGGCCTTGATCGCGGCGTTCAGGGCGGCGGGCGTGCGGCCGGCCGGGTTCGGCACGGTGTGCACGCGCTTGTTCTCGAAGGATGCGGTTTCGGCTACGAGCTCGGCCGCGATCTCGTCCGTGCGGTCCTTCGAGGGACCGAGGGCGAGCACGACCTCCATCTCGCCGTCGTACTCCTGCGCGAGGATCGCTTGGACGGCTCCGCGCAGATGCCGCTCCTCGTCGAGGACGGGCATGATCACAGATACGGCGGGGAGGCGCACGTCGGAATTGGCGTTCATCGGTGCTCACGTTACCGCGAACGGGGGACACGTTCGCGCCCCGCCGGGGCGGCGGACCGGGCCACAGATCGTATGGACCTACGGTGCTCACGGATCCCACGTACGGCCGTCGCCCGGAGGTGTCCCCCTTGCCCACGCCGCCACGGTCCGCCGCCACCGCCCGCCCCGAGCGCCGCCCCCAGCCGCCCCGCGCGCCACAGGGGCGCTCGCCGCGGCCACCCGTCCGGCGCAAGAAGCCGCGCTGGGCCATGCGGGCGGTGACGACGCTGTCCGTCGTCGTCCTCGCCTCGGCCGGGATCGGGCACGCGGTGGTCACCAGCCTGGACGCGGACATCGCCCGCGTCGACCCCTTCAAGGACATGAAGAACCGCCCGCGCGCGGGCCACGGCATGAACGTCCTGCTGGTCGGCACGGACGGCCGCGACAAGATCAGCGAGCAGGAGCGGCGCCGCTACCGTCTGGGCGGCGCGCCCTGCCACTGCACCGACACGATCATGATCGTGCACATCTCGGAGGACCGGGAGCGGGCCAGCGTGGTCAGCCTGCCGCGCGACTCGTACGCCATGACGCCCCCGCACGTCGACGAAACCACCGGGCACCACCACAAGGGCCACCCCATCAAGCTCAACGCGGCCTACGCGGAGGGCGGTCCGAACCTCACCGTGCGCACCGTCGAGGACATGACCCATGTGAAGGTCGACCACTATCTGGAGGTCGACTTCACCAGCTTCATGAAGACGGTGGACGTGCTCGGCGGGGTGAAGGTCTGCACGGCCGCCCCCCTCAAGGACACCTACACCGGCCTGAACCTCCCGGCCGGCTCCCACACCCTGATGGGCGGCCAGGCCCTCCAGTACGTCCGGGCCCGGCACGTCGACGGCGCCTCCGACCTCAGCCGGATGAAGCGTCAGCAGCGCTTCCTGGCGGCCCTCATCGACCGCGCCACGTCCTCGGGGATCCTGCTGAACCCGATGAAGTTCCGTGACGTGACCCGGGCCGTGCTCGGCTCGGTCCGCGCCGACAAGGGCTTCGGCACCGACGAACTGCTCGACCTCGGCCGGGCGATGCGCGACTTCTCCCCCTCCTCCTCGGAGTTCACGACGGTCCCCATCGGCCGGATGGGATACGCCGTCAAGGGCGTCGGCTCGACCCTCAAGTGGGACACCGCCAAGGCGGACCGCCTCTTCCGCGCCCTGAACGACGACAAGCCGCTCACCGCGCACCGGCCGGTCAGCAAGGCGGTACGGGTGGACGTGGCCCCGCAGCAGATCCGGGTCCAGGTCGAGAACGGGACGCCGACGGCGGGCCTCGGCAAGCGCGTGGACTCACAACTGGCCGCCACCGGCTTCCGTACCACCCGGGCGCCGTCGAACGCGGCCGACCGGACCGTGCGGCGCACGGTCGTGGCCTACGACCCCCGCTGGGACCGTTCCGCCAAGTCCCTGGCCGCCGCGCTGCCCGGCAGCGAGCTACGGGCGGTCAAGGGCCTGGGACCGACCCTGAAGGTGATCGCGGGCGCGGACTTCCGTGAGGTGCGCAAGGTCCGCGCGGACGACCCGTACCAGGGCGAGTTCGGGGTGGTGACGGGCGACCAGGTGGTGTGCCCGTAGTCCGTCAGCGGAACAGGGGCTCCAACGCCCGCTCCAGGTCCGCCGGTTCGCGGAAATGGACGGTGTGCATGCCGAGGGCGGCGGCCGCGGTCACGTTCTCCTCGCTGTCGTCGACGAAGAGGCAGCGGTCGGGGCTGACGCCGGCCAGGTCGGCGGCGAGCCGGTAGATGCGCGGGTCGGGCTTGGCCAGGCCCACCCGCGCACTGTTGACGACGTGGTCGGCGAGGTCGCTCAGGCCCATCGAGTCCAGGTCGGACTCCAGCTCCAGGGCCGCGTTGGAGACCAGCACCAGCGGCACCCGGACGCGGGCCCGGCGCAGCAGGCCCACCACCTCGTCGTCCGCGTGGAAGGGCGACTCGAGCAGGGCGCGGGCCAGGTCGAACGCCGTCTGCGGCTCGGGCACCAGGTCGGCGAGGTCCGCCGCGATCGCCTCCGCCCACTCCTGCGAGGTGATCTCGCCCAGCAGCAGCGGCAGATCCGCGTCCGGCGCGAACGCCAGCTTCTTGGTGGTGCCCTCGGCTATCCCGGCCACCCGCTCCAGCGCCTCCAGGCGCCCGGAGTCGAAGGACCGGATCACATTGTCCACATCGCACAGAACCGCCCCGAAGGGCGGTCTGCCGGTCACGGTGTCAGTCACTCGACACCGTGACCTTCTGGTCGTTGTTCAACTCGTTCACCAGCGTCTTGACCTTCGCCTTGTCCCAGAGGAGGTTGCCGCCGCTGGAGCCGGAGATCGGCATGTTCATGGAGGTGCCGTCGCCGCCGCTGACGCCCTTCATCGCGAAGAACATCGACGCCAGGTCCCACAGGCTCATGTCCTTGTCGACGCTCAGCGAGTCGAGGCCCGAACCGAGGGTCGGGTAGAGCTTGAAGGGGTTGAGGATGGTCGCCGGGGTCGCCACCTGGTGGGCCAGCGCGGACAGGAACTTCTGCTGGTTCTTGGTGCGCTGGAGGTCCGAGGCGGCGAAGGCGTGCCGGGTGCGGACGAAGGCCAGGGCCTGCTCGCCGTTCAGCTTCTGCTTGCCGGCCTTGAAGTCGGCGCCCGAGTACTTGTCCTTGAAGGCCTTGTCGATGTCGATGGTGACACCGCCGACCGAGTCCACGATGTTCGCGAAGCCGGCGAAGCCGATCTCGACGTAGTGGTCGATGCGCAGCCCCGTGTTGAACTCGACGGCGCGCACCAGCAGGGTCGGGCCGTCCTCGGCGTAGGCCGCGTTCAGCTTGGTGTGCCGGCCGGTGCTCGGGTAGGTCTTGCCGGAGGTCGAGCCCTTGTACGACGGGATCTCGACGTCCGAGTCGCGGGGCAGCGAGATCAAGGTGTCGCCGCTGTCGCCGACGTGCAGGATCATCATCGAGTCGGTGCGCTTGCCCTCGGCGGAGCCGGTGTGCAGGTCCTTCTTCTGCTCGTCGGACAGGCCCGCGCGGCTGTCGGAGCCGACGATCAGGTAGTTCGTGCCGTCGCCGCCCGAGGGGCGGTCGATGACCTTGGACAGGTCGACGTCACGGTTGAGCTTGGAGTCGGCCCAGAAGTAGGTCGCGACGGACGTCACCACCAGCACCGTGACCAGCGTGATCGCCGTCCACTTGATGCGGCGGCGCCAGTTCGGCCGGGGCCGCTCGCCCTGGTAGCCACCGCCGCCCTGGCCTCCGCCGCCGGGCGAGCCGTAGACCTGGCCGGTGTTGTAGCCGTCGTTGGCGGAACCCTGGCCGTAGCCCTGGTCGCCGTACCCCTGGCCGTCGCCGTACCCCTGATCGCCGTATCCCGGCTGCTGCGGCACGGAGCCGCCGTAGGGCGGTGCGGACGGGCCGGAGGCGCCATAGGCGCCCGAGGCGGGCCGACGAACCTGCCGCATGACGCGTGCAGGGTCGGGCTGTGCGCTGGCGCTGCCTCGTCCGTACCCGCCGCCGCGGTTGTTGTCGGACCATTCCTCGGGCCAATCGTTCATGGGGCCCAGTGTGCCGTCCGCGGCCATGTCCTTTACAAGGGTCGTCGGAAAATCAGGGCACTGCTGTTGCCAACCCGACACAAAGTCCCCGGAAGTCACCTCGGCATAGGGTGGCGGTCATGACAGATCTGGCCTCCACCGCGGAGTCGAACAGCCCGGAGACCCCGGACACCTCGGACATCCCCGGCAAGCCCACCTCGGCGTCCCGGACCACGCTGAGCCACATCATGACCAACGCCGACACCAACCTGTTGGGCACCGTGCACGGCGGCGTGATCATGAAGCTGGTCGACGACGCGGCGGGCGCGGTGGCCGGCCGGCACAGCGGCGGTCCCGCCGTCACCGCGTCCATGGACGAGATGGCGTTCCTGGAGCCGGTCCGCGTCGGCGACCTGGTCCATGTGAAGGCGCAGGTCAACTGGACCGGACGGACCTCGATGGAGGTCGGCGTACGGGTCCTGGCCGAGCGCTGGAACGAGTCGACCCCGGCCACCCAGGTCGGCTCGGCCTACCTGGTGTTCGCGGCCGTGGACGCGGAGGGCAGGCCGCGGCGGGTGCCGCAGGTGATCCCGGAGACCGAGCGCGACGAGCGCCGCAACCAGGAGGCCCAGATCCGCCGCACGCACCGGCTGGCGCGGCGGCGGGCGATCATGGAGCTGCGCGAGAAGCGGGCGGCGGAGGGCCTGGACGACTGACGGGGGGGCCGGCTCTCGCCGGCCCCCTCCGCGACTGTTACGGAAGGTTCCGCGCCATGACGATGCGCTGGACCTGGTTGGTGCCCTCGTAGATCTGCGTGATCTTCGCGTCGCGCATCATGCGCTCCACCGGGTAGTCCCGCGTGTACCCGTACCCGCCGAGCAGCTGGACCGCGTCCGTGGTGACCTCCATCGCCGCGTCCGACGCGAAGCACTTCGCGGCGGCACCGAGGTAGGTGAGGTCGGCGTCGCCGCGCTGTGAGGCGGCGGCGGCCTGGTAGGTCAGGGCGCGGGCGGCCGAGATCTTCATGGCCATGTCGGCGAGCATGAACTGGATGCCCTGGAAGTCGGCGATCGGCTTGCCGAACTGCTTGCGCTCCTGGACATAGCCCTTGGCGTAGTCGAGGGCGCCCTGGGCGATGCCGAGGGCCTGGGCGGCGATGGTGATGCGGGTGTGGTCCAGGGTCTTCATCGCGGTGGCGAAGCCCGTGCCCTCCTCGCCGATCATGCGCTCGGCGGGGATGCGGACGTTGTCGAGGTAGACCTCGCGGGTCGGGGAGCCCTTGATGCCGAGCTTCTTCTCGGGGGCGCCGAAGGAGACGCCCGGGTCGGACTTCTCGACCACGAACGCGCTGATGCCCTTGGAGCGCTTGGTGGGGTCGGTCACCGCCATCACCGTGTAGTACTCGCTGACGCCCGCGTTGGTGATCCAGCGCTTGACGCCGTCGAGGACGTAGTGGTCGCCGTCGCGGACCGCCTTCGTCTTCATGCCGGCCGCGTCGGAACCGGCGTCCGGCTCGGACAGGGCGTAGGAGAACATGCCGTCGCCCTTGGCGAGCGGGGTCATGTACTTCTTCTTCAGGTCCTCGGAGCCGGAGAGGATCACCGGGAGCGAGCCCAGCTTGTTCACCGCGGGGATGAGGGAGGAACTCGCGCAGACGCGGGCCACCTCCTCGATCACGATGACCGTGGCGAGCGCGTCGGCGCCCCCGCCGCCGTACTCCTCGGGGACGTGCACGGCGTGCAGGTCGTTGGCCACGAGGGCGTCGTGGGCCTCCTGCGGGAAGCGGGCCTCCTCGTCCACCGCGGCGGCGTACGGCGCGATCTTCGCCTCGGCCAGTGAGCGGATCGCGTCACGGAGCATGTCGTGCTCCTCGGACGGGCGGTACAGGTCGAAGTCAGCCGATCCGGCCAAGGTCTCTCACGCTCCAAGGACGCTTCTGACGCACTGTGGTGACGGTGCTAATTACCGTTAAGTAACTCAAATTTTAGGGGCCCGCCCACGGGACGCATACGTGAGCTTGGCGACAGAGGGAAAGGTGCCCGTCGAAGGCCCTTTCCACGCCCCGGTTATGCTCGGGCACCGCAGCAGCAGCCGTACCTCTCGGGAGCCCCCATGAGCCTCAAGATCACCGTGATCGGCACCGGCTATCTCGGCGCCACCCACGCCGCGGCCATGGCCGAGCTCGGGTTCGAAGTGCTCGGGCTCGACGTCGTGCCCGAGAAGATCGAGATGCTCAAGCGGGGCGAGGTCCCGATGTACGAGCCCGGTCTCGAGGAACTGCTGCGCAAGCACGTCGCCGGCATCGAGGGATCGAGCGGGCGGCTCCGCTTCACCATGGACTTCGCGGAGGTCGCGGCCTTCGGTGACGTGCACTTCGTCTGCGTGAACACCCCGCAGCGGCACGGTGAGTACGCGGCCGACATGTCGTACGTCGACTCCGCGATCGCCTCTCTCGCGCCGCACCTGACCGGCCCCGCCCTGGTCGTCGGCAAGTCGACCGTGCCCGTCGGCTCGGCCGACCGGCTCGCCGCCTACCTCGCCGCGAACGCGCCGGCGGGCGCGGACGCCGAGCTGGCCTGGAACCCCGAGTTCCTGCGCGAGGGATTCGCCGTCCAGGACACGCTGCACCCCGACCGGATCGTGGTCGGCGTGCGCAGCGAGCGGGCGGAGAAGCTGCTGCGCGAGGTGTACGCGACGCCCCTGTCCGACGCGACACCGTTCGTGGTCACCGACTTCCCCACCGCCGAGCTGGTGAAGACCTCGGCGAACTCCTTCCTCGCCACCAAGATCTCCTTCATCAACGCGATGGCGGAGGTGTGCGAGGCCGCCGACGGCGACGTCGCCAAGCTCGCCGAGGCGATCGGCTACGACGACCGGATCGGGAAGAAGTTCCTGCGGGCCGGCATCGGCTTCGGCGGCGGCTGTCTGCCCAAGGACATCCGGGCGTTCATGGCGCGCGCCGGTGAGCTGGGCGCGGACCAGGCGCTGACCTTCCTGCGCGAGATCGACTCGATCAACATGCGCCAGCGCGGGCGGATGGTCGAGCTGACCCGGGAGGCGCTCGGGGGCGGTTCCTTCCTCGGCAAGCGGGTCGGCGTCCTCGGCGCCGCCTTCAAGCCCGACTCGGACGACGTCCGGGACTCCCCCGCGCTCAACGTCGCGGGCCAGATCCATCTCCAGGGCGGCCAGGTCACGGTGTACGACCCCAAGGGCATGGCCAACGCCCGCCGCCTCTTCCCGACCCTCGGCTACGCCGACACGGCCCTGGACGCGGTCCGCGGCGCCGACGTGGTCCTGCACCTGACCGAGTGGCAGGAGTTCCGCGACCTCGACCCGGCGGCCCTCGGCACGGTCGCCTCCCACCGCCTCGTCCTCGACGGCCGCAACGCCCTCGACGCGGAACTGTGGCGCAAGGCGGGCTGGACGTACCGGGCGATGGGCCGTCCGACGGCTTAGCGGGAAGGCCTGTGCGGTGAGCCGGCGAGTGCGGCGCCACGTCGGTCCCGGGCCGCCCGTGGCGTGACGGCGGACGGCGCGAAGCACGCCCGACGGCACAACGGGCCGACGGGAACGACCGGCGCCGCGAGACACCCGCCTCGCAGGCGCCCCAGGGCACGGACGCGGCGGAGCCGGCACGGGTCCCGCCCGACGGCGTATCGCAGCGCCCCGCCCCACGGCCGGACACAGGCGACGCCGGTTCGGCCGAGGCTCAGTCGGCCGAACCGGCGTCTGGCTGCATTCTGCACCACCGGACCCACCCGCAGGCGGGGAACCACTCGGCCTTGGGAGCTACTTGGCTCGGTACCGCCGCATCTTCGCCCGCGCCCCGCACACCTGCATCGAGCACCAGCGGCCGCGGCCTGCCGGGCTGCGGTCGTAGTAGGCCCAGTGGCAGGTCGGGGCCTCGCAGGCCTTGAGGCGGGTCCAGGTGCCGTCGGTGAGGGAGTCGGCGATCGCCGCCGCGACGCGGGAGAGCAGGGGGTCCCCGTCGGCGGGAGCGAGGCGCGCGGAGCCGTCGTCGGTGTCGATCGTGACGAGCAGCGGGGCCCCGGCCAGCAGGACGCCGAGCGGGGTGACCTCGCGGTGCGGCGGGTGTCCCGCGTGGGCGAGCAGCGTGACGCGGAGCGACTCGCGCAGGTCACGGGCCCCGGGCACCTCGGCCGCCGTGAGCCCGAAGCGGGCCCGGCCGTCCGCCGTGTCGAGTCCGTCGACGCCCCCCTCGAGGTCCAGCGTGTTCACCAGGCCCTGGACCAGGACCAGGCCGCCGGGCGCCGGAACTCTCTCACTCATGCTTGCGACGTTACCTCCAATACGGGAGCATGCAGTAACCGTTACCTCTTGCACCGCTCTAAAGGTAACTGGCTGCACGCAACTAGTGAGGAGTAGTCATGGCCATCGCCAAGCTGGGCGCCGTCGTCCTGGACTGTCCCGACCCCCGCGCGCTCGCCGGCTTCTACGCCGAGATCCTGGGCGGCACCGTCGAGGGCGAGGGAGACTGGGTGGACCTGAAGGTGCCCGACGGGCAGTCGCTGGCGTTCCAGGAAGCACCGGGGTTCGTCCCGCCGAAGTGGCCCGCGCCGGACCGGTCCCAGCAGTTCCACATCGACCTCACCGTCGAGGACCTGGACGCGGCCGAGGCGGACGTACTGGCGCTCGGCGCGAAGACCCTGGACGCGGACGACCGCTCGCGGACGTTCCGTGTGTACGCCGACCCGGCGGGGCACCCGTTCTGCCTGTGCGCCTGCTGAGAAGAGGCTCCAAGGCCCGCCGAACCGACCGTCGACCAGGAGGCACCCGTCATGCCCGTGGCCCGTTTCCGTTCCGTCGTGCTCGACTGCCCCGACCCGCGCGCACTCGCCGAGTTCTACGCGGCGATCCTGGGCGGCACACCCCGCGTGGAGGACGAGGACTGGGTCGTCCTGGAGGCACCCGGTGTACCGCGCCTCGCCTTCAGCCAGGACCTCGGCCACCGGCCGCCGACCTGGCCGCGCGAGGGCGACAACGGCCAGCAGTTCCACCTCGACCTCGACGCCGGCCCGACCTGGGCGGAGTTCGACGCGGCGCACGAGCGGGTGATGGCGCTGGGTGCCCGGCCGCTGGACCTGGAGGACCGCGAGGAGAAGGACTTCCAGGTGTACGCCGATCCGGCCGGGCATCCGTTCTGCCTCTGCCGGATCGAGAACCCGCGACCGGCCGACAACCCCTGACTAACCGTCCAGCTCGGCGATCTTCGCCGTCGAAGGATCCCGGCGCTGCTGGGCCGCGCGGGCGGTGAAGTCGGCGCCGCGCAGGACGCGTTGGACGTTGCCCCAGGTGAGCAGGGCGATGTCGGACTCGGTCCAGCCGCGGTGCAGGAGCTCGGCGATGAGGTACGGGTAGCAGGAGGCGTCGCCGAGGTCCTGCGGGTGCGCGGTGCCGGCGTCGTAGGTCCCGGACAGGGCCACGCACTCCGGCCCCGCGACCTCGCGCACGTGGTCGAGATGGTCGGCCACGTCGCGGACGGACGGCCCGGTCTGCTCGGCGGTGAGCGGCACCATGCACAGGCCCTTGGCGGCGCCCAGCGCGGCGAGCAGGCCGTCGGGCAGGTTGGACGGGTGCGGGCGCAGGGCGCGGGCGGCGGAGCGGGTGCACACCACCGGCGCCTTGGAGACGGCGAACGCGCGGCGGGCGGTCTCCTCGGAGGCGCCGGAGACGTCGGCGAGCACGCCGAGCCGGTTCATCTCCCGTACCACCTCCTCGCCGAACCGGGTCAGCCCCGCCTCGCTCGCCCAGGACGCGCCGGACAGGGTGAGGACGCGCAGGCCCAGGGCGTGCAGGGCGCGCAGGATGCCGAGGGAGTCGCCGAGGGCCGAGGCGCCGGCCGGCCCCAGCAGCACGGCGACCCGGCCGCAGTGCCGGGCGTCGGTGGTCTCCCCGGCGGTGCGGGCCAGGCGCAGACCCTCGGGGTGGCCGTGCACGACGGTCTTCACCAGGTCCAGCTGCTCCAGGGTGGCGCCGACCGCCCGGTCCCCGGCCAGCCCCTCGGGCAGGTGCAGGGACCAGAACAGCGCGCCGACGTGCCCCTCGCGCAGCCGCGGCACGTCCGTGTCGACCGCGCTCTCGCCGAGCTCCAGGTCGAACCACGGCATGTGGCGAAGGGCCCACGGCAGGCCGCTGTAGCCGTCGGCGACGGGATGCGCGGCGAGGATGGCGTGGGCGCGCTCCAGGGGCGCGGTGTCCGGATCGGAGACGGGGGCGTACGGCTCGCCGGGCTCGAAGGGGTCCGGGAGGTCGTCGAGCGCGCCCACCTCGGTCGTGGGGTGCAGTTCGTCCTGGAGGTCTGCCATGGCGGGCTCCGTACGTCGTGAAAGTCCCGGTGGGGGTACCGTCACCGTCGCACGAGGGCCGGAGGCCTTCCTGGTGGGTGGGGCGTTCGGGGGTCGGCCGGTTCAGCGACCCGCCGCCCCCTCGCCCTCTTCGCCCCCTCGGCCGTCTCAGCCGTCGAGGGACTCGATCGTGGCGTTGGACGGGCCCCGCGTCGCCTGGAGCTCGCGCGCCACGTCCTCCGCCGCGCCCAGCACCCGTACCGAGTTCTGCCAGGTCACCTTGGCCAGGTCGGACTTCGACCAGCCGCGGTCCAGCAGTTCCGCGATGAGGTTGGGGTAGCCGGAGACGTCGTTCAGACCGTCGGGTGTGAAGGCCGTGCCGTCGTAGTCGCCGCCGATGCCGAGGTGGTCGACGCCCGCGACCTCGCGCATGTGGTCGAGGTGGTCGGCGACCGTCGGGACCGTGGCGACCGGACGGGGGTTGCGCTCCTCGAAGGCGCGGTGCAGCTTCATCGCCTCGGGGCTGGTGTCGAGGTGGTGCAGTCCGTGGGCGCGCAGGTTCTCGTCGGCGGCGGCCGTCCAGTCCACGGCCGCCTGGAGCACGAACTTCGGCACGAACGTCACCATCGCCACGCCCCCGTTCGCGGGCAGCCGCTCCAGGACGTCGTCCGGGATGTTGCGGGGGTGGTCGCAGACGGCCCGCGAGGAGGAGTGGGAGAAGATCACCGGCGCCGAGGTCGCGTCCAGCGCGTCCCGCATCGTCGTCGCCGCCACGTGCGAGAGGTCGACGAGCATGCCCTCGCGGTTCATCTCCCGCACGACCGCGCGGCCGAACTCCGAGAGCCCGCCCACGCCGGGTTCGTCCGTCGCCGAGTCCGCCCACGGCACGTTGTCGTTGTGGGTGAGCGTCATGTAGCGCACACCGAGGGCGTACAGCCCCCGCAGTGTGCCGAGGGAGCTGGCGATGGAATGCCCGCCCTCTGCACCCATGAGCGAGGCGATACGACCCTCCCGACGCGCCGCCTCCAGGTCCGCCGCGGTCAGCGCGGGCGCCAGGTCCGCCGGATAGCGGGCCAGCAACTGCCGTACGCAGTCGATCTGTTCCAGCGTCGCGGCGACCGGCTCGGGCTGGTCGGAGGGGACGTACACCGACCAGTACTGCGCCCCGACCCCGCCCTCGCGCAGCCGCGGGATGTCGGTGTGCAGGTGGGCGTTCTGGTGCGCGGCGATGTCACGCGAGTCCAGGTCGTAGCCGACCTGCTTGCGCAGCGCCCAGGGCAGGTCGTTGTGGCCGTCGACGACGGGGAACTCGGCGAGCAGCGCGCGGGCCTCTTCGAGGGACGTCATCGCCGTCACTTGCCGAATCCGAAGCCGCCGGTGCCGCCGCCCTCGACCTTGGCGCGCAGGCGTTTGCCCTTCTCGGTGGCCTGGTCGTTCAGCTCCTGCTGGAAGTCCCGCATGCGGCCGAGGAGTTCCTCGTCGTGGGTGGCGAGGATGCGGGCGGCGAGGAGACCGGCGTTGCGCGCGCCGGCGACCGAGACGGTCGCGACGGGGACGCCGGCCGGCATCTGCACGATGGAGAGCAACGAGTCCATGCCGTCGAGGTACTTCAGGGGCACGGGGACGCCGATCACCGGCAGCGGGGTCACCGAGGCGAGCATGCCCGGGAGGTGGGCCGCGCCGCCCGCGCCCGCGATGAGCACCTTGAGGCCGCGGCCGTCGGCCCGCTCGCCGTACGTGATCATCTCGCGCGGCATGCGGTGGGCGGAGAGGACGTCGACCTCGTACCCGATCTCGAACTCGTCGAGGGCCTTGGCGGCGGCCTCCATGACCGGCCAGTCGGAGTCCGACCCCATGACGATGCCTACGACGGGTCCTGCAACGGGGCTCATTCGGTGATCGTGCCTCTCAGATAGCCGGCGGCGTGACGGGCGCGCTCCAGCACCTCGTCCAGGTCGTCGCCGAAGGTGTTGACGTGGCCGACCTTGCGGCCGGGCTTCACGTCCTTGCCGTACATGTGGATCTTGAGCTTGGGGTCGCGGGCCATGCAGTGCAGGTACGCGGAGTACATGTCCGGGTAGTCGCCGCCCAGGACGTTGACCATGACGGTCCACTTCGCGCGGGGGCGCGGGTCGCCGAGCGGGAGGTCGAGGACCGCGCGGACGTGGTTGGCGAACTGGCTGGTGATCGCGCCGTCCTGGGTCCAGTGGCCCGAGTTGTGCGGGCGCATGGCCAGTTCGTTGACGAGGATGCGGCCGTCGCGGGTCTGGAACAGCTCGACGGCGAGGTGGCCGACGACGTCCAGTTCCTTGGCGATGCGCAGGGCCAGTTCCTCGGCCGCGAGGGCGAGGGACTCGTCGAGGTCGGGGGCGGGCGCGACGACCGTGTCGCAGACGCCGTTCACCTGCTGGGACTCGACGACCGGGTAGGCGACGGCCTGGCCGTGCGGGGAGCGGACGACGTTGGCGGCGAGCTCGCGGACGTAGTCGACCTTCTCCTCGGCGAGGACGGGGACGCCGGCGCGGAAGGGGGCCTCGGCCTCGGCGACCGAGTCGACGACCCACACGCCCTTGCCGTCGTAGCCGCCGCGGACGGTCTTGAGGACGACCGGGAACCCGTCGCCCTCGGCCGCGAACGCGGCCACGTCGGCCGGGTCGGCCACGATCCGGTGCCGTGGGCACGGCACCCCGAGCGCGTCGAGCCGCGCCCGCATCACGCCCTTGTCCTGGGCGTGCACGAGCGCGTCGGGGCCGGGGCGCACGGGGATGCCGTCCGCCTCCAGGGCCCGTAGATGCTCGACGGGTACGTGTTCGTGATCGAAGGTGATCACATCGCAGCCCCGCGCGAAGTCACGCAGCGTGTCGAGGTCGCGGTAGTCGCCGATGACGACATCGCTGACGACCTGCGCCGCGGAATCCTGAGGGGTGTCACTGAGGAGCTTGAACCTGATGCCGAGCGGGATGCCTGCCTCGTGTGTCATACGAGCGAGCTGGCCCCCGCCGACCATGCCGACTACCGGGAACGTCACGCTCCTAGGGTATCGGCCGGACCGGGGCCGCCGATTTCCGGCCGTTCTTCCCGGTCTCCAGCGGTTCTCCATCGGCTCTTACCCGGCTTTTCCCTGGCATTTCCGCAGCTCTTCCCAAGCTGTTCCCCAGCTGTGAGCTCGTACACAGGAGATTACGAAGAGGGGGTGGTTAGCATGGCTGGGTTGACGAAACCGACCGGACGGGGGCCTGCACGACCATGGGACGTGGTTCCTCCGGGCTGCGAAGGCTCGTACACGAGGCCGCCAAATTCGGCGCGGTGGGCGGCGCGGGGCTTCTCGTCAACCTCGGCGTGTTCAACCTCATGCGGCACTCCACCGACCTCCAGGTGGTCCGCGCGAGCGTCATAGCCACGGTCGTGGCGATCGTCTTCAACTACGTCGGCTTCCGCTACTTCACCTACCGAGACCGCGACAAGGGCGGGCGGACGAAGGAACTGACCCTGTTCCTGCTGTTCAGCGCGGTCGGCCTGGTGATCGAGAACGGCGTGCTGTACGCGGCGACCTACGGCTTCGGCTGGGACAGCCCGCTGCAGAGCAACATCTTCAAGTTCCTCGGCATCGGCATCGCCACCCTCTTCCGCTTCTGGTCCTACCGCTCCTGGGTCTTCCGCGCCCTGCCGGCCCGCGAGGCCGTCGCCAGCGCGGAGTCGTTCCTGGAGGAGGCGGAGACCGCGGTACGGCCCACTGTGGAGCAGCGCGCCGTCTGAGGCACGTCCTAGACCCCTAGCGGACCGTCGTGGGTTCGTCGTCGTCCGGGTCCAGGGGGCGCTTCAGAGGATTGCGGGAGAGGAAGAGCCCGAATACCGGGGGCTTGGTCTGAAGCATCTCCAGGCGGCCTCCGTCGGCCTCCGCGAGGTCGCGGGCGACCGCGAGGCCGATGCCCGTGGAGTTGCGGCCGCTGATGGTCCGCTCGAAGATCCGCGCCCCCAGATCGGCGGGCACCCCCGGTCCCTCGTCCGTCACCTCGACGACGGCCTGGTTGCCGACCACACGGGTGCGCAGCGCGACCGTGCCGCCGCCGTGCATGAGCGAGTTCTCGATCAGCGCCGCCAGCACCTGCGCCACCGCGCCCGGCGTGCCCACGGCCTGTAGGTGCCGCTTGCCGGAGCTGACGATCGCGCGGCCCGAGCTGCGGTAGGCGGGGCGCCACTCGGCGAGTTGCTGCTGGATGACCTCGTCGAGGTCGAAGGAGACGGCGTTGCCGGTGCGCGGGTCGCGGGAGTTCGTCAGCAGCCGCTCCACCACGTCCGTGAGCCGCTCGACCTGGGTGAGGGCGACGTTGGCCTCCTCCTTCACCGTGTCCGGGTCGTCGGTGAGGGTGATCTCCTCCAGCCGCATCGACAGCGCCGTCAGCGGCGTACGCAACTGGTGCGAGGCGTCGGCGGCCAGCCTGCGCTCGGCGGTGAGCATGCGGGCGATGCGCTCGGCGGAGGCGTCCAGGACGTCGGCGACCCGGTCCAGCTCGGGGACGCTGTAGCGCTTGTGGCGGGGGCGCGGGTCGCCGGAGCCGAGGCGTTCGGCGGTCTCGGCGAGGTCGGTGAGCGGGGAGGCGAGCCGGTTGGCCTGGCGGATCGCCAGCAGTACGGCGGCGATCACCGCGAGCAGCGCGACCAGGCCGATGATCAGCAGCGTTCGGCCGACCTCGCGCGTGACGGTCGACCGGGGCTCCTCGACGACGACGGTCTCGCCCTCTTCCCCCTTGGCGTGCCCGCGGATGACCTCGCCCTCGGGCCGGGTGCCGACCTCGATGACGGGCTCACCGGGGATCCGGATCACGGCGAACCGATCCTGCGTCACCTGGCTCCGCAGCACCTCGGCGTTCACGGTCCCGGCCCCGATGAGCCGGCTGTCCACGATGCTCGCCAGCCGCTGCGCCTCGGAACTCACCCGTTCCTGCGCGCTGTTGCTGATGGTCCGCGTCTCGACGATGACGAGAGACACCCCGAAGACGGCGATCACGACGAGCACGACGGCCAGGGTGGACTGAATAAGACGACGGCGCACGAACTTCCTCCGGGCGGTGACTCAACAGGGGGCGAGGACGCAGACGCCCCTGTCTTTGTCTTTGTCTTTCAGGGGCGCGGGGAACTGCGCGACCAGCCACAAACAACCCGCACTCGCCATCGTCGCATCGGTCCTACGGCGAGCAGGCGTCAGCTCTTCTCGAACCGGAACCCCACACCACGCACCGTGGCGATGTACCGAGGGTTCGCCGCATCATCCCCGAGCTTCTTGCGCAGCCAGGAGATGTGCATGTCGAGCGTCTTGGTCGACGACCACCACGTCGTGTCCCAGACCTCCCGCATCAACTGGTCCCGGGTCACCACCCGCCCGGCGTCCCGCACAAGCACCCGAAGCAGGTCGAACTCCTTGGCGGTGAGCTGAAGCTCCTCGTCCCCCATCCACGCCCGGTGCGACTCCACGTCGATGCGCACGCCGTGCGTGGCAGGTGGCTGCGCCGGCTCCGCCGCACCGCGCCGCAACAGCGCCCGCACCCGGGCCAGCAGTTCGGCCAGCCGGAAGGGCTTGGTGACGTAGTCGTCCGCGCCCGCGTCGAGGCCGACGACGGTGTCCACCTCGTCGGCGCGCGCGGTCAGGATGAGGATGGGCACGGCGTGCCCCTCGGCGCGCAGGCGGCGGGCGACCTCCAGGCCGTCCATGCCGGGCAGACCGAGGTCGAGCACGACCAGGTCGATGCCGCCCTGGATCCCGGCGTCGAGCGCGGTGGGGCCGTCCTCACGCACCTCGACCTCATAGCCTTCCCGGCGCAGGGCGCGGGCCAGCGGCTCCGAGATGGACGCGTCGTCCTCGGCGAGCAGTACACGGGTCATGAGGTGATGGTAGACCGCTCTTTACCTGAGCTGGGGTGTGATCGGCCCCCATGATTCTTACCTTTGGGCGTTCTGGTGCGAACCTCTGTCTGTGGGATGCGATCGTGGGAGGGACCTTGGAAACAGGCTTGCGGTTCCGCCGCCACCTGTGATCCGTGTCTCAAGTCCTTCCATATCCGGCAGTGTCCTGCCGTATGGTGATCGGGCGCGTGCGGCACCGTGGGGACCTTTGGCGAGGAAATGACGCTGAAGGTCTCTTTTGTGTGCGGGCCGGCTCTCACCGGCCTTGAAAGAAACGCGCGCGTGACCCCAGCAGCAAGGATCGACCCATGGCGTCCAGCCTGACGAAGGACTCGGTGACTCCGGGCACCCCCGGTTCCGAGCAGACCTTCTTCGGCCACCCCCGCGGACTGGCCACTCTCTTCATGACCGAGATGTGGGAGCGCTTCTCCTACTACGGCATGAAAGCCCTGCTCCCGCTGTACCTGGTCGCCCCGGGCGGCCTGCACCTGAGCGCGGCCACCGCTACCGCGATCTACTCGGTGTACCTGTCGCTCGTGTACCTGCTCGCCCTGCCCGGCGGCTGGTTCGCGGACCGGGTCCTGGGCCCCCGCAGGACCGTCGCCGTCGCCGGCGTGATCATCATGCTCGGCCACCTCACCCTGGCGCTGCCGAGCGCGGGCACCTTCTACGGCGGTCTCGGTCTGGTCGCGATCGGCTCGGGCCTGCTGAAGGCCAACATCTCCACGATGGTCGGCCACCTCTACGACGGCCCGGACGACCCGCGCCGCGACGGTGGCTTCACGGTCTTCTACATCGGCATCAACGTGGGCGCGTTCGCCGCGCCGCTGGTGATCGGCACCGTCGGCGAGAACGTCAACTGGCACCTGGGCTTCGCGCTCGCCGCGCTCGGCATGGCACTGGGGCTGGCCCAGTTCCTGCTCGGCACCCGTCACCTCAGCTCGCGCTCCGACATCGTCCCCACGCCGATGTCCGCCGAGGAGAAGGCGGCCACGCTGCGCAAGGCGGGCTTCTGGGCGGCCGTCGCGATCGTCTTCTACGCGGTCGTCGGCTTCTCCGGCCACTACACCCTGAACTGGCTGCTGGTCCCGATCACCGTGGCAGGACTGGTCATCCCGGTACTGGTCATCGCCCGGATCAAGCGGGACAAGGACCTCGACCGGGCCGAGCAGTCGAAGATGTCCGCGTACATCTGGTTCTTCGTGGCGGCGGCCGTGTTCTGGATGATCTACGACCAGGGCGGCTCGACCGTGTCCCTGTTCGCGGACTCCTCCGCCGACAACACGGTCTTCGGCTGGGAGTTCCCGGTCTCCTGGTACCAGTCGGTCAACCCGGTCATGATCATGGCGCTCGCGCCGGTCTTCGCCTGGGCGTGGCTGGCGCTGGCCCGGCGCGGCAAGGAGCCGAGCACGGCGACGAAGTTCGCGATGGGCCTGGTCCTGATCGGCGCGTCCTTCTTCCTCTTCCTGGCCCCGCTGGCGATCGCGGACGGCGGCCACAAGGCGGCGGCGCTGTGGCTGGTCGGCATCTACTTCGTCCAGACCGTCGGCGAGCTGACCCTCTCCCCGGTCGGCCTCTCGGTCACCACGAAGATGGCCCCGGCGAAGTACGCCTCGCAGATGATGGGCGTCTGGTTCCTGGCGGTCACCGCCGGCGACGCGACCACGGGCCTGCTCTCCATCGCCGGCGTCGACCTCAACAAGACGGGCATCGTCGCCCTGGAAGCGGTGCTCGCGGTGATCGCGGGCACGGCGGTGTGGATGTACCGCAGGAAGGTCCGCGAGCTGATGGGCGACGTGCACTGACGTAAGCCCGGTCCAGAGATCCACGAAGGGTCACCGCCTCCCTCGCCGGACGCGGTGACCCTTCGCTCCTACCTGGTCCTTCTCCGGCCCGGCATGAACGTGAAGACGGCCCCGCCCAGCAGGATCGCCGTGCCGGACACCAGTCCCAGCGCCTTCAGCGCCCCGTGGTCGTCCGCACCCGTCGCCGCCAGGCCCCCGTCCGTCGACGACGTGCCGGACGTCGTGCTGCCGCCCGAGGTCGACGAACCGCCCGCCACTCCGCTCGCCTGTTCCGTCGTGTCCAGGGTCAGGGAGACCTCGGTCCTGTCCGGTGTGCAGGTCGTGGTGGTGCCGAGGGCCTCGATCGTGAGGATGCCCGGGGAGAGGGTGGAGGAGCCGCTCGCGCCCGGCTTGTAGGTGCCGGTGAGGTCGGGGATGGCGATGGGGTCGCCGGTCTTGATGGCGTCCGCGTTCAGCGGGCCCTCCACGTGCACCAAGCCCGAGTCGGCGCCGGCCACGATCACGTCCATCGACGGCTTGACCGAGCCCGCCGGGATGTCGGCCGGGCTGTCCATCACCGACTTCTTGAACTGCACCGTGAGGTCGAAGTCGCCGCCGTCCTTCTTGGCGTTGATCTGGATCGGCGAGGTCGCCTTCTTCTCACCCAGGGGCGACTGGCAGGTGTACGGGATGTCGACCTCCTTGCCGGTGAAGTCGGTCTGGCCGCCGGTGCCGTCGCTCTCGCTGGGGGTGGCGGTGGGCGTGTCCGAAGGGGTCGGCGTGTCGGTCGGCGTCTCCGTCGGAGTGTCCGTCGGCGTCGGCGTGTCCGTGCCGCCGCCGTCGCCCGCCGTCACCGTGATCGTCGCCGCCGGCTGTACCGTCACCGTCGGCGCGCACTGGGTGTCGGTGCCGAAGGCGTTGACCTTGTAGGCGTCCGGGGTCAGGGTCACCGACCCGGCCGTCGTCAGTTTCAGCGAGCCCTTCATGTCGGACAGCACCATGGTGGCGCCCTTGGGGATGGCCGGGTTCTCGCGCGGCCCCTGCATCGCCACGGACGCGGTCTGCGCGCCGGCCGCCTTGAGCGTGCCCGAGGGCTGCACCGAGTTCGCGGGCAGGTCGATGATGTCGGGGTTCTTGGACGCGGCCTGTGTGAACTTCCAGACGATGTCGACGGTGTCGCCGACCTTCGCGGTGGCCGGCGCGGTGATCTCGACCTTCGTGGTGCCGTCGACCGGATCGATACCGGCGGGCGGTACGCAGTGGGTGGCGTACGACACCTCGGCGGCCTGCGCGGGCGCGGCGGCCATGCCCAATAGGACGCCGGCCGAACACAGGGCCAGGGCGGCGCCCGCCGCCCCCGCTCTCCGGGCCGGTGTGGCTCTCCTCGGCTGTCTCACGTGGATCCCTTCCTGGTGGGAGTCGTCGGACCCGCGGGAGTCGTGGGACTCGCCGGAGCCGTAGGACTCGGCTGGCTGTCGTCGTGCGGTGCGGAGAGCCGACCGGCCGTGCCCGGATCGGAGTCCGGGGTGAACCACGGCAGGGTCGAAGCGACGAGGGGCTCCTCGGCGGGCGCCCGGGTGATCGTGAACTTCGGGCGGCGCAGGGAGAGTTCGGGGAGGTGCAGGCCTCGGTGGCGCAGTCCGCCCGCGCGGCGCGGGCGGACCCGGTCGACGACCGCCATGCCGATACGGAACAGCGCGGCCGGCACGACTACGCAGACCAGGATCCAGAACACGGTCACGCCCCACGGCCGGCCCACGCCCCAGGGCTGTTCGGCGAGCACCTTCCCGCTGTACTTGAGGGAGACGGTGTAGTCGCCGTGCGCGCCCGCGGCCAGGTCGACGGGGAGCTTGATCCGCGCCTTCCCGCCCGGTTCGATCGTGCCGCGCCACTCCTGTTCCTCCCACTGCGGGGCGAACACGCCGTGGGAGGTGCCGACTTGGAAGACGGGGTTCTTCACCGCGGCGGTACCGACGTTGCCGACGGTGAAGTCGAGGGTCCGTGAAGGCGGGGCGCCGAACCAGGTGAGCAGCCCGCTGGAGCCGTCGAGGCGGGTGTCGGTGAGGACCGAGAGCCGGCCGCCGGCGGTCTCGGCGGGCAGCGGTTCGACCGCGTGGCCCGCCACTTGGAGGACCGCGTCGGCCTGCGCCTTCGCGCCGGTCACGGTCGCCACGTGCACCACGCACGGGCACGGCACGGGCGGTTCGGCGACCGGAAGCTTCTTGCCGAAGGCGCCCTTGGCGTCGGTGGTGACGGCTCGACCGTCGCTGTTGGCACAGGAGTTGGTGCCGCCGACGACACCCCGGGCCGGTGTGGCCTGGCCGCAGATCAGCACCATCAGCAGCGCGTTCGCCCGCCAGCCGCTGCCGCTGACGGTGATCGAACCACCGGTCCCCGCCTGGGACTTGGACAGCTTCACGACCGGCCCGTCCGCCGCCGCGGCAGTGCCCGTCAAGGGCAGCACCAGCAGCGCGAGCACCGCGACCAGCGCGGGTATCCGACCCTTGGGCCGAGGTGTCCGAACCTTGCCGCTCACAGCACCGCTCCCGTCAATTCGGCTTCCGTACGCGAGGGTTGGGCCACCCCGCCGGCCGCCCGCGCCCGCCGCCTCCGATGTCGTACGACCATCAGGGCGCCCCCGGCGGCCATCGCGCACGCGACCCCCGCCACCGCGCCCCAGGGCACGAACCGGGCCGAGGTGTGCGCGCTCGCGTGGGCTCCGTCGGCCGCCGTCGCCGTGAGCCGGACGTCGACCGCGTCCAGGGCGGGGTGGTCGGGCCAGGGTTCGGTGAGGTCGAGGCGTTCGCCGGGGCGGAGGTGGACGGGCAGGGTGCGTGGGGCGCGGTCCAGGACCGGGCCGAGGAGGCCGTCCGCGTGCACGGCCAGGCGCGGCACCAGCACGGTCGTACCGCGGTTGACCAGCTCGTACGCGATGTGGTCGGCGTGCACAGTGACGTGTTCGACGGTCAGCGCGGACAGGGCCGGGGCGGCCGCGCGCAGGCGGAGCGGGACCGTGGCGCGGCGGCCGTCCTGGTCACGGGCGACGAGCTCGCCGGTGCGGTCCCCGGTGGCGGTCACCGTGAAGGGGATGTCGGCGCGGGTGCGGGCGGGCACCCGTACCCGGCTCTCGGCGAAGGCGATCCGGACGCCGGAGCCCGTGCCGGACAGCCGTACGGTGACGGGTCGTTGACCACGGTTGGTCACCGACACCGTGTCCCGCAGGGGCGTGCCGGGCTCGCCCTCGGCGTAGAAGGCGGGGCGGGAGCCGCCGGCGGGCGCGAGGGACCAGCCCTCGGCGGCGCTCGCCTGCGGGGCGGCGGCCAGCAGCAGCAAAGCGGACAGGAACAGGACACGCATCCGGCGGCTCCAGCGGTCGTACGGAAGGTGTCGTCAGCGGCGTACCGCCTGGCCCCGCCTGGTCAGCCACAGTGCGCCCGCCGCGCCCGCGAGCAGCACCGTGCCGCCGAGGGTGCCGAGTGCGATGGCGGAGTCGTCCGGGCCGGTCTGCGGGAGGGACGAGCCGCCCGAGTCCGTACCGCTCTGGGAGGTGCCGCCCGTGGACGAGGAGCCGCCCGCCGCGGTCACGTCGAGGGTCAGCGCGGCGCCCGGGCTGTTGGAGGGCGTGCACGTGGTGGTGGTGCCGAGCGCCTTGATGGTGAGGATCGCCGGGGCGAAGGTGACCTTCCCGGTGGCCTTCGGGGTGTACGTACCCGTCAAGTCGTTGATTTTTATGGGGGTGTTGGCCGGGATGGCGGCCTGGTTGGCGGGTCCGGTGACGTTCATCGTCCCGCTGTCGGCGCCGCCCAGTTTGATGGTGGCGCTCGGGTTCATCGCACCCTTGCCCAGCTCGACCGGGCTCGAGGAGACGCCCTTCTGCCAGGACATGGTGATCTTGTAGCCGCTGCCGCTCTCGACGCCCTTGATGTCGATGGGCGAGACGGCACTCTTGTCACCGATCGGCGTCTTGCACTGGTAGTTGACGCTCACGACCTCGGCGTTGGCTGCGGGGGCGGTCAGCAGCACCGCCGAGCCGGCCAGGGCCGCGACGGACGCGAGCGCGGCGGTTCGTTTGTGGTACGACACGATCCCCTCATTCCTGACGGCACATCAGATCGGCCGTCAAGGTACGCCCGGGGTCGTGAGGAAGGAAGACACGATGCGCGCCGGAGTTGTGGGGATCCGGCGCGCACGCAAGGGGATTCGAGTGGAGAGGGTGCTCCTGGGTGCGGGAGCGTCAGGCCGGGGCGCCCAGCTCCGCCCACACCTTCTTGCCGGGCACACCCGGGGTCCGCATGACCCCCCAGTCCAGGCAGAGCCTTTGCACGATGAACATGCCGTGGCCGCCGGGGCGGCCCGCGCGGTGCGGGGTGCGGGGGGCCGGCTCGCCGCTGCCGCGGTCGGAGACCTCCACGCGGATGACCTTGCTGTCGCCGCTGATCCAGAGCTCGTCGGGACCCTCGGCGTGCAGACAGGCGTTGGTGACCAGCTCGGAGACCACGAGCAGCACGTCCTCCGCGGTGGCCCGCCGGTCGGCCGACGCGGCGGGCAGCCAGCCCCACTCGTACAGCGCCTGACGGGCGAAGTCACGGGCGAGGGGTACGACCCCGCTCGCGCCGTCGAAGTTCAGCGTGCGGACCTGCCGGCCCACCGGGGCCGCCGCAGCCGCCGCCGGCGGCACGGCCGCATCCCCATCTCCCCCGGTCGCCGCCGCCACGCCCCCGTCGGACGCCCCGGAAGCGCCGCCGGGCTCCGGGCCGCGGTCGCCCGGCGGGTAAGGCCGGGTGGTGCTCATCAGCGCTTCACCTCACCGATTCACCAGTTCACGATTCAGAAGTCAGTACGTACATCGACGGCCGATCCGTCACTGTGCCCGCAGACCATGTTCAGGATGTCTCCTGCCCGACGGAACCGGCGGAACACCCCCCGATGTGACGCAGAACGCGTAACGCCCGGAAAATCCCCCGCCGACAGGAACGCCCGTGCCGGGCAGCCGGTGTCCCGCACGCGCCTCAGCCCGTCTCGCCGGCCAGGGCCGCTTCGAGGGTGTCGTGGACGGAGAAGACCGCGTCCGCGCCGGTGATCTCGAAGACGCGCGCCACCACCGGCAGCATCGCGGCGAGATGCACCCCACCCCCGGCGGCCTCGGCCTTCAGCCGGGCGCCGAGCAGTACGTTGAGACCGGTGGAGTCGCAGAACTCCAGTCGTGAACAGTCCACGACGAGCCGGTTGAATCCCTTGTCGAGGCAATCGTCGAGCGGCTCGCGCAACAGGTCGGCGGTGTGGTGATCCAACTCACCCGCAGCGGTCACGACGGCACTGTGGCCCTCTTCCCGCACCTCGACCAGTAGCCGACCGGACTGTGCGCTGCCGACCGTCCCGCGGTCCATGCCGTCTTGTCTCCCGACGTGGTGGCTGCTGACTGATGTGCCCTCGAACACTACGCCTTCCTCACACTCTCCGACACCCGAACAACCGCCTGAAAGCGGACATATCGACACAGAGAGCACTTGCGGCAGGCGTGCGAAACCGGATAGGGCTAGAGGTACGTAACCGACACGGCCGGCTTTGGAGGCGCCGCACACCGCAGTGCACGCACTGGCTTCGGCAGCCATATGCCGAGAACGATGGAGGACATCATGTCACCCCGGCTCGACGCACCGCACACCCCACAGGCGACGTCGACACCCCTTCCGGAACAGGAACATCTGGATCCCATCGAGCGCACCGAAACGGATGTACTCGCCGGGCTTCCGGACATCCCCCCGTTCGACGAGGTGGGGCCGGTCGACGCACGAGCGCTGTCCAAGACGCTCTTCGCGCGCCTGGAGTCCCTCGAAGAGGGCACCCACGCGTACTCCTACGTCCGCAACACCCTCGTCGAGCTGAACCTCGCGCTGGTCAAGTTCGCCGCCTCCCGCTTCCGCTCCCGCAGCGAGCCGATGGAGGACATCATCCAGGTCGGCACCATCGGCCTGATCAAGGCGATCGACCGCTTCGAGCTCTCCAGGGGCGTGGAGTTCCCGACCTTCGCCATGCCGACCATCGTCGGCGAGATCAAGCGTTTCTTCCGTGACACCTCGTGGTCCGTACGCGTACCGCGCAGGCTGCAGGAACTCCGGCTCGACCTGGCCAAGGCCGGCGACGAGCTGGCCCAGAAGCTCGACCGGGCGCCCACGGTCGGCGAACTCGCGGAGCGGCTCGGCCTCTCCAACGACGAGGTCGTCGAGGGCATGGCCGCGTCGAACGCGTACACCGCCTCCTCGCTGGACGCCCAGCCCGAGGAGGACGACGCCGAGGGCGCCCTCGCGGACCGGATCGGCTACGAGGACCACGGCATCGAGGGCATCGAGTACGTCGAGTCGCTCAAGCCGCTGATCGCCGCGCTGCCGTCCCGGGACCGGCAGATCCTCTCGCTGCGCTTCGTGGCGGGCATGACCCAGTCCGAGATCGGCGACGAGCTCGGCATCTCGCAGATGCACGTGTCGCGGCTGCTGACCCGGACCCTGGTGCGGCTGCGCAAGGGCCTGACCGTCGAGGAGTGACAACTCCCGCCGCCGCCAAGCCCTTTGACTGACATTCCCGGCCTCGGTTACCTCCACTGAGCGCGGCGCCTGTGCGCCGCGCTCAGTGCGTTCAGGGCTTGGCCGGCGAGCTGATGTCGGCGTCTCCTCCGCCTTGCAACCGCGTGCACCGGACCCCGCCCGGCCCGGCCAAGAAGCACCGCGCCTCGCAGCGGCCCGATCCGCCGGACAGACCCTGGCCGTCAGCCGCGGCGGGTCGTGGTCGGGGTCTCGCCGAAGCGCTTGCGGTACGCCTTGACGAAGTGGCTGCTGTCGGCGAAGCGCCAGCGGGCGGCCAGTTCGGACACGGTCAGCCGGGTGGCGACGAGTTCCGCCCTGGCACGTTCGAGGCGCCGCTCACGGACGTAGGCCATCACCGAAGACGTGGCGGAGTGCTGGGCGAACACCCGGTAGAGCGTGCGCGGCGACACATGGAGCGCGTCCGCGATGTCCCGGGGGCTCAGGTCGTCGCCGTCGAGCAGCCGGTCCTCGATGTAGTCCGTCGCCGCCGCGAGCAGCGCCGGCGCGAACTCCGCGTCGTCGACGACCTGTTCGTTCAGCACTCCCCGGAACAGCTCGACCGCCGCCTCGCGCGCCGACGCGGCGGACGCGGGTGCGAGCAGGTCGGCCGTCTCCGCGAACAGCCGGAGGTGGGCGAGCAGCAACCGCGCGGCGGGCGAGGTCTGTTCGACGCTGACGGAGAGGGTGTTCGCCGGGAAGCGGAGCGCGCTCGCGGGCAGGGTCACCGCCAGCGCCCGGGTGCCCCGGTCCACCTCGAAGTCCCACGGCTCCACGTTCTTGCGGACGCACAGGGTCCCGGCTCCCACCCTGACCTCGTGGCCCGGTCGGCCCCGCGCGGCGAATCGCCACTCGCCGCCGAACGTGACGTGCGTGACGATCCCCTCCCCTTGGTGCCCGCCCGGACCGCCCGTGCTCCCGGAGATCGCGTGGCTGGACAGGTCCTCGACCTGGAGATCGAGCATCCGCTGGGCCCGGATGCGGACCCGGTACGCCCCCTCGCTGTGCCGGGGCAGCAGCAGCGGGGGCGGCGGCACCATGTCGCTCGACTGGCGTCGCCATTCGCTGACCAGGACGTGGTTCCGGTTCTCGTCGGCGTAGGGCACGCGGACGTCGACCAGGGGCGGCCCGTCACCGCCGATCCGCCAGGCAGATATGCCGCCGCTCTCCACGCGGCCAGGGTAGGCGGGCGCGCCGGGGCGGCGCCAAGGGGCGCGCCCGTGGGGCCCGGGGGCGGCGGGGTTGGCAGGGAGGTACCGGACAGGTGGCCGGACGGCACAAGACCCGGACGGGCGGCGACGGCGAGAGTGGCCGTCACGGGGGTTCGCGCCGTGCGTCGCGCAGGTGACCTCGCCCCGCGCTCGCGCCCTGTCTCCGCACGCCCAGTCCTGATGTCCTGTCCGCACACCCTGCCCTCACCCACGGGAGCAAGTTCCATGACCGAGTCCGTGATCGCGCTCTTCGAGAAGCTCGTCCAGGCCGACCCGCCCGACGACGTACCCGTGCTGTTCGACACGGCCTGTGTGCTCGGCGGCAGCATCGCCGGGCTGCTGGCGGCGCGGGTGCTCGCCGACCGGGCCCGCCGGGTCGTGGTCCTCGAGAGCGACGACATCTCCACGGCGACCGGGTCACGGACCGGCGTGCCCCAGGACCAGCAGGTGCACACGCTGCTGCCGGCCGGTCAGCAGTGGGTGGAGCGCTGGCTGCCGGGGATCACGAAGGAGGCGCAGGCACGCGGTGCCTCCTTCGCCGGTCCCGACAAGCAGGTCACCGCCCTCAACGGCGTACCGCAGGCGTGGGACGGCGAGGACCACCACCTGCTCGCGATCGGACGCCCGCTGCTGGAGTCCCTGATCCGCGACCGGGTCACGTCGCTGCCCAACGTGTCCGTCCTGCACGGCCGGGCGACCGGGCTGCGGTACCGCGACGACGCCGTCAGCGGTGTGCGCCACGTCCCGGCCGGCGGGGACCCGGACGTGCTGGACGCGGACTTCGTCGTGGACGCCATGGGGCGCTCCAGCAGGCTGTCCACCTGGCTGAAGGAGAGCGGCTACGACCATCCCCGGCTGGAGCGCCTGGAAGCACCGATCAACTACGCCACGGCCCTCTTCGAGCGGCCGGCGGAGTTCGCCGACCTGGAGACGGCGTGCGCCCTGGGGATCTTCACGCCGGACTTCCCCTCGGGCGAGGTGTCCGTCGCGGCGGCGAACGCGATCGAGGACCGGCAGTGGCTCGTCATGCTGATGGGGTACGGGGACAGCCGGCCCGGCCGGACCCTCGACGCGTTCCGCGCGGCCTGCGCCGAACTGCCCCCGGTCTTCGCCGCCGCCACCGCCGGCGCCGTCACCGGCGACGTGGTGACCTACCACCAGGCCGAGAGCCGACGGCGGCACTTCACCGAGGTGAACCGCTTCCCCGCCCGTCTGGTGAGCGTGGGCGACGCCGTGGCGTCCTTCAACCCCATCCGCGGCCAGGGCATGAGCTCCGCCGCGCTGCACGCCTCCTGCCTGGCCTCCTACCTCGGCGGCAGCCCCGAACTCGGCACGGCGGCACGGGAGTTCTTCCGGCTCCAGCAGGTTGTCGTGGACGCCGCCTGGATGGTCTCCGCGGGGGGCGACGCGGCCCGCCTGGACGCGCTCAACGGCACCGCGGTGCCGGAGGAGGTACGGCGACAGCGCTGGGCCATGGAACAGATCACCGTCGCGACCCTCTCCGACGGGGACGTCACGCGCGCCTTCCACGACGTCTCCTACATGCTGCGCCACCCGGCCACGCTGGCCGACCCGGCCCTGCTGGCGAAGGCGGTCGCGGCGAACGAGGGGGGCTCGACGAAGTGAGGGACACCGGCACCACCGACGCCACCACCGACTCCACCGGCACCGGCACCGCGATCGACCGCTACATCGGTCTGGCCGACCGCGCGGTGCACGACGACTCGGCGCTGGACGAACTCCTGGCGCTGTTCGCCCCCGAGGCGACGGTGCGGATCGGCCCGGAGCCGGTCCACGGTCATGCGGCCGTCGCCGCGTTCTACCGCGCGCACTTCGCCTCCTTCGCCGACACCAAGCACTACTGGAACAGCACCGTGCTCGACGACGGCACCCTGCGGGCCGAGTGGGTGTGCGCGGCGCGCACGACCGACGACCGGCTCGTGACGGTGGCGGGGGTGGAGCACGCGACGCTCGACGGGAACGGTCTGATCGCGGACCTGCGCAACGAGTTCACCCGGCCGCCCAGGTAGTCCTCGGGCCGTTCCCGCAGCGTTCCCGGGTTACCCACAGAAACCTCTTCTCCCACCGGTCCCCGTGCCTCACTATGGTCCCCACAAACTGGCCGGTACGTCAGGAGCCCGGCGGGAAAAGAGGACTCTGTGGAGACCGGGGTGCACACGGGCGCGTCCGACGCCCGGCTGACCGAGCTGCTGCGCACCAGCACCGCCACGGCCTACCCGGCCCTGCACGAACTGCGCGCCCGCCACCAGGAGTCGGTGCTCGGCTACGCCCGCCTGTGCGCCTCCGGCGACGCCTCCGCCCGCCAACTCGCCGCCCAGGCCTTCACCTCGGCGGCCCGGGAGACGGCCCGCGGCATCGAGCCCGGCGGTCCCTGGCGCCACCACCTGCTGCTGCTCACCGCCCGCGTGGCCGCGTCCTGGGCCACGGACGACCGGGCCGCGGGACTGGACGCCGGACTCCTCCTGGTCCTCAACACGACCGGCCCCGGCGGCCTCGTACCCACGATGACGGCCGCCTTCCAGACGCTCCCGTCCCGGGCCCAGGGCCTGGTCTGGTACGGCCTGGTGGAACGCCAATCCGCCGCCACGACAGCCCTGTTCCTCGGCATCACCCCCGAAGACGTGGCGTACGAGAGCGACGCGGCCCTCCAACTCCTCGGCCAGGCCTGTCTGCGCACCCGGCTCGCCGCCTCCGACGATCCGCGGTGCGGCGACTTCCGCCGGCTCATCGAGGAGTCGGTACGGCCCCACCCCCGCGACAGCGCCGACCTGCACGCCCACATGGCGCACTGCCCGCACTGCACCGCCGCCCACGAGGAGTTGTGCGCCCTGCGCGACACCCCGCGCACCACGCTCGCCGAGGGCCTGCTGCCGTGGGCGGGCACGGCGTACGTCGGCAGCGAGCCGCCCCCGCGCCCCAAAACCCTTGTGAAGCCGTCCTCCTGGCCACCGTCCCGGCGGATCGTCCTCACCTCGGCCGCCCTCGGGGTGGCGCTGGCCCCGCTGTTGGTCCTGCTGCTCACCCAGGGCGGCACGTCGTCGTCCCCCACGTCCGGGCAGGCGGCGGGCGCGGCCGGTACGCCGAGCAGCGCGCCGCAGGTCACGGTGACGGCGACGGTGTCGGCCACGCCGTCGCCCTCCGCCACCACCGGCAAACCGTCGAACTCCCCGTCCCCGAAGCCGAGTCCGACCCCCTCCAAGTCGACCCGCCCCTCCCCCACCGCCCCTGCGGCGCACGCCCCGAACGGCACCTACGCGCAGGTCGTGAACGTCTCCTCGGGCCGCTGCCTGGACATCCGCGACGGCGACCTGTCCAAGGGCACGGACGTGATCACGGCCCCCTGCTCCGGGTCCAGCACCCAGCGCTGGCGGGTCGACGCCGGGCGCGGGGTCGTGCAGTCGGCCGCCGATCCGGACTTCTGCCTCGACAACCGGGGTGACGTGGACAAGGGCGTGGGCATCTGGGAGTGCGACTCGGTGGACGGCGACAACGGCGACAACCTGACCTTCACCGTGGACTCCGACGGAGTCATCCGCCCGGCGATCGCCATCCTGACCGCCGTGACGCCGGAGGGCGGGGAAGGGGTGGGAATGGAGCCGCTCAGCGGGGGTGCGGAGCAGCGGTGGCGGGCGGGGGCGGCCTGAGGCCGGTCTCAGGACGGGGGCTCAGACCTGGCGGACGCCCCGGCGCCAGACGCCGGTGACGAGGGGGACGCCCGGGCGGTAGGCCAGGTGGACGTGGCTCGGGGCGTCGAGGAGGGTGAGGTCGGCGTAGGCGCCCGCGGTGAGGCGGCCGACGTCCTCGCGGCGCAGGGCGCGGGCGCCGCCGGCCGTGGCGGACCAGACGGCCTCGTCGGGGGTCATGCCCATGTCCCGCACGGCGAGGGCGATGCAGAACGGCACGGACGAGGTGAAGGACGAGCCCGGGTTGCAGTCGGTGGACAGGGCGACGGTCACACCCGCGTCCAACAGCCGCCGGGCGTCCGGCCATTGGGCCCGCGTCGAGAACTCGGCGCCGGGCAGCAGCGTGGCCACCGTGTCGCCGCTCGCGAGGGCGTCGACGTCCGCGTCGGTGAGGTGGGTGCAGTGGTCGGCACTGGCCGCGTCCAACTCGACCGCCAACTGCACGCCGGGACCGTAGGAGAGCTGGTTGGCGTGGATGCGCGGGTGCAGGCCCCTGGCCCTGCCGGCGGTGAGGATCGCGCGGGCCTGGTCGCCGTCGAAGGCGCCCTTCTCGCAGAACACGTCGATCCAACGGGCGTAGGGCGCACAGGCGTCGAGCATCTCGCCGGTGACGAGGGTGACGTAACCGGCGGGGTCGTCGGCGTAGTCCGGCGACACGATGTGCGCGCCGAGATAGGTGACCTCGTCGGTGTGGGCGGCGGCGATGCGCAGGGCACGGGCCTCGTCGGCGACGGTCAGGCCGTAGCCGGACTTGGTCTCGAAGGTCGTGGTGCCCTGGCGCAGGGCCTCGGCGAGGTAGCGGGTGAGGTTCGCCGCCAGCGCCTCGTCGCTCGCGGCCCGGGTGGCCGCGACCGTCGTGCGGATGCCGCCCGCGGTGTAGGAGCGGCCGGACATCCGGGCGTTGAACTCCTGCGTGCGGTCGCCCGCGAAGACGAGGTGCGAGTGCGAGTCGACGAACCCGGGCAGCACCGCACGCCCCTCGGCGTCGACCCGGTTGTCAGTGGCGGGTGCTTTGCTGGATTCACCGGTCCACACGACCCGGTCGCCGTCGATGACGAGCGCCGCGTCCTGGATCAGTCCGAGGGGGGATCCGTCACCGAGGGAGGGGTCGTTGGTGACCAGCGTGGCGATGTTGGTGATGACGGTGCTGGTGCCGGTGCTGCTGCTCATCGTGTCCTCGTCGAGGGGGGCTTCGGTGAAGGTCGGTCGGGTCAGGCGCGGAGGGCTTCCACAGCGGCCGCCAGCGCCTGCGGCACATCCGGTACGAGGGTGTGCGCCCCGTCGCGTACGACGTGCCGTCCGCCCACGATCGTGTGCCGTACGTCCGCTGCCGTCGCGGCGAATACGGCGGTCTCCGCGCCGAGCCTGGGCCTCGGCCCGGCCGTCCTGACCGAGTCGAGGGCGATCGTCGTGAGGTCGGCGAGCGCGCCGGCCTCGATGGTGCCGGCCTCGTCCCAGCCGAGCGCCGCGTGGCCGTCGGCGGAGGCGGCACGCAGCAGGGCGGCGGCGGTCCAGTGACCCCGGGTGCGGGTGCGCAGGCGCTCGTTCAGCTCCATCGCGCGGGCCTCTTCGAGCAGGTCGATGACGGCGTGGCTGTCGGAGCCGAGGGAGAGCGGGGAGCCGGCGCGCTGGAGGGCGACGGCGGGTCCGATGCCGTCGGCGAGGTCCCGTTCGGTGGTCGGGCACATGCAGGTGCCGGTGCCGCTGTCGCCGATCAGGGCGATGTCCTCGTCGGTGAGGTGGGTGTTGTGGACGCCGGTGGTGCGCGGTCCCAGGACACCGTGGTCGGCGAGGAGCCGGGTCGGTGTGCGTCCGTGCGCGGCCAGGCAGGCGTCGTTCTCGGCGGTCTGCTCGGACAGGTGCACATGGAGCGGGGCCCGCCGCTCCTCGGCCCACCGGGCCACGGTCGCGAGCTGTCCGGCGGGCACGGCCCGCACCGAGTGGACGGCCGCTCCGATCCGCGCGTGATCCCGTTCCTTGAGAAGTGAACAGCGTTCGGCCCAGGCCTCCGCGGTGCCGTCGGAGAAGCGCAGCTGGTGGGCGTTGGGCGGTTCGCCGCGGTGCTCGCTCACGATGCCGGCGGCGAGGTAGGCGGTGTCGAGGAGGGTGATGCGGATGCCGGCGTCGGCGGCGGCCGCGACGAGGGCCTCGCCCATGGCGTTGGGGTCGGCGTAGGGGGTGCCGCCGCGCTGGTGGTGGACGTAGTGGAACTCGCCCACCGCCGTGATCCCGGCCAGCGCCATCTCGGCGTACACCGCGCGGGCGAGGGCGTGGTAGGTCTCCGGGGTCAGCTGGTCGGCGAAGGAGTACATGACCTCGCGCCAGGTCCAGAAGGTGCCGGAGCCGACCTGGACGGTGGAGCGCAGGGCGCGGTGGAAGGCGTGCGAGTGGGCGTTCGCCAGACCGGGGAGGGTGAGGCCGCGCAGGATCTCGGCGCCGGGCGGTGGCGCGGCGACGTCCGTGCGGACGGCGGTGATCCTGCCGCCCTCGGTCTCGACGGCGACGCCCGGCTCGACGTAGGTGTCGAGCCAGGCGTGCTCCAGCCAGTACGTGCGGGTCCCGGTCACCTGCGGGCCAGTCCTTCCAGTACGTCGGCGAGTGCGGTCACCCCGGCCACGCAGTCGTCCTCGGCGGCGAACTCGGCCGGGGAGTGCGAGACGCCCGTGGGGTTGCGCACGAACAGCATGGCGGTCGGGATGCTCCCGGAGAGGATTCCGGCGTCGTGTCCGGCGCCGGTACCGAGGACGGGGACCTTGAGGTCGGTGTCCTTGCCGAGGATGCGGGCGAGTTCGTCGCGCAGGGCGTGGTCGAACTCGACGACGGGTGTGAAGGACTCACGGACGATGTCGAGGTCGATGCCGTGCGCGGTGGCGTATGCGCGGGCGGCCTTCTCGATGCCACCCACCACCTGATCCAGGCTCTCCTGGTCCTCGGCACGGGAGTCGAGCCAGCCGCGCACCAGGGAGGGGATGGCGTTGACGCCGTTCGGTTCGACGGCGATCTTGCCGAAGGTGGCGACGGCACCGGCGAGTTCGGCCTCGCGGCGGGCGGCCAGCACGGTCTCGGCGTACGAGAGCATCGGGTCCCGCCGGTCCACCAACCTCGTCGTACCGGCGTGATTGGCCTCGCCCCGGAAGTCGAACCGCCACCGCCCGTGCGGCCAGATGGCACTGGCGATGCCGACGCGGTCGCCGCTCAGGTCCAGCGCCCGTCCCTGTTCGACATGCAGCTCGACAAAGGCGCCGATCCGCGCGAGCCGTTCGGGGTCGGGCCCGATGCCGTCGGGGTCGTACCCGGCGGCTTCCATGGCCCGCGGCAGGGTGACGCCGTCCATGTCGGTCAGCAGGCGCGCCTTCTCGACGTTGAGCTGCCCACCGGCCAACCGCGACCCGACACACGCGAGCCCGAACCGGGCACCTTCCTCGTCCCCGAAGTTGACGATGGCAAGGGGCTTCCCGAACTGCACTCCCCTGCGGCGCAGTTCGTCGAGCGCGGCAAAGGACGAGACAACCCCGAGGGGCCCGTCAAAGGCCCCACCATCGGGCACGGAGTCCAGATGCGACCCGGTGACAACGGCGTCCCCGGCGTCCGGATCCCCGAGCCAGGCCCACTGATTCCCGTTCCGGTCGAGCTCGTAGACCAGACCCCGCGTCTCGGCCTGCGCCCTGAACCAGTCCCGACATTCGGCATCGGCCCCGGTCCAGGCGAAGCGCCGGTAACCGTGGGAGTCGGGATGCCGCCCAATGGGCAACAACTCCCGCCACATCTCATGAAAGGAGGGCGCGTTATGACTCACGGCCTGGCTGTGCCCCTCAGACTGCCCAGGCGCCGGACGACTCACCGCCACACCCACGCCAGGCTGCTGGCCGTCGGTGGGCGTACCAGCCTCCGCCGCTACAGGCTGTGGGCAGTCGTTCCGCAGGGCGGAACGGGTGGGCACAGCCGGACCCGCGCTCGGCGACGAGGCGTCCGCCCCCACCGAAGCGTCGCCGTGCTCGACGTCACGCCGGGTCACTCGCCCCCACCCTCACGCATCGGCACCCGAACACCCCGCTCGTCCGCAACCCGCTCCGCGATGTCGTACCCGGCATCCACGTGCCGGATGACACCCATGCCCGGGTCGTTCGTCAGCACACGCCGGATCTTCTCGCCGGCGAGCTTCGTACCGTCGGCCACCGAGACCTGCCCCGCGTGGATGGAGCGACCCATGCCGACCCCACCCCCGTGGTGGATGGACACCCAGGACGCCCCGGACGCCACATTCACCATCGCGTTCAGCAGCGGCCAGTCGGCGATCGCGTCGGAGCCGTCGAGCATGGCTTCCGTCTCGCGGTACGGGGAGGCCACGGACCCGCAGTCGAGGTGGTCACGGCCGATGGCCAGCGGCGCAGCCAACTCACCGCTCGCCACCATGTCGTTGAAGCGCTCGCCGGCCTTGTCCCGCTCGCCGTACCCGAGCCAGCAGATCCGGGCCGGGAGACCCTGGAAGTGGACGCGCTCACCGGCCAGCTTGATCCAGCGGTGGAGCGACTCGTTCTCCGGGAAGAGGTCGAGGATCGCCTTGTCCGTCTTGTGGATGTCGGACGCCTCGCCGGACAGCGCCGCCCAGCGGAAGGGGCCCTTGCCCTCGGAGAAGAGGGGGCGGATGTAGGCGGGGACGAAGCCGGGGAAGGCGAACGCCCGGTCGTACCCGGCGAGTTGGGCCTCGCCACGGATCGAGTTGCCGTAGTCGAAGACCTCCGCGCCGGCGTCCATGAACCCGACCATCGCCTCGACGTGCGTGGCCATGGACTCACGGGCGCGGACGGTGAACCCCGCCGGGTCCTTCGCGGCGGCGTCGGCCATGTCCTCGAAGGCGATGCCCACCGGCAGGTACGCGAGCGGGTCGTGGGCCGAGGTCTGGTCGGTCACGATGTCGATGGGGGCGCCCTCGGCGAGCATCTGCGGCAGCAGTTCCGCCGCGTTGCCGAGCAGGCCGATGGAGAGCGGGCGGCGCGCGTCACGGGCCTCGACGGCGAGTTGCAGGGCGTGCGCCAGCGAGTCGGCGCGCACGTCCAGATACCGGTGCTCGATGCGGCGCTCGATGGCGCGCGGGTCGACGTCGATACAGATCGCGACGCCGTCGTTCATCGTCACGGCGAGGGGCTGGGCGCCGCCCATGCCGCCGAGGCCCGCGGTGAGGGTGATCGTCCCGGCGAGGGTGCCGCCGAACTTCTTCGCGGCGACGGCGGCGAAGGTCTCGTAGGTGCCCTGGAGGATGCCCTGGGTGCCGATGTAGATCCAGGAACCGGCGGTCATCTGGCCGTACATGGTGAGGCCGAGCGCCTCAAGACGCCGGAACTCCTCCCAGTTGGCCCAGTCGCCGACCAGGTTGGAGTTGGCGATGAGGACGCGCGGGGCCCACTCGTGGGTCTGCATCACGCCGACCGGGCGGCCGGACTGGACGAGCATCGTCTCGTCCTGCTTCAGGGTCCGCAGCGTGCGGACCATGGCGTCGAAGGAGCGCCAGTCACGGGCGGCCTTGCCGGTGCCGCCGTAGACGACGAGCTTGTCGGGGTGCTCGGCGACCTCCGGGTCGAGGTTGTTCTGCAGCATCCGCAGAGCGGCTTCCTGCTGCCATCCCAGGGCGCTCAGTTCCGTACCGCGCGGTGCTCGTACGGGGCGGGGTCCTGACATGGTCTGCCTCCTAGCGGACTGCGATCAGCGGATGTCTACGGCACATCTTTACTGCGGTTATTCACATCCTGACTTCCTGAATAGAACTAGTCAACACCTCCCGGCGTCACTACGGGTGGACTGTGGATGTTTGGCTGGATGCACGGGCACGGGCGACGACAGGACGGGGACCTTGTGGACAGGGATACACGCAGGGAGGCCGGCGGGGAACCGGCGGACCGGATCGACGGCCAGGGGGGACGGCCCGCGCGCCGCGACGAGGCCGTGCGGGCCGCCGTGGAACAGGGGCTGCTGGGGCCGGACACCCCCATCGTGGGCCTGCTGGACGTCGCCGGCATCCGGGAGTCGGCGGCGGCCCTGCGGGCGGCGTTCGACGCGGTCACCGCGCCCGGCACGCCCGTGCTGCACGCCTTCGCGGTGAAGGCGACCCCACTGGTGCCGGTGCTGCGGCTGCTGCTCGAGGAGGGCATCGGCGCGGAGGTGGCGAGCCCGGGCGAGCTGGCGCTGGCGCGGGCGGCGGGGGTGCCGCCGAGCCGTACGGTCCTGGACTCGCCCGCGAAGACGCCGGCCGAGTTGCGCGAGGCGCTGGCGCTGGGGATCGCCGTCAACGCGGACAACCCGCAGGAGCTGGAGCGCATCGACGGTCTGATGCGGTCGGCGACCAGCCGCTCGCCGCTCGGGATCCGGGTCAATCCGCAGGTCGGCGGCGGGTCGATCGGGGCGACCTCGACCGCGACGGCGACCTCGAAGTTCGGGGTGGCGCTGCGCGACGAGGGGGCGCGAGAGTGGGTGGTGCGGGCGTACGCGGAGCGCCCGTGGCTGACCCGGCTGCACGCGCACACCGGCTCCCAGGGCATCCCGCTCTCGCTGCTGGCGCAGGGCGTGGCACAGACGTACGCGCTGGCCGAGGAGATCAACCGGCGCATCGGGCGCCCGCAGATCGACACGCTCGACATCGGCGGCGGGCTGCCGGTGAACTTCGGCTCGGACGAGCAGACACCGACCTACGCGCAGTACGCGCGGCTCCTCGGCGAGGCGGTGCCGGGGCTGTTCTCGGGGCGGTACGGACTGGTGACCGAGTTCGGGCGGTCGCTACTGGCCAAGCACGGGACGGTGGTGGCCCGGGTGGAGTACGCCAAGAGCGCGGGCGGCCGGCCGGTCGCGGTCACGCACGCGGGCGTGCAGGTGGCGACGCGGACGGTGTACGTACCGGGGTCGTGGCCGCTCAGGATCGCCGCGTACGACGGGAAGGGGCGGCCCAGGACGGGGGCGCCGGTGGTGCAGGACATCGCCGGGCCGGCCTGTTTCGCGGGCGACCTGCTCGCCGAGGGGCGCGCGCTGCCGCTCCTGGAGCAGGGGGACTACGCGGCGGCGCTCGACACGGGCGCGTACTACTTCGCGCACCACTACGCCTACAACTCCCTGGCCCGGCCCGGCATTTACGGCTTCACGCAGGACGGGCCCGGCGGGAGCGTCTCCTTCGCGACGGTACGGACGGCGCAGCGCCTCGACGAGATCGTGGCCGAATCCGGAGGGGCGCACGCGGATGCGCTCACCACCCGGCGCGCACCCGGGCGCGGTTGACGTGTCCCGAGGAACATGATGTTCAACTGGGGAGAAAACAGGCACAGTTGACCCACCCTAATCCCCCGCCGCATGTTCCGCCGGAAAATGCCAGATCCCTCACCCCTCACGCACACGGTGCGTAGTTTCGGCGTCACTCAGCCGAAACCAAGGCAGGAGGGGAGCCACGGTGCCCGGAATCGACGAGTGTCTGCTGGAAGCCATGCGACTGCCCGGTGCTCGGGGCGCCGCACTGGTCGACTGGACCAGTGGGCTCGCCCTGGGCACCGTGGGCGAGTCGCCCGGCGGCGACCACGAGGCCGCCGCCGTGGAGGCCGCGGAGTTCGCCCGGCTCGCAGCCGAGCAGCACGCCTTCGCACCCGACGACGACCCCGAGGCCGGTCCGGCGGCCGACGCGGACCCGCCGGTCGAGGACCTGATCATCAGCAACCGGGACAGCTACCACGTGCTCAGGTTCGTGGGCGCGTCCTTCGACGGCAGCGTGTTCCTGCACCTGTGGCTGGCCCGCGCCGAGGGCAATCTGGCGCTGGCCCGCATCCGGCTCGCCGAGATGGCGGAACGGCTGGTGCTGGCGTGAGCGCCGTGAGCACGACCGAACCACCGCGCCTGCCGGTGCGGGACAAGGCGGCGGCGAGCGACCGCGGGTGGGGCGGTGTCTCACCGATGCTGACCCGGCTCGCGGCCGAGCGGGCCACCGGCGTCCTGGTCCGCGAGCGCGGCTCGCTCTACCTCGCCGAAGGCCTGGTGGTGCACGCCGAGAGCGCGTCCGCCCCCGGCCTGGACGTCCTGCTGACGGCGCACGGGACGCTCACCCCCGAGGTCTGGCACCAGGCGCTGACCGACGCGGGCGACCGCTACCACGTGGGCCGCCGGCTGGTCGACAGCGGACAACTCGCCGCCGGAGCACTGGAGTTGTGCCATCTGGCGGCGGTGTACGACGCGGCGTACTTCACGCTGGGGCCCAGCAGCGCCCCGGGCCGGTTCCGCTACGGCTCCGCGCACGAGCTGAGCCCCGTCCATCCGGTGCCGGTGGCCGCCCTGGAGCGCGAGACGCTGCGCCGGCGCGATCTGCTGCACCGGCTCTGGCCGGACCCGGGCCCCGACGAGGCCCCGCTGACCCGCGCCGAGCGCCCCGAGGTGCCCGCGCTCACCCGCCGCCAGCGTTCGGTGCTGGCCCTGGTGGACGGGGTCCGCACGGCGACGGACATCGCCCGGGCGCTGGGCCGGCCGGCCTTCCACACCCTGGTGGACGTACGGCGGCTGACGGCGGCCGGCGCGGTCGGCACCCGCCGGCCGGGCCGCGGCCCCGAACCCGCCGAGCCGGCCGCCGCCGAGGACCCAGCCGCCGGACAGCTTCCACTCGATCCCCACGTCACGCTGCTGAAGAGGCTCAGGGATGCGCTGGAGGCCCTTTGAGAGGAGAACCCGGATGGCCGCCGAGCCCGAAATCCTGGACGAGCTGCGCCGGTTGAGGGCCCGCGTCCCGCAGCTCACCGGCGCCCTCGCGACCGGCGTCGACGGGGCGGTCCTCGCCCAGGACACCCCGGGCGTCGACCCGGAGAGCATGGCCGCGCTCGCCGCGACCGCGCACACGGCCGCCGCCAGGCTGGCGGACGCGACCGGCCAGGGCGAGGTCCGCGAGGTGCTCGTACGCGGTGTGTACGGCTATGTGGCGACGTACGCGGCCGGCGGCGGGGCCGTGCTGACGCTGCTCGCCCAGGACCGGGTGAACGTCGGGCGGCTGCTGCTGGAGGGACGCCGGGCCGGGGTCCGCGTCGGCGAACTCGTCGACGCCCGGGCCGCCGCGCTCGCCAAGGCGGTCCCCAAGCCCACGAAGCCGGCCCTCAAGCCGGCCACCCCCGCACGGACCAGAACGGCGCGCGCTCCACGCACCACGAACACCAGCGCGCGCACCACCACGGAAAGTTGACAGGAACCCAAGGAGCAGAGTCATGGCGAACACCGAAACCTCGCTGAAAGAGTGCCTGGCCTCGATCGAGGGCGCGACCGGGGTCGCGCTCGTCGACTACACCAGCGGTATGGCGCTCGGCACGTTGGGCGGCAGCAAGAGCTTCGACCTGGGCGTGGCCGCCGCCGGCAACACGGACGTCGTCCGCGCCAAGATGCGCACGATGGAGCACCTCGGGCTCAAGGGCCAGATCGAGGACATCCTGATCACGCTGTCCGACCAGTACCACCTGCTGCGCCTGATGAGCGGGCGCGGCGGCAACGGTCTCTTCCTCTACCTGGTGCTGGACGCCAAGAGGTCCAACCTGGCGATGGCCCGCCACCAGTTGAAGAAGATCGAGGAGGACCTGGAGATCTGACGGGCGGCGGCTCGGCCCACGACCGCTAGACGAGCGCCGCGGTGCGGCGGCGGGTCCCGCCCGGGGCCGCGTCGCCCGCCGCGATGCCCGTGCTGCGGTAGGCCTTGACGGACTTGCCGGCCGGACGGCCGCCGTTGCCGGCGAGCCAGTCGACGCGGACCCACAGCAGGGCGTCCTCGGCCCGTTCGCGCCGGCCCAGCCAGGCGGCCTTCAGGCGCAGCCCGACACCGGCGCCGGCCAGCAGCATGCCGCCCGCCGCGGGCACGGCGAAGGACGAGCCCACCGCGAGCAGGAACGCCAGGAGCAGCCACCAGCGGTGTCCGCGGCGCCAGTTGCGCACGCCGACCGCGCGGTCCTGGAGCACGTCGTGCTTGCCGGCGCGGGCCGCTCCGCGGGCGAGGGCGAGGTAGCGCTTACGACGCCCGTACGACGCCACGATCGCCGCGATGATGAACAGCGCGGCCCCTGCCATCACCCCGATCCGGCGCCCGGTGATGCCCGGCGGCAGCACGCCGACACCGGCCGCGAACACCCCGGACCACCACAGTGGGCCGGCCCCGGCCCGAACGACTACAGCCACCCGGGTCAGACCCTGGGCTCTGCGATCTCCACTTCCGCGCGCCACGTCGCGCCTCCTCATCGTCACGGCACAGTCCCGTCCGGCCGGGAGACTAGTGAGCGAACGTGAGACGAAGCTGAGAACCCACCAGCTGGACCGCCCGTCTCACTCCACGAACAGCCCCCGTGCCGCCGCCCCCGCGTCGAACTCCTCCAGGCGGGCCTGGGCGTCCGGCAGGTCGTCGCACATGGCCTCCAGCAGGACCCGGCCGAGCAGCATCGGCGCGCAGGCCGTGTCGAAGGCGAGGCCGGTGCCGACGGCGGCGGGCAGGAGCAGGTCGGAGGCCTTGGCGACCGGTGCGAAGGCGGAGTCGGCGACGGTCACCACGGTCAGGCCGGCGGCCTTGGCGAAAGTGAGGGTGTCGACGACCTCGCGGGGATGCCGGGGCAGCGCGAAGCAGAGCAGGGCGGTCGCCCCGGCACGCACGGCGGCCTCGATGCGGTCGTGGATCATCGTGCCGCCCTCGTTCAGCAGCCGTACGTCCGGATGGACCTTGGCGGCGAAGTAGGCGAAGCCGTAGGCCTGGGAGGCGGCGGCGCGCAGGCCGAGGACGGGCAGCGGGCGGGAGTTCGCGAGCAGACGGCCCGCCTTCTGCAACGGGCGTGGGTCGGCGAGCAGTTCGGCGAGGTGCTTGAGGTTCTCGATCTCGGCCTCGACGGCCTGCTGGTACTCGTTGTAGGAGCCCGCGTCGGCGGGCTGCTCGGTGGGCGCGACCTCGCGCAGGTGTTTACGCAGCGCGGGGTAGCCGTCGAAGCCGAGGGCGACGGCGAAGCGGGTCACCGAGGGCTGGCTGACGCCGGCCAGTTCGGCGAGCTCGACGCTGGACAGGAACGGCACGTCGGCGGCCCGCCGCACCATGCTGTGCGCGATGCGCCGCTGGGTCGGTGTCAGCCGGTGCCCCTCGAAGAGCGTCTGCAGCCGCCCCGCCGGAGTGTCCGTCACGGTCGTGCCCCTCTCCGCGTTCGTCACGCGTTCCCCCTCCAGATGTCCGTGAACCGGTCCAGCAGCGCGGCCGCCGCCGTCACGTCGTCCGTGAGCGGCCGGTCGGCCTGGTCCTGCGCCAGCACCGACTCGGCGAGCTCCAGCGCGCGGCCCACCGGAAGGTCCGGCTCGGGCCGCAGCCCGCGCTGGCGCAGCGCCCGTACCGCGGCGACGAGCTCGCAGCCGACGACGAGACGGTACGCACGACAGGCGCGCAGCGTCTGGCGTGCGGCGAGCGAGGCGAAGCTGGCCTGTTCCTCGACGCCCCGGGAGAGTACAGCGTGCCCGAGCGAGGCGGGAGCGGAGAAGGCCCGCAGGTCGCCGAGGGCCGCCGCGGCGGCGTACTCCAGGATCATCACGCCGGAGGAGGCGGGTTCCTGGTCGGCGAGGAAGGGCTTGAGGCGGGTGAACGCGGGCTCGTTGAGCGACGAGAGCCGTGACGTCGACAGCCGGGCCACCTGGGTGAGCGCGAGCCTGAAGTGGTCCAGGGCGAGGACGAGTTGGGCCTGGTAGAAGCCGCCGTGGTGGTAGGCGGCCATGTCCTCGGGGGAGATCAGCGGATTCTCGGCGGCCGCGTTGATCTCGATGGCGAGCACCGCCTCCAGCGCGTCGGCCGCGTCGTGCGCCGGCCCGTGGATCTGCGGCAGACAGCGGAAGCCGTACGGGTCCTGGATCCGGCCGAGCGGCGGGGTGGGCCGATCGGCGGCACCGATCAACTCCCGCATCCGCCGCGCGACTTCGCTGCTCCCCCGGTGCGGCCGGGCGGCATGCACGGGAGCGGCGTACGGCTCGTGCGACCCGTCGACGGCCAGCATCGACAACGCACCGACCACCTGCGTGGCCTCCACAAGACCACGCAGCTCATGCAGCGCGAGCGCGGCCTGCCCGAGCGTGAGGGCGTTGCTGCTGATGATGGCGAGCGCGTCATTGTTGTCGAGCGACTGCGCCTCGGGAACGCCGACGACGGCACCCACCCCGGCGACGGCTGCCGAGCCGCCACGCACCCCCGCGCCCGACCCCCCGCGAGCATCACTCCGCACGCCGGCGATCTCCGCCCCGGCGGCGGCGCCCCGTCGACCGCGAGCATCGCCCGGTGCGCCGGCGGTCTCCGCTCCGGCCCCGGCGCCCGCCGAGGGCCCGACACCGTTTCCACCCGCCGCGCCACCTGGTGACCCACCCCGCCAAGGGTGCTCCCCCGCCAGCGCCAGCCCCATCTGTGCGAGCGCCGCGATGTCGCCCGTGCCCACCGAGCCGAACTCGTTGACCAGTGGGTAGACGCCGTTCTCCAGGGCCTCGCACAGTGCGGTGACGACCGTGGGGCGCAGGCCGGCGCCGCCCGCGAGGATCTGGTTGGCGCGGACGGCGAGCATCGCGCGGACCTGGCGGGCGGGCAGTTCGTCGCCAATGGCGCCGGCGTGGCTGCGCAGCAGGCGCAGGCCGTGCTCGGCGGCGGCCTCGGTGGGCACGTCCTCGTTCCGGTTGGCGCCCACGCCGGTCGAGCGGCCGTAGACGCGTCCGGTGGCGGCGATCTGCCGGGCGGCGTCCCAGGACTCCCCCGCCCGCTTCATCGCGTCGGTGCCGGGCACCGGCCGGGCGGCTCCGTCGGCGAGGCGGACGACGTCCTCGATCCCGAGCCCGACGCCGTCGAGGACCACCAGGCCGGTGTGGCCGACCGCCGAGCCGACCGACGCGCCCGTCGGCGTGTCCACGATCCGAGACGACATAAAGCTCAAACTCCCCTCAATCAGGACATCTGATCTTGCCTTTCGGTCATCCGTTACCTCGGATTAACACCAACCCGTTGACAACCTATTCAGACACCAAGAACTCTGCATGACGTTATACAGCCGGGCAAGGGACAACTCATGATCCAGTTCGATGCGGTCCACAAGCGCTTCCCCAACGGCACGACAGCAGTCCACGATCTCTCCCTGGAGATCCCGGAAGGCGGCGTGACCGTCCTCGTCGGATCCTCCGGTTGCGGCAAGACGACCACTCTGCGGATGGTCAACCGGATGGTAGAGCCGACGTCGGGCACGATCCGGGTCGGGGGCAAGGACGTCACCCGACAGGACGCGGCCGAACTGCGCCGCTCCATCGGGTACGTCATCCAGCAGGCCGGCCTCTTCCCGCACCGCACGGTGCTGGACAACATCGCCACCGTGCCCCTGCTGCTCGGCCACGGCCGCCGAAAAGCCAGGGCCCGCGCCGCCGAACTGCTGGGGACGGTCGGTCTGACCGCCGAGTCCGGCCGGCGCTACCCGCACCAGCTCTCCGGCGGCCAGCAGCAGCGCGTCGGCGTCGCCCGCGCCCTGGCCGCCGACCCGCCGGTACTCCTGATGGACGAGCCCTTCGGCGCCGTCGACCCGGTGGTCCGCACCCAGCTCCAGGACGAACTCCTGCGCCTTCAGAAGGAGTTGAACAAGACCATCGTCTTCGTCACGCACGACGTCGACGAGGCCGTCCGGCTGGGCGACCGCATCGCGATCTTCCGCACCGGCGGCCACCTCGTGCAGTGCGCGGCACCCGCCGAACTCCTCGCCCGCCCGGCCGACGACTTCGTGGCCGACTTCCTCGGCGCCGAGCGCGGCCTGAAGCTGCTCTCGCTGCAGACCCTCGCCGACGTCCCGCAGGGCCCGGCACCGGAGGGCGGCGCCTGGACCCTCGTACTCGACGAGGCACGCAAGCCGCTGCACTGGGCGCCGAAGGACACCGACGGCGCCGAGATTCCCGTACGACCGCTGCGCGACGGCGATTCGCTGCTCGCCGCGCTCGACGAGTCGATCGCCTCCCCCACCGGCCTGATAGCCCGCGTCGACGCGGCGGGCGTGCTCACCGGCGTCTCCGCCCGCGACGACATCCACGAGCACGCGGGCCGGGCACACACCGCGGCCCGCACCCGCACCGAGCCCGGGACGGAGGTCGCCGCATGACCATCGACTGGTCGTGGATAGGCGACCACACCGACGACCTCACCAGCCTCACGGTCTCCCACCTCCAGGCCGCGCTGTCCGCCGTCTTCTTCGGACTGCTGATCTCGCTCCCGCTCGCGGTCGTCGCCCACCGGGTCCGCCCCCTGCGCGGCTTCCTGCTGGGCCTGTCGAACGTGCTGTTCACGATCCCGTCGATCGCGATCTTCGTGCTCCTGCTGCCGATCAGCGGTCTGACCCGCACCACCACGGTGATCGGCCTGACCGTCTACACGCTGGTCGTGCTGCTGCGGAACACGGTCGAGGGCCTCGACTCGGTCCCCACGAAGACCAAGGAGGCGGCGAAGGCGATGGGCACACGCCCGCTGCGCACGCTCCTCACGGTCGAGTTCCCGCTGGCCCTGCCCGTGATCATGGCGGGCGTCCGGATCGCGACCGTGATGTCCATCTCGCTGGTCTCGGTCGCGACCTACATCGGCGACGGCGGCCTCGGCCAGCTCTTCACCGACGGCTTCCAGCGCAACTTCCCGACCCCGGTGATCGTGGGCGTGGTCCTCACGATCCTGCTCGCGGTGGTCGCGGACGCGCTGCTGGTCGCCCTCCAGTACGTCCTGACCCCGTGGCGCAGGAGGCGAGCCTGAGATGTACGAACTCTTCAAGAACCTCGGCGACTGGCTGACCAGCGGGGCGAGTTGGGCCGGTTCCGACGGCATCGCCCACCGCCTCGCCGAGCATCTCCAGTACTCGCTGCTCGCCACGCTCATCGCGGCCGCGATCGGCCTCCCGCTGGGCCTGCTGATCGGCCACACCGGCAAGGGCGCCTTCGTCGCGATCAACCTCGCTTCCTTCGGCCGCGCCCTGCCGACCGTCGGCCTGGTCGTCCTGGTCTTCCTGGCCGGCGGCCTGTCGATGCTGCCGGTCTACGTGGCCCTGGTCGCCCTCGCGGTCCCCTCGATCGTCACCAACACCTACGCCGGCATGACCGCCGTCGACCCGGAGATCAAGGACGCGGCCCGCGGCCAGGGCATGCGCGGCCACCAGGTGCTGTTCCAGGTCGAGTTGCCGCTCGCGCTCCCCCTGATCATGACGGGCCTGCGCCTTGCGCTCATCCAGGTGGTCGCCACCGCCACGATCGCCGCGTACGTCTCCTTCGGCGGCCTGGGCCGGTACGTCTTCGACGGACTCGCCCAGCGCGACCTCGTCCAGGTGCTCGGCGGGGCGGTGCTCGTAGCCGTCGTGGCCGTCGTCCTCGACCTGGGCCTGTCCGGCCTCCAGCGCTTCCTCTTCCGCCACCGCACCGCGTAGGGATCACCGAAATGAATCGTCGTACCGTCCTCGGCGGCCTCTTCGCGGTCGCCTCCGTCCCCATCCTGTCCGCCTGCGCGGGCGGCATCACCTCCCTCGACAGCCAGGGCTCCACCAGCGGTGGCGGCGGCTCCAGCAAGAGCGGAGTCACCATCGGGACCGCCAACTTCACCGAGAACCAGGTGCTCGGCTACCTGTACGCGGCCGTCCTGGAGTCGGCCGGCGTGAAGACCAAGGTCCGCCCCAACCTCGGCACCCGGGAGATCCTCATCCCCGCCCTCAAGGGCGGCGACATCGACCTGCTCCCCGAGTACCAGGGCGCCCTGCTGCACTACCTGGACCCCAAGGCGACGGCGACCGAGGAGGGCGCGATGCAGAACGCCCTCGCCATCGCGCTGCCCGCCGGCCTCCAGGTCCTGCCGTACGGCATGGCCGAGGACTCCGACGCCTTCGTCGTCACCCGGGAGACGGCCCGGAAATACGGCCTGACCTCGCTGGCCGACCTCAAGAAGCAGAACGGCAAGCTCGTCATCGGCGCGGCGCCCGAGGTGAAGAAGCGCCAGGTGGGCGTGGTCGGCCTGAAGGACGTCTACGGGGTGGAGTTCAAGGAGTTCAAGTCGCTCGACTCCTCCGGGCCGCTGGTCAAGGGCGCCCTGAAGAAGGGCGACGTGGACGTGGCGAACCTCTTCACCACCGACACCGACATCGTGGCCAACGACTGGGTGGTGCTGTCGGACCCCAAGAACCTCATCCCCGGCCAGCACATCGTCCCGCTCATCGCCGACCGCAAGGCCGACTCCACCGTCCGCAAGGCCCTCGCCCGCCTCGGCAACGTGCTGACCACGGCCCAGCTCACCGAGCTCAACCGCCAGGTGGACAAGGACAAGAAGGACCCGGAGGACGTCGCGAACGCGTACGCGAAGCAGCACGGCCTGGCCTGATCAAGGAGGGGTATGCCGGGGGCGATGATCTGACGACGAATCAATCAAGCGTCGTTAAACGGGCACTCAGGGTGACTGATCGCGTGCGTACAGTGAACGGGCGCTATCAGCACAACCCCTGAGGATGCGTCATGGCCTCCAACCGCAGGGCCTTCCTGACGGCCACCGCCGTCGGCGCACTGGCCGCCGCCCCCGCGTCGGCGGCCCCCGCCCCGAAGACCCCCGCCCACCAGCCCACCGCCCGGACCGCCCTGGCCGACCTGCTCGCCGGCAACCGGCGCTACGCCACCGGCCACTCCCACCACCCGCACGAGAGCCGTCCGCTGCGCCACCAACTGGCCGCCGCACAGCACCCGTTCGCGGTGATCGTCGGCTGCATCGACTCCCGGGTACCGCCGGAGCTGGTCTTCGACCAGGGCCTCGGCGACCTGCTGTGCATAAGGACGGCCGGCCAGGTGCTGGACGAGGCGGTGCTCGCGTCCATCCAGTACGGCGTCGAGGAACTGGGCATCCCTCTGGTGCTGGTGCTCGGCCACGAGCGCTGCGGGGCGGTGGCGGCGACCCTCGACCAGCTGCGCTCCGGCGCCGATGTCCCGGGCCACCTGGAACTGCTGGTGGACGAGATCGCCCCGGCCGCGCGCCGCACCCGCGCCCTGCCCGGCGACTGGGCCGAGCACACCATGCGGGCCCACACCGCCTGGGTACGGGACGCGATCCGCGCCGACCCGGCCTTCACCTCCGCGCAGGTGGCGGCGGCACGCTTCGACCTCGACACGGGCCTCGTGTCCCTGCTGCCATAGCCCTCCCCCCCACACGAAGAAGCCCATGCCCATGAACGGCGTGCTCTCCGTCCTGCCCACCCACGCCGACCTCCGCACCATGACCCGCGCCCCGCGCCGCGACCTCCTGTGCGGCCTCACGGTCGCGGTCGTGGCCCTCCCCCTGGCCCTCGGTTTCGGAGTCACGTCCGGCCTCGGCGCGACCGCCGGCCTCATCACCGCGATCGTCGCGGGCTCGCCGACGTGGACGGCGTCAGCGCGGTCGACCTGCGGCTGTCCGGGCTCACGGCGGTGGACGCGACGGGTGCGCCGTCGCTGAAGGACGCGGTGGGGGATCTGCGCGGCCGGGGTATCGAGGTCCGCATCACGGGCGTCGAGCACGGTCACCGCAAGGTCCTGGAGTCCCTGGGGGTGGTCGCTGCGAACCCGAATTCCAACAGGGGGGCTATCCCCAGTGCGGCGGGCGCCGCGGCTCCTTAACGTGGTTTCCCATGACGGGAATGGAGACCATGATGGACGCGCGGGACGCCGAGCTCAAAAAGGAACTCAACGCCACTCTGCAGGCCCGCCGGGAGCTGGGCGAGGACTACGAGTCCGCGCTGGTCGACTCCTTCCTGGAGAAGGTCGACCAGCGCATCGACGGGGCGGTGGAGCGCCGGGTGCGCCGGCAGCTGGCCGAGCAGCAGATGGTGGTCGCCCGGGGCTCCCGGGCCTCGAAGTCGACGGACTCCTTCGGCGAGCGTTTCGGCTTCGGCATCGTCTCCCTGGTCCTCGCGATTCCCCTCTCGGGGATCGGCGGCGGAGTGGCCCACCTCCCCGGCCTCCTCGTCACCTGGGCCGGCATCGTGGGCGTCAACGCCTTCCAGGCCCTGCGAGTGAACCCGGACCTGTTCGGCCGCAGGCGCAACAAGAAGGACGCGAACGACTGGGAGGACTGAGGGGCGGGCCTGCTGAGCCCCGGCCGGCGTCTGTGTCTTTCAGCCCGTCCGGCGTTTGAGGACGAGGCCGTCCAGGCCGAAAGCGGGGGTCTGGGGGCGGCAGCCCCCGGCATCAACGCCGGGTGAGCATCAAAGCGAGGGCCACTGCACCCCGCCGAAAAGATTGTCGCGGGGACCGCCGCACCCCCGTTGCCGGGGGGCGGGACGACGGCGGTCCCCGCGAGGGACGTGGTCGGGTCAGGCCCGGGCCACATCCAGCGTCCATGGAGGTCCGGGAGCCGCTCCGGAGGTCCTTGGACGTTTTGGTGTCGGCCGAGGCGGGGAGCCGCTCCCGCCCTGCCGACACCCACTAATGTGCCGGACCCGTGTTAAGCGTGTGCTGCGCGGACGTGACGCCCTCGTACCACTTCCGAGAAGTCCGCCCCGAAGTCCGCTTCGGAGTCCGCCCCGAGGACCACCCCGGGGCCGGCCACCGCAACTTCGCCTCCGTCACGCCCCGTTCACCGGACGTTTCCGCTACTTCCCGCCCTTGGCGAGGAAGGCCAGCAGGTCCTGCCGGCTGATCACTCCGGTGGGCCGCCCGTCGAAGAGGACCATCGCCGCGTCGGCGTCGCCGAGCACGGACATCAGGTCGCCGACCGGCTCACCGGAGCCGACCTGAGGCAGCGGAGCGGACATGTGCTTCTCCAGCGGGTCCTCCAGCGAGGCCCGCTTGCTGAACAGCGCGTCCAGCAGCTCCCGTTCGACCACCGACCCCACGACCTCCGCGGCCATGACGTCCGGGTGACCGGCGCCCGGCTTCACGACCGGCATCTGCGAGACGCCGTACTCGCGCAGCACCTCGATGGCCTGGCCGACGGTCTCCTCGGGGTGCATGTGCACGAGGGAGGGGATCGCGCCGTGCTCCTTGTCGCTGAGGACGTCGGCGACGCGCGCGCTGGGGCCCTCGTCCTCAAGGAAGCCGTAGTCGGCCATCCACTCGTCGTTGAAGATCTTGCTGAGGTACCCGCGACCACTGTCCGGCAGCAGTACGACGACGACGTCGTCCGGGCCCAGCCGCTCCGCGACCCGCAGCGCCGCCACGACGGCCATCCCGCAGGAGCCGCCGACCAGCAGCCCCTCCTCCTTGGCGAGGCGGCGGGTCATCTGGAAGGAGTCCTTGTCGGACACGGCGACGATCTCGTCGGCGACGGTCCGGTCGTAGGCGGTGGGCCAGAAGTCCTCGCCCACGCCCTCGACGAGGTACGGCCGCCCGGAGCCGCCGGAGTACACGGAGCCCTCCGGGTCGGCGCCCACGACCTGCACCCGGCCCTCGCTGGCGTCCTTCAGATAGCGCCCGGTGCCGGAGATGGTGCCGCCGGTGCCGACGCCCGCGACGAAGTGGGTGATCCGCCCGTCCGTCTGCTCCCACAGCTCAGGGCCGGTCGAGTGGTAGTGGGAGAGCGGGTTGTTGGGGTTGGAGTACTGGTCCGGCTTCCACGCGCCCGGCGTCTCGCGGACCAGCCGGTCGGAGACGTTGTAGTAGGAGTCGGGGTGCTCGGGGTCCACGGCCGTGGGGCAGACGACGACCTCGGCGCCGTACGCGCGCAGGACGTTGATCTTGTCGGTGCTCACCTTGTCGGGGCACACGAAGATGCAGTGGTACCCCTTCTGCTGGGCCACGATGGCGAGCCCGACGCCGGTGTTGCCGCTGGTGGGCTCGACGATCGTGCCGCCGGGCTGAAGCTCCCCGCTCTTCTCCGCGGCCTCGATCATGCGCAGGGCGATGCGGTCCTTCACGGAGCCGCCCGGGTTGAAGTACTCGACCTTGGCCAGAACGGTCGCCTGGATGCCCTTGGTCACGCTGTTGAGCCTCAGCAGCGGGGTGTTGCCGACGAGGCTGATCATCGAGTCGTGGAAATGCACCGTTGTCTCCGGTTGCTTGCATAAGGACTGGTCGTCATTGGTTCCGCCAGCCTAAGGCCCGCAGCTGACGAAGAGCGGGCGTTCACTCCCCGTTGAGATTGGCGGACCGTCTGTACGGGGCAAGGAGTGGGTGTACGACCAAGAGGAGGTGGCGGCGACGCATGACGAGAATGTCGAGGGCCCGGGTGGCCCGGCGGATCGCGGCCGGCGCGGCCTACGGCGGTGGCGGGATCGGGCTGGCCGGCGCGGCCGCCGTCGGTCTGCTGCTGGCCGAGGTGCAGATGGCCAAGCGACAGGTGGGCAACGGCACGAGCGGGCGCGTCCCGGTGGCGGACGGCCGGTACGGAACGGCGTACACGGTCCCCGACGAACCGCCGCTGCGCCTGACCATGCTGGGTGACTCCACGGCCGCGGGCCAGGGCGTGCACCGGGCCGGGCAGACCCCGGGCGCGCTGCTGGCCTCGGGCCTCGCGGCGGTCGCCGAACGCCAGGTGACCCTGCACAACGTGGCCCTGCCCGGCGCGACCTCCGACGACCTGGACCGCCAGGTGGCGCTGGTCCTGGCGGACCCGACCCGGGTGCCGGACGTCTGCGTGATCATGATCGGCGCGAACGACGTCACCCATCACATGCCGGCCACCCGCTCGGTCCGCCATCTCTCGGCCGCGGTCCGCCGGCTGCGCACGGCCGGCGCCGAGGTGGTCGTCGGCACCTGTCCCGACCTCGGGACGGTGGAGCAGGTCCAGCAGCCCCTGCGCTGGCTGGCCCGCCGCGCCTCCCGTCAGCTGGCGGCGGCGCAGACCATCGGCACGGTCGAGCAGGGCGGGCGCACGGTGTCGCTGGGCGACCTGCTGGGCCCCGAGTTCGAGGCGAACCCGCGTGAGCTGTTCGGCCCGGACCACTACCACCCCTCCGCCGAGGGCTACGCCACCGCCGCGATGGCCGTCCTCCCGACGGTCTGCGCGACCCTGGGCCTGTGGCCGGCCGAGGAGGAACGCCCGGACGTCTCCCGCCGCGAGGGCTTCCTGCCGGTGGCCCGAGCAGCCGCGGAGGCCGCGTCGGAGGCCGGTACGGAGGTCACGGCGGCGATGCCAACGGGCCCGCGGGGTCCGTGGGCACTGCTCAAGCGGCGCAAGAGGCGCAGGGTGCACGAACCGGCACCGGAGGCGAGCTCTGCTCCTTCTGCACGGGTGACTCCGTGACCTTCCATGTGGCTGCTGCCTGAATCCTGGCTCCGGGATGACCCACCGAAAAGCAAGCGCTTGGAAACTGCGGTCAGGGTCACACCGCGCCACCCGTGACCCTGACCGTACGTACGGGTAACTTCCAAAGAAGCCCTGCCCGCTTCCCATTCGCCAATGGAGCCGTGATGCCCGAAGCAGTCATCGTCTCGACCGCCCGATCCCCCATCGGCCGCGCTTTCAAGGGCTCCCTCAAGGACCTGCGGCCCGACGACCTCACCGCCACGATCATCCAGGCCGCCCTCGCCAAGGTCCCCGAGCTGGACCCGAAGGACATCGAGGACCTGATGCTCGGCTGCGGCCTCCCCGGTGGCGAGCAGGGCTTCAACCTCGGCCGGATCGTCGCCGTACAGATGGGCATGGACCACCTGCCGGGCTGCACGATCACCCGTTACTGTTCCTCCTCGCTCCAGACCAGCCGCATGGCACTGCACGCCATCAAGGCCGGCGAGGGCGACGTCTTCATCTCGGCCGGTGTCGAGATGGTCTCCCGCTTCGTCAAGGGCAACTCCGACAGCCTCCTGGACACGCACAACCCGCTGTTCGCCGAGGCCGAGGCCCGCACCGCCCAGGTCGCCGAGCAGGGCGCCGACAGCTGGCACGACCCGCGCGAGGACGATCTGGTCCCCGACCCGTACATCGCGATGGGCCAGACCGCCGAGAACCTGGCCCGCCTCAAGGGCGTCACCCGCCAGGACATGGACGAGTTCGGGGTCCGTTCGCAGAACCTCGCCGAGGAAGCCATCAAGAACGGCTTCTGGGAGCGCGAGATCACCCCGGTCACCACCCCCGACGGCACGGTCGTCAGCAAGGACGACGGCCCGCGCGCCGGCGTCACCCTGGAGGCCGTCCAGGGCCTGAAGCCGGTCTTCCGCCCCGACGGCTTCGTCACCGCCGGCAACTGCTGCCCGCTCAACGACGGCGCCGCCGCGGTCGTCATCATGAGCGACACCAAGGCCCGCGAGCTCGGTCTGACCCCGCTCGCCCGCATCGTCTCCACCGGCGTCTCGGGCCTGTCCCCCGAGATCATGGGCCTGGGCCCGGTCGACGCGTCCAACCAGGCGCTGCGCCGCGCCGGTCTCACCATCGACGACATCGATCTGGTCGAGATCAACGAGGCGTTCGCCGCCCAGGTGATCCCCTCCTACCGCGACCTGAACATCCCGCTGGAGAAGCTGAACGTGAACGGCGGCGCGATCGCCGTCGGCCACCCCTTCGGCATGACCGGCGCCCGCATCACCGGCACGCTGATCAACTCCCTCCAGTTCCACGACAAGCAGTTCGGTCTGGAGACGATGTGCGTCGGCGGCGGCCAGGGCATGGCGATGGTCATCGAGCGCCTGAGCTGAACCGCTCCGTAACCGCCGAGGCACCAACGGTGAGCCTCTGGCCCGGAGTCCGGGAATTCGCCGGGCTCCGGGCCGTTTTGTGATCCAATCTCCCCCAGGATGTGACCTATCTCCCAAGTGGAGGGTTTTCCGCAGGTCAGAGCCGTTACAGCACCAAACCCCAGGCCCAAAGTCCTGTCCGTTTCGTGACGTTACGCACTGACAGCTGGTCAGTCCGCCCTTCAAGCTGATGTAGGAAGTCGGGGGTCGACTTTGAACCGGGAGTACGTCAGTGAGCGCTATGCCGATCGCTTTGCTGCTCACCACGGTCGCCACCGGCGCCGTGGGCGTCGCCGTGCTGCGCATCCTCTTGGTGCTGCGCCGTGAGGTCGCGGTCCTGCACACCCAGCTCGCGGAGCACAGCACCGCGCGCGGATTCGTGCCCGCCGCCCGCCTCTCGGCCGAGGCCGACGAGATACGCGCCGCCGTCGCGGAGGCGCTCGCCGAGGAACGTGAGCGTGAACTGGCCGAGGCGCGTGCCTTCTGGGCCGCCCAGGAGGCCCGTGACGGCGATGCGCCGACCCTGCTGGGCCTGCCGGACAGCGAGCTGTTCCTGCCCCGCCAGAGCGACTTCGTGGGCCTCGAGCCGCTGGAGTCGGTGACCGAGGCCGGCGCCGACGCGGACGAGTTCGCGGGCGGCACGTCCCTGGACGGCACGTTCGCCGGCGACTCCCCCGAACTGGCCGCGGCCCGCCGCCGTCACCCCTCCCACCCGGACTTCGTACCGGTCCAGTCACCGGTGGTGAACGACCACGAACGCACGGTCGCCACGCTCGAGGAACTGGCCGCGTCCCAGGTCGAACTGGCCGACGTCCGCCCGGGCCCGCTGGGCACGCTCGACGTCTACGTCTTCGCCGACGGCACGACCCTCTGCATGACCCCGGGCCACCGCGAGACGGCGGAACGTCTCTCCGCCGCCCTCCGCACCGGCGAAACCCCGATCCTGCTGGGCGGTTCGGGAGTCTCGGGCGCGTACACGTTGACGTTCGCGTGCGGCGAGGAGAACGTCTACATCCTGGCGGACCGGGTCATAGCGTCCCTGTAGGGGCGTCGCCTTCAAACTCCGGCGAGGGCCGCGCCCTAAGGGGCGCGGGGAACTGCGCGACAAGCCACGACGGCGTCGCACCCGCCAACGAACCTCAGACCCCCGCCCTCTTCTGCGCCTCCTCGACCAACCGAACCGCTTCCTCAACCTGGCCCTCGTCCGAAAGCACGAGGGCCAAATCATGCACGGCGACGGTGATTTGATCGGCCGCGGCGAACATCCCCGCATCCGGCATCTCCCGAGGCACACACGCGGGATCCTCAATGCGCTGGGCACGCAGTGCCAACTCCCTGGCCAGCGCCAGCGCCTCCGCCGCACCGCTTCTCTGCAACCGGCTCTGCGGAGCCGCCCGCAGCCGGTCGGCGAAGTGATCCACGGCTCGCGTCAAAGGCGTCGTATCAACCACGGGACCGAGCGTACGCGGCGCCGCACTGTTGCCAACACGCCAACGCTCAGGCACGGTGACGTGAAGGACCGGCTTACATCCCCTTTGCGTCCGGAGGCGCCGATGTCCCAAGTGTTCTCCCAGGAGACCCACCGCAACATGCTCGCCCGCATCCCTCACTGCACCGGTCGTGAAGTGTCCGACTGGCTCCGCACCGTCGACGAAGGCCCCGCCCTCTTCCGCTTCGAGGAAAAGGTCAGCTGGCTCCGCCACGAACACAACCTCGCGTACGGCCACGCGAAGGCGCTCATCCACGAGTACGACCTGAGGAGGGCCGCGCGCAAATTCCTCTAGGCGCGCACCTGGACCACGCCAAAGGGCCCCGGGAGCGAACCCGGGGCCCTTTGCTGCGACCTGTGCCGTGACTAGCGCACGACCGTCGGTGACTAGTCGTTGCTGTTGAGGATCGCGATCAGCCGCAGGAACTCGAGGTAGATCCACACCAGCGTCAGCGTGAGACCGAACGCGGCGAGCCACGCCTCTTCCTTCGGGGCGCCGTACGCGATGCCGTCCTCGACCTGCTTGAAGTCCAGCGCGAGGAAGCACGCGCCGAGCAGGATGCCGATGACGCCGAACACGATGCCGAGCGGGCCGCTGCGGAAGCCGAGGCCGTCACCGCCGCCGAAGACGGCGAACAGCATGTTGACGACCATCAGCAGGATGAAGCCGAGCGCGGCCGCCATCACGAAACCGTAGAAGCGGCGGTTGACCCGGATCCAGCCCGCCCGGTAGGCGATCAGGACACCGGCGAACACCGCCATCGTGCCGATCACGGCCTGCATGGCCGCGCCGCTCGCGATGCGGTTGTCGACGACGCTGGAGACGACCCCGAGGAACACGCCCTCGAACGCGGCGTACGACAGGATCAGCGCGGGCGAGGCCTTGCGCTTGAAGGACTGGACGAACGCCAGCACCATGCCGATCAGCGCGGCGCCGATGCCGATCCCGTAGGACCGGTTGATGTTGGCGTCGTCGACCGGGAGCAGCGCCCAGGCCAGGGCGGCCGTCACGACCAGGGTGCCGAGCGTGGTCGCCGTGCGCAGGACCACGTCGTCCATGGTCATCCGGCCGGTGGTGGCCGGCGCCTGCGGCGGCGCGCCGTTCTGCAGGTCAGTCTGGGCGTACGGGTTGTTCGCGTAGGGGTTCCCCTGCGCGTACGGGTTGGCCTGCGTGCCGACAGCGGGACCCCCGGCCTGCGGCGAGGCGTTGAAGCCCGCGTAGCCGTTGTCGCGGCTGAACCCCCGTCGCGAGAAGACCGGGTTTCTGCTCCTCATTTCACTCCTCCATGGCCACCTTCGTGGGCCTTGGCTCAAGAGTAATAGGTAGGCAAAGGATTGACCCTACTGCTTGGGGAGGATCTTTCCCTGCTCGTGCTGCGCAACACGCTACGTGGCCGGGTGATTCCCGCCACCACGGGAGGCCCGATCATGACAGACCTGGGACAGAGAAGTTATAGGGCGAAGCCCGTGTATCCCTCGGCCAGGTCGGTCTCGGCGGCCCGGGACGACGCGATCCGCTCCAGCCGCGCGAGCTGCAGCCGATCGTCGAAGGGAGTGGCGTCGGGGGCGCGGTGCAGCATGGTCGTCATGTCGTACGAGAACCGCTCGGCCTGCCACACACGGCGCAGGCAGGTCGCCGAGTAGGCGTCGAGGAGGTCCTCGGAGCCGGTCTCCTTCTTGTACGTCAGTGCGCGCGCGAAGGTCACGACGTCACCGACGGCCAGGTTGAGCCCCTTGGCGCCGGTCGGCGGCACGATGTGCGCCGCGTCGCCGGCGAGGAAGAGCCGGCCGTGCCGCATGGGCTCGTGGACGTGGGACCGCATGGGGGTGACGGACTTCTGGGTGATCGGGCCGCGCTCGAGGCGCCAGTCGTCGGCGGTCTCGAAGCGGCGCTCCAGTTCCGCCCAGATCTCGTCGTCGCTCCACGTCTCGGCGTCCGTGCCGTCGGGGACCTGGAGGTAGAGGCGGGAGACGGACGGGGAGCGCATGGACAGCAGGGCGAAGCCGCGGTCGTGCCGGGCGTAGACCAGCTCGTCGTGCGAGGGCGGTACGTCGGCGAGGATGCCGAGCCAGCCGAAGGGGTACGTCCGCTCGAACACGCGGGTCAGTTCGGCGGGGATCGCCTTCCGGGCCACGCCCCAGGAGCCGTCGCAGCCGACGACGTAGTCGCAGTCGAGGACGTCCTCGCGCCCCTCGTACCGGAACACGACGAGCGGCCGCTCGCCCTCGGCCCCCTCGACACTCAGCGCCTCCGCCCCGAACAGCAGCGGGCCGCCCTCCTTGAGCTGGAGGGCGATGAGGTCCTTGCAGACCTCGGTCTGGGCGTAGACGGTCACGGACCGGCCGCCGGTGAGGCCGGGGAAGTCGACGCGGTGGCGCTTCCTGGCGTACCGCAGCTCGATGCCGTCGTGGCGCAGTCCCTCGCGGTCCATGCGCTCGCCCGCGCCGGCCGCACGCAGCACGTCCACCGTGCCCTGCTCCAGGATCCCGGCGCGCTGGCGCTGCTCGACGTAGGCGCGGTCGCGGCTTTCGAGGACGACCGAGTCGATGCCGGCGCGGTGCAGCAGGCGGGCGAGGAGGAGACCGGCGGGGCCGGCTCCGATGATGCCGACGGTGGTACGCATCGGGCGTTCCCTTCGGGGCGGGCCTCTGTGCGGCCGACGAGTTCGCGAGTGTTCGTACAGTGAAGTTTTATTCACTCGATCACTCCGAGTGTGCGCCGAGGCTCTCCCGATGTCAACGGTCCGCGTCGGTGTCGGCGGACCCGACCGTGGCCGGTCCCCCTGCCCGCGAAGGGGCGATCTCGGGCGGGGCGACCGGCTCGGCCGGACGGCGGCGGTGCGGTCAGCGACCCGGCCAGCCGTCCAGGTGGCGGTGCATGGTGACGTCGGGCTTCTCCTCGCCCTTCGGGGCGTGCGCGACGGCATTCTTGAGGACGCCGGTGACCTCGGCGGCCAGGGCGTCGGCCTGGGTCTTCAGCTCGGCCGCGGGCAGCTTGGACCGGGTCAGCGTGTCCAACCGGCGGTGGATGTCGGCGAGTTGCCGCTTGGAGCCGGCGTCGAGAGCGAACGCCTTGGGCGTGGAGACCACGAACTGGTAGGCGCCGGCCAGGGTCTGGCAGCCGGTGCACTCCTTGTTGGCGGCGTCACTGAGGTTCACGGCGTTCAGCCGCGTCTGCTCGCCGGCGATGGTGACGATCTGGAAGGACAGCGCCACCGAGCGGCAGTGGTCGTCGACGGAGCAGCCCACCGAGGCCGCGTTGGCCTGGTTGCGTACGGCGGCGGCCTTCGTCGTGCCGAACTGCCGGACGGTGAAGGAGTCCTTCGCCTGGGTGTGGTGGGCCCGGTTGGCCTGCGTGAACACATGGTCCTCGGCGAACGCGAAGTGCGTCGTCCCGGTCGCGGCCTGCGCCGGTACCGCGGTCGCCGCGCCGGCGATCCCGGCGGCGAACAGCCCGAACCGGACGGCTCGCCGGGTGAGTGGACTTGGAGTACGGGTTTTTCGATGGCTGTTCAAGGCATCTCCTCGCTGAATGAATCGTCCGTACGGACTTCCGGGCGCGCGTCTCGCGCCCGGGACCAGAACCAGCCGCGCAACTCGCCTGCCGGACCGCCGACTTGCCCTGCCGGCCCCGCGGTCTCCGGCCGACCCGGACCGCGCCCCCGGGGCCTTGCCTCCCGGCCGGCGCCCGTCGTCGGCTCTCGCTGTCGGCTCTCGCTGTCGGCCGGAGCCGAACGGCCCGCCGCACGGGCGGAGTTCCGTCGCCGTCGGTCCATCGGCCGTGCCCCCGCCGCTGCTTGACGCCCCCTCAGGACGCCGGCGGATCGCTGGCCGGCGGGGTCGAGGGGGCGTCGGACGGGGTGGGCTGGACGCTTTCCGAGGGGGTCGGGGTGGGTTCAGGGGTGGAGGGTTCGCCGCCCGAGCCCGGGGACGACGGTTCCGGTTCGCCCTGCGAAGGGGCCTGACTGGGACCCGCCGGGTTCGGGGAGGCCTGGCCGGACGACGGGGCCGACGCCGGTGCGGACGGGGAGCCGGACGTCGAGGCGGCCGTACTCCCGGACGCGCCCGGCGACGGGTCGGCGCCCGGGCCCGCGCTCGCGCCCGGTGTCGACGGCGATGCCGAACCGGCGCTGTCCGAGGGGCCGTTCGAAGCGCTTCCGTCGGAGGTCGAGGCGTTGCGGGGCTCGGGCTCCTGCGTGGAGACCCCGGGTTGCAGGATCGGCGCGATGGGCGGACGCTTCGGCAGCGGCTGGGGCGCGATCCCCGAGGTCCACGCGTAGCTGAGGCCCGCCAGGCCGGTCAGCGCCAGTGCGCAGACGGCGATGCGCAGGCGCGGGCGGCCGGCCGTGGACTTCTTCGCGGTGCGGACCAGACGGCCGCCCATCTTCACGGACAGATAGACGATTCCGGCCATCGGGAACAGCAGCATGAGGCAGCCGAGCGTCCCGACGAGCGCCTCCACGAACTTCCCGTCGGCGTACGCCGAACCGGTGCCCACGAGTTGCTCGGTCAGCGACCGCGTCATCGTGGCGAGGATCCGCGGCAGGTTCCACAGCGCGTACCCCAGCTCGCCGATGAGCAGCGGCACCATGGTCAGCACCCAGGTGGAGACGATGCGCCGGGTCGACCTCTTCAGTCCGGCGACCTCCTTGCGGGCCGCCCGCCCCTTCGCCCCGGGCAGCAGGCTCAGCAGGATCGGCTTGATCTTGCCGAAGAGGTCGGGCACGCCGGCGAGGTCGCCCAGGATGTAGTAGCCGTCCAGCCGGACGGCCGGGATCAGCTGCTCCAGGATCTCGAAGTGGCCCAGGTAGACCGCCGCGAGAAAGAACGGCTGCCCCGTCGCGAAGTACGCCCCGGCCATGGCGAGCATGAAGACGACGTTGAAGTACACCCCGCCCAGGTCGGTGCGGAGCCGCCCCGCCCGCCCGATCCGGTAGACGTCGGTGACGTCGGTGTACATCGACGGCCAGATCAGGAACAGCCCGCACCCGATGCAGCCGGGCCGGGCACCGCCGTATCTGCACGCGGAGGCGTGGCCGAACTCGTGGAAGACGAGCGAGGCCACGGTGAGGACGAACACGACCAGGATGAGCACCGGCTGGTCGAGGACTTCGAGCACCGGCTCGATCGCCCCGAAGAAGCCGAACAGCCATACGTCCATGACGACGGCCGCCAGCAGCACGACCGCGACGACCGGCGGCCGGTGCAGCCAGGTGAAGACGCTCGCGATGGCCGCCGTACGCCGCTCGTTGAAGATCACCCGGTGGCCCTTGAGGGCGAGCAGCAGGTCGGAGCGCGGGGCGTCGACCTCGTCGTCCTCCTGACCGTCGGGGACCGTCACACCCAGCGGTTCGAGCTTCTTCTCCACTAGGTAGCGGACGTTCTCGCCGCTGACCTCGCGGCCGAAGCGCGCGCTGACCCGGTAGGCGATCGTCTCGATGTCGCGGACGCCGTCCACGCTCGACGCCACCAGGTACAGCAGCCGGGACAGCTGCACGACCTGCCCGTCCCCCCGACGGGCGATGTACTTGGGCTCGGTGAAACCCGAGCCCTGGTACTCGCCGTGCAGCTGCAACCCCGCGCTCAGCCGCGGTACCAGCGACTGTCCGACGACCGGCACGCTGCCCGTGGCGACCTGTTCGTAGGTCACCGGGCGGCCGCCCGGACCGGGCACGGGCCCGGTGCCGTACAGCGCCGTGGGCCCGTCTCCGAGCACCGTCATTGTGGTTCTCCCCCCAAGTCCGCGCCGCGTCCCCCCGGATGCGGCGGGTTCCCCCCGGTTGAAACGCCACGGGGGCGGACCGCCTCGCAGGCAACGTGCGGTCCGCCCCCGTGGCCGTACCGCTACTGAGTGACGGTGATGTTCTGCGCGGCCGAGGACGACGCCACCGAGTACGCGGAGTGGTCGTTGAGGGCCAGCGACTCGTTGGACGCCGAGATGTTGGCGACGTGCTTGGTGACGTTCGTGGTGCGGTTGAAGCTGAACTTCAGCTTGCCCAGCGCCTCACGGCCCGGCAGCAGCTCCGCGGACTCGGTGTCGAGCTCGTGCATGTCCATGCTCATGATGGATGTCCTCTCGGAATGTCGGTGGATGTCGGGTTCTGCTCGAGGTGGAGCGCGAGCGCTACTGCTTGACCGTGATGTTCTGCGCGGCGCCGGAGTCGGCCGCCGACCACGAGGAGTGGTCGTTGACGGCGGCGGACTGGTTGGCCGCCTCGATGTTGGCGACGTGCTTGGTGACGTTCGTGGTCCGGTTGAAGCTGAACTTCAGCTTTCCGAGGGCCTCGCGGCCCGGCAGCAGCTCGGCAGACTCGGCCTCAAGCTCGTGGGCGTCCATCATGATCAGTTCCCCCTCAGGGATAAGCAGTTCCGATCGGACGGAGTCAGGTTCCCCCCAGACTCTGTCCAATCTGGTCGGACGTGCTGTCCAACGAGATTGGACACTAGGCCCTCGGGGACACGCTCCGCAACCCGTTCGGGGAATCACTCTTTCGGCGGCCCGTACACCCGCCCGTAGAATCGCCTCCGACATGCACGGATCCAGTGAGCGGCAAGCAGGAAGTGACGCACCAGTGGCCAACGCACTGCAGCAGTTGATCCGCGAGCGCCTCGACCGAAGAGGCTGGTCCTACGGTGACGTGGCGCGCCGCGGTGGCGTCCCGCGCTCCACCGTCCACCACCTGGCCACCACCGAGCGCGTGGTCCGCATGCCCCAGTCGGCCACCCTGGAAGGCCTGTCCAAGGGCCTGGAACTGCCGTTGGACACCGTGCGCCGCGCCGCCGCCGAGGCCTGCGGCATCCATGTGTACGGCCCGCCCGCCGGCTCGGACGCCACCGGCACGGCCGCCGGCTCCGCCGACCCCGAGGTCGACCTGCTCATCGCCAGCGTCCAGCAGCTGTCGGCCGACGACCGCCGCCATGTGGCCGCCCTCGTCGAGTCCCTGCTCGACCGCTCCACCCCCCGCGCACCGGAGAAGTGACCGCTCCCGGAGCCTGCGGCGCCGTTCGACGACCCGGGTGGGTCCCACTTCCGTCAAGTCGGAAAAAGAATTCAACTGCGCCCGAAACCACCGAGATCCCCCGCTAGTCTCTCGTCCTGCCCGAGGAGCGAGAGCCGCACGACCACGGGCTCCAGCGCCTGTCCGGGGGGAAATGTGTTGTTCGTGCACGGCGGACCGGCCACGGCCGTGGTCCGCGGTCCCGCGGGCGAGTCGGTCGTCCTGCTCTCCGGCGAACTGCCCGACGAGCTCACCGAGGAGTCGGTCGCCGATCTCGTGGACCTCGCCGCCGCGATCCTGGACGCCGACGAGCTGGCCCTCTTCCACACCTGCCTGCGCACCCTGCGCAGGGACGGAATGCGGGCGGGGCGCCGGGTGGAGATGGGCGGCGCGGTGCTGACCGTCTACCAGGGCTGACGTCGGCGCCGGCAGGCACTAGCAGGCGTTTCGCCGGCCGGTCAACCTCTGTTGTCCAGGATGGTCGCACCCCGCTCCCCCGGTCGAGACTTCCGTCATCGACCGCATGAGCCTCAGGGCTCGCAAGGGGGAACGACAGAGAATGCGCGTGAACAAGAAGGTCGCGGCCACGGTCTCGGCGCTGGCGATGACCACCGGACTGCTCGCCATGTCCGGCGCCGGCACCACCGCCAGCGCCGCGGACGGCTGCAACACCAACGTGGTGACCGGAACCGCCCGCTCGGCGACCGGCGCCAGGGGCCAGCTCTTCGAGCTGAGGTACAACGGCTCCGGGACCAACACCTGCGCCTGGGGCCGGGTCACCAACGGCTTCGTCGGCATGCACGTCTGGGTGGACCGCAGCAGCGACGGCGGCCGCACCTGGGAGCCGCAGCTGGGCATCCGCCGGGTCGACGCCGGCACCAGCGTCCACACCGAGGCCTGGCGCGACTCGAACGGCAAGCTGATGCGGGCCTGCGGCGACTCGGGTGACGGCACGGCGATCACCTGCACCGGCTGGTACTAGGCCTGCCTCTGCCGGGTCCGACCGACCCTTCAAGGGTTGACACCGACGTCAATAAGGATTGACGCCGAAAATACCCCTGAAAGGGTGAGCGCCCACGCGTCGGATGTCGTCGCGTGGGCATGGAGGTGCCCGGAGCCGGACTTGAACCGGCACGCCCGCGAAGGGGCAGCGAGGTTTAAGCTCGCCGTGTCTGCATTCCACCATCCGGGCAGGCCATGGGCTCCGCGTCGAGGTTCCGAGCCTATCGGGATGCTTCCCTCCAACAGCGGGGCGGTGGATCCATGTTGTCTTATTTTATTGATGCCTGAGGGTGCATCAGCCACTGGAACGGGCCATCCGCACATGCCAATAGCCTTGCGTGCAAGATCCGGGGGCGTATGCGGAATGACGGAATTTCACCGCCCGAACGAGGGTGCTCCACCGGTTCTTGACGCAAGCGCTTCCGCGTTCTCGGCGCAGGCGCTTCCGCGTTCTCTGCGTGGGCCGGTCGACGAGTCCCTTCGACGGACCCTCTCGGGGGTGACCGTCATCCCCAGGTATGACTCGAGGACCCCGGGTCCCTCCCGAGTCTGCCTTCGGAACCGGAACAGCGGCTGACTACACGGGCACATCAGGCAACCAGGATGAGAGACGTCCCCTTCACACGTCGTCCTCTCGAGGAGAGCCTCCCGTGACCACCACACCCGTCGCCGGCCGGACCACCACCGTGGCCGCGCGCGCCACGGATCTGTCGAAGATCTACGGACAGGGCGAGACCCAGGTGGTCGCCCTCGACCGGGTCTCCGTCGAGTTCCGGCAGGCCGAGTTCACCGCGATCATGGGCCCCTCCGGGTCGGGCAAGTCCACGCTGATGCACTGCGTGGCCGGCCTCGACTCCTTCTCCTCCGGATCCGTGCGCATCGGCGAGACCGAGCTGGGCTCGCTGAAGGACAAGGCGCTGACCAAGCTGCGCCGCGACAAGATCGGCTTCATCTTCCAGGCGTTCAACCTGCTGCCGACGCTGACCGCCCTCGAGAACATCACGCTCCCGATGGACATCGCGGGCCGCAAGCCCGACAAGCAGTGGCTGGACACCGTCATCAAGATGGTGGGCCTGGCGGACCGGCTCAGCCACCGCCCCTCGCAGCTCTCCGGCGGCCAGCAGCAACGCGTCGCCGTGGCCCGCGCGTTGGCCTCCCGCCCCGACATCATCTTCGGCGACGAGCCGACCGGAAACCTCGACTCCCGCTCCGGCGCGGAGGTGCTCGGCTTCCTGCGCAACTCCGTACGGGAGCTGGGCCAGACCGTCGTCATGGTCACCCACGACCCGGTGGCCGCGGCCTACGCGGACCGGGTGGTCTTCCTGGCCGACGGCCGCCTGGTCGACGAGCTGTACCAGCCGAGCTCCGAAGCGGTCCTCGACTTCATGAAGCAGTTCGACGCGAAGGGCCGCACGAGCTGATGTTCCGCACCGCCCTGCGCAACGTACTCGCGCACAAGGCCCGCCTCCTGATGACCGTCCTCGCCGTCATGCTCGGCGTCGCGTTCGTGTCCGGGACCCTGGTCTTCACCAACACCATCTCCGACGCCTTCCAGAACAGCTCGGCCAAGGGCTTCGACCAGGTCGACGTCGCCGTGACGCCCAAGTCCCAGAAGGACACGGGCAATACGATCAACAAGACGCCCGAGCTGACGAAGGCTCAGCTCGACACCGCGGCCGAGGTGCCCGGTGCCGCGAACGCCATCGGCGTCGTCACCGGCTTCACCGCCATCGCCGACAAGGACGGCAAGCTCATCGGCGGCGGCTTCCAGTCGCAGGGCGGCAACTACTGGGGCGACAAGGACCCCCGCTACCCGCTGACGTCCGGCACGGCCCCGCACGGCAAGGACCAGGTCGCCATCGACGCGGAGACCGCGAAGCGGGCCGGCTACAAGGTCGGCGACACCATCCGCATCTCCGTCGACGGCCCGGTCCTCACCCCGAAGATCACCGGCGTCTTCACCACCGACGACGGCAACGTCGCTGCGGGCGGCAGCCTCGCCCTCTACGACACCGCCACCGCGCAGACCCTCTTCGGCAAGCCCGGCACGTTCGACGAGATCGACGTGAAGGCGGCTTCCGGCACCTCCCAGGCGGCGCTGAAGTCCGCGCTGGACAAGGCGCTGCCGGCCAAGCTCGTGGAGACCGAGACCGGCAAGAAGCTCGCCGACGACCAGGCCGAGCAGATCGCCTCCTCGATGAGCGGCCTCAAGCAGGGCCTGCTGGTCTTCGCCGGTATCGCGCTCTTCGTCGGCACGTTCATCATCGCCAACACCTTCACCATGCTGGTCGCCCAGCGCACCAAGGAACTGGCGCTGCTGCGCGCGGTCGGCGCCTCCCGCCGGCAGGTCACGCGCTCGGTGCTGATCGAGGCGTTCGTGGTCGGCGTGGTCGCCGGCGTGACCGGACTGGTCGCGGGCATCGGCATCGGCGCCGGCCTGCGTTCCCTGATGAACTCCTTCGGCGCGACCGTCCCGGACGGCCCGCTGGTCATCTCCCCCGGCACGATCGTGGCCGCCCTCCTGGTCGGCGTCGTCATCACCATGCTGGCCGCGTGGCTGCCGGGCCGCCGGGCGGCGAAGATCCCGCCCGTGGCCGCGATGAGCAGCGTGCACGCGAAGGCGACGACCAAGTCCCTTGTGCTGCGCAACACGTTGGGCGCGCTGTTCAGCGGCGCGGGCGTCGCGACCGTCCTGGCCGCCACGGCGATGGACGGCTCGGACGGCCAGGCCCCCATGGGCTTCGGCGCGGTGCTGCTGATCATCGGCGTGTTCATCCTGACCCCGCTGCTGTCCCGCCCGCTGATCGCGGCGACGGCACCGGTCCTGCGGATCTTCGGCATCTCGGGCAAGCTGGCCCGCCAGAACTCGGTGCGCAACCCGCGCCGTACGGCCGCCACCGCCTCGGCGCTGATGATCGGGCTCACCCTGATCACCGGCATGACGGTGGTCGCCGGCAGCCTGCAGAAGTCGATCGACAAGATGGCCTCGGCCGCGATCAGCGCCGACTACATCGTCTCCATGGCCAACGGCAACGAGCTGTCGCCGGACGTCGACAAGAAGCTGAACTCCACCGCGGGCGTCAAGTCCACCAGCCCGCTGCGCAACTCCCCGGCGCGCATCGACGGCACGACCGAGTTCCTGACCGGCGTCAACGGCTCCGCGATCGGCGAGCTGACCGACCTGAAGGTCGACAGCGGCTCCTTCAAGGTCGGCGGCGACCAGGTCGTCGTCGACGACGACACCGCCAAGTCCTATGGCTGGAAGGCCGGTTCGGACTTCACGGTGCACTACGAGGACGGCAAGGCGCAGCAGCTGACGGTGGCCGGGGTCTACGAGGGCAACGAGCTGATCGAGGGCATCATGCTCGACAACAAGGTCCTCACCCCGCACCTGACCGACCCGGGCGACATGCAGATCCTGGTGAAGACCGCCGACGGCGCCTCCGGTTCGACGAAGGACAAGCTGGAGAAGGCCCTGGGCGCCAACCCGGCCATCAAGGTGCAGAGCAAGCAGGACCTGTCCGACGACATCGCGAAGATCTTCACGCTGATGCTGAACATGCTCTACGGCCTGCTCGCCATGGCGGTCATCGTGGCCGTCCTCGGGGTCATCAACACCCTGGCGATGTCGGTCTTCGAGCGCTCGCAGGAGATCGGCATGCTGCGCGCGATCGGCCTGGACCGCAAGGCCATCAAGCGCATGGTGCGCCTGGAGTCCCTGGTCATCTCCCTGTTCGGCGGTGTGCTCGGCATCGGCCTGGGCGTGTTCTTCGGCTGGGCGGCCGGCGAACTCCTCGGCGCGAAGATGGCGACGTACGAACTGGTCCTGCCCTGGACCAGGATGGCGATCTTCCTGCTCCTTGCGGCGACGGTCGGCATCCTGGCCGCGCTGTGGCCGGCCCGCCGGGCGGCCAGGATGAACATGCTGGCGGCGATCAAGTCGGAGTAGCGGTAGGGATGTCGAACGAGGAGGGGCTCCGCTGCCGGGTGGCAGCGGAGCCCCTCCTCGTTCAAGTGCCGGGCAGGCGTGGGCGGTTCAGTTCCAGGTGCGCGCCCGCAACGGCAGCCCCGACCGCCCGGTCTCGGGGGTGCGCACCGCCAGCACCTGGTTGACGCCGATGCGGTTGCGCTCGAACGCGAGGGCGCTGGCGGCCATGTACAGCCGCCAGACGCGGGCGCGCCCGGCGCTGGTCAGCTTGACCGCCCGCCCCCACTCCGCCTCCAGGTTGGCGACCCAGCGGCGCAGGGTGAGCGCGTAGTGCTCGCGGATCGACTCGACGTCCCGCACCTCGAACCCGGCCCGCTCCAACTGCGTGACGGTGGAGCCGATCGGGGCGAGCTCGCCGTCCGGGAAGACGTACGCGTCGATGAACCCGTCGAGGTTGTACGCCGATTCGTCGCTCTGCGGCCGGCGAGCGATCTGGTGGTTGAGCAGCCGGCCGCCGGGTTTGAGCAGCCGGTAGAGGTCCCGGCCATACTCCAAGTACCGCTCCGCGCCCACGTGTTCGGCCATGCCGATGGAGGAGATGGCGTCGTAGGGTCCGTCGGCGACGTCCCGGTAGTCCTGCACCCGGATCTCCACCCGGTCGGTCAGCCCCTCATCCGCGACGCGCTTGCGGGCGTACGCGGCCTGTTCCTGGGAGAGGGTGATGCCGACGACGCTCACGCCGTGCTCGCGGGCGGCGTGCACGGCCATGGAGCCCCAGCCGCAGCCGACGTCGAGCAGCCGCTGACCGGGCGTCAGATCCAGCTTGCGGCAGACGAGTTCGAGCTTGTCGCGCTGGGCGTCCTCAAGGGTGGCGTCCGCCTCGGAGGACTCCCAGTAGGCGCACGAGTACACCATCGAGGGGCCGAGGACGATCTCGTAGAAGTCGTTGCCGACGTCGTAGTGGTGGCTGATGGCGCGTCTGTCGCTGCGCTTGGTGTGCAGATGGGAGCGGGATCTGCGGATCTCCTCCCGGGGCGGGGCGGGCGGCAGCGGCAGCCCGGCGAGCTTCACGAGCCCTCGGGCGGCGGCCCGTACCTCCGGGTCGCGCACCGCCTGCGCGAGCGTCCTGGCGTCCTCCCCGCGCTCCCACACCAGCCCGGCGATCTGCGCGAGGGCGGCGTAGAGGTCTCCTTCGATGTCCAGGTCGCCGGCGACCCAGGCGCGGGCGAGCCCCAGTTCGCCCGGTTTCCACAGCAGCCGGCGCACGGCACGCCGGTTGCGTACGACCAGCGTGGGCGCGCCCGGCGGCCCCGCCTGCGACCCGTCCCAGGCGCGGATGCGCACCGGGAGCGGGACCCCAATCAGTTGTTCGACGAGGCTCTTCAGCCGCAGCGCGGCGTCGGCCATGGCGACCTCCATGACAAGCGATACCGAAATGACCAGTCACTACGTAAACACCAACAGGGCGACTGCGCAGTCCCCCAGGTGCGTTACGACTGGGCAAAATGGCTGTAGCTGCCACGTACATGGAGTGCGGGCGGGCCGTGGGGCGGTTCGCCGGACTGCCGAAGGGCCTGTGGTCCGGGCATGCCGAAGGGCCTCCCGCACCACGGATGGCGGAAGGCCCTTCGGTTCGTTCGGTTGCTGCGGTCCAAGCCGTTGTCCGGCGGCCGGGGCGGGTCAGGAGGCCTTGGCCTCGGACTTCTCCGGCTCGGCCGCGGCGGCGGGCCGCGGAGCGGGCTTGGCGGCCTCGTAGAACTCCTCGCGGGGGTTCTCCATGGCGCCGAGGGCGACGACCTCGCGCTTGAGGAACATGCCCAGGGTCCAGTCGGCGAAGACGCGGATCTTGCGGTTCCAGGTCGGCATGGCCAGACCGTGGTAGCCGCGGTGCATGTACCAGGCGAGACGGCCCTTGACCTTGATCTTCACCTTGCCCATGACGATCATCGCGACGCCCTTGTGGAGGCCGAGACCGGCCACCGCACCCTTGTTGGCGTGCGAGTAGTCCTTCTGCGGGAAGCCCCGCAGGCCGGACATCACGTTGTCACCGAGGACCTTGGCCTGACGCAGCGCGTGCTGGGCGTTCGGCGGGCACCAGGCGTTCTCGACACCGGCCTTGCGGGCGGCGATGTCGGGGACCTGGGCGTTGTCGCCGGCGGCCCAGATGTAGTCGGTGCCCTGGACCTGGAGGGTCGGGGCGCAGTCGACGTGACCACGGGGGCCGAGCGGCAGGCCGTAGCGGGCCAGCGCCGGGTTCGGCTTCACACCGGCGGTCCACACGACGGTGTTGGAGTCGACCTCGAGTCCGTTCTTCAGCACGACGTGCCCGTCGACGCAGGAGTCCATCGAGGTGGAGAGGTAGATCTCCACACCGCGGCTCTCCAGGTGCTCCTTGCCGTACTGGCCGAGCTTGGGGCCGACCTCGGGCAGGATCTTGTCCGCGGCGTCGACGAGGATGAAGCGCATGTCCTCGCGGGACACGTTCTTGTAGTACTTGGCCGCGTCGCGGGCCAGGTCCTCGACCTCACCGATGGTCTCCGCACCGGCGAACCCGCCGCCGATGAAGACGAAGGTGAGCGCCTTGCGGCGGATCTCCTCGTCGGTGGTGGAGTCGGCCTTGTCCAGCTGCTCGAGCACGTGGTTGCGCAGGCCGATGGCCTCCTCGATGCCCTTCATGCCGATGCCCTGCTCGGCGAGGCCGGGGATCGGGAAGGTCCGGGAGACCGCGCCGAGCGCGATCACCAGGTAGTCGAAGGGCAGCTCGTACGCCTCACCGACGAGGGGGGCGATCGAGGCGACCTTGCGGTCCTGGTCGATGCTGGTGACCCGGCCGGTGAGAACCTCCGCCTTCGGCAGCACGCGTCGCAACGGGACGACGACGTGGCGCGGGGAGATGTTGCCGGCGGCGGTTTCGGGGAGGAAGGGCTGGTAGGTCATGTACGACCGGGGGTCGACGACCGTGACGGTCGCCTCGCCGTAGCGCATCTTCTTGAGAATGCGCCGAGCTGCGTACAGGCCTACGTACCCACCGCCTACTACGAGGATCCTGGGACGCTCCGTGGTGCTCATGCCATCGAGTATCCACCTGCCTCAGGGGGGTAGCTCGTGCGCCCCTTCACAAGCTTGTGGAGGGTGTGTGCTATTCTCCGCGGCCGCCATGATCCAGGTCACCCCGCCAGGACGGAACCCTCGCCCGGTACGACCCGTTGTCAATGCCGTGTGAGCTGCCGCTCTGAGTCTCCGACGGCCCCGCCGCCCCCTCTCCGGCCGCCCCGCCGACACACCCCCGACACCCCCTCGACACACACTCCTGAACACGTTCAACACCCCACCGGGCCCCCGGAAGGGCCAACCGGCCCCTTTTCCTGCTCCGACAGGGCCGAATTCCTTGTGAAGAACTTCACGAACTTTCCCGGCGGGGGGTCACGGAGGGAGGCCCTGAGGGCTCTTTGATGGCTCTCCGGGCTGCTCATCGGGGGTGCCGGATGCTCAGTGGAGTGCGGTTCGGCTCCACCGCCCTAGCACTGCACGACCAGCCGAACCCGGTCGAAGCGGGATGCCGTCAGGTCCTCGTGACGGATCAGCCAGTAGAGGGTGCCCGCGTCCCCCCACTCCATCTCCGCGTCGGTGTCGCTGTCGAACTGGGCGAGGACGACCCAGCGGGCGGCTTCCTCGTCCAGGAGGGGGTCGCCCCAGGTGTGTTGGCCCGGGCCGAGGTGCGCGTCCGCGATCTCGTACTCCACCGGGCCCTGCACGGGGACGGCGTGGCCGCCTATCTGGTGACCCATGTGGCCGCGCAGGCGTTCGAACGCGCGGCGGAACGAGCGGAGTTCGACGGGGGTCTCGCGGAAGTGATCCGGCCACTCTCCACCGTCACCGAGCAGCGCCTGCCGGGCCTGGGGCAGCCAGAGATCGGGAGCGCTCAGCTCCGTCTCCGCGACGAGGGGCGTACGCGGGTAAGGATCCAGCTCCTTCGGTACATCCGCCGGACGGACCGGTGTGCCTTCCGGGACGTACAGGACCTGGGCCCCGACCCACGACTCGGGGTCGTCCACGGAGACGAACGGCCCCTCGTCGCCGTCGGCCTCACCGTCGTACTCGAAGTAGAAGAAGAGCAGGGTGCCGTCCTGGGGGAAGCCGGTCGTCAGGGCCTCGCGCGGTAGTGCCGCGCAGCGCACCGACGCGACGAAGGACAGCGGGCCGTGGCCCGGCCACTCGGGCCAGGCCGTCCCGGGCGGCAGCTCCGGCGTGCCGCCGAGGACGGCGACGGGCTGCTCGTCGGGCGCGGCCGGGTGCAGGCGGGCGCACGGACGCAGGAGGGCCGTCCATCGGTCGGCGAGGTCGGCGGAGAGGTGATCGGCCGCCAGGCGGGCGTATCGCTCATCGGTCATGACGACCATGGTCCCGGTCGGCACTGACATCCATGCCGCCGGGACCCACGGCCGGTGATACGACGGCCCGGTTCAGTCCCTCTGCGCGCCGGCCTCGGACTCCCCTGCCGCCAGGAACGCGATCCCGTCCAGAATGTCGTGTTCGCTCACCACGACCTCCGTCGCCCCGGTCCGCTCCATGATCGAGAGCAGCACGAGGGCGCCCGCCCCGATGACGTCGACCCGGCCCGGGTGCATGGAGGGGATGGTCGCGCGTTCGGCGTGGGTGGAGGTCAGCAGGGACTCCGTGATCTCGCGGACGCGGTCGTAGGAGACACGGGAGTGGTGGATGGCCTGCGAGTCGTACTCGGGGAGGTTCTGGGCGATGGCCGAGATCGTCGTGACCGAGCCGGCCAGGCCGACCAGGGTGCGGGCCTCGCGCAGGGGGACCGTCCGCTCGGCGAGGTCCAGGGCGGCCTCGATGTCCGCCCGCATCGCCGTGATCTGGTCCGGAGTGGGCGGGTCCGTCACCGCGCCGTCGTGGACGAGGTGGCGCTCGGTCATGCGGACGCAGCCGATGTCCACGGAGCGGGCCGCGCGGACCCGGTCGTCGCCGACCACGAACTCCGTCGAGCCACCGCCGATGTCCACGACCAGGTAGGGCTTGGCGAGGTCGTCGCGGCCGGCGAGTTCCGCGGTCGCGCCCGTGAAGGAGAGCGCCGCCTCCTGGTCGCCGGAGACCACCTCGGGCTCGACGCCGAGGATGTCGAGGACCCCGCGCACGAAGTCGTCCCGGTTGGCGGCGTCCCGCGTGGCCGACGTCGCCACGAACCGCAGTCGGTCGGCGCCGTGCTCCTTGATGACCGCCGCGTAGTCACGGCAGGCCGCGAAGGTGCGCTCCAGCGCTTCGGGGGCGAGCCGTCCGGTGCGGTCCACGCCCTGGCCGAGCCGCACGATGGTCATGCGCCGGTCCAGGTCGACCAGTTCACCGGTCTCCGGGTTGACGTCCGCGACGAGGAGCCGGATGGAGTTCGTACCGCAGTCGATGGCGGCGACGCGGGTCACCGGCCGTCCTCCTCGACGGGCTTGAACGCGAAGTACCCGCTGCCGTCCTCGCTCGTCTCCGTCTGCCAGCCCTCGCCCGTCGGCGGCCCGGGCACGGTGACACACGGACCCTTCCGCCACCACTCCGGCAGCATCGCGATCGCCTCGTCCCCCAGCGGGTTCACACCGGGGCCCGCGGCCAGGGAGTGCCCCACCAGGACGTGCAGGCACTTCACCCGGTCCGGCATGCCGCCCGCGCTCGGGAAGCCCTCCAGGACCTCGATGGCGTCGCGGCGGGCGATGTAGTCCTCGTGGGCGGCGCGATACGCGGCGGCCAGTTCGGGGTCCGTCTCCAGACGGGCCGTCATCTCCTTCATGACGCCGTTCGCCTCCAGCGTGCCGATCGCCGAGGCGGCGCGCGGGCACGTCAGGTAGTACGTCGTCGGGAAGGGCGTGCCGTCGGGGAGGCGGGGGGCCGTCTCCACCACGTCGGGCTGACCGCACGGGCAACGGTGGGCGATGGCGCGCAGCCCGCGCGGCGGACGGCCGAGCTGCTGCTCGAAGGCCGCCACGTCCGCGTCGGTGGGCTCGGTGCGCGGGGTGGTCGGCGGAGGGGTTTCCACTGCGGAATGTCTCTCTGGTCAGGTCACTGGTCGGAGGCGTCGGACTTGTCGACCCCGTCCCAGACGTTCGAGTACCAGGGGCGGTCGGCCGCCCCCAGGTCGGCGCGCGACTGCTTGGTCAGGTCCGGGTCGATCACGACGTAACCGGTCTCCCCGGGCATGACGTAGTGCAGCCGCTGCCGGATCTGCTGCTCGGCGTACGCGTCGTCCTGCCAGCGCGCCTTGAGGTCGCGCAGCTGCTCGACCCGCTCCTTGGCCTGCTGCCTCTGCCGCTGCAGATCAGCGACCTCGGCGCGCTGGGAGACGTACTGCCTTATCGGGTAGGCGAGCGCCACGACCAGCGTGCAGACGACGAGCGCGAGCAGGGCCGCGCGGCCGGTGAGCCGGGAGCGGCGGGCCTGGCGCTTGGTCTGCGAGCGGTAGACCCGCGCGGCGGTCTGCTCGCCGAGCAGCCGGATCCGGGTGGTGGTGGAGAAACGGTCCCGGTCCTTGACGGCCATGTCTCCGCCTCCCCTTTCACACGCGCGTACGTCCCCGCACACGGTACGGGACCGAGTACGGGGACGTACGTACGACTGGCTCGGGCTTGACCCTGTACGGCGCAGCCCTTGCCCTTGGCTCTGCGGATCAGCCCTTGAAGCGCGGGAACGCGGAGCGCCCCGCGTACACCGCCGCGTCGTCGAGGATCTCCTCGATGCGCAGCAGCTGGTTGTACTTGGCGACGCGCTCGGAGCGGGCCGGGGCGCCGGTCTTGATCTGGCCGCAGTTGGTGGCGACGGCGAGGTCGGCGATGGTGACGTCCTCGGTCTCGCCGGAGCGGTGGGACATCATGCACTTGAAGCCGTTGCGCTGGGCCAGCTCGACGGCGTCCAGGGTCTCGGTGAGCGAGCCGATCTGGTTCACCTTGACGAGCAGCGCGTTGGCCGCGCCGTCCTCGATGCCGCGGGCCAGACGCTCCGGGTTGGTGACGAACAGGTCGTCGCCGACGATCTGCACCTTGTCGCCGAGGCGGTCGGTGAGGACCTTCCAGCCGGCCCAGTCGTCCTCGTACAGCGGGTCCTCGACGGAGACGAGCGGGTAGGCCGCCACGAGCTCCTCGTAGTACTCGGTCATCTCGGCGGCCGAGCGGGACTTGCCCTCGAACTCGTACTTGCCGTCCTTGTAGAACTCGGACGCGGCGACGTCGAGCGCGAGCGCGATCTGCTCGCCGGGGATGTAACCGGCCTGCTTGATGGCCTCGAGGATGAGGTCGAGCGCGGCACGGTTGGAGTCCAGGTTCGGGGCGAAGCCGCCCTCGTCGCCGAGGCCGGTGGACAGGCCCTTGCTCTTCAGGACCTTCTTGAGGGTGTGGTAGACCTCGGCGCCCCAGCGCAGCGCCTCGGAGAAGGACTCCGCGCCGATCGGGGCGATCATGAACTCCTGGATGTCCACGTTCGAGTCGGCGTGCGACCCGCCGTTCAGGATGTTCATCATCGGAACGGGCAGCAGGTGCGCGTTCGGGCCGCCCAGGTAGCGGAAGAGGGGGAGGTCGGAGGCCTCGGAGGCGGCGTGCGCGACGGCGAGGGAGACGCCGAGGATGGCGTTGGCGCCGAGCGAGCCCTTGTTGTCGGTGGCGTCCAGGTCGAACATCGCCTGGTCGATCAGGCGCTGCTCGGTGGCGTCGTAGCCGACCAGCTCCGGGCCGATCTGCTCGATGACGGCGAGGACGGCCTTCTCGACACCCTTGCCCTGGTAGCGGTTGGGGTCACCGTCACGCAGCTCGATGGCCTCGAAGGCGCCCGTGGAGGCGCCGGAGGGGACGGCGGCACGACCCGTGCTGCCGTCGTCGAGGCCGACCTCGACCTCGACCGTGGGGTTGCCTCGGGAGTCCAGGATTTCCCGGGCTACGACGACGTCGATGGACGGCACGAGCATCTCCTTCTTCAATGTGACGCGGCTACGCGGGCCGCGATGGCTCTGCGGGACCGAGCCTAACCGTCCCGGGACGAACAGCCAGCCGATGGGCCGCCCCTTGGACAGAACCGAGAGTAAATTGTTTCCGAACGGAACAAAGCAGGCGGGCAAAAAGAACCCCGCCCCGGTGCGTACGGGGGAACACGCACCGGAGCGGGGAGCCCGTGGGGACGGGGGAGGCCCTCACGTGACCTCCATGGTGGGGGACACGTCTGTCAGGCCGCTGTGGTTCGGCTACCAGGTCTCTGTCACTTGAGGTGCAGCTGCTGACCCGGGTAGATCAGGTCGGCGTCCTCGACGATGTCCTTGTTCAGCTTGAACAGCTTCTCCCAGCCGCCCTTGACCTTGTGCTTCTCGGCGATCGTGCTGAGGGTGTCGCCCTTGACGACCTTGTACTCGCCGTCGCCCTTCTTGACCTTCTTGCCGGTCGGGGTGGTGACGGTCTTCTTCGCGGCCGGACGGTCGGCGGAGCGGGAGGTGCTCGTCGAGTCGTTCGAGCGGGTGCCGGCGTCGCTGCTCGAAGAGCTGGACGAGTTCGAGGAGCTGGAGGAGCTCGACGAGCTGCCGCCGTTGTACGCGGCACCGGACAGGCCCGTGCCGCAGACCGGCCAGGCACCCTTGCCCTGGGAGGCCAGCACCTTCTCGGCGACGGTGATCTGCTGCGCCTTGCTGGCCTGGTTGGCCTGCGACGCGTACTGGGTACCGCCGTAGGCGGCCCACGTGGAGGCGGAGAACTGCAGACCGCCGTAGTAGCCGTTGCCGGTGTTGATGGACCAGTTGCCGCCGGACTCGCAGCTGGCGACCGTGTCCCACTCGGACGCGGTGGCGGCGGAGGCGTTGCCGGCCGCCATGAGCGGGGCGGCGATGGCGACACCGGTCACGCCGGCGAGCGTGGCGACGCGGGTGGCCTTGGACGGACGGCGGTGCTTGCCCTTGCTGGAAAACAGCATGCGGAGATCCCCTCACCGACGCCTGCGAGGTGAGCTGTCGGGTTCGGGCCGTGTGAGTTGCCCGGCCGCGCGCCTCTCGGCGCACGACTTCACCCCAAGCCGGTCCGGCACTGTCTGCCGGGCCCGGCACTTACCTGGGTCCCCCGCTCCTGCCTACGGCGCTGTGAAGCGACGACTGTTCCCTACGGCCGCTGGCAGGATTCGGCGTTGCGGCATTCGGGGTCCGTGTTGACGAACGGTGATGACCGTAGACACGGATTCCGCGGAAACTCAAAGACGATCAGGGCATCTGAGAGTCATCCCACACTTTCACCAAACCGGACATTCAGTCCGAAGACCGTCGTTAACTCCCGTCGCTTTTCGCCCCGTTCAGCCCCTGTCCGCCCCTATTCGCCAGGAAGCCTCAGGGTCTGACCGGCCGCGATGTCGTTCGGGTCGGCGCCGATGGCCTGCTTGTTCTCGGCGTAGAGCGCCCGCCACCCGCCGTCCAGGCCAAGGGAGTCGGCGATGGAGGCGAGAGTGTCACCGCCATGGACGGTGTACGACCCCTGCGCGGACCCTTCTGTGTCACTGGCGACCGTGTTCTCGTCGGCACTGGCGCCACGATGCTTGCCGGAGCCGACCGCGCCGGTGTCGACCAGGCTCCAAGAGCCCACGGCCTGCTCGGACTTGTCCGAGTCGTCACCCTTCGCCCGATCTGTCGACGAGCTGTCGCTTCCCTGTGAACCGCTCGCGGTCGGCTCGGACGGGGAGTCGGAGGGCGAGAGGTAATCGTCCGATTCGTCAGAGTTGGTCGAGGAATCGGACGAAGAGTCAGGCGAGGCCGACGGTGACGTGGACGAGTCCGTCGAGGACGAGTCGTCGGACGTACCGCCGGGCGTGTTGGACAGGCCGGTGGAGCCGGAACCGTCCGAGGAGTCCGAGGAGGAGTCGGACGAGTCGTCCAGGATCCCGGTGTCGATGTCGGCCGACCCGTCGTCCTTCGACAGCCCCGTGGTCAGCCCGCAGGTGTGGAACGCGCCCACGCCCTGGTCGTCCAGGATCTTCTCGGCGACGGCTATCTGCTGGTTGCGGCTGGCCAGGTCGGGGCGCGAGGCGTAGTCGAGACCGCCGTACTGCTCCCAGTCGTCCTGCGAGAGCTTGAGCCCGCCGTAGAAACCGGTCCCGTCGTTCTGGCTCCAGGAGCCGCCGGTCTCGCAGTTCGCCACCTTGTCCCAGGTGGTGCCGTCGGCAGCGCTGGCGCTCACCGCGCCGAGAAGCGGGATGGCGATGGCGGAGCCCGTCACGCCGGCCGCGACGAGGAGGGCCGGAGCCTGGCGGGGGCGACGGTGACGACCGTTCCCGGAGAGCATGCGGGGGCCTTTCAGAAGAGAGCGGTGACGAGTGCGACGCGTGGTGCTGGGCACCGCACTTGAACGGTGAACGTATAGGCAGTCCATTGCTTGTCACAAGTTAATGCCGCGTAGATCACGTGAAGATCACAGAGTTGAATGCGTGTCACGTTTGTGCAGGTGGACACGTGCACCTGCGCGGTGACGATCCGGTCACCCGGGTGGCGTGAACTCGACGGGCAGCGTGCGCAGTCCGCGCATGATGAGTCCCCCGCGCCATCTCAACTCGGCCGGATCCGCGGCGAGTCGGAGGTCCGGCAGCCGGGTCAGCAGCGTGGCCAGCGCGGTCTGCCCCTCCAGTCGGGCGAGCGGCGCGCCGAGGCAGTAGTGGATGCCGTGGCCGTACCCCAGATGCTGGTTGTCCCGGCGGGAGAGGTCGAGGGTGTCCGGCTCGGTGAACCGCTCCGGATCCCGGTCCGCCGCCGCGAGGACGACGAGAACGGGGTCGCCGGCCGCGATGTCCTGCCCGCCCACGGTGAGGGGTTGCGTGGCGAACCGCCAGGTCGCCAGCTCCACCGGGCCGTCGTAGCGCAGGAGTTCCTCCACGCCGGTCGCCAACAGACCGCGTTCGCCGGCGGCCAGGGAGTCCTGGAGGCGGGTGCGCTGCTCGGGGTGGGTGAGCAGGGCGTAGGTGCCGTTGCCGATCAGGTTGACGGTGGTCTCGAAGCCGGCGAAGAGCAGGATGAACGCCATTGCCGCGGCCTCGTTCTCGGTGAGGTGCTCGCCCTCGTCCGAGGCGCGGATGAGGCCGGAGATGAGGTCCTCGCCGGGCGCGGGCTCGGCCGGCAGGGCCGCGCGCTTCTTGTGAATGAGGTCGAGGAGATACCCACGCATCTTCTTCACGGACCGCGCGACCCCGCCCCGCGGCCCTCCCCCGTGCCGGATCATCATCCCCGCCCAGTCCCGGAAGTCGTCCTGGTCCTCGCGCGGGACGCCGAGCAGGTCGCAGATCGCGTAGATGGGGAGCGGGAAGGCGAACTCGTGGATGAGGTCCGCGGAGCCCTTCTCGGCGAACCGGTCGAGGAGGTCGTCGGCGAGTTCCTGGACGCGGGGGGTGAACTCGGCGACCCGGCGGGGCGTGAACGCCTTGCTGACCAGCCGACGCAGCCGGGTGTGGTCCGGCGGGTCGATGTTGAGCAGATGGGTCGTCAACTCGGCGTTGCGCTCACCGGGGATACCCGTCTTGCCCTTGGCGTGGGCGGGTTCGTCGTGATGCGCCGGGTTCTTGGAGAGCCGCGGCTCGGCGAGGGCCTGCTTGGCATCGGCGTAACGGGTCACCAGCCATGCCTCCACGCCGCTGGGCAACCGCGTGCGGTGCACGGGCGCGTGCTCCCGGAGCCAGGCGTAGGCGGGGTAGGGGTCGGTGGCGAACTCCCAGGTGAAGAGGTCGGGTTGGGTGGTCGACACGTGGGGTCGGTCCGGCTGGTCGGTCACTCCTCGTCGTCCCCCTTGTCCGCGTCCGCGTCCGCGTCCGAGACCTCTTCCTGCCGTCCCGACGCCTCCACGTCCCGCACCGCGTCCCGGTACGCGCGTGCCGCAGCTCGCAGGGCCGCCTCCGGGTCGACGCCGTCCGCCTCGGCGCGGACCGCCAGCGTGAGCAGTTCGTACCCGATGCCGTCCGCAGCGGGCAGCGGGACCTCCAGGCCCGCCGTGCGGACGCGGGACGCCAGTTTCGAGGCGAGGGCGAGGCTCGGCTGGCCGAGGGGGATGCCGTCCGTCACCGAGGTGCGCCGCTTCTCCGTGGCCTTCGTGCGCAGCCAGTGCTCCGCGACCTCCTCGGGCGTGGAGGCCGTCTCGTCGCCGAAGACGTGCGGGTGGCGGTGGATGAGCTTGGTGACGATGCCGGCGGCCACGTCGTCGACGGAGAAGGGGGTCTCCGGGTCCTCCTCGGCGATCCGCGCGTGGAAGACGACCTGGAGCAGGACGTCCCCGAGCTCCTCGCGCAGCTCGTCCCGGTCGCCGTCCTCGATCGCCTCGACGAGTTCGTAGGCCTCCTCGATGGCGTACTTCGCCAGGCCCTTGTGCGTCTGCCGGGAGGTCCAGGGGCACTCGGCGCGGACGCGGTCCATGACCTGGACGAGGTCGAGGAGACGGGCGCCCGGCAGGTCGTAGGAGGCGGGGAGCAGCTCGAGGTCGGGCATGTGGACGCGGCCGGAGCCGGCGAGCCGGGCGAGGCCGTCGGTGAGGGCCGGTTCGCCCTCGCCGGTGGCGACGACGACCACGGTCCGCCCACCGGCGCACGCGTCGACCAGCTCCTCGGCACTCGGGGACACCTCGTCGACCGCTGTTCCGGCCTCACGCAGATACGGCAGCTGCGGGTGGGCGCCGTCCGCGCACAGCACCCGGTCGGCGGCGTGCAGGGCCTGCCAGGCGGGCCAGGACAGGAGGCCGGGCGCGACGCGGTGGCTGGTGGTGAGGAGGACGATGCGGCCGGGGGCCGGGGGCGTGCCCGGGGCCTGGTCGGAAGCGGCGTCGAAGCTGGTTGCGTTCACGGTTCGAAGCTAACGCACCGCGACGACGGTCTCCGCGAGATATCCACAGGGCGGGAGGGATCATCGGATCATCAGCCGACGAGGCGGCGCCTGTCGACGCCGCCGTACCGTTCCTTCTGCTTCTGCCCGTTGTTCACCGGCCGCCGCTCAACGCCCCCGGCTCACGCCGTCCCCTGCGTCGCCGGTGCCGTCACCTCGCGTACCCACGGAGTCTTCGCGTCGACGCGGCTGCTCTTCTGGACGTCCCAGGTGCCGTAGCGCGGGTTGAGGTCGACGTGGAGTTCCTTGGACGCCTTGGACAGGGCGTTCCAGAAGGCCGGCTTGCTGGTGTCGGTGCCGAGGGCCTGGGCGAGTTTCTGGGCCTCCAGCTGGAGGCGGAGGTTGTCGTCGAGGCGGGCCGGGGCGACGCCGTACTGCTGCAGCCAGGCCGTCTCCAGCGCCTTGGAGCCGCCGACCTGCTGTTCCAGGCCGGTGCGCATCTGCTGGATCTCGTGCCGGGAGACGGTGACGTCCTCGTCCTGGGCGGCGCGGTGCAGCACCCGGTCCAGGACCATGCCGTGCAGGGTGTCGCGGGTGAGGCTGCCGGTCTGCGCGACCGCCTGCTTGTACTGGGCGTCGTCCGACACGGCCGCGCGCTGCGCCGAGCGCACCTCGCCCACCCGGTTCTCCAATTGCGCGACGGTGATCCGCTGGCCGCCGACGACGGCCGCGGCGCCGGGATGCGCGTCGCTCCCGCAGGCGGTGAGGAGCGGGGCCGCGGCGATCACGGCGGTGAACAGGAGCGCGGTGCGACGGCGGCGGTGCAAGGAAGCCTCCCGAGGAGATTGTGCGACGGTGCACAAAGTCTTGCGGTGATCGATGGTAGGCAGTGGGTCGGCTGTGGCCAACCCATTCGACCAACGATTCACCAGGACTTCGGGCACCGCCGCGCCCGACGGGCTCTGTGGGGACCGGCCCGAGAGGGTCGGGATCAGCCCGTGATGGCCACCGGGCCGTCCCACGCGTCGCGGTCCACGGTGATCGTGTAACCGCCGCGCGTCTCCTTGCTGTTGACCATGTACTGGTGACCGCGGCTGTGCCCGGTGAACTGGCTCGCCCCGAACGGCCAGTCCTTGGTGGTGGTGTTCTGCTTGTCCCACAGGGCGTACCAGAGGTTGCCCGGCAGGTCCGTCTTGTCGGTGGCGTTGGCGATCGCCTTCGCGCTGGAGCTGGTGAAGCCGTAGTAGCCGGCGCGGTACGTCTTCGCGTGCAGGGTCTTGTCGAAGGAGCGCACATAGGTGAGCACGGCGTCGTTGCACGCCTTGTTGGTGATGTCGTACGACTCCATGTCCAGGAAGATCGGGCTGCCGGCCTTCATGCCGAGCGCCGACGCCTTGGCGACCGCGTCCGTCGCGTCCTTGGTGCCCAGGGAGGCGGCGGTGGCGGCGGTGAGCTTCTCGGGGCTGGAGCCGGTCTGGCAGGACGGCTGGGCGCCCACGTAGAGGGGGATGAGTTTCCAGCCGACCGCGCTGACCGACTTCACCCAGGACGCGGTGAGGTTCGCTTGGGCGCAGCCTCGGTTCTTGCCGCCGATGTAGACGGCGGCGGCGCCGTAGAGGCCGCCCTTCCAGGCCTTCATCGCGGAGAGGGAGGGCGCGGCGCAGGTGTCGAAGGCCCGGCCGGTGTACGTCTTCTGCGCGGGCCAGGTCGTGGCGGCCATGGAGCTCTGCGCGGCGAGTCCGGCCCCCGCGACGACGGCTGTGCCGGCGACGGCCCACGTGATGTATCTGCGCTTCCTGGACTGCCGATGGCCGGCCATGAATACCCCACCCCTGGTTGTGCGTCGGCGCCCTCTTTAAAGAGGAGGGCGCTCCGTCTGGCGAACTGCTTGGCGAACTGTCTGGCGAAAAACGAACCGCAACCTATCCCGCGACGCCCAAGTGTTCGGGAAACCCCGCCCCTTGAGGAACACAAGTCTCTCCCCGTGCAGGGCAAAAACTAGCCGCGCACCTGCCCCAGCCACTCCAGCGTCCGCCGGATGTCCACCGCGAGCGGGTGTCCGGGGCCGCGCAGCCGCTCCACGTCGTGCAGGAGGCGCGCGAGCGTGTCGTGGGCGGCGCCGCGGTCGCCGAGGGCGAGCAGGAGGTGGCCGATGCGCCGGCGCACGTCGTGGGCCAACTCCGGGTCGCCGGCGACGTACTGGTTCTCGTAGTACGGCAGCAGCGCGCGGTACTCGGCGAGTGCCGCCGCCGGTTCGCCGAGCGACTCCAGGCACTGGGCGGCCTCGTAGCGGAACCGGAGCGACTGGGGGTCGGCGTGGCCGGCCTCGGTGGCGCGTTCGTCGGCGAGGCGGCGCAGTTCGGGCAGCGCGCGCCGGAACTGGCCGTCGTCCATGAGGGTGGCCGCGTACTGCTTGCGCAGGGTGCGGACGACCGGGGAGTGCTCGCCGTGCTGTTCGGCCGCCGTGGGCAGGATCGCGCCGAGGATGTCGACGGCCTGGGTGATGCGGCCCTCGCCCAGCAGGCGTTTGACCTCGTCGACGGCCCGCGCCACGTCGGGCTTCTCGGCGCCGGACGAGGCGACCGGGGCGGGCTGGGGCGCGGGCGTGCGCGCGCGGTCCGGCCAGGGGGCGTGCGGGCGCAGGAACGGACGTGTGGGGTCCAGCGGCGCCCCCGAGGGCATCCCGCGCGCGGGCAGCAGCGGCGCCAGCTGCTCGTACACCTCCTGCGCGGACGCGGGCCGGTGCTGCGGGTCCTTGGCGAGCAGGCGCAGGACGAGGGCTTCGAGCGGCTCCGGCACCTCGGGGCGGACCCGGCGCACGGGCAGCGGGGGCTCGTACAGGTGCCGGTGGAGCACGCCGAGGGCGGTGGAGCCGGCGAACGGGACGTCGCCGCTGAGGAGTTCGTGCAGCACCACACCGAGCGCGTACAGGTCGGTGTACGGGCCGACCGCGCCGCCCATCGCCTGCTCGGGCGCCATGTAGGCGGGCGAGCCGATGGGGGTGCCGGTGTGGGTGAGGCGGGTGGTGTCGGCGTCCATGACGGAGGCGACGCCGAGGTCGAGCACGGTGACCGTGCCGTCCTGCTTCACCATCACGTTGCGCGGCTTGAGGTCGCGGTGGACGATCGGGACGGCGTGCACGGCGCTCAGCACCGCGCACAGTTGCGCGGCGACGGTGACCGCCCACTGCCACGGGTACGGGTCGTGCTCGGCGAGGTGGTCGGAGAGGTCGGCGCCGTCGATGTACTGCATGACGAGGAACAGCTCCTCGCCCTCGCTGCCCGCGTCGTGCACCGTGACCAGGCCGGGGTGGTCGACCTGCGCGGTCACCCGGCACTCGCGCACGAACCGGCGGCGCAGTTCGTCGGCGTCCTGGCCCGCGACCTTGTCGGGGCGCAGCAGCTTCACCGCCACGCGCCGGTCGAGCCGTTGGTCGTAGGCCGTCCAGACCTGGCCCATGCCGCCCTGTCCGATGAGCGTGGACAGGGCGTAGCGGGAGGCGACGACCCGGCCTTCCGCCGCGGTCACCTTCCGCCCTCGTGGTTCCCGTCCTGGTGGCCGTCGTGCCTGCGCAGGTAGTCGCTGAGTTCGTCGAGTTCGGCGCGCACCTGGTCGATGCGGGCGGGCGCGGGGCGCTGGGGCGGGGGCGGCGGTACCGGGGTGTGCTGCGGCGGGGTGTGGTGCTGGGGCGGCTGCGGCATCTGGGTCTGGTGCAGGGGCGGCTGCGGCACGGGCGTGGTGCCGAACGGCGTCGTGGGCTGCGGATAGCCGTACCCGGACTGCACGGTGGGGCCCTGGGGCGGGTAGCCGTACCCGGGCTGCCGCTGCTGCTGGTGGAACCTGATGTCCGCCACGAGGAAGTAGACGCTGCTGAACAGGCCCAGGAGGATCACCGCCCCCATGGCGATGTCGGTCCTGTGGTCGCTCTCCGGCAGCGAGCCGACCACGGCGAAACAGCCGATGGACACCGGCAGGCTCGCCCAGGCCAGCGCCCAGTCGACCTTCCGCCCGCGCAGGAAGGCCACCCGGAACAGCGGAACACAGGCGAGGATCCCGCAGCAGAGAGTGCCGATCGCGGCGAACATCACACGCAGAGTGACGACGTTGCTGTCGCTGCGGGCGGGCGGCACCGCGCCGTGGCCGTACATGACTGCTCCCGGGCCCGTAATCGATGTGGGGTTCGAGCGTATAGGCCCACACCGACATGCGGTCCGGGTTGTACCGAACCGTTGTCGTGCTGATCAATTCATACGACCACGTCCCGGCCCGGCGCTTCGGTCCGGCACTCGGCCCGGCGGCTCAGTCCGGCGCCACCGTCCCGTCCGTCAACCCGTCGTACATCCCGCGCACGAGCTGCTCCCCCAGCCGGCCCGCGTTCCTGAGCGCCCGGTCGAAGTCGTCGAGGGCGCGGAACCGCGCGCCGTAGCGCCGCTGTTCGTCCAGCGGGAGCCGGGGCAGCTGGAGCCGGCGCACGTCCAGCCGCGTGGCCGTGGACGCGTAGCTGCTGGCCTGGCGGTTGTTGGCGGTGCCGCGCAGGAAGCCCGCGAGGAACCACGGGTCGAGCGCCGCCGGATCGGGGCGCAGGAGCACGAGGTTGCGCCCCAGGGCGGCGCCCCGCGTCACGTCGTCGACCACGCGCGCCACCGAGCCCCCGCCGAGCACCGGCAGCACCACGTCGCCCGGCTCCGTCAGCACCGCCTCCTCGTCGCTCTCGGGCAGCGTCCCGGAGGGTGCCGTGCCGGCGAGGACGTCGTGGTCGGTGAGGACGGGCACGCGCGCGTGGCCACCGTTTCCGCCGCTGCGCATCACCACGGCTCCCCCGCGCGCGAGTTCACCGACGGTGGTCAGCGGCCAGCGCGCGAGCCGCGCCGCCTCCGTGGGCGGCGGGGTGAGGTCGGCGGTCAACCGGAGGGTCTCGCCGAGGCGTTCGCGTACGGCGGTGAGCGCGTCGGCGCCGTCCGCCGCGGTCGGGGGCGGGAGGTGGCGGGCCGGGGCCAGGTCGACGTCGTCGTCGAGGAGTTCGATGACCGGCAGCGCGCGGGCCACACCCGGACGTTCCTGGAGGGTGCCGGCCAGGTCGAAGGCCCGCCAGGCGTCCAGGACGGCGTCGCGCACCTCCCGCCAGTCGGGCCCGCCGCGTCCCTCGCCGGCGTACTGCCCGGTGTCGACGAGCAACACCTCCGGCTGCACGGGCGCCTTCCCGGGCCGCCGCAGCACCCACAGGTGGAGCGGGATGTTGTACGGGGGTGCCGCGCCGATCGGCAGGGCGATCACGGCACGCAGCGCGCCGCGGCGCAGCAGGTCGGCGCGGATGCGGCGGCCCGAGCGGCGGGAGGCGGTGGCCGGCGGCATCAGCAGGACGGCGGTGCCGCCGTCGGCGAGCCGGGCCACCGCGTGCTGCACCCAGGCCAGCTCGGACTCGTTGCGGGCCGGGAAGCCGTACTCCCAGCGGGCGTCGTAGGCGAGTTCGTCGTGGCCCCAGTTGCGCTCGTTGAACGGCGGGTGGCACAGGACCGCGTCGGCGCGCAGGTCGGGGTAGGCGTCGGCGCGCAGGGTGTCACCGGCGGCGGCGCGCACGGTGACGCGCGCCTGCAGCGCGAGCCGCAGCGCCGTGAGCGCGGCGAGTTCGGGTGCGCTGTCCTGGGCGTACAGCTCCTGGGCGGGGCCGGTGCCGACGGCGCGCAGCAGGGCGCCGGTGCCGCAGGCGGGGTCGAGGAGGGTGCGGGCGGGGCCGGCCAACTCGACCATGAGGGCGGCGAGTTCGCCGGGGGTGAGCGTGTACTGGCGCGGGTTGGCGTCGAGGTGCCGGCCGAGCAGGAACTCGAAGGTGTCCCTGGCCCCCGTCTCCGCGGCCAGCTCGGCGACACCGCGCAAAAGAGGGGCGGAGGGGAGGAGTTCGGGGCCGGTGGGGGTGTGCACGGCACCCTTCACGGAAACCCCCTTCGCCGAAGCGCCCTTCGCACCCCCCGCCTCGAACCTCGGCACCAGCACCCCCTCCAGTGCCCCCGGCAGCATCGCCGCGAGCCGCTCGTCCGAGCCCGCGCTCGCCTCCAGCCACACCGTGGGGCGGTCGTGGAGGAGCAGCAAGGCGCAACCGGCGTGGGTGAGGGCGGTGAGGGGACCCTCCGGGTGGCCGGCGAGCTGCTGCCAGACGCGCTCCCGCAGCGGGACCTCGGCGAGTTTGCCCTGCTTGCGCAGCCACGCCTCGACCTCGGCGAGCGCGAAGGACGGACTGGTCTCCGAGCCGCCGACCGGTTTGGGGAAGTCGGCGTGGCGGCGGCGCCAGTTGCTGACGGCGGCACGGCCGACGCCGGCGAGCCGGGCGATCCCGGCGGCGGTCACCTCAGTCGCGTTGTCCTGCACCGGGCGGCTCCCCCTCGTGGCTTCACCTGCGCGTCCGCACCCCGCGTTCGCGTGTGATCCCGAGCATAGCGACGAATGCTGCATCCATCGGTTCACGGACGTGTACTCATCCGAAGACGTGAATCGTGTTGACTCGGTTCACAAGCTTTGGTCTCATTGACGCAGCGAACCGTAACTCCGGGGGGAATCCACATGTCTCGCAAGGCGCTTACCGCTCTCGTCCTCGCCACCGCCGCCACCGCGGCACTCACCGCCTGCCAGTCCGGCAAGGACACGGTGGACGGCAAGAGCAGCTCGGCCCCCAAGGCCGGCAAGACCACCAAGCCCGCCGACCCCTTCGCCGGTCTCAGCGCTCTGGAGATCGCCGACCGCTCGATGAAGGCCACCACCGGCGCCTCGTCGGTGCACCTGAAGGGCGACGTCGAGGACGAGGACGCCGGCGGCAGGATCCACGTCGACATGTCACTCAGCACGAAGAACGAGTGCACGGGCACCTTCGGCATGGGCACTTCGGGCGGCATGGAGCTGATCAAGACCGGCGACACCATCTACATGAAGTACGACGAGGCATTCCTGCGCGAGCAGAGCAAGACCGAGTCCAAGGAGACCGTCGACGAGATGGTCTCGATGCTGGGCGGGAAGTGGGCCAAGACCTCCGCCACGGGCGCGGACTCCGAGGACATCGCGGGCTTCTGCGACCTGGACACGGTGCTCGAAGGTGCCGAGGACGCCGGTTCGGGCGGCAGCGCCTCGCCGGACGCCACCGCCACCGCCGCCTCCAGCGCGACCCGCGCCGGCACGGCCGAGGTCGACGGCGCGAAGGCGGTCGTACTGAAACTGAAGGACGGCAAGGACCGGTACACGCTGTACGTCGCCGCCGAGGGCAAGCCGTATCTGCTCCGGATGGTCAGCACCGGCAAGGACACCGGCACGCTCACCTTCGGCGACTACGACAAGCCGCTCACCGTGACCAAGCCCACGGGAGAGATCCTGGACCTGGACGCGCTGGGCTCACAGACCACCTGACGATCCGTCACAAACCGTGCCGCACCCACACGTTGGGCTCGACGTACGCCGCGTACCCGCGCTCCGGCTCGCAGTGCACCGGCACCAGCGCGCCCGGCACCTCCACGTCGCCCCGGGTGTCGAAGGGCAGCCCGGTCCACTCGCGCCACTGCTCCAGGGAACCGGAGACGGTCATCGAGGCCGGGGCCACGCGCTCGATCGTGGCGCCGGCCCGGGCGTGGACGCGCAGCCAGGGGTCGTGGGGCAGCCCGTCGGACCGCACGCGACGGGCGTACTCCTCGATGGGGGTGTGCGGTTCGAGGTGTTTGGCGCTGGGGCGGACCGGGGCGACGACCTCGGTGAAGCCGTGGGCGCGGGCGGTGTCGCGCAGCGCGGAGAGCATCCGGGCGGACAGCCCGCGGCCCTGGACGCTCGGGGCGACGACGATCGCGATCGCGCTGACCGTGTCGGGGCGGACGCCGTGGCGCAGGTCGGAGAAGGCCCACAGGAGGACCTGGTCCCAGCCACGGGCGGGCAGTTCGCCGGGCCCCTCGGTGCCGCCGCGGTCCTCGGTGCGCAGCGCGAAGGGGACGCTGTAGGCGTAGGCGACGACCTCGCCGCGTTCGTCCTCGGCGGCGAGGGTGTACTCCGCGAAGTCGACGGCGAGGCGCCCGTAGCAGGCGTCGCCCACGCCGTCGTGGCGGACGAACTCCGGCCAGCTGTCGGCCATCGCGTAGACCTTCCGGACCAGGTCGGGGCGCTCGGCGAGGCTGGACACCTTCAGCTCCATACGGTCACCGTAGGCGCGGGGCCCGTCCCCGGAAACCTATTTGTACACCCTTGGCGCCGAGCGAACCCGCCGGGAACCGGCGCTCACCGCACCCGAACCGTCCCCTCAGCCCGAGGTGAACCGCGCGGGCGCCTCCGTCGGGTTGCCCCCGGACGGCAGCTTCTGCCCCGAGCACGTGCTGAGCACCTTCTCCATCGCGGACTTCTCGGCGGCCGTCACCCACAGCTCGTACTTCTTCTTCACGGCGACCTGCGCGGCGACGTACGTGCAGCGGTAGGACTTGTTGGGCGGCAGCCAGGTGGCCGCGTCGCCGTCGCCCTTGGAACGGTTGGTGGAGGAGTCGACCGCTATGAGGTTCAGCGGGTCGTTGGCGAGGGCTATGCGCTTGCGGCTGTCCCAGTACTTGGCGCCCTTCTGCCAGGCGTCGGACAGAGGCACGACGTGGTCGATGTCGACCAGGCTGCGCCCGCGCTGGTAGACGACGTGCTTGCCGGAGTAGGGGTCCTTCTCCAGGACGCCGTACGACACCTTGCAGTCGCCGTCGCTGAACTTCACGTCCGCCAGGTCCCGTTTGAGGATGTCGTCGCGGGTGTCGCAGCTGTTGGAGTCGGTGTCCGCCCAGGCGCTGCCGAACCTGTCCCGGTCGTAACCGGTCTTGGGCGCACGCCCCTTGACGGTCAGTGCCTTCGCGGCCGTGAGCGCGGCACCGCCGCCCCCGCCACCACCGCCCGCGTCGCTGCCCGTGGACTGTTCCGGTCCCGGGGCTCCGGTCGTCATGTCCTTGCACCCGGCCAGGCCGCCCATACCGATCACCAGCACGGCGACAGCCGCGGTCCCGCCCCTCAGACGCCTCACAGTGCGCCCCTCCCCTTCGACCTCGCTCCGCAAGGAGCGTCCCGACCCTGCAACAGGCGTCTTCCCACTACTTGTTGGTGCACACCGTAGCGAGCGGGCGCACAGGGTCGTTCGGGAGGTCCAGACCATTTGTGTCCACAGTGTGCGCTTCGCACATTTCGGACGTATCGTCGACGGTGAGTCACCTCCGGAAGGAGCTCTGGATGGGCATCCTCGACAGGTTCAGGAGCAACCGCCAGGCGCAGGACAAGGCCAAGGACATGTCCGACATGGCGGAGAAGAAGGTCAACGAGAAGACCGGCAACAAGTACGAGAGCCAGGTCGACCAAGGGCAGCAGAAGATCGAGGGCGCCCTCGGCATGGACCGCGACAGGCCCGACCAGCCGTAGGCCGGCAGGCCCACGGAGGAGTCGCAGAGCCGACCGGAGGCCGCCCGCGGGACGTTCGTCCCCGCGGGCGGCCTCCGCTTGTTACGCCGACGGCTTCCGGTACGGCTCAGGCGACCGGCCTACGACCCCAGGATCGACGTCAGGAACTCGCCCACCCAGCCGAGCAACTCCCGCCCGACCAACGGCTTTCCGCCGATCTTCGCCGTCTTCGGCCGCGGCACCAGCACCTGGTGGGCCGTCGGCTTGATGACGGTCCCGGGGTACAGGCGCTTGAGGCGCAGTTCCTGGGACTCGCGCAACTCCACCGGTGCGAAGCGGATGTTGGTGCCCTGAAGGACGATCTCCCCGACGCCGCACGCGCGGGCGAGCATGCGCAGGCCGGCCACCAGGAGCAGGTTCTCCACGGGCTCGGGCAACTTGCCGTAGCGGTCGGTGAGTTCCTCGCGTACGGACTTGATGTCCTCCTCCGTGGTGGCGGAGGCGATGGAGCGGTAGGCCTGGAGGCGCAGGCGCTCGCCGGGGGCGTAGTCGTGCGGGACGTGCGCGTCGACCGGGAGCTCGATCTTGACCTCCAGGAACGGCTCCTCCTCGACCCCGCCCTCCAGGGAGGCGCGGTAGTCCGCGACCGCCTCGCCGACCATGCGGACGTACAGGTCGAAGCCGACGCCCGCGATGTGCCCGGACTGCTCGCCGCCCAACAGGTTGCCCGCGCCCCGGATCTCGAGGTCCTTCATGGCCACGTACATGCCCGCGCCCATCTCGGTGTGCTGGGCGATGGTGGCGAGCCGCTCGTGCGCGGTCTCGGTCAGCGGCTTCTCCGGCGGATACAGGAAGTAGGCGTACCCGCGCTCGCGGCCGCGGCCCACCCGGCCGCGCAGCTGGTGGAGTTGGGAGAGGCCGAAGTTGTCGCCGCGCTCCACGATCAGGGTGTTGGCGTTGGAGATGTCGATGCCGGACTCGACGATCGTGGTCGAGACGAGGACGTCGTACCGCTTCTCCCAGAAGTCGACGACGACCTGTTCGAGGGCCGTCTCCGACATCTGGCCGTGGGCGGTGGCGATCCGCGCCTCGGGGATGATCTCGCGCAGCCGGGCGGCGGCGCGGTCGATGGACTCGACGCGGTTGTGGATGTAGAAGACCTGGCCCTCGCGCAGGAGTTCACGGCGGACGGCCGCGCCGATCTGCTTCTCCTCGTAGGGGCCGACGAAGGTGAGGACCGGGTGGCGCTCCTCGGGCGGGGTGGTGATCGTGGACATCTCGCGGATGCCGGTCACCGCCATCTCCAGGGTCCTGGGGATGGGGGTGGCGGACATCGTCAGTACGTCGACGTTGGCGCGCAGCTTCTTCAGCTGCTCCTTGTGCTCGACGCCGAAGCGCTGTTCCTCGTCGACGATGACCAGGCCCAGGTCCTTGAACTTGGTCTCGGAGGAGAACAGCCGGTGGGTGCCGATGACGACGTCCACCGAGCCCTCGCGCAGGCCCTCCAGGGTCGCCTTCGCCTCGGTGTCGGTCTGGAAGCGGGACAACGCCCGTACGTTGACCGGGAATTGGGAGTAGCGCTCGGAGAAGGTCCCGAAGTGCTGCTGCACCAGCAGGGTGGTGGGGACGAGGACGGCGACCTGCTTGCCGTCCTGGACGGCCTTGAAGGCGGCGCGGACCGCGATCTCGGTCTTGCCGTAGCCGACGTCGCCGCAGATCAGGCGGTCCATCGGGACCGACTTCTCCATGTCGTCCTTGACCTCGGCGATGGTGGTCAGCTGGTCGGGCGTCTCCACATAGGGGAAGGCGTCCTCCAGCTCGCGCTGCCAGGGCGTGTCCGGGCCGAAGGTGTGTCCGGGGGCGGCCATGCGGGCGCTGTAGAGCTTGATCAGGTCGGCCGCGATCTCCTTGACGGCCTTCTTGGCGCGCGCCTTGGTCTTGGTCCAGTCGGCGCCGCCGAGGCGGTGCAGGGTGGGGGCCTCGCCGCCGACGTACTTGGTGATCTGTTCCAGCTGGTCGGTGGGGATGTAGAGGCGGTCGCCGGGCTGGCCGCGCTTGGCGGGCGCGTACTCCACCACCAGGTACTCGCGGGTGGCGCTCTGGACGGTCCGCTGGACCATCTCGATGTAGCGGCCGACGCCGTGCTGCTCGTGGACGATGTAGTCGCCGGCCTCCAGGCTGAGCGGGTCGATCGTCTTGCGGCGGCGGGCCGGCATCCTCGTGCCGTCCTTGCCGGCCGCCTTCTGGCCGGACAGGTCGGTCTCGGTGAGCACGGCGAGTCTCAGCGCCGGGTCGACGAAGCCGTAGTCGATCGAGCCGCACGCCACGTGCACGACGGACGGCTCCAGGTCCGTGAGCCCGGTGCTGTCGAGGCGGGCCGCGATGCCCTCGCCGCCGAGCACCTCGACCGTGCGGGCGGCGGGGCCGTGCGCCTCGGTCACGTAGACCGTGCGCCAGCCGTCGGCGAGCCAGCCCTTGGTGTCGGCAAGCGCCTTGGCGGTGTCGCCACGGTAGGTCTCGGGCGCGTGCATGCCGAGCTTGAGGGTGTCCGCGTCGAGCTCTTCGTCGGCGGCGAAGGGGGAGACGGACCACCACATGATGTCCAGCTCGCGCGCCCGGTCCCGGACGTCCGCGATGGACCACAGGGAGGCCGCGCCGACGTCGATCGGGGCCTCGCCGCCACCGGCGGTGGCCGCCCAGGAGGCCTGGAGGAACTCCTGCGAGGTCGCGACGAGATCGGCGGCACGCGTGCGTACCCGCTCCGGGTCGCACACGACGGCCATGGCGCCCTTGGGCAGCACGTCGAGCAGCAGCTCCATGTCGTCGACGAGGACCGGGGCGAGGGACTCCATGCCCTCCACGGCGATGCCCTCGGCGATCTTGCCGAGCAGTTCGCCCAGCTCGGGGTGCTGTTCGGCGAGGGCACGCGCGCGCGTGCGGACGTCTTCCGTCAACAGGAGTTCACGGCAGGGCGGGGCCCACAGTCCGTGCGCGGCGACTTCGAGGGACCGCTGGTCGGCGACCTTGAAGTAGCGGATCTCCTCGACGTCGTCGCCCCAGAACTCGATGCGCAGGGGGTGTTCCTCGGTGGGCGGGAAGACGTCCAGGATTCCACCGCGTACGGCGAACTCGCCGCGCTTCTCGACCAGCTCCACGCGCGCGTAGGCGGCGGCGCCGAGAGCGTCGACGATCGCGTTCAGATCGGCGGTCTGCCCCGTCCGCAGGGCGACCGGCTCCAGCTCTCCCAGCCCCTTGACCTGCGGTTGCAGCACGGACCGTACCGGCGCGACGACGACCGACACCGGGCCCGTCTCGGGGTCGTCGGGCCGGGGGTGGGTCAGCCGGCGCAGGACGGCGAGGCGACGGCCCACGGTGTCGCTGCGCGGGCTGAGCCGCTCGTGCGGGAGCGTCTCCCAGGACGGGTACTCCACCACCCCGTCGGCCGGCAGCAGCGACCGCAGGGCGGCCGCGAGATCCTCCGCCTCACGCCCCGTCGCGGTCACCGCCAGCACCGGGCGGCCGGTCTCCCGGGCCAGGGCGGCGACGGCCAGCGGCCGGGCCGCGGGCGGACCGACCAGGTCGACGTGCATGCGGTTGCCGCCGGCGGCCGCCGCGATCGCTTCCGCGAGAGCGGTGTCCTTGACAACAGCATCGAGCAGACCGTGCAGGCTCATGAAGGAGTGCTTCCGTCCGGGGGTGGTCCGAGGGGGGTGGGCAACACGAAGGACCCGACACGCACAGCGGGCCGGGGGTTCTCCAGGGTACGTCGCCGGGGGCGGTGTCACTCGGCGGAGTGAATACGGCGTGCTCAGCGCACGGGGGCCGGGGTTTCTCGCAGGGGTTCCGGATCACGGGCATGACAGCGGCCCGGCGCCGTCGAGTCCCCCAAGACTCTTCGGCGCCGGGCCCTCCCCCGCAACCCCCGTATGCGGTGGCTTTGTCCCCCGTGTCCCCCGTGTCCCTGTGGTCCCGTGCTTTCCGGGACCCCTGTCCCCTACTCCGTGGCGATCGCGTTCAGGACGTTCATCCGGCCTGCCCGGAACGCCGGGATCAGGGCGGCGATCAGGCCCACGAAGGCCGAGCCGGCGAAGACCGCGATGATCGTCGGCCAGGGGATGTCGAGGACCTTGAGGCCCTCCAGGGCGAGGAGTTTCTGGGCGGTGGCGCCCCAGCCCATGCCCAGACCGAGGCCGAGCAGGGCACCGAAGAGGGCGATGACGACCGACTCCAGGCGGATCATGCGGCGCAGCTGGCGGCGCGAGAGGCCGATGGCCCGCATCAGGCCGATCTCTCGGGTCCGCTCGACCACCGAGAGGGCCAGGGTGTTCACGACACCGAGGATCGCGACGATGATCGCGAGGGCCAGCAGGCCGTAGATCATGTTCAGGAGCTGGCCGATCTGGTCCTTCAGGGCCTGCTTGTAGTCGGTCTGGTCGCGCACCTTGTACTGCGGGTAGTCGTGCATCGCCGACTTCAGCGACGTGTACGCGGCGTCCTGCTGTCCGTCCTTGGCGGTGGCGAAGACCAGGCTGTCGAGCGGCATCTTGTCGGCCGGCACGTACTTGGCGAGCGTGGCGATCGACATGTACTTGGAGCCCGCGTCGATCAGACCGTCGTTGCTGGTGATGGCCCGGACCGTCAGGCTGGCGGTGGCGCCGTCCTTGAAGGCCATCTTGATCTTCGAGCCGAGGTGGATGTCGTGCGCCTTGGCGAACTTCTCGTGCACCGACATCGAGTCCGGCAGATAGGCGTCCTTCAGCTTGCCCGCGACCGTCTTGACACGCAGGTCCTCCGCGTACGTCGGCGAGGCCGCCGTGACGTCGGTGTTCTTGAGCGTCTTGCCGTCCGGGGTCGTGTAGTCGGCCTCGGCCTCCTTGTACTCGCTGACCCGGGCAAGACCCGGCGTGTCCTTGACCGCCTTCACGGCCTGCGGGGTGATCAGCTGCCCGCTGTCGCTCTGGATGATGAAGTCCGTGCCGACGGTCTTGTCGAGCTGGTCCGAGGCGGAGGCCACCATGGAGGAGCCGACCACCGACAGGCAGGCGACCAGCGCGAGCCCGATCATCAGGGCGGCGCCCGTGGCCCCCGTACGGCGCGGGTTGCGCAGTGCGTTGCGCTCGGCCATCCGTCCGACCGGGCCGAAGATCCGCAGCAGGACCGCGCCCAGCACCCGCACCATGCCGCCGACCAGCAGCGGGCCGATGACGACGAAGCCGATCAGGGTGAGCACCACGCCGAGGCCGAGCCAGAGCGAACCCTCGCTCGCCTTTTTCGCGGACGCGGCCACGTAGAGGCTGTAGCCGCCTCCGCCGGTCAGCAGCAGACCCAGCACGGCCCGGATCCAGCCGGCCTTGGCGTCGGCCGGAGCGCCGGCGTCGCGCAGCGCGGCCATCGGGGAGACCTTGCCGGCCCGGCGGGCGGGCAGATACGCGGCGAAGACGGTGACGACGACACCCAGCAGGAGGCCGATCGTCGGAGTCGTCCAGGCGACGGTCAGATCGCTGGTCGAGAGCTGGATGCCGAGCTTGCTCATGAGCTTCATCAGGCCGACCGCGATGCCGACGCCCGCGCCGACGCCGAGGATCGAACCGAAGACACCGAGCAGCAGCGCCTCCACCAGCACGGACCGGTTGACCTGCCCGCGGCTGGAGCCGACGGCCCGCATCAGGCCGATCTCACGGGTGCGCTGGGCGACCAGCATCGAGAAGGTGTTGATGATCAGGAAGATGCCGACGAGGAAGGCGATCCCGGCGAAGCCGAGCATCGCGTACTTCATGACGTTCATGAAGGACTCGACGTCCTTCTGGTTGGCGTCGGCGGTCTCCTTGGCGGTCTGCACCTTGTAGGCGCCGCCGAGTTCGGCGGCCACGTTCTGCTTGAGCTGCGCGTCGGTGACACCGGACGCGGCCGTGACATTGACGTTGGTGTACACGTTCGGCTCGCCGACCAGCGTCGACTGCGCGGTCTTCGTGTCGAGGTAGAAGATCGCCGCGCCGGGGTTGGTGATCTGGAAGTCGGCGATGCCGGAGATCCTGGCGTCGAAGTTGCCGACCGCGCTGATCACGCCGATCTCGTCACCGAGCTTGAGGTGGTGCTTGTCGGCGGTGTCGGCGTCGACCATGACCTGGCCGGAGCCCTTCGGCGCCGAACCCTCGGTGATCTTCATGGTGCGGGCGTCGTTGCTGTTCCAGCTGCCGACGATGGTCGGGGCGCCGCTGGAGGGCGAGAGGTTGTCCTTCTTGTCGTCGACGACGGTGACGGAGGTGGAGAAGACGGTCCCCTCCGCCGACTTGACGCCGTCGGCCGCCTTCACCTTGGCGAGCACGGAGGCCGGCATGACCGGCGGCTTGCCGTTGCCGGAGGTCGTCTCCCCGCTGTCCGAGGCGCCCTTGGCGCTGACGGTGACATCGGAGGAGGTGGCCGCGAACAGCTTGTCGAAGGTCGTGTTCATCGTGTCGGTGAACACGAGCGTCCCGCACACGAACGCGACCGACAGCAGCACGGCGACCGCCGAGAGGGCCATCCGGCCCTTGTGCGCGAAGAAGTTGCGCATCGAGGTCTTGAGCACGGTCATGACGTACGCCCCCGGGCGTCGAAGTCCTTCATGCGGTCCAGGACGGCCTCGGCGGTCGGCTTGTACATCTCGTCGACGATCCGGCCGTCGGCGAGGTACAGCACGCGGTCCGCGTAGGAGGCGGCGACCGGGTCGTGCGTGACGATGACGATGGTCTGGCCCAGCTCGTCGACGGAACGCCGCAGGAAGCCCAACACCTCCGCTCCGGCACGGGAGTCGAGGTTTCCGGTCGGCTCGTCGCCGAAGATGATCTCGGGCCTGGCGGCCAACGCGCGGGCCACGGCGACGCGTTGCTGCTGACCGCCGGACAGCTGCGAGGGCCGGTGCCTGAGCCGGTCGCTCAGACCCACGGTGTCGACCACCTGCGCCAGCCACTGCTTGTCGGGCTTGCGGCCCGCGATGTCCATCGGGAGCGTGATGTTCTCGATCGCGTTCAGCGTCGGCAGCAGGTTGAAGGCCTGGAAGATGAACCCGATCCGGTCCCGGCGCAGCCGCGTGAGCTTCTTGTCCTTCAGCCCGGTGATCTCGGTCTCGTCGAGGTAGATCTGCCCGCCGGTGACGTTGTCGAGCCCGGCGAGGCAGTGCATCAGCGTGGACTTGCCGGAGCCCGAGGGCCCCATGATCGCGGTGAACTGGCCCCGCGCGATGTCCACGTCGACGTGGTCGAGGGCGACGACCCGGGTCTCCCCGGACCCGTACGCCTTGACGACCTGGCGAGCCCTGGCGGCAACGGCCGTACGCCCTCCAGTGCCCCCGTGCCTGGGAATGGTTACGGCCGAAGTCATGTTTTGTCTCCTATATCGGGCTGCCAAAGCGTCCGGCAGCCTGCGAATGAGCTGTTCGAAGCGGTACGTCCATGAGTCTGTCGTCGAAGAGGGGTCCGGCGCGCTGGTGCCCAGCACCCTCTTCTACGGGGGAAAACCCCACCCCCGCCGGTTCGGTGAACCACCCCATCACCGCTCCGGCACCGCTCCCCAGCGGCATAAAGCCAGGTTAAGGACGCGCGGAGCCGGTCTCCTCCTCCACGGGTACGAACCCGCCCCTGTCCGTTGTACGGAGGAACCCTTAGGGGCAGTCCACCGCCGGGTGGAGTCGATCTAGGGGTTCGGTCCACCCACCGGTCCGCCCGACCTTGCACCCTCCCGCCACGTCAGGGTCAAGTGGGAAGCTGTCCGACGGCAGATAGATGCAAGGGGAAAGGAATCACGTGGACCAGGGGGACACGGACATACGGGCTTCGGTGGCCGGCCAGCCTGCGCAGGGCACGCGCAGACGAGGCGCCGTCGTCGCCGCGCTGATGCTCGCCATGGCCCTCGCGGCCCTCGACTCCACGATCGTCTCGACCGCCGTCCCGCAGATCGTCGGCGACCTCGGCGGCTTCACCTACTTCTCCTGGCTCTTCTCCGGCTATCTGCTCGCGGTGACGGTGACGCTCCCGGTCTACGGCAAGCTGTCGGACACCTTCGGCCGCAAGCCGGTGCTGATCGTGGGCGCGGCCCTCTTCCTGCTCGGTTCGCTGCTGTGCGCGGCGGCCTGGAACATGGCCGCCCTGATCGCGTTCCGCATCGTCCAGGGCCTGGGCGGCGGGGCGTTGCAGGGCACGGTCCAGACGCTGGCGGCCGACCTCTACCCGCTCAAGGACCGCCCCAAGATCCAGTCCAAGCTCTCCACGGTCTGGGCGGTGTCGGCGGTCGCGGGCCCCGGCATCGGCGGACTGCTCGCGGCCTACGCCGGCTGGCGCTGGATCTTCCTGGTCAACCTCCCGGTCGGCGCGGTGGCGTTGTGGCTGATCGTCCGTCATCTGCACGAACCCGCACGGGAGTCGGTCCGACGCCCGCGCGTGGACTGGGCGGGCGCGCTGGCGGTGTTCGCGTGCGGCGGCGTCCTGATCACGGCGCTGGTGCAGGGCGGGGTGGCCTGGCCGTGGCTGTCGGCACCCTCAATCGCCTTGTTCGGTACGGGACTTGCGCTGGTCGCCGTCGTGGTCCTGGTCGAGCGCCGGGCGGCCGAGCCGATCATCCCCGGGTGGGTGTGGCGGCGCCGCACGATCGCGGCGGTCAATCTCGCCCTGGGCGCACTGGGGTTGCTCATGGTCGCGCCGACGGTGTTCCTGCCGACGTACGCGCAGTCGGTGCTCGGGCTCGCGCCGGTGGCCGCCGGATTCGTGCTGTCCGTCTGGACGTTGACCTGGCCGGTGTCGGCGGCGCTGAGCCAGCACGTCTACCGGCGGATCGGTTTCCGCAACACCGCGATGATCGGCATCGGCACGGCGACGCTGGTCCTCTTCGCGTTCCCCTTCCTCCCCTACCCGGGCTCGGCCTGGCAGCCGACCCTCCTGATGCTCCTGCTCGGCGCGGCCCTCGGCCTGTTCCAACTCCCGCTGATCGTCGGCGTCCAGTCGACCGTCGGCTGGTCGGAACGCGGCACGACGACGGCCTCGGTCCTCTTCTGCCGGCAGACCGGCCAGACCATCGGCGCCTCGGTCTTCGGCGCGATCGCCAACGGGGTGCTGGCCGCACGGCTCGGCGGCGCGAGCGACCTGGACTCGGTGACGCGGGGCCTGGACGCGGGCGCGGTCCCGGAGGCGACACGGCGGGCGGTCGCGGACGCGGTGCACGCGGTGTATCTGGGCGCGGGCGGTGCGGCGGCACTCGCGTTCCTGGTGCTGCTGTTCATGGCGCCGAGGCGGTTTCCGGTGCTGAAGGAGTGAGGGTCCGGGGGCGACCCGGCGGCGAAAAAGGGGACGGATACGGAGGGCCTGTAAAGGTCTCAGGGCGCCCAAAGGTATGAGTTAACGCGGGTAACACCGCAGGTCAGCGAAGTAAGCGCGTACCGACCAATCAGTTTGGTGAAACCCTCGCGCATCGCCGGTACCGACGAGTAGCGTGCGTGGCTCCGCCCGCTCCCCACCCCCGCTCACCTCCCTACGCCTCACTCCCTCCGCCCACCTCCCTGCGGTCCGCCGCCACGGACCCGAGCCACGCAAGGAGACCGGGATGTCCTACGACCCGTCCCCGTCGCATCCGCCTTACCCCCGGCACGACTCGTCTCATCCCCGGCACGACTCGTCCCCGTCCTACGACGCCACGTACCCCTGGCAGCCGCCCCTCGACCCGCCCGAACCCGCCAGGCGGCGCCGCCCCGAGCGTCCGCCGCTCGGGCACCACAGTGATCTGCGGGTGCTGCGCAGCGCGTACCGCTGGCAGCGGCGCACCGCGAGTCTGGCCGCGCTCGGTTACTTCACGCTCTTCCTGATCCTGTCGGCCTTCGCGCCCTCGGTCATGACGAGCACCGTCACCGACGGCCTGCCGACCGGACTGCTGCTCGCGCTGCTCCAGATCCCCGTGACCTGGCTGGCGATCGTGCTGTACGAGCGCACGGCCCGCCGGTACGTCGACCCGATCGCGGACCGCATACGCAAGGAGTCCGCGCTGGACGCCAAGCGGGAGGCGGCCCGATGACCGACGGTTTCAGCGGGAACGCGCAGGCCATGTCCCTGGTCGCGTTCACCGCCATCGCCACGATCACGCTGCTGCTGTGCGTGATGACCGGCCCGGACCGCGACGACCTCGACGAGTTCTACACCGGCTACGGCTCCCTCTCCCCGCTGCGCAACGGCCTCGCGATCGCCGGCGACTACATCTCCGCGGCGAGCGTGCTGGGCACCGGCGGTGTCATCGCCCTGTGCGGCTACGACGGGATCGTGCTCGCCCTCAGCACCGCGCTGTCGCTGATGCTGCTGATGTTCCTGCTGGCCGAACCCCTGCGGAACGCGGGGCGCTTCACGATGGGCGACGCACTCGCACGGCGGATGCCGGGGCGGGGCGTGCGGATGACCGCGTGCGTGGTGACCATCGCCGCGCTGCTGCCGCTGATGCTGGTCCAACTCGCGGGCACGGGACAGCTGTTGGCCTTCATCCTCGGCTTCTCCGGCGACTCCCTGAAGACCGCGTGCATCATCGGCCTCGGCGCGCTGATGATCAGTTACGCGGCGATCGGCGGGATGAAGGGCACCGCGCTCATCCAGATCCTGAAGATCGTGATGCTGCTCGGGTCCGGTGCCGTGATCGCCGTACTCGTGCTGAAGCGTTTCGACTGGAATCCTGGCACGCTCTTCGACGCGGCCGCCGCGCAGAGCGGGGTGGGCTCGTCGTTCCTGCACTCGGGGCTGCAGTTCGCGGGCGGTTCCCAGCCCCGACTGGACATGATCGTCTCGCAGTTGACGGTCGTCCTGGGCGGAGCCGTGCTGCCGCACATCACCATGCGCATGTACACCGCCTCCAGCGCGCGGCAGGTACGGCGGTCGATGTCGTGGGCGGTGTCGGCGGTGGTGCTGTTCGTGCTCGTCGTCACGGTGGTCGGGTTCGGCGCGACGGCACTGATCGGGCGCGCGGCGATCGCGCAGGCGGACCCGCAGGGCAACACGGCCTATCTGCTGGGCTCACGCGCGGCCTTCGGCCCGGACGTCTCCACCGCGGAAACGTTCCTGTTCACCACGGTCACCGCGGCGATCTTCCTGACGCTCCTGGCCTCCGTCGCCGGCATGATCCTCGCCTGCGCCAACTCCCTCGCCCACGACGTGTTCGCCGCGCGCGCACGGGAGATGACGGCCCGCCGAGAGATGACGCTGGCCCGGATGTCGGCGCTGGCGGTGGGCGTCCCGGCGATCCTGCTGGCCACACTGGTCCAACACCGCAGCCTGCAACCCCTGGTGACCCTGTCCTTCTGCCTCGGCGCCTCCGCCATCGCGCCCGCCCTGGTCTACAGCCTCTTCTGGCGCCGCTACACCCGAACGGGCCTGCTCTGCACGCTGATCGGCGGCACCACGGCGGTCCTGCTCCTGATGCCGGGCACCAACCTGGTCTCGGGCTCCCCCACTTCGGCGTTCCCGGAATTCGACATCAACTGGTTCCCGTTCACGACGACAGGCCTGGTCACCATTCCCCTCGGCTTCGCCTTCGGCTGGCTGGGCTCGGTCCTGTCCGGACGGCGCACGGCGGAGGAGGAACGCCGGCAGTACGAGGCGGTGGAGGGGTGGATCCTGGCGGGCGCTGTACGGAGGGGCGGCTGACGCGCCCTTGACGCCGGGGACCGCGTCCGCACCCGGCACGCCCCCCTCAGCGTCCCGTCACTCCCCCGACGCCGAGCCCGTCAATGCCGTGAGGCTGCTGCGTACGTAGTCCATCTGGGCCTGTACGTCGTCCCAGCGCTCGCCGTGTTCGCGCAGGACGCGTTCCGTCTCGCGGGCGGTGCGTTCCTCGCGGGCGCGGGCCTCGGCGAGGATCTCGGCGGCACGGGTGTGGGCCTCCTCCTGGCAACGGCGAGCCGACTCCTCGGCCTCCGCGAACGCCCGCTTCGCCTCGGAGAGCGACGCCTCGGCGCGGGCCACCCGTTCGGCCTCGCCCGCGTCCAGGCCGGCCTCGCGCTCGGCCGCCTCGCGCTCCGCCTCGGCCCATCGTTCGTCCTGCTCCTTGGTCTGCTCGGCGAGCATTCCGGCGGTGCGCAGGCGCACTTCGCGGAGCGCGGCGAGGGCTTCACCACGCCCCTCCTTCACCTCGCGCCGGGCGGAGATCCGGATCTCGTCGGCCTCGGCCTGCCCGGCGAGCAGCCGGTGGCGGGCCCGTTCGTCGGCCTCGGCGCGTACGTCGTCGGCGTGCGCCCGGGCCGCGTCGTGCACGCCGGTCGCGTACTCCTGCGCCTCGTCCATGAGGCGCCGCGCCTCCTGGCGTGCGCCCTCCCGTACGGCCGCGCCCTCCTCCTGCCCGAGCTCGAACAGGCGCCGCGCGCGCTCCCCGAGGGTCTCGTAGGTCTGCGGCGCGAGCTGTGCCACGGTCTCCCGCAGCCGGGCCGTCTCCTCCTCCATCTCCCGGGCGAGCACGGTGAGGCGGGCGGCCCGCTCCCATGCCGCGTCCCGGTCGCGGGAGATCGCGACCGCGTACGCGTCGACCTGTTCGGGGCGGTAACCGCGCCCTCGTACGGCCACGAAACCGTGGGTCGGGACCGCTGCGCTGCTCATCCTGGAACCCCTCTCCGCCGAACGGACGCGAAATGATGATGTTCCGCACATCCTGAGGTATCGGACGGAAGTGTTCATAACGCGACACTCCGCGCACAGGTCACGGTCAGTACGCGTATGTACCCGAACAGGGACAGAAATGGGACGAGGGCGGAGACGGGGACGGGGACGGGGAAACGCAAAGGGGCCGGGCGGTCGCTGTGACCGGCCCGGCCCCTCGGCCTCGCTCAGTGGCGGCGGTGCCTCACAGCAGTCCGTCCCACATCTGCTCCAGCAGGACCGACCACCAGCTCTCCGGCGATCCGAGCGACGCCGGGTCGAGGGAGGCCAGCTGGGCCTGGAAGTCGACGGTCCAGCGGCCCGCCTGCTCCTGGTTCAGCCCGTACCGCAGCCGCCACATCCGCCCGAGCAGCCCGAGGCAGCGCTGGAACTCGGGCAGACCCGTGTTCACGAACTGCGGCGGCACGGACCCTCCACCGGGTCCCGCCTCCACGGGGACCGCCACGATGTTGGCCGTCCCGTACTGCACGCAGATCGCCTTGCCGAAGTCGCTGCCCATCACGAGGTACGAGCCCGCGTCCGGCGCCGGCCGCACCCCGCGCTCCTGCGCCAGCTCGGCCAGCGTCGGCACCGGCCGCCCCGGCTGGGCCTGCGCCCAGAAGAACGGGCCCAGGTCCATCGGCAGCCCCGCCGCGACCAGCGAGTGCGCCACGACCGGCGGTACGCCCTGTCGGGACACGGCCGCCTGCTCGAACCGGAACACCCCCGGCCCGAACGCCGCCGCCAGCTCCTGCGCGATCGCCTCCGGCGGGATCGGCGGCGCCGACTGCACCGGAGGCAACGGCGCACGCACCGGCGCCGGGCGCGCGGGACCGTCGGCGACCTGGTGCAACTCGCCCTGGTGCGCGAGCAGTTGGTGCATGCCCTGTTGCCGGCTCGCGTGATCCGTGCCGTACGGGGCGATGCTCGCGATCCGCGCCTGCGGCCACTGCTCCCGGATCATCCGCGCGCAGTACGCGCCCGGCAGCTCGCAGGACTCCAACTCCGTGTGCAGTTCCAGTACTTGGTCCGGCGGCACGTTCATGCCGCGCAGCTCGTGGAAGATCTGCCACTCGGGGTGCGGGGTGCCCGGCGCCGACCGCCGGATCACCTGCTGCTCGGAGCCGTCCTGCGCGCGGTAGCGCAGCACGGCCTGGTAGCCGGGGCCCACGGTCGGCTGCCCTTGCGGCTGCGGATAGCCGTACGCCGGGGGCTGACCGGGCGCCTGCCCGGCCGGGGGCATCGGCGGCTGGGGAGCGCCGGGCGGCACACCGGGCGCGCCGGGAGCCTGCGGCGGAGGCGGCGCGCCGGGTCCGCCGACGGGCGGCGCCGACAACACGGTCTCCGCGTGGTGCACGGCACCTCGCGCGCCCCCTGCGGAGCCCTGCGGACCGGGCCCACCGGGCATGCCGGGGGCACCGGGTGCCTGCGGCGCACCGGGGAACGCGGGTGCGCCGGAACCACCGGGAGCACCAGGACTGCCTGGAGCGCCGGGTGCGCCGGGTGCGCCTGGAGACTGCGGTACGCCAGGGGCTCCGGGCATGCCCGGGGCGCCCGGACCTGCTTGCGCGCCGGGCGAGTTCGGGACACCAGGGGCGCCCGGAGGCTGCGGCGCGCCTCCACCCGGGCCCGGCCGACCGGGGTCGGCGAACATCGTGGCGGCCTGGTGGACACCACCGGGCGGGGTGCCGCCGGGCGGGTTCGGCGCACCGGGCGGGTGAGGGGCACCCGGAGCCTGCGGCGCGCCGGACGGACCGGGCGCACCCGGACCACCCTGCGCTGCCCCCGGCCCCTCGGGACCGAGCGACGACACCATCTGCGTCGGGACGTACCCACCGGCCGGCGCACCGGGCCCCGGCGCGGGCGGCGGAGGCGTACTCCCCGGCCGCGCGCCCGGTGTCCCGGGGGCGCTCGGTGGAGGCGGCGGGTTGCTCCCCGCACCCCGCGCCCGCCGCGGCGGAGGCCCGGCCTTGCTCGTGGCGGCATCCGCGATGTCCCCGGCATCCGGAGGCGCGACGGGCGCCGCCGGCACACCGGGCCCGGCAGGCGGCTGCGGCGCACCGGGAGCACCCTGCGGATAACCGTAAGAAGAACCACCCGGCCCAGCCGACGGCGTCCCCGGCGCACCCGGCGCACCAGAACCGCCCGACGACTGCGGCGCACTCGGCGCGCCCAGCGGATAGCCGTAAGAAGACGCACCCGGCCCGGACTGCGAAGTCCCCTGCGCTCCGGGCGAGTTGGGGGCGCCCTGCGGGAAGCCGTAGGAGGAACCGCTCTGCGCGGGCGGTGGCGTCCCCGGCGCGCCCGGACCGGCCGCACCCTGCGGATACCCGTACGACGAACCGGCCGGCGGGGCCGACGGCGGCGGCGTCGCTCCCCGCCCGCCGGCAGCTCCCGACGCACCCGGCCGAACCGAACCGTCAAGTGCCCGTTCCTCCGCCGTCGGTGGCAGCTGGCTGCCGCCCGACATCAGTGCGGTCTGGGCGTCGGGAGGCGTGTCGTTCGAGTCGCTCAACGGCGGTGCGAAGACCGTCGCCGGCAGCGGTACCGAACGGTCCTCGCCTCCATCGGCGTTGGTGTCGGTCCCGGCCCAGGGAGTGCCCCCGTCGGGCACCCCCGCACCGCCTCCGGCCTCGGGCCACCCCGAGCCGCCGGACGCACCCGGCCCAACAGGCGCCTGCGGAGCGGGAGTCGCCCCCACCGGAACCCCCGCCTGCGTCTCGGGCAACGCCCCTCCACCGGAAGCCGCACCCGAAGCAGCACCGGCACCGGCACTCGCCGCAGAACCGCCGGAGGTACCCCGTCGGTCCTGGATCCCCAGCTTGTCCGCCGCCTCCTGCAACCACTCCGGCGGGCTCAGCAGGAAGGACGTCTGGTTCAGATCCACCCGCGCCGAAGCCGCCGGCACGGCATCCGTGGGCTCGTCCGGGCGGCCGTACTCCTCCTCGTAGCGGCGGACGACCTCGCCCACCGGCAGCGCGGGCCACAGGGTGGCCTCGCCGCTGTCCCGGGCGATCACCAGCCGCTGCGCGCCGCCGTCCGAGCGCGGTCCGTCGGCGCGGTCCTCGGCCCACACCACGAAGCCGAGCTCGAACTCCCGTACCCGCACCTCGCGATGCTGGTACGCCGGCAGATCGCCGTTGATCCATTCCTCCGCGCGCTCCTGCGCCTGCGCGAACGTCACCATCGAGAAGTCACTCCCCCACCGAAGCCGCCGTCGGCACCGCCTGCGCGAAACCGCCGTCCACCATCAGGTTCGCCACGGTCTCCAACTCCGGCGGAGAGCCCGCGAGTCGGGAGAGGAACGTGTCGAAGTCCTCGCCGCACGGCAGCAGCAGCCGCGCCACGCGGTCGGCCGGCGGCCACGAGGGATCGACGTCGCGGGCGTCGTCGTAGGCGCAGAACCAGACCGAACCGATCCGTTCGCCCTTCACCTTCACCGCGAGCAGGCCGCCCTGGACGAAGGCGACGCACAGGTAGTCCTTGGTGAGATGGTCGCGCAGGCACTTGTTCACGTAGACGAGGTCGTTGACCGCCGCCTCCTCGCGGACCGTGAAGAAGGGCTGGTCGATCAGCAGGCCGAGGTCGGCGTCGAGCGCCGTGCCCACCGGCGCGCAGCCGCCCGCCGCCTTCAGGAACGAGCGGTAGGCGCCCGGCAGCCGGTAGCCGAGGTCCTCCTCGACGCCCTGCACCTGCGCCTCCGTCACCGCCACCCCCGACTTCGGCAGCCCGAAGTGGGTGGGGCGGGTCTCCTGGAGCGGGCGCGTGCCGCGCTTGTTCTGGTCGACGTTGCCCGTGGCGATGCCGCCGTGGTGCCGCAGCAGCGCCTTCACCTCGACCGGGACCAGTTCGAGGCGTCGGCCGCCGCGCACGTGGTGCCAGGTCCAGCCGTGCGGGGTGGCCACCGCGGGCACCGTGTCCCACAGTTCGTGCCCGGAGGCGGCCAGGGCCGCGTTCGCCGACACGTAGTCCGTCAGGCGCAGTTCGTCGACCCCGAAACCCTCCGGCGGATCGGCGATCTCCGCAGCGGCACGCGCGTAGGCGGAGAAGTCGGGGTATCCGTGCTCGTCCACCCGCACCCCCCTGGGGTGACGGGCCGCCCGGACCGGATCCGGGAAATGCACGACCTGCCCGGCGTAGGCCGCGTTCGGTGGCGCGGCTTGCCCGAGCCGACCTGTCGTCATGGCGGTTGCCCCCTGCGGCACTCTGTACGGCGCGCGATGACCGGTCCGGCCGTCCATTACGCCCCGTATCGACTGTCTCGTCCGTCTCGACGTCCGTCTGGACTTCCGTCTCGACCTCACCGCGCCCGAACCGCGCGCCGACCGCCGTGTGGCACCGGGCGTCGACCGCACGGACGCGGTGCGGACAGCCTATGCGGTACGACCGCACCGGTCACCGGGCGCCGGTCAGCCGCCCTCCGCTTCCGTGACCGGCCGTCACAGCGCCGTGACTGCCCGCCCAAACCCGGGCGTGTCGTGTGGCCCCAGCTTCCGCACCAGCCACGGAATTTGGCACTCTGTGTGCTCCGGGGGGATGCTCGGGAGGGGATGACGATCATGAACGCGACACAGACGGGTCCGCATACGGACCCCGGCGGGAGACCGTCCGGCGGTTCCGGGACCGGCCGGGCGGGCGACTTTCGCGGTGGTGCGTACGGGGACCGGCACGGTGACGCGTACGGCGATCCGCGCACCGGCGGGTCCGGCGATCCACGGGTCGGCTGGAGCGCCGAGGGCGACCACACGCCCGCCCTGCACCACCGGCGTGACGGCATACTCCCGACCGTCGCCGCCGCGCTCTCGGTCCGCGGCGCCACCCTCACCGGCACGGCCGCCCGGGGCGATCAGCCGCCCGAGCTGCACCCGCTCGTCCAGGACTTCCTGGACACCCTCACCAGCGCCCAGCGCGACCGTTTCACCGGCCGGTGCGCCGAGACGATCCTGATCTCCCGGCACATATCCGCCGTCGACGCCGAACGCAGCAAGCGCGCCGCCCGCAAGCCGCTGACCAACGGCGAGGCCCGGCGGGCCCTGAAGCAGTCCAAGCTCACCGCGCGCCGCATCCGCGAGGACGGTGACCCCCTGCACGGCAGCTTCGCCGCCCCGTGCCGCGCGTGCGCCGCGCTCAGCGCGCATTTCGGCGTCCGCGTCGTCGACCCGGCGGCGGCCGACGACTGACTCCTCTCTCCCTCACCCCCCGCACCACGGCGCCCGTCGGCGCCCACCCATGACCTCGACGAACGAAGGGCAGATGCACGCCGACCGCACCTCCACGAGATTCGCCGTCCCCCTCGACGCAGCGCTGCGCGCAGCGGGGTGGCAGCCCGGGCGCTGGGACATAAAACAGGCCGAGTTCTGGGCCGACGCTCTGCGCGAGCACGAGTCGCCGGCCGGCCATCGCCACGCCGTCTTCCCCGCCGCCGTCGAGGCCTGGGCGGAGTTCGGCGGCCTGCACATCAAGCCGACGGGGCCGGGCCGCCAGATCGCCCCCGCAGCCGTCCACCTCGACCCGCTGCACGGCCTCCACATGGCCCGCACCCTCGGCGACCTCGGCCGCGCCCTCGACACCGAGGTCACCCCCCTGGGCACCGAGACGGACACCCAGGCCCTCCTGGCCATGGACATGGAAGGCCGCGTCTACGCCCTGGACCACACCGGCGACTGGTACCTGGGCCTCACGATCGACCAGGCCTTGACGACCCTGGTCACGGGGATAGACCCCCCACGCCTGACGACAGCCTGACCGACAGCAGGACCTGTCCCGACAGCACTGGAAATCGCCGTCCCTGCAAGGCTCCCAGGAACGCCGGGAACTGTGGAATCGCCGGCCCCACAACACCTCAGGGGCGCGGGGAACTGCGCGACCAGCCCCCACGAACCCGCAGCCGCCCGACAACCGAAAACACGCACCCCCGGAAGGCCACCGCTACGCCGGAATGACCGCCGAAACCCGATAGCCCCCCGCATCCGTGGGCCCGGACACAAAAACACCGCCCAGAGCAGTCACCCGCTCCTTCATGCCGACCAACCCGTTACCGCCGGAAGGCAACCGCGCCGAGGAGGCCGACGAGACCTCCGGCGGAGACTCGTTCTCGACCTGCATGGCGATCTCGGAAACCCGGTGGGCCAAGCGGACATGCGTCTTCGCACCGGCCGCATGCTTATGGACGTTCGTCAACGCCTCCTGCACGACCCGGTACGCCGTCTCCTCGACCTCCGCCGCGTAGAGCCGAACATCCCCCTCCACCGACAGATCCACGACCATCCCCGCCGCGGCCGACTGCCCGATCAGTTCGTCCAGTTCCTCGAGACAGGGCCCCTCACCGTCGTCCGCGAAGCGCGACGCGGCCACCGCGGCCGCGACCCCCACCGCCGCCAACGGCACCGTCGGTTCCGGGCGCCGGGAACCCTCCCCGCTGCGCAGCACGCCGAGCATCTCGCGGAGTTCGGTGAGCGCCTGGCGGCCCATGTCGCCGACGAGCACGGCGTTCCTGACGGCCTTCTCCGGGTCCTTCCGCGCCACCGCCTGGAGGGCCGCCGCGTGCACGACCATCAGGCTCACCCGGTGCGCGACGACGTCGTGCATGTCCCGCGCGATCCGGGTCCGCTCCTCGTTGCGGGCCCACTCGGCCCGCTCCTCCGCCCGCTCGGCCAGCAGCTGCAACTCGCGCTCGAGGCTGTCCGCCCGCTCGCGCAGGCTCTCCATCAGCCGCCGCCGCGCCCCGACGTACAGCCCGAGCAGCAGCGGCGGCGCGGTCATCCCGATCGCGGTGGTGATGGCGGCGAACGGCACGAACCAGTCGCCGAGGTCCAGGTCCCCCCGCGCCATGTCCTGGCGGACCCGCACGAACATCACGATCAGCATCCCGACCAGCGACATCCCGGCCAGCGAGGCGATGATCCGGCGCGGCAGCTCCGAGGCGGCCAGCGTGTAGAGGCCGACGATGCCCATCAGGTAGCCCATCTGGGCCGGTGTGATCGCGATCGCCACCAGCACGACGGCGATCGGCCACTTCCGCCGGAACAGCAGCGCCGAACCGGCCAGCACCCCGAACACGATCCCCGCGGCGAGCGGGATCCCCGCGTCCCGTGCGAAGTGGATCCCCTCGAACGCACACTCCACCGCGGACGCCACGGCCAGCCCGACGTCCAGTACGGCACTGCGCCACCTGGTCCACCACCACGGCCCTCCCCGGCCCGTGGTGTGTTCTTCCCCCGTCGTGGTCATGCCTCCAGCCTACGGGCGCCACCGCTCGCTTTTCGATGAGTTTCGACGGCGGGGCGAGGACCCGGCACGGACGAAGACCCGTCGCGTCGAGGGCGGTCGGTACGGCATAGTAGGAGCCGCCACCAGGCAGCCCGGCCGGACATCCGCTCCCGTCGTGCTCATTCCCCCGTGGTGTAATTGGCAGCACAGTGGCTTTTGGTGCCATTTGTCCGGGTTCGAGTCCTGGCGGGGGAGCAACACCCGCATCCAGCAACGCACTTCGGGCCCTGACAGCACTGTCAGGGCCCACTCTCATGTCCCCCATGAAACGCCCCGGTATCCTTCGGATGTCCCCACCTCATCCACAGCCGAAGGGCAACCCCGTGAGCGCCATTCGCCCGGCAGCCGTCGTCGTTCTCGCAGCGGGTGAGGGCACCCGTATGAAGTCGGCCACACCCAAGGTCCTCCATGAGATCTGCGGCCGTTCCCTGGTGGGCCATGTGCTCGCCGCCGCACGTGAGTTGGCGCCGGAGAACCTCGTCGTGGTCGTCGGGCACGCACGCGAGAAGGTCACCGCGCATCTCGGCGTGATCGACCCCGCCGTGCACACCGCCGTACAGGCGGAGCAGAACGGCACCGGGCACGCCGTACGGATCGGCCTCGAGGAGCTCGGCGGTTCCGTGGACGGGACCGTCGTGGTCGTGTGCGGGGACACCCCGCTGCTGACCGGCGAGACCCTGCGCCGGCTCGCCGCGACGCACTCCGCGGACGGCAACGCCGTCACCGTGCTGACCGCCGAGGTCCCGGACGCCACCGGCTACGGGCGGATCGTGCGGGACGACGTCACCGGTGCCGTCGTCGAGATCGTCGAGCACAAGGACGCGAGCGAGGCGCAGCGGGCGATCCGGGAGATCAACTCCGGGGTGTTCGCGTTCGACGGGCAGCTGCTGGCGGACGCGCTGAAGAAGGTGCGCACGGACAACAGCCAGGGCGAGGAGTACCTGACGGACGTGCTCGGGATCCTGCGGGAGGCCGGGCACCGGGTCGGGGCCTCCGTCGCCGGGGACCACCGGGAGATCGCCGGGATCAACAACCGGGTGCAGCTGGCGCAGGCCCGGCGGATCCTCAACGACCGGCTGCTGACCGCCGCCATGCTCGGCGGGGTGAGCGTCGTCGACCCCGCGACGACCTGGATCGACGTCACCGTCACCTTCGAGCAGGACGCGATCGTGCACCCCGGCACCGAGCTGCACGGCTCCACGCATCTCGGCGAGGGCGCGGAGGTCGGCCCCAACAGCCGGCTGACGGACACCCGGGTCGAGGCGGGGGCGCGGGTGGACAACACCGTCTCCTACTCCTCGCACATCGGCGCGAACGCGTCCGTGGGCCCGTTCGCCTATCTCCGGCCCGGCACCCGGCTCGGCGCCAAGGGCAAGATCGGGACGTACGTCGAGACGAAGAACGCCTCCATCGGGGAGGGCTCGAAGATCCCGCACCTCTCCTACGTGGGCGACGCGACGATCGGCGAGTACAGCAACATCGGCGCGGCCAGCGTGTTCGTGAACTACGACGGACAGGACAAGCACCACACCACCGTGGGCTCGCACTGCCGGACCGGTTCGGACAACATGTTTGTGGCGCCTGTCACGGTCGGGGACGGCGCGTACACCGCCGCCGGGTCCGTGATCACGAAGGACGTACCGCCCGGTTCGCTGGCCGTGGCCCGGGGCCAGCAGCGGAATATCGAGGGTTGGGTGGCCCGCAAGCGTCCGGGGAGCGCGGCGGCGAAGGCGGCCGAGGCGGCCTCGGGCCAGGGCGAGAGCGAAGACTGACCGGAAACGGGTGCGTCGAACACGGCGTACCGTGATAAACGCACACCCAGTTGATGAACCTCTGAGGAGACAGTGCTGTGACCGGGATCAAGACGACCGGCGAGAAGAAGATGATGTTCTTCTCCGGCCGCGCCCACCCCGAGCTTGCCAAGGAGGTCGCCCAGCAGCTGGGTGTCGGGGTCGTCCCGACCAAGGCCTTCGACTTCGCGAACGGCGAGATCTACGTCCGTTTCGAGGAGTCGGTGCGCGGCGCGGACTGCTTCGTGATCCAGAGCCACACGGCTCCGATCAACCAGTGGATCATGGAGCAGCTGATCATGATCGACGCGCTGAAGCGGGCCTCGGCCCGCTCCATCACGGTGATCGTGCCCTTCTACGGCTATGCCCGGCAGGACAAGAAGCACCGCGGCCGCGAGCCCATCTCGGCGCGTCTGGTCGCGGACCTCATGAAGACGGCGGGTGCGCACCGCATCCTCACCGTCGACCTGCACACCGACCAGATCCAGGGCTTCTTCGACGGCCCGGTCGACCATCTCTTCGCGCTGCCGCTGCTCGCGGACTACGTGGGCCGCAAGGTCGACAAGGACAAGCTGACGGTCGTCTCCCCGGACGCCGGCCGCGTCCGCGTGGCCGACCGCTGGTGCGACCGCCTCGGCGCCCCCCTCGCCATCGTGCACAAGCGCCGGGACAAGGACGTCGCCAACCAGGTCACCGTGCACGAGGTGGTCGGCGAGGTCGAGGGCCGGGTCTGCGTGCTCGTCGACGACATGATCGACACCGGCGGCACGATCTGCGCCGCCGCGGACGCGCTGTTCGCGCACGGCGCGGAGGACGTCATCGTGACGGCCACGCACGGCGTGCTCTCCGGGCCCGCCGCGGACCGGCTGAAGAACTCCCGGGTGAGCGAGTTCATCCTCACCGACACCCTGCCGACGCCGGGTGAGCTGAGCCAGGACCTCGACAAGATCACCGTGCTGTCGATCGCGCCGACGATCGCGAGCGCGGTGCGCGAGGTCTTCGAGGACGGCTCGGTGACGAGCCTGTTCGACGAGCAGTAGGCCCCTGAGCCGCGGATCGTCGTAGATCGATTTCTGCTACGGCCTCCCCGCCGAGTACGCTGACCCAGTTGCTCGGCGAGGGAGGCCGTACCCGTTCCAGGGTTCGGCGGTCCGTTATCGACGCGCTCTTCGTAGCAGGCCGATGTTCGGCCGGGTGACCACCTGCCCCAGGCTTATCAAGTCTTTCTACGAGGAGTGAACATGTCCGAGGTCAAGCTCGCCGCCGAGACCCGCACCGAGTTCGGCAAGGGCGCCGCCCGCCGCATCCGCCGTGACAAGAAGGTCCCCGGCGTGGTCTACGGCCACGGTGTCGACCCGGTCCACATCACCCTGCCGGGCCACGAGCTGCTGCTCGCCCTGCGCACCCCGAACGTCCTGCTCTCCCTGGACATCGAGGGCAAGACCGAGCTCGCGATCCCGAAGGCCGTCCAGCGTGACGCCGTCAAGGGCTACCTCGAGCACGTCGACCTGCTCCTCGTGAAGCGCGGCGAGAAGGTCACCGTCGAGGTCTACGTCCACACCGAGGGCGAGCTGGCCCCGGGCGCCTACCTCCTCGAGCACGTGCTGAGCACGCTGACCGTCGAGGCCGAGGCCACCAACATCCCCGAGTCGGTCACCGTCTCCATCGCGGGCCTGGAGGCCGGCGCCTCCATCGCCGCCAAGGACATCCCGCTCCCGGCCGGCACCGTCCTGGCCATCGACGAGGACGCGGTCGTCCTCCAGGTCCTGGCCGCCCAGGCGGAAGAGGCCGCTGCGGACGACGCCGAGGGCGAGTCGACCGAGGCCTGATCCTCACCTCATCACCGTTTCGCCGGCCGCTGTTCCCTTTGGGGGCAGCGGCCGGCTGCCGGGGGTTCGGGGGTGTCCACCGAAAAGCACAGCAATGGAGACATGGACGTGACGACCGACGCCAATGCCCCCTGGCTGATCGTGGGGCTCGGGAATCCAGGCCCGGAGTACGCGAGGAATCGGCACAACGTGGGCTTCATGGTGGCCGATCTGCTGGCGGAGCGGATCGGGGGGAAGTTCAAGCGGGCCGGCAAGGCGCAGGCGCAGGTCGTCGAGGGGCGGATCGGGCCTCCGGGGCCGGCCAACCGGCGGGTGATCCTGGCGAAGCCGATGTCGTACATGAACCTGTCGGGCGGCCCGGTGAACGCGCTGCGCGACTTCTACAAGGTGCCCCTGGTCAACGTCGTGGCCGTGCACGACGAACTGGACATCGACTACGGGACCCTGCGGCTGAAGCTGGGCGGCGGGGACAACGGCCACAACGGGCTGAAGTCGATGACGAAGGCGATGGGTCCCGACTACCACCGGGTGCGGTTCGGGATCGGCCGGCCGCCGGGGCGGATGCAGGTCGCCGACTTCGTGCTGAAGGACTTCTCCGGCACCGAGCGCAAGGAACTGGACTACCTGGTCGACCGCGCGACCGACGCGGCCGAGGCGCTGGTCCTCGAAGGTCTCGAGCGGGCGCAAAGCACGTACAACTCCTGACTTGTCGCCCGCCCGGGCCGACCCGAGTTGACCGCGCGCAGGGCCATGGCCAATGATCCCGGCCATGCCCGCCACAGCCGCCACCTCCCGCAAGACGCCGGTCGCCGCGCTGCGGTTCGGGCGGCTCGCGGCGATGGGGACGATCGCGGTGCTGATCATGGTCGCCGGTGTGTGGGCGTCGTGGGGCAGCGCCCAGTACGTGATGCTCACCAAGGGGCGCGAGCAGGGCACGGTCGAGGTCGCGCGGTGCGACGGGGACACCTGCACCGGTGCCTACACGCCGGTCTCCGCGGGCTCGGAGCCGCGCTCGCACGTCGTCATGGAGAAGACCGTCGCCGTGCAGAAGGGCCATTCCTACACGGTGGTCGTGAAGCCCGGCACGGACGAGGTCTTCCGGTGCGGGCTCGCGGGCGTCCTGTACGCGTGGGTACCGCTGGGCGGCGCGCTGCTGCTCGCGTCCGTCGTGGTGGCCGGCGGCCTCGGCCGGATCCGGCTGGGCTGGGTGCTGGCGGGCTCGGGAGCGGCACTGCTGACGGCCACGTTCATCGCCGTCCAGTGACCGACGTACGGACGCGTCCAGGAACGGCGGTGCCCCCGGGATCGTACGGATCCCGGGGGCACCGTCATGTCCGAGTGGCTCAGCCCGTGTTGCGCAGGCCCGCGGCGACGCCGTTGACCGTGAGCAGGAGGGCCCGGGCCAGCAGCGGGTCCGGGGTACGGCCGGCGGCCGCCGCGTCACGCTGGCGCTTGAGCAGGGTCACCTGGAGGTAGGAGATCGGGTCCAGGTAGGCGTCACGGATGGTGAACGTCTGCTTCAACACCGGGGTGGCGTCGAGGAGTTCGGTCTCGCCGGTGACCCGCAGCACCTCGGTGACGGTCAGCTCGTGCTCGGCCCTGATCGTGTCGAAGACGTGCTTCAACTCGTCCGGGACGAGCGTGTCGACGTAGTGCTGGGCGATCCGCAGGTCCGTCTTGGCCAGCGTCATCTCGACGTTGGAGATGAAGTTGCGGAAGAAGTGCCACTGCTCGTGCATCTCGTCGAGCACGGTGTCGAGACCCGCTTCGCGCAGCGCCTTCAGCCCTGAACCCACACCGAACCAGCCGGGCACGATCTGCCGGGACTGGGTCCAGCCGAACACCCACGGGATCGCGCGCAGTCCGTCGAGCGAGACGCCCGAGCCGGGGCGACGGGAGGGCCGCGAGCCCAGGTGCAGATCGGCGAGCTGGTCCACCGGCGTGGACGCGAGGAAGTACGTCGGCAGGTCCGGGTCCTCGACCAGCCTGCGGTAGGCCGCGTGGGCGGCGTCGCTGACCACGTCCATGGCCGCGTCCCAGCGGGCGAGCGCCTCGTCGGACTGGCGGGGCGAGGTGTGCAGGGCGGACGCCTGGAGGGTGGCCGCGACGGTCAGCTCCAGGTTCTCCCGGGCCAGCGACGGCACGAGGTACTTGTCGGAGATGACCTCGCCCTGCTCGGTCACCTTGATCTCGCCCTCCAGCGTGCCCCACGGCTGCGCGAGGATCGCGTCGTGCGAGGGGCCGCCGCCGCGGCCGACGGTCCCGCCGCGGCCGTGGAAGAGCCGCAGGCGTACGCCGTAGCGGTGGGCGACGTCACGCAGGCGCCGCTGGGCGCGGTGGATCTCCCACTGCGACGTCGTGATGCCACCGAACTTCGACGAGTCCGAGTAGCCGAGCATGACCTCCTGGACATCGCCCCGCAGCGCCACCAGACGCCGGTAGGACGGGTCGGAGAGCATGTCCTCCAGGATCGTGTCGGCGGCCTTGAGCTCGTCCGTGGTCTCCAGCAGCGGCACGATGCCGATCTTCGCCCACCCGGCGTGCAGGTCGAGCAGTCCGGCCTCGCGGGCCAGCACGGCGGCGGCGAACACGTCGTCGGCGCCCTGGCACATGGAGATGATGTACGACTCGACGACCTCGGGCCCGAACACCTCGAGGGCCCGCTTCACGGTCTGGAAGACACCGAGGGTCTTCTCGCCGGCCGCGTCCACCGGCGCCGGGGTCGGGGCCAGCGGCCGCCTCGACCGCAGCTCCTTGGCGAGCAGCTTGCCCCGGTACTCGCGGGGCATGTCGGCGTACCGCCAGGACTCCTCGCCGAGCCGGTCGAAGAGCTGGCCGAGGGCGTGGTGGTGGGCGTCGGCGTGCTCGCGCACGTCCATGGTGGCGAGCTGGAGGCCGAAGGCGGCCAGGGTGCGGATGGTGCGGTTCATCCGGCCGTCGGCGAACAGGCCGCCGCGGTGCTCGCGCAGCGAGGTCTGGATGAGCGTGAGGTCGGTGAGCAGCTCGCCGGTGCCGAGGTAGTCGCGGCCGGGCTGGTGCGGGGTGCCCTTGGCCAGGCGCTGCTTGGTGTTCTCCAGCTTCTGCCGGATGCAGGTGGCCTTGAGCCGGTAGGGCTCCTCCGCGTTCAGCCGCTTGTAGCGGGGGCTGATCTCGGGCAGCCGCTGGAGGTCGGTGCCGAGCGAGTCCAGGAGCTCGTCGGTCGCGCCCGTGTAGCGGATGGAGTTGGACAGGAAGCCGCGCAGCTCGTCGATCTGCTCCAGGGCGTCGTTGATGCCGTGCTCGTGCTGGAGGATCAGGACGTCCCAGGTCACCTGCGGGGTGACGTTCGGGTTGCCGTCGCGGTCGCCGCCGATCCAGGTGCCGAAGGTCAGCGGCCGGGTGGCGTCGGGGAGCTGGACGCCGACGCGCTCCAGCTCGGCGGTGAGGTCCTCCAGTACGTCGCCGACGGCGCCGGCGTGCAGTTCGTCGAGGTAGTAGATCGCGTTGCGGGCCTCGTCGGCCGGCTCGGGGCGTACCACGCGCAGTTCGTCGGTCTGCCAGACCAGGTCGATGTTCTCGGCCAGCCGCGTGTCGTAGCGGCGGCGGTCGGCCTCGATGACCGGGGTCTCCAGGAGCGCGGCGATGCGCCGGAGCTTGTTGAGGACGGACCGGCGGGCGGCCTCCGTGGGGTGGGCCGTGAACACCGGCCGCACGTTCAGGTTGCCGACGGTCTGGCGCAGGTGCTCGGGATCGGCGTCCTTGAGACGGTCGGCGGTACGGGCCAGCAGACCGCCCTCGGCGGCGCGCCGGGCACGCAGCTCGCGGCCCCGGTGCACCTGCTCGGTGACGTTGGCCAGGTGGAAGTAGGTGGAGAAGGCGCGCACCAGCTTGGCCGCGGTCTCCAGTTCGATGCCTCGCAGCAGCTCGGCGGCGGCCTCGCCGTCCTCGCGGGTGAGGCGGCGGACCTTCTCGACCAGCTCCAGGAGCTCGGGGCCCTCCTGCCGGACGAGGGTCTCGCCGAGCAGGTCGCCCAGCCGCCTGATGTCGGCGCGCAGCTCGCTGCTGGTCGAGGTGGTGCTCGTAGTCAGGTCGTCGGCACTGCTCACAGGTGCGGCTCCTTGCAGTGTTGAAGCTCGTCCGGGAGGGAACCCGGCCGACCGGGGCCGTGCGGCGAGCTGCCGCATACGGCCCTGACATCCGGGAAGGAATCAGAGCGGACCGCGCTGTCCGACCGACTCCAAGGATAGGTGTCCATGCGGACGCGCAGACTGTCGGGCTCCTTGCCGCCCGGCCATCCACTGCCATACTTACGATGCCGTAGGTTACGGAACCGTAGGGACTGTCGTAACGGAGCCCGGGCAAGGTTCCCGTTGCCGTCCCGGCACCGCCTCTCCACCATCGACCCCACAGGGGACGCCACCATGTCCACAAGTTCCGATGTGATCGACGACGCCCCGAAGGCGAACAACGACACCCCACTCCCCCCAGCGACCCTCGGCGGTGAGAAGAAGGGGACGGTCGAGCAGCTCGCGCTTCTCCTCTTCATCGTCGTACCCTTCGTGGCCCTTCTCGCAGCGGTGCCCCTGGCCTGGAGCTGGGGCGGTGTGAGCTGGCTCGACCTCGGGCTGCTCGTCTTCTTCTACTACCTCGGCTGCCACGGCGTGACGATCGGTTTCCACCGCTACTTCACCCACGGTTCCTTCAAGGCCAAGCGCCCGCTGCGGATCGCGCTCGCCATCGCCGGTTCGATGGCGGTGGAGGGGCCGCTGGTGCGCTGGGTGGCCGACCACCGCAAGCACCACAAGTTCTCCGACGCGGAGGGCGACCCGCACTCCCCGTGGCGCTTCGGCGAGACGCTGCCCGCGCTGATGAAGGGCCTGTGGTGGGCGCACATCGCCTGGATGTTCGACGAGGAGCGGACCCCGCAGGACAAGTACGCGCCGGATCTGATCAAGGACACGGCGATCCGCACGATCTCCCGGCAGTTCATCTACTGGACGATGCTCTCGCTGGCCCTGCCCGCCTTGATCGGCGGTCTGGTGACGATGTCCTGGTGGGGCGCCTTCACCGGCTTCTTCTGGGGTTCCCTCGTGCGGGTGGCGCTGCTGCACCACGTCACCTGGTCGATCAACTCGATCTGCCACGCGGTCGGCAAGCGGCCCTTCAAGTCGCGGGACCGCTCGGGCAACGTGTGGTGGCTCGCGGTGCTGTCCTGCGGTGAGTCCTGGCACAACCTGCACCATGCCGACCCGACCTCCGCGCGGCACGGTGTGATGCGCGGCCAGGTGGACTCCTCGGCGCGCATCATCCGCTGGTGCGAGCAGCTCGGCTGGGCCTACGACGTGCGCTGGCCGTCACGCTCGCGTATCGATTCCCGCCGGAACACCGACCAGGACGGCTCCCGGCGCGGGAGGGAAACCGCCGAGGCGGCATGATTGACGCCGTGGCGACCGACTCCAGCAGCACCCCGAGCAATGAAAAGCCGCGGCGTGCCCGCCGCACCCGGATGACGGGTGCCGAGCGTCGCCAGCAGCTGCTGGAGATCGGCCGCACCCTGTTCGCCGAGAAGGGCTTCGAGGGCACGTCGGTGGAGGAGATCGCGGCGAAGGCCGGGGTCTCCAAGCCGGTGGTGTACGAGCACTTCGGCGGCAAGGAGGGCCTGTACGCGGTGGTCGTGGACCGCGAGATGCGCCGCCTCCTGGACATGGTGACCAGCTCCCTCACCGCGGGCCACCCCCGCGAACTGTGCGAGCAGGCCGCCTTCGCGCTCCTGGACTACATCGAGGAGTACACGGACGGCTTCCGCATCCTGGTCCGCGACTCCCCCATCCCGCAGTCGACGGGTTCCTTCGCGTCCCTGATCTCGGACATCGCGACGCAGGTCGAGGACATCCTGGGCCGCGAGTTCAAGAACCGCGGCTTCGACTCCAAGCTGGCTCCCCTCTACGCGCAGGCCCTGGTCGGCATGGTCGCGCTGACCGGCCAGTGGTGGCTGGACGTCCGCCGCCCGAAGAAGGCGGAGGTCGCCGCCCATCTGGTCAACCTGGCCTGGCACGGCCTGGACGGCCTGGAGGCGAAGCCGCATCTGATAGGGCGCCGCAAGAGCTGACCGGCTGCGCGCACCGGCCGCGCGCAGAAAAAGGCACGCAGAAAAAAGGCGCACGCGAGAAGGCGGGCCCCTGCCGTCCCAGGCAGGGGCCCGCCTTGTTTCCCCGGCGCCGGCCTTGCAGTGCTCGACCGCATCGGCGCCCGAGCACGTCAGTCCTTGAAGACGTCCTTGACCTTCTCCTTGGCCTGGCGGGCGTCGCCCTTGGCCTGCTCGGCGCGGCCCTCGGCGGTCAGCCGCTCGTTGCCGACGGCACGGCCGACGGTCTCCTTGGCCTTGCCCTTCATCTGCTCGGCCTTGGCCTTGCCCTTTTCCTCTTCAGCCACCGTTCATCACTCCAAAGATCGGTCGGATTCCGGTGTCGCACTCCGGGTGTCCGCCGAGCCCTTCGGCAAACCTCGATCCCGCGGCTCAAGGAACTCCAGCCGGTTGCCGACCGGGTCGTCCGCGTAGAAGCGCAGGTGCCCCGGGAGGTCGTCGTCCCAGGTCACCGCCACTCCGTACGCCACCAGCCGGGCCGCGTACGCCTCGATGCCGGTGACCCGCAACCCCGGGTGCGCCTTCCTGGCGGGCCTGAAGTCGGCCTCGATCCCCAGGTGCAGCTGCACCGCCCCGGCCGCGAACCAGCACCCGCCCCGCGCCGCGAGCACCGGCGGCTTGGGGATCTCGGTCATGCCGAGGACGTCGGCGTAGAAGCCGCGCAGCAGTTCCTCGGAGCCGGGCGGGGCGGCGAGCTGGACGTGGTCGACGGCGGCGAGCACGGTCAGTCCGCCTTGCGGGCGACCGCGAAGATACGGCGGAAGGGGAACGGGGTGCCGTGCGCGGTCGCCGGATACGCCTCGCGCAGGGCGGCCCGGTAGGCGGCGAGGAACTCGTCCCGGGCGGCCGGGTCGTCGGCGAGAGCGGTGAGCACCGGCCGCAGCCCGGTCCCCTTGACCCAGTCCAGCACCGGGTCCTCACCGGTCAGGAGATGGACGTACGTCGTCTCCCAGACGTCGGCCGAGGCGCCGAGCGCGGTCAGCCGCTCCAGGTAGGTCTCCGGTGCGAGCACGGCGTCGTCGTGGCGGAGGGTCTCGGCGAGGCGGTCGCGGAAGGGGGCGGAGTGGGCCAGGTCGCGCATCAACTGGTGGCTGGGGGCCGAGAAGTTGCCGGGGACCTGGAAGGCGAAGGTGCCGCCGGGGGCGAGGGCGGCGATCCATTCGGCGAAGCGGTCGACGTGCCCGGGGACCCACTGGAAGGTGGCGTTGCTGACGATCAGGTCGTACGTGCCCTCGGGCGCCCAGGTGCGGACGTCGGCGTAGGAGAAGTCCAGGCGGCCGCCGCCGGGTGTCTGGCCCTCGTACTCCACGAGGGCCTTGTCGAGCATTTCGGGCGAGTTGTCGTAGCCGACGATGTGCGCGGCCGGCCAGCGCTCGGCGAGCAGGGCGGTCATGTTGCCGGGGCCGCAGCCGAGGTCGGCGACGCGGGGTGCGGAGGACGGCGGGTCCGGGATGCGGGCGAGGAGGTCGGTGAAGGGGCGGGCGCGGTGGTCGGCGTGGCGCAGGTACTGGGCGGGATCCCAGGTGGGAGTGGTCATGAGGTCCACCTTCCCCGCCCATATATCTTGATGTCAAGAGACTCGACTTCAAGAGACTTCATGTCGACACAACCACTACACTGATCGTCATGGAGGACGAGGTCGATCGGCTGGTCGCAGCGTGGCGCCGGGAGCGTCCGGACCTCGACGTGGAGCCGCTGGAAGTACTCAGCCGGGTGAGCAGGCTGGCGCGGCACCTGGATCGGGCGCGCCGGCTGGCCTTCGCCGAACACAGCCTGGAGCCCTGGGAGTTCGACGTGCTGACCGCGCTCAGGCGCGCGGGGACGCCGTATCAGCTCTCCCCGGGCCAGTTGCTGACGCAGACTCTGGTCACCTCGGGCACGATGACCAACCGCATCGACCGGCTGGCCAAGAAGGGCCTGGTGGAGCGGCTGCCCGACCCGAGCGACCGGCGCGGGGTGCTGGTCCGGCTGACCGAGGAGGGCCAGGACCGCGCGGACCAGGCCCTGGCCGGCCTGCTCGCCCAGGAACGCGCGATCCTCGCGGAGCTCTCCCGAGCCCAACGCGGCGAACTGGCAAGCCTCCTACGCCAACTGACGGCCCCGTTCGACAACATCCCGGGCTGAGCCGAGCGTTGAGCCTTGAAGACCCTGGCCCCGGTCGGGCACAGGGTCCCGGTCAGGCCGTGTGGGTCTCCTCCGCCCCGATGCGTGCCGTCGGTTCCAGGTCGACCGGACCTACTCCCGCCCTGCGCGCGAGCGCGACCGCGGCGAGGGTGGAGTGGACGCCGAGTTTGCCCAGGACGTTCTGCATGTGGGTGCGGACGGTGTGCGGGGAGAGGAACAGGCGCTCGGCGACGGCCTTGCGGCCCAGGCCGGCGACCATGCAGCGCAGCACTTCGCGCTCCCTCGGCGTGAGGGACTCCACCAGCCGCTCGCTCTCGGTGCGGTGCTTGCGCGCCGCCGTGAGTTCCCGCAGGACACCCGTGAGCAGGGCCGGCGGCAGATGCGTCTCGTCGCGCAGCACCCCCCGGATGACCGTGAGGAGGCGGGACAGCGAGCAGTCCTTCGCCACCCATCCCGACGCCCCGGCCTGCAGGGCCAGTGCGGCCCGCCGGGGATCGTCCTTCTCGGCCAGGACGACGATCCGGACGCCCGGCTGGGCGGTGCGGACGCCGGCGACGAGCGATATCCCGTCGACCAGCCCGTCCTCGCCGGCTTCCTGGAGCGGCACCGCGGGCCGGACGCCCGGCACGTTGCCCCCCAGGTCCGAGTCGACGAGCAGCACGTCGTAGCGGCGCCCCTCGGCGGCGGCGCGCTCCAGACTGCGCAGCGCCGCAGGACCGCTGCCGGCGGCGGAGACGTCGACATCGGGCTCTGCGGCCAGTGCCGCGGCGAGCGACTCGGCGAAGATGCGATGGTCGTCGACGACCAGGACACGGATGCGAACCACGAAACCCCCTTCCCCAAGCTCTCGAAGAGCAGGGGATACCCCATCGTCGGGAGACGACACGGGCGCAGGTACGACGCCCGAAGCGCGATGGCTGTGCACGGCCGCCGCCATGCGTGAACTGCTACCCCCACTTCGGGTGCCGTACCCGACTTGTCTCGCCCCCTGATCAGCACCGGCCCCCACCGGTGCCGTTCATCAGGGTACGGCTGGGGGGCGGGAGCGGAAGGTAATTTGCAGAACTGGTTGGCCAGCGCGTTTATGGTGAGCCGCATGTTTCGTCTTGAGACAGAAATCGACAGGGCCCGACGCGATCTTCTCCGTTCCCGACTCCGGGACACCAACACGGCCGCCTCACCGGTGCTGCGCGCACTGCGCGGAACCCCCGCGGAACGTGAACTTCCGCTCCATGTCTGGGCATTGGACGAGGCGGACGGCCTCGCCGGCGGCCTGGTCGGCCACACCTGGACGAGCTGGCTGCACGTGGCGTACTTGTGGGTCGACGACCGCCACCGCGGCGCGGGGCTCGGCTCCCGGCTCCTGGAGACGGCGGAGCGCGTCGCGCGCGAGGAGCGGGGCTGCGGGTCGGCCCGGCTGGAGACGTGGGACTTCCAGGCGCCGGAGTTCTACAAGAAACACGGCTACGAGGTGGTGTGCGTGATCCCCGACTATCCGCCGGGGATCACCGAGTACACCTTGACCAAGCGGCTCAGCTGAGCCGGCGCGCGCCCGGCGAGGGCACCGCCTCGAACACCCGCGGCGCGAGGAACCCGGCCGTGGCGAAGGCCTCTTCGACGGCCTTGGTGATCGTGTCCACGTCGGCGGTCTCCGCAAGGACGATCGCCGAGCCGCCGAAGCCGCCGCCGGTCATCCGGGCGCCGAGCGCGCCGGTGGCGACGGCGGTGTCGACGACGAGGTCCAGCTCCGGGCAGGAGACCTGGAAGTCGTCGCGCAGCGAGGCGTGACCGGCGACCAGCACCGGCCCGATCGCGCGGGTGTCCCCCGCCTCCAGGAGCGCGACCACCCGCTCCACCCGCTCGTCCTCCGTGACGACGTGCCGGACCAGCCGGACCACTTCCTCGTCGTCACCGAGCCGGGCCAGGGCCGCGTCGAGCTCGTCGTACGGGATGTCCCGCAGGGCGTCCACGCCGAGCAGCGCCGCGCCCTTCTCGCAGCCCGCGCGCCGCTTGCCGTACTCGCCCTCGCTGTGCGAGTGCTTGACCCGGGTGTCGACGACCAGCAGGCGCATGCCCTCGGCCGCGAGGTCGAAGGGGATCTGCTTCTGCGACAGGTCCCGGGTGTCGAGGAACAGGGCGTGGCCCTCCTCGCAGCACGCGGACGCGGTCTGGTCCATGATGCCGACCGGCGCACCGACGTAGACGTTCTCCGCGCGCTGGCACAGCCGGGCCAACTGCCAGCCCTTGAGACCCAGTTCGTACAGGTCGTTGAGCGCGAGGGCGACGACGACCTCCAGGGCCGCCGACGACGACAGGCCCGCGCCCGCCGGGACCGTCGAGGCCAGATGGATGTCGGCGCCGGTGACCGGGTGCCCGGCCTCGCGCAGCGCCCAGACGACACCCGAGGGGTACGCCGTCCAGTCGCGGTCGTTCTCGGGCACCAGGGCGTCCAGGGACAGCTCGACGACCCCGCTCTCGACGTCCGCGGAGTGCAGGCGCAGCACCCCGTCCGTGCGGCGTGAGACGGCGGCCACCGCGGTGTGCGGCAGCGCGAACGGCATCACGAAGCCGTCGTTGTAGTCGGTGTGCTCGCCGATCAGGTTGACCCGGCCCGGCGCCGCCCAGACGCCCTCCGGCTCGGTCCCGTACAGCCCGACGAAGTCCTCACGGACCTGCTCTGCCCCCACTACTGCTCCCTTGCGATCTGCTGCGCGAACTCCCAGGCGTCCGCGACGATACCCGCGAGGTCCGCGCGGGACGGCTGCCAGCCCAGCTTCTCGCGGGCGGTCTGCGCCGAGGCCACCAGCGACGCCGGGTCGCCGCCCCGGCGCGGGGCCACCACCTCGGGGATCGGGTGCCCGGTGACCTGGCGGACGGTCTCGATGACCTGGCGGACCGAGAAGCCCTCGCCGTTGCCCAGGTTGCAGATGAGGTGCTCGCCGGGGGTGGCGGCGGTCAGCGCGAGCAGGTGCGCCTCGGCCAGGTCGGCGACGTGGATGTAGTCGCGCACGCAGGTGCCGTCGGGCGTCGGGTAGTCGTCGCCGAAGACCGAGATGGCCTCGCGCCGGCCCTGGGCGACCTGGAGGACCAGCGGGATGAGGTGCGACTCGGGGTCGTGCCGCTCGCCCTGCGCGCCGTACGCGCCCGCCACGTTGAAGTAGCGCAGCGAGACCGCGCCCAGGCCGTGGGCCGCCGCCTCGCCGGTGATCATGTGGTCGACGGCGAGCTTGGAGGCGCCGTAGGGGTTGGTCGGGGCGGTGGGTGCCGTCTCGACGATCGGGACCTCGGTCGGCTCGCCGTAGGTGGCCGCGGTGGAGGAGAAGACCAGCTTGCGCACGCCGGCCTCGCGCATCGCGCCGAGCAGCGCCATGGAGCCGCCGACGTTGTTCTCCCAGTACTTCTCGGGCTTCACGACCGACTCGCCGACCTGGGAGAAGGCGGCGAAGTGCAGCACGCCCTCGTAGGAGGAGTCGAGCCACTTGGCGGCGTCACGGATGTCGCCCTCGACGAAGGTCGCCCCGGCCGGGACGCCCTCGCGGAAACCGGTGGACAGGTTGTCGAGGACGGTGACCTCGTGGCCCGCCTCCAGCAGATGCCGGGCGACCACGCTGCCGACGTACCCCGCGCCACCGGTGACCAAGTACTTGCTCATGAACTCGCTACCTCTCGCAGACGCTGGGCCGCGCGCTCCGGCGGCACGTCGTTGATGAACACGCTCATGCCGGACTCGGAGCCCGCGAGGAACTTCAGCTTGCCGGAGGTGCGGCGGATGGTGAAAAGCTCCAGATGCAGCGCGAAGTCGTCCCGGCTGACGCCGTCGAACTCCGCGAGCGCGCCGAACGGCGCCTGGTGCCAGCCCGAGATGTAGGGCGTGGGCGGTTCACCTTCGCCGAAGATCCGGTCGAAGCGCCCCAAGAGTTCCAGATAGACCTGGGGGAACTCTGTGCGCGCCTCCTCGTCCAGACCGAGCAGATCGGGCACCCGGCGCTTGGGATACAGGTGGACCTCGTAGGGCCAGTGCGCCGCGTACGGCACGAAGGCGGCCCAGTGTTCACTCTCCAGGACGACCCGCTCGCCGGAGAGTTCACGCTTCAGGACGGTGTCGAAGAGGTTCTCCCCGCCGCTCGCCTTTTTGTGCTGCGCGAGTTGACGCAGCATCAGCGCGGTGCGGGGGGTGATGAAGGGGTAGGCGTAGATCTGGCCGTGCGGGTGACCGAGCGTCACGCCGATCTCCTCGCCGCGGTTCTCGAAACAGAACACCTGCTCCACGGAGGGGAGATGCGACAGCTCCGACGTGCGGTCCGTCCACGCGTCCAGCACCAGCGCCGCCTGCTCCACGCTCAGGTCGGCGAAGGAGGCGTTGTGGTCGGAGGTGAAGCACACGACCTCGCAGCGCCCGGAGTCGCCGGCCAGCGAGGGGAAACGGTTCTCGAACACCACGACGTCGTACGAGGAGTCGGGGATCTCGCTCAGCCGGCCGTCCCGCGAGGGACACAACGGGCACTCGTCGGCCGGCGGGTGATACGTGCGGCCCTGGCGGTGCGAGGCGACGGCGATGGAGTCGCCGAGCAGTGGATCGCGGCGGATCTCGGAGGACGTGACCGTCGGCTCCAGCGGGCGACGGTCCACGGCGTCCCGCACGGTGTCATCGCGCAGATCGTAATAAATCAACTCGCGACCGTCGGCCAGCCGGGTCGAGGTCTTCTTCACTGCGGACTCCCGTTGTTCGAGCCAGCCAACCACCAAACAGAACCGAACACACCAAAACACAACTCACCACCTCAGTCAACATCACAATCAATCAAGGTGAGACAACGAACGTGTTGAATTACTGGGTGCAGAACCCCACATATGCCCCCGAGTCCACCCATACGACTGTGCAACTGGCAGCCGAGCTGCGACTCCCCACCAACTGGCTCGACTATCTGATCCTCGGCATCTACTTCGTCGTGGTGCTCGGCATCGGCTTCGCCGCCCGGCGTTCGGTCAAGACCAGCCTCGACTTCTTCCTCTCCGGTCGATCGCTGCCCGCATGGATCACCGGTCTCGCATTCATCTCGGCGAACCTCGCCGCCACCGAGATCCTCGGCATGGCGGCCAACAGCGCGCAGTACGGCGCGTACACCGTGCACTGGTACTGGATCGGCGCCATCCCGGCCATGGTCTTCCTCGGCCTGGTGATGATGCCCTTCTACTACGGCAGCAAGGTCCGCTCGGTCCCCGAGATGCTGCTGCTGCGCTTCGACAAGGCCGCACACCTGCTGAGTTCGATCCTGTTCGCCTTCGCGGCCATCCTGATCGCCGGTGTGAACCTGTACGCCCTCGCGATCGTGGTCGAGGCGCTGCTGGGCTGGCCGCAGTGGGTCGCGATCCTCGTCGCCGGCTTCTTCGTGCTGGCGTACATCACCCTCGGCGGCCTCTCGTCCGCGATCTACAACGAGGTGCTTCAGTTCTTCGTGATCCTGGCCGCGCTCATCCCGCTCGTCGTGCTCGGCCTGAAGAAGGTCGGCGGCTGGGGCGGCCTGACCGACAAGCTCGACGCGAGCCACGGCCACAACTTCACCACCGCGTGGGGCGGCACCGGCATCGGCAGCGCCAACCCGCTCGGCGCGAACTGGCTGACCATCGTGCTGGGCCTTGGCTTCGTGCTGTCCTTCGGCTACTGGACGACCAACTTCGCCGAGGTGCAGCGCGCGCTGTCCGCGAAGAACCTGTCCGCGGCCCGGCGCACCCCGCTGATCGCCGCGTACCCGAAGGTCTTCATCGTGTTCCTGGTGATGATCCCGGGCCTGGTGGCCGCGGCGCTCGTCCCGAAGATCGGCACCAGCGGCTCGGACCTCCAGTACAACGACGCGATCCCTTACCTGATGGAGCAGTTGCTGCCCAACGGCGTCCTCGGCATCGCGGTGACCGGTCTGCTCGCCGCGTTCATGGCCGGTATGGCGGCCAACGTGTCGTCCTTCAACACGGTGTTCACCACCGACATCTGGGGCAAGTACGTCGTCACGGACCGCGAGGACGCGTACTACGTCCGCTTCGGCCGGCTCATCACGGTGATCGGTGTGGCGGCCTCGGTCGGCACGGCGTTCCTGGCGTCGTCCTTCTCCAACATCATGAGCTACCTCCAGACCCTGTTCTCCTTCTTCAACGTGCCGATGTTCGTCGTCTTCATCGTCGGCATGTTCTGGAAGCGGGCCACCCCGAAGTCCGGCTTCTGGGGGCTGCTCGCGGGCACGGTGACCGCGATGGTGAACTACTTCTGGATCTACAAGCAGGGGATCATCTCCATCCCCTCCGACCAGGGCGCCAACTTCGTCTCCGCGATCGCCGGCTTCGTGGCCGGTGCGGTGGTCATGTTCATCGTGTCCCTGTTCACGCAGCCCAAGCCGGCCGAAGAGCTCCAGGGGCTGGTCTACGGCACGACCTCGCCGGGCATGACGGAGGCTCCCGCCGAGGGTGACGACGCGTGGTATCGCCGGCCCGCACTGCTCGGTTGGGGTGCCGTGATCCTGGCGGCCCTCTGCTACATCCCGTTCTCGTTCTAGTCGCGGGAGGATTGAGAGACCATGTCTGAACACTCAGGACGCTCAGAGCACGATCTTCAGCGCGAGGTCAGCGAGTTGGAGGGCAAGTCGACGACGGCCTCTCGGCTGTTCGACCTGCGGTTGATCATCGGCGGGCTGTTCGTCGTCTACGGCGTGATCGTCACGATCGCCGGGATCAATCCGTCGGACTCGTCGCTGGACAAGTCCGAGGGGATCAACATCAATCTGTGGACCGGGATTGCGATGCTGCTGCTCGGCATCTTCTTCCTGGGTTGGGTGAAGCTTCGGCCGGTGCCTCCGGTGGAGATCGCGGAGGAGAAGGACGAGGGGGCTTAGACCGGTTGCCGGGCGCGGGTGCGCTGTGGCTGGTCGCGCAGTTCCCCGCGCCCCTGGGTCGGCTGCAGTTGCCGCCGGCTTACAGGTCCGGGCCTGCTGAGTTGTTCAGTGGGCCCGCCCTGTCCAGAAGTCCCGTCCTCGCCGCCAAGGCCGCCGCCTCCAGCCTCGAACCCACCCCCAGCTTCATCAGGACCCTCTGCACGTGGGTGCGGGCCGTGGAGGGGGCGATGCCCATGCCGGCGGCGATCAGGCGGGTGTCCTCGCCGTCGGCCACCCGGACCAGGACCTCGACCTCCCTCGGGGTGAGCATCTGGAGCAGGCGCTGGCCCTCGTCGTCGGGCTGGGCCGCCGGGTTGAGGAGTTCGCTGAAGGCGCCTTGGAGGAGCTGTGGCGCGACCGCCGCCTCACCCGCCCGCGCCTTCATGATCGCCCGTTCCACGCCCTCGATGCGTTCGTCATGGCGTACGTAGCCGGAGGCCCCGGCCGCGAAGGCCGCGGCGATGCCGCGTGGGCTCGGTACCGGGCCCAGGACCAGGACCGCCACCTGCGGGCGCTCCCGTTTGATCCGCACCACCGGGTCGAACATGCCCGGCTCGGCCGGTGTGGCCGTCCCCAGCAGGCACACCTCCGGTGCCCGGCTGATCACCAGCTCCGCCGCACCGGCGGCGGGTGCCGCCGCGGCCAGCACTCGGTGTCCCCGCAGCTTGAGCGCCGAGGCCAACGCCTCGGCGAGCAATCGGTGGTCGTCGACCACCATCAGCCGCACTCCCATCGAGCAACCCCCCAGTCCCCCCAATGGATCCCCATGGACGCACGGAAGCCCCCCTCCGGCTCCCCCGCCCTCCATGACCCCGGAAGCTACACGCTTGTTCGACGTTGCGCTCCCCCTACTGGTGAGAAGTGCCCTGGATCGACGGATTTTCTGGCTTTCCACTCATTCGAGGGTGATGAGCGGTACGCGCACGGCCCCGCCCCTGAGCAGGGACGGGGCCGTCACGGAACGGACGTGGATCAGCCGCGGGTTCAGCCGCTGGTGCCGAAGGCGAGCGCCAGATACTCCTTGTCGCCCGCGGTGGACGAGGAGTCGGCGTAGACCGCGGACATGTAGAGGTGACCCTGCCGGTAGATGATCTCGGAGTACTCCGGCAGCATCCGCGACTCGGCGTCGCGCACCGAGTCCGTCGCCGGGTTCTCCAGCAGCTTGGTCTCCTTGAAGGTGCCGCCGTCGAGGCTGACGATCTGGCCGCCCTTGTCGTAGGGCGGGCGCTTGTACGCGATGAGGTTGGCGCCGTCCATGCGCAGCGGGGTGATGGTGTAGCCGTCGCCCGCGTCGCCGCGCTGCCCGGTCTGCTTGCCGGTGGCGAGGTCGAAGACGACGACCTCGTTGCTCTGGCCCTTCTCGCCGCCGCTGTCGTGCTCCTCGGTCGGCACGTACAGCCGGTCGTTGCCGACCGCGAGACCGGAGCAGTTCTCGATCCGGGAGATGCCGTCGCACTTGGCCGCGTACTGGTCGCCCGGCGCCGAGATGCGGGTGCGCAGCTTGCCGGTCTTGTTGTCGATGGAGAAGAAGTCCGAGATGCCGCTGCCGTCGCCCGCGGTGTCGCCGACGTCGGCGGCCACCACCAGCGGGTTCGTGGACACGACGGCCGCGTACTCGATGCCGTCGGACATCTTGTACTCCGAGATCACCTTCCCGGACTTCGGGTCGATGGTCTGGATGTGCAGCTGCCGCTGGCCGTACGCGCCGCACTTGCGCACCGCGACCAGCTTCTCGCCGCCGGCGTACCCGGCGTCGTAGCAGGTGTCGGTCGGCTTGGGCGCCCACAGGGACTTGCCGGTGGTGAGGTCGAACGCGCCGCCGCCGCTGGTGCCGCCGACCGCGACGGTGTTCGCGCTGACGGTGACGTTGTCGAAGTTGATCGCCGTGTCACCGGTCTTGACCGTCTTGGTCCACAGCTTCTTGCCGGCGCCGAGGTCAAGGGCCGCGACCTGGCTGCAGCCGTGCGCGGGCTCGGCCTTGGTCGGCATGGCGGGCTCGTAGACGATCGCCGTCAGCCCGCTGTCGGTGGCGTGCTTGCTGGACTGGCAGACCGGGCCGGGCAGCTTGATGGTCCAGAGCTTGGTGCCCTTGTCGGGGTCGTAGCCGTCGATCTCGGCGACGCCGCTCTTGACGTACGCCTTGTCGGTCAGCCAGGAGCCGTTCACGGCCACGCTGTTGACGCCCTTGGCGACCTCGGGCTCGGGGACCTGGAAGAGGACCTGGGAGGCGGTGTTCGCGGGCACCTTCTCCTCGCCGCCGGTGGACGTGCCGCCGGTGTCGCCCTTGTCGTCCTTGCCGCCGGTGGGGCCGGCCGAACTCGCCTGCTTGTCCTGCTTGTCGTTCTTGTCGTCGTTCTTGCCGGACGAGGAGTACCAGATCCCGCCGCCGACGATCAGCGCGATCGCCACGACCGCCGACACGATGATCGCCACCTGCGCGTTGACCTTCCGGCCGCCGCCCGGCTGCCCCGGCTGCGGGTGCAGCGGCACGGTGGTCGGCTGCGGATAGCCGTAACCGGGCTGCTGGCCGTAGGGGTTGGGCGTCTGGCCGTACGGACTGGGCTGCTGGGCGTACGGGTTGGGCTGCTGGCCCGGGTAGCCGTACCCCGGCTGCTGCGGCGGCTGGGGTGCCTGCGGGGCGCCGAAGCCGGGCTGCTGCGGGGGCGCGGCCGGCGGGGCCTGGGGCGGCGGCGCCTGCGGGTAGCCGTAGCCCGGCGGCTGCTGGGGCGGCTGCTGCGGCTGGTCCTGCGGCGGGCCGAAACCGGGCTGCTGCGGTGGCTCGTTGGGCGGCGGGGGCGGCGGCTGGGTCATGGCGTGAGTACCTCGGGGACGGGGACGGCGGCGGGTGGCGGGCGAACGGAAGGAGGCGTCACTTGCCGTAGGCGAGCATCAACTTCTCCTTCGTGTCGTCGTTCCCGGACAGCCGTGTGGTCGCGAGATAGAAACGCCCGTCGACCCAGTCGAAGATCTTGGAGTAGAAGCCGCTCTCGATGCCGGCCGTGCTCGCCGGGTTCTGCAACAGCTTGACCGGCTTGTGCGACGAGCCGCCGGTGGGGATCGACACGACCTGACCGCCGGCGGCGTACGACGGCTCCACGTACGCGAGGAGCTTGCCGCCCTCGGTGCGCAGCGGCAGCATCGACTCGTCCGCCGGGGACTTGACGCGCCACTTCTCCTTGCCGGTCGCCAGGTTGATCGCGACGACGTCGTTCGGCCCGCCGGAGGCCTCGGTCGGCAGGTAGAGCGTGGTGGAGTCGACCGCCACGCCCTGGCAGCCCTGAAGGTCGCGCTGGAGGATCGCCCAGCCGCACGAGGGCGCGAAGTCCTCGTCGAAGCTGACCTGCGAGCGGAAGGTGCCGTTGGAGTTGAAGGTGGAGATGTTCCAGGCCTTCTTGTCCTCGTTGGTGCTGTAGACCACGACCGGGTCCACGGAGTACGTCCGCGCGACCCGCCAGCCCTTGTCGAACTTCTGGGTCCACCTGACCTTGCCGGTCTTCGGGTCCAACTCCTGCATCTCGTCGTGCTCGTTGTTCCCCGTGGCGTCGCAGGAGGCGACGGAGAGCAGCCGGCCGCCGCCCGCGAAGGCGGTCGGGAAGCAGGCGTTGCCGTACTTCGTCTTGTCGAACAGCTTCTTGCCGGTGCCGACGTCGAAGGCCACCCCGGACTGCGAACGACCCACCATCAGCGTCTTGCCGGTGATGGACATGCTGATGGTGATGGTGCTGTCGAACAGGGCGCCGTCGGCGAGCGTGCCGCTCCAGCCCTTGGCGCCGGTGTTCAGGTCGATCTGCTGGAGCTTGTTGCACTCGGCCCGGTCGCTGGTGCCGCTCTCGTAGGCCACCACGACCTTGTCGTCGGCCGTCTTCTGCGGGGTGACCGCGCAGATCTTCTGCGGGAACGTGAGCGCGTCCCACGTGGGGTTGCCGTCACCGACGTTGTAGGCGAAGACCTGCTTGTACGCCGCCTTCACCACCGTCTTGTCGGTGATCCACAGGCCGGGTGCGTCGGCGCCGGAACCGGGCGCGTTCGGCGCCTCCTTGTACCAGAGGACCTTCGACTCGCCCGACTTGCGGCCGGAGTTGAGGTCCTCGGGGTCGGCCCCGCCGTCACCGCTGCCGTCACCGGGGTTGACCGGGGTGGACGCGGACGGCTTCGCGTCGTCGCTCTTCTGGGCGACCGGCTTCTTGTCCTTGTTGTCGTCACCGCCACTGGTGACGGCGAAGACCACGCCACCGATGAGGGCGAGCGCGACGACGGCCGCCCCGACGGCGAGCCCCGGCCTGCCCTTGAAGGGGTTGCGGGAGCCGCCGGCGGGCGGCGGCGGCATGCCGGGACCGCCCGGGTACTGGGGCTGCGGCGGATAGCCGTACCCCGGCTGGGCTCCGTAGGGACCCGGCTGCTGCGGCTGGCCGTAGGGACCGGGCTGACCGTAGGGGCCCGGCTGTTGGGCGTACTGGCCGGGCTGCGCGTACGGGCCCGGCTGGCCGTAGGGGCCGGGCTGCTGGGGTGCCTGCGGGTAGCCGTAACCGGGCTGGGGCGCGGCGGACGGCGGGCCCTGCGGAGGCGGCGGGGTCTGGGGCGGGCCCTGCGGGGGCGGAGGCGTCTGAGGCGGCTGCATCTGGGGTGGCGGCGCGCCGAACGCCCCTTGCGGCGGCTGCGGTGGCTGCTGCGGCTGGTCCGGCGGCTGAGTCATCAGCGCGTCTCCCCCTCGTTCACTGATTTTTAGCCACCCCGGGCTGTGTCGGGCCCGGAGTCGTCCTCAGAAAGTTCTCAGACGGCTCTTTCTATCACTCGCCACCGACAAAGCATCGAGCCGGTTCAACCCCTGTTCCCAAGGGAGAACCGGCCCGTGATGCCGCTGTTACGCGCCTTCACTCACCCTTCACGCGTCCTCGGCGAGATCCAGCCAGCGCAGCTCCAGTTCCTCGCGCTGCCCGGCGAGATCGCGGAGTTCGGCGTCCAGTTCGGCCACTTTCGCGAAGTCGGTGGCGTGCTCGGCGATCTGCGCGTGCAGCTTGGTCTCCCGCTCGGAGACCTTGTCCAACTGCCGCTCGATCTTCTGGAGTTCCTTCTTCGCGGCCCGCTGGTCGGCGGCGCTCTTCTCGGCGACGGGCTTCACTGTCACCGGCGCCGCGGCGGCGACCGCCTCCTCCATCCGCTTGCGCCGCTCCAGGTACTCGTCGATGCCGCGCGGCAGCATCCGCAGGGTGGCGTCACCGAGGAGCGCGAAGACCCGGTCGGTGGTGCGTTCGACGAAGAACCGGTCGTGGGAGATGACGATCATCGAGCCGGGCCAGCCGTCGAGAAGATCCTCCAACTGGGTCAGCGTCTCGATGTCGAGGTCGTTGGTCGGCTCGTCGAGGAAGAGGACGTTGGGCTCGTCCATGAGCAGCCGCAGCAGCTGGAGCCGGCGCCGCTCACCACCCGACAGGTCCCCCACCGGCGTCCACTGCTTCTCCTTGTTGAAGCCGAACGTCTCGCACAGCTGCCCGGCGGTCATCTCGCGCCCCTTGCCGAGGTCGACGCGCTCACGGACCTGCTGGACGGCCTCCAACACCCGCAGGGTGGGCTTGAGTTCGGCCACTTCCTGGGAGAGGTAGGCCAGCTTGACCGTCTTGCCCACGACGACCTTGCCGGCCGCGGGCTGGGTGTCGCCGTCACTGCGGGCGGCCTCGGCCATGGCCCGCAGCAGGGAGGTCTTTCCGGCGCCGTTGACGCCGACCAGGCCGATCCGGTCGCCGGGGCCGAGGTGCCACGTCACGTGCTTCAGCAGCACCTTGGGGCCGGCCTGGACGGTCACGTCCTCCAGGTCGAACACCGTCCTGCCCAGCCGCGAGGAGGCGAACTTCATCAGCTCGCTGCTGTCCCGGGGCGGCGGCACGTCCGCGATCAGCTCGTTGGCGGCCTCGACGCGGAAGCGCGGCTTGGAGGTCCGGGCGGGGGCGCCGCGGCGCAGCCAGGCCAGCTCCTTGCGGACCAGGTTCTGCCGCTTGGTCTCCTCGGTGGCGGCGATCCGCTCGCGCTCGGCCCGCGCGAAGACGTAGTCGGAGTAGCCGCCCTCGTACTCGAAGACATCGCCCTTCTGCACGTCCCACATGCGCGTGCAGACCTGGTCCAAAAACCACCGGTCGTGGGTCACGCAGACGAGCGCCGAGCGGCGCTCGCGCAGATGGCGGGCGAGCCAGGAGATGCCCTCGACGTCGAGGTGGTTGGTGGGCTCGTCCAGGATGATCAGGTCCTGGTCCTCGATCAGCAGCTTCGCGAGCGCGATACGGCGCCGCTCGCCGCCGGAGAGGGGCGCGATGACGGTGTCCAGGCCCTGCGGGAAGCCCGGCATGTCGAGCCCGCCGAAGAGTCCGGTGAGTACGTCACGGATCTTGGCGTTGCCCGCCCACTCGTGGTCGGCCATGTCCCGGATGACCTCGTGACGGACGGTCGCCGTGGGGTCGAGCGAGTCGTGCTGGGTGAGCACGTCGAACCGCAGCCCGCCGGAGTGGGTGACGCGTCCGGTGTCGGCCTCCTCCAGCTTGGCGAGCATCCGGATCAGCGTGGTCTTGCCGTCACCGTTGCGCCCCACGACCCCGATCCGGTCCCCTTCGGAGACACCGAGCGAGACACCGTCGAGCAGGGCACGGGTGCCGTACACCTTGCTGACGTTCTCGACATTGACCAGGTTGACGGCCATTTCGCTCCTGACAGGGGGGATGGTCAGCCACCCAGCCTAATGCGCACCGGGCGGCCGACGATCCACGCAGGTCAGGAGGCCGCTGCCGTCCTGACCTCGGCCAAGAGGTCGTACATCGTCTGCCCGGGGCAGTCCGTCTGGAGCCAGTCGCGGTGGCCGCTGACCGTCTCGTTGTCCTTCTGCACGCCGTTGACCGGGTTGGTGTACGTGATCTTCGCCAGCGGGTCGAGGCCCTTGAAGCGGGCGACGGCCTTGATCAGGCGGGTCAGCGAGGCCTTGGCCGCGTCGGTCGGGGCCTGGTCGACGAGGGTGCCGATCAGGGCGATGCCGAGGTTGCCGGAGTTGAAGCCGGCGGTGTGGAAGGCGGTGACCACCTTGCCGTCGGGGTCGAAGGCGGGGACGCCGTCGTCGCCGGAGTAGCGGCCCTCGTAGACCGTGCCGTCCTCGTCGATCAGGAAGTGGTAGCCGATGTCGCCCCAGTCGAGGGTGACCGCGTGGTACTCGTAGATCGCGCGGACGGTCGCCGCCGGGTCGGGGTCGTTGTTCGGGGTGTCCGTGTGGTGGACGGTGATCGCCTGCAACGCGTAGTACGCCTCGGGCGAGTTGACCTTGCCGTCCTTGTACCGCTTCGACTCGTCGGCGCCCCACGCGGGCCGGGACAGGTACTGCACGCCCCGCACGCGCGTGGCCTCCGTCGGCACCTCGAAGGCGCGGTCCGGGCCGCCCGTGGTGTCGATCGCGAGCGAGCGCAGCTCCGTCGTGGCGTCCGGTGCCTTCAGCGCGTACGCCGTGGCGCCGCCGGACGGGACCAGGGCCGTACCGCCGTCGTCGACGGACGCGCAACCGCCGCCCAGGGTCTGCCAGTTCGCGTCGCCCGGGAAGCGGATCCCGGCCCCGTCCGGAGCGCCGCTCCAGCGGACACCGACGTAGGTCGCGGCGAACGCGGTCGTCGCCGTGCCGGTGCCGGTCGAGGCGGCGGACCGCGTCGCCGGGAACGACTCGGGCTGCGTACCGGAGTCGGCCTCGGTCTCCCCGGACTCGGTGGCCGCGAAGACCGCGGGCGTGAGCGCGGCACCACCGGCCACGGCGGCGGCGGTACCGATCACACCGCGCCGGGAGAGATGACGCTTCCTGCGGTGGGCGGGGGTGGGGGGTTCGGACACGTGCGTGGCCCTTCGGGGAGTTCGCTCCGGGGGGCCCGCGTGGACGCGGGCGCTGGAAGTGTCGACGACCCTATCCACCCCGTCCGACCCACCTGCACCACAGACGCCGTACTTCCCTGTGGAGATAGGGCGAAGATCCGCGCCACGGCATGGATCGTGGTGCGGGACGAACCGACCCGGATTTCCTGACCTGTTGGACGAGCCGGTGTTCGTCGGCCTGCCGGATGAGCTCCCGGGAACGGAGCTCGTGCAACTCGAAGCGCATGCCCGTCGCTCCTCCTTGGACCGGGCACGTCGCCCGGTCCCACAGATGCTGTGGGCTGCCCCAAGGTGAAGGTCAAACAGCGGGCGCGGTCGCCCGGTCGGGGCCGTTCAGGAGGCCGCGACCTGGTCAACTCCCAGGACCGTCGCCCCCGTCGCCGGTCCCGACGTCACCCGTACCTTCCGGCACGTGCCCGAACTCTCCAGCGCCGCCGCCACCTTGGCCGCGGACTCGGGGTCGCGGGTGAGGAACGCCGTCGTCGGGCCCGAGCCGGAGACCAGGGTGGCGAGGGCGCCGGCGGTGCGGCCTGCGGCGAGGGTGTCGGCGAGTTCGGGGAAGAGGGAGAGCGCGGCGGGCTGCAGGTCGTTGGAGACGGCGGCGGCGAGCGCGTCCGGGTCGCCCTTGGCGAGCGCGTCGAGGAGTGCGCGGGAGGCCACGGGTTCGGGGATGTCGGTGCCCTCCCCCAGCCGGTCGAACTCCCGGAAGACGGCCGGGGTCGACAGCCCGCGTTCCGCCATCGCGAACACCCAGTGGAAGGTGCCGCCGACCTCCAGCGCCGTCAGCTTCTCCCCCCGCCCGGTGCCGAGCGCGGCCCCGCCCACCAGACTGAACGGCACATCGCTGCCCAACTCGGCGCAGATGTCGAGCAGTTCCTCGCGCGGGGCCCGGGTGCCCCACAGCGCGTCGCACGCCACGAGCGCGCCCGCGCCGTCGGCGCTTCCGCCCGCCATGCCGCCGGCGACCGGGATGTCCTTGGCGATGTGGAGGTGCACGGCGGGATCGATGCCCCGTCGTCCGGCGAGCGCGATCGCCGCGCGGGCGGCGAGGTTCGTCCGGTCCAGCGGCACCTGGTCGGCGTCCGGTCCGGTGCAGGTGATGCACAGTTCGTCGGCCGGCGTGGCCGTGACCTCGTCGTACAGGCCGACCGCGAGGAAGACGTTGGCCAGGTCGTGGAACCCGTCGGGCCGGGCCGCCCCCACCGCGAGCTGGACGTTGACCTTGGCGGGGACGCGGACGGTGACGCTCACTTACCGGGCTCCTTGGGCGAGGCGGGGTCGGAGGAGGTGCTGCCCACTTGATGCTCGGCGCTGCCCGCCTGGCTCTCGGCGCTGCCCGCCCGAGTCTCGGCGCTGTCGACCTTGTTCTCGGCGCCGTCCGCCTTGTTCTCCGCGATCCGCGCGAACTCCTCGACCGTCAGCGACTCCCCGCGGGCCTGCGGAGACACTCCCGCCGCCACCAGCGCCGTCTCCGCCGCCGCGGCCGAGCCCGCCCACCCGGCGAGCGCCGCCCGCAGGGTCTTGCGGCGCTGGGCGAAGGCCGCGTCGACCACCGCGAAGACCTCGCGCTTGGAGGCCGTCGTCTTGACCGGCTCGGTCCTGCGCACGAGGGCGACCAGGCCGCTGTCCACGTTCGGGGCGGGCCAGAAGACCTTGCGGCCGATGGAGCCGGCGCGCTTGACCTCGGCGTACCAGTTGGCCTTCACGGACGGCACGCCGTACACCTTCGAACCGGGCGGGGCGGCGAGCCGGTCGGCGACCTCCGCCTGGACCATCACGAGGGTGCGCTCGATGGTCGGGAAGGTGTCGAGCATGTGCAGCAGGACGGGCACGGCGACGTTGTACGGCAGGTTCGCGACCAGTGCGGTCGGTGGGGGGCCGGGGAGGTCGGTGATGTGCATGGCGTCCGAGTGGACCAGGGCGAAGCGGTCGGCGCGCTCCGGCATGCGGGCCGTGACGGTGGCGGGTAGGGCGCTTGCCAGTACGTCGTCGATCTCCACGGCGGTGACGCGGTCGGCGGCCTCCAGCAGCGCGAGGGTGAGCGAGCCGAGGCCGGGACCTACCTCTACGACCACGTCTTCGGGGCGGACTTCGGCGGTGCGGACGATGCGACGGACCGTGTTGGCGTCGATCACGAAGTTCTGGCCGCGTTGTTTGGTGGGGCGTACGCCTAGGGCTGCCGCCAGGTCGCGGATGTCTGCGGGGCCGAGGAGGGCGTCGGGGGTGGGGGTGCTGCTCACGGGACCTAGGGTACGGGGCCGTATTCGGCTGCCGCGCCGTCGTGGCTGGTCGCGCAGTTCCCCGCGCCCCTTGTGGGGGGGGCGAGCCCCCCCCCACACCCCCCGTCTTACCCGTGCAGGCGCGCCCCGCAGTGTGGCCATGGGCTCGCGCCCCGGCGGACGTACAGCTTCTTTGCGCGGAATGTCTGCTCGGCCGCCGGGGCGTCCTGGGGGCGGCCGCTGCCGCCGAGGCCTTGCCAGGTGCGGGTGTCGAACTGGTAGAGGCCGCCGTACGTGCCCGACGGGTCGACCGCGTTCGGGCGGCCGCCGGACTCGCAGGTCGCGAGGCCGTTCCAGTTGAGGCCGTCGGCCCCGCCCACGGACGTCGGCAGCGGCTTGGTGCCGACCTTCACGAGCTGCTTGCGCGGCCGGCGCACCACCTCGTCGTCGGTCCTGCGCGGCTTCTGCTTCACGCCGTTGACCGTGCGCAGGGCGTACGTCACCCGGCGCAGACCCGGCACCCCCGCCTGTTCGACGACCTCCGTGCCCTTGAACAGCGAGGCGTCCTCCGTGCGCTGCACCTCGAACGGGATCGGCTCCTCGCGGACCTCCTTCGTCCCGGTGATCCGCAGCACGGTGACCGTCTGCCCGTCGCGCGGGAAGCTGTCCTGCGGGACGGACGTGGTGTCCTGGTCGTGCAGGGTGATCCCGGACTCCCCGATGACCTCGCCGACGGTCGCCGCGTTGGTGCGGACGGTGCGGGCGCGGCCGTCGGCCATGACGGTGACCGAGCGCTCGGTGCGCACGTGGAGTTCGAGACCGGCGCGTCCGATGGGCTGGGAGCGCGAGATGGACAGGTACGCGCCCTCCGCGCGCACCCCCAGCTGCTTGAGCGCCCCGTCGACCGTGTGTGCCGTCGTCCACACCTCGCGCCGCTGGCCGTCGAGGGTGAGCCGGACCGGGCGCCCGTAGTGCACCGCGACCTCGTCGCCGCTGGTCAATTCCGTGCCGGGGGCGGGCGCCACCACGTCGTGCGCGCCGACGTCGACGCCCTCCTCGGCGAGCAGTTCGGTCACGTCGTCGGCGAAGGTGTGCAGCATGTGCGGCTTGCCGTCGACGCTCAGCTCGATCGCCTTGTCCTCGGCGACGAAGGCGGTGGTGCCGCCGGCGAGGAACGCGACGACCAGCGCCTGCGGCAGCAGCCGGCGCATCGCGCTGTCCGGGCGCTCGGTGTACCGCCCCTTGCGTCGGCGCTCGGCCCGCCCCGCCTGCCGGGGCAGCGTCGGTTCGAGCGGTTCGGCCGGCACGGTCGGCGCGGGTGCCTCGTACGCCGGCCGGTACGTGTCCTCGTATCCGTCCCTGGGCCTGTCCTCGTACGTGTCCGGCGCCGCGTACACGCCATAGGCCAGCGTCTCCGCGGTGTGCAGGTCACTGCGCGGCTCAGCGCCGTACGGCTCGTACGTCTGGTACTTCGAGTTGCTCACGCCGACACGCTCCAGTGGCCGGAGGGGTCCGGAAAGGGCCCCCAGAACCTAGCGGAGCATTCGTCACTCTCCAAAGCGACGCGACTACTCAAAGTGGTGTTCGAGCGGTTCGGCAGCCTCGGAAGACCTCAGTAACCGAACGCGCGTGCCGTGTTCGCCGCCAGGGCCGTCGCCAGCGTGTCCTCGTCGATGCCGCGCACGGCGGCCAGCGCGCGCACGGTGACCGGGATGAGGTACGGGGCGTTGGGCCTGCCGCGGTGGGGCACCGGCGTCAGGAAGGGCGCGTCCGTCTCCACCAGGAGCAGCTCCAGGGGGGCCACGGCCACGGCGTCCCGCAGATTCTGGGCGTTCTTGTAGGTGACGTTGCCGGCGAAGGACATGAAGTAGCCGGCGCGGGCGCAGACGTCCGCCATCTCGGCGTCGCCGGAGTAGCAGTGGAAGACGGTCCGCTCGGGGGCGCCCTCCTCCTTGAGGATGCGCAGCACGTCCGCGTGGGCCTCGCGGTCGTGGATGACGAGGGCCTTGGCGTGCCGTTTGGCGATCTCGATGTGGGCGCGGAACGAGCGCTCCTGCGCCTCCTTGCCCTCGGGCCCGGTGCGGTAGTAGTCGAGGCCGGTCTCGCCGACGCCCTTGACCTGCGGGAGTCCGGCCAGGCGGTCGATCTCGGCGAGCGCCTCGTCGAGCGCTTCCTCGCCTCCCGGAACGCGGGCGCCCTGTCTCGACCAGCCGTCGGGGTCGCCGTGAACGATGCGCGGGGCCTCGTTGGGGTGCAGGGCGACGGTCGCGTGGACGTTCTCGTACGCGGCGGCCGTCTTGGCGGCCCACCGCGAGCCCTTGATGTCGCAGCCGACCTGCACGACCGTCGTCACCCCGACCGACGCGGCCTTCGCGAGGCCCTCCTCGACCGTGCCGGACTGCATGTCCAGGTGGGTGTGGGAGTCGGCGACGGGCACCCGGAGGGGTTCCGGGAGCGGCGGGGCGGCGTTCTTGGCGGAGGTGCCGGAAGAGCTGGAAGAAGGGGAAGGCATGCCCCGATCCTACGAAAGGGGCATGCCGTCACGCGCTCCGATTTCGCTCAGCTCGCCTTGCGCTGGAACGGGTGCAGGAGATCCGACAGATGCCAGTGGTGCCGCTCGCCGTCGGCCTGCGCGGGCAGCTCGGCGATCTCGGCCTCGGGCGCCGCCAGGGACGCGGTCACCGGCGCCTGACGGTGCGCCGCCGCCTTGTGCACCGAGGAGACCTGCCCGGGCCGCATGATCCGTACGACATGGCCGTCGCACTGCACGCACGAGGGCCTGCTCAGCGGGGAGGGCACGACCCGGCCACCGGCCACGTACGTGACGTACTGGTGGCCCTCGGTGTCCTTGTGGTGCTCTATCTCGTACGACTGCTCCCAGCCGTGCCCACAGCGCATGCAGGCGAAGGAATACGACTCGTGGACCACCGCGGTCGCCGCACCGCGGCCGCCGTTCTGTCCTGAGATCTCGCTCATGCCAGCTCCTCTTGTCCGCTGGGCACAGGGACGGATGCGTCCCCACAACCCAGTGGACGCCTCCACCGGCACGAATGCAGCAGGCCTGTCGAGTGTTGGAGCCGATTTGGACTTTCCTTGCCAAACCGGCCTCGCGCACCGGCCGGACTTTGCCATCGCCCCTGCTGGCTTTGCCTGCCCGTGGGGCGCGCGCTCAGACGATATGCGCCCTGCTCAGAGCGGGTATGAGCCGCGTCACGCAGGCCCCGTCAGGAGCTTGCGGAAGCGGCGTTCTTCGCAGCCACAACCGCGTCGAAAACCTCCCGCTTGGGCAGCCCGGCCTCCGCCGCGACCGCCACGATGGCCTCCTTGCGCCGCTCCCCCGCCTCCTCGCGCACCCGCACCCGGCGCACCAGCTCGGCCGCGTCGAGCTCCTCGGGTCCCTTCTCCGGCGCGCCCTCGACGACGACGGTGATCTCGCCCCGCACGCCCTCGGCGGCCCACGCGGCCAGCTCCGCCAGCCCGCCCCGCTTGACCTCCTCGTACGTCTTGGTCAGCTCCCGGCAGACGGCGGCCCGCCGCTCGGCGCCGAACACCTCGGCCATCGCGGCGAGGGTGTCGTCGAGCCGGTGCGGGGCCTCGAAGTAGACGAGGGTGCGCCGCTCGTCGGCGACCTCGCGCAGCCGGGTCAGCCGCTCGCCCGCCTTCCGGGGCAGGAACCCCTCGAAGCAGAACCGGTCCACGGGCAGCCCGGACAGCGCGAGCGCGGTGAGCACGGCGGACGGTCCCGGTACGGCGGTGACACGGATGTCCTGCTCGACGGCGGCGGCGACCAGCCGGTAGCCGGGGTCGGACACCGACGGCATCCCGGCGTCCGTGACGAGCAACACCCGTGCGCCGCCCACGAGTTCGTCGACCAGTTCGGGCGTACGGGCCGATTCGTTGCCCTCGAAGTACGACACGATCCGCCCCTTGGGCGTGACGCCGAGTGCCTGGGTCAGCCGCCGCAGCCGCCGGGTGTCCTCGGCGGCGACGACGTCGGCACCGGCCAGTTCGGCGGCGAGCCGGGGCGGCGCGTCCGCGGTGTCGCCGATGGGGGTGCCTGCGAGAACGAGGATTCCAGTCACGCCGTCCATCCTCCCAGCCGCGTTCCGATGCGGACGCATCCGGCCATGCACGGGACTCACACAGCGCTGTTCCCTACGATGGCGCGGTGACCAGTACCGCGTCCTCCACGGACACCCTGCCGGGCAGGCCCCCGCAAGACCAGCAGCCCTCGTGGCAGCAGCGGCTGCGCCGTTTCGGCTACCAGCCGGGGGCCGGAGAAACCGACGTGCGCGAGCGGCTCGTACCGCCGTACGTCCAGCCCAGCCCGCGGCTGTGGCAGGTGCTCGGCGTACCGCCGGCGCTCGCGGAGCGCATCGCCCGCTGGTCCGGCTGGGGCGGCCCGCTGCTGGTCACGCTGATGGCGGGCGTGCTGCGGTTCTGGAACCTGGGCAGCCCGAAGGCGGTGATATTCGACGAGACGTACTACGCCAAGGACGCCTGGGCGCTCGTCCACCGCGGCTTCGAGGTCAACTGGGACAAGAACGCCAACGACCTGATCCTCTCGACGAACGGGCACGTCACGGTCCCGGCGGACGCGGCGTACGTGGTGCACCCGCCGGTCGGCAAGTACGTCATCGGCCTGGGCGAGCTGATCTTCGGCTTCGACCCGTTCGGCTGGCGCTTCATGACCGCGCTCCTGGGCACCCTCTCCATCCTCATCCTCTGCCGCATCGGCCGCCGTCTGTTCCGCTCCACGTTCCTCGGCTGTCTCGCGGGCGCGCTGATGGCGGTGGACGGCCTGGCGTTCGTGATGAGCCGCACGTCGCTGCTGGACGGCGTGCTGATGTTCTTCGTCCTGTCCGCGTTCGGCTGCCTGCTGATCGACAGGGACAGGGCGCGCGAGAAACTGGCCGCGGCGCTCCCTCTGGACGCCGACGGCAGGGCCCGCCCGGACGCGCACGTCGCGGAGACGACCCGCTTCGGCTGGCGCCCGTGGCGCTGGATGGCCGGCCTCACGCTCGGCCTCGCCCTCGGCACCAAGTGGAACGCCCTCTACATCCTGGCCGCGTTCTGCGTGATGGCCCTCCTCTGGGACGCCGGCTCCCGCAAGGTCGCGGGCGCCCGCCACCCGTACAGCGCGGTCCTGCGCCGCGACACGGGCCTCACGTTCCTGGCCACGGTCCCGGTGGCGATCGCGGTCTACCTGACGTCCTGGATCGGCTGGATCCTCTCCCCCACGAACGGTTCCGGCGGCTACTTCCGCAACTGGGCCGCCACCGACGGCAAGGGCGGCAACTGGACCTTCCTGCCCGACTGGCTGCGCAGCCTGTGGCACTACGAGCACGAGGTCTACGAGTTCCACGTAGGCCTCTCGTCACCCCACACGTACATGTCCAACCCGTGGAGCTGGCTGGTCGACGGCCGCCCGGTCTCGTACTTCTACGAGTCCCCCTCCCCCGGCAAGGACGGCTGCCCGTCGGACGCAGGCGAGAAGTGCGCCCGCGAGGTGCTGGCGCTGGGCACCCCCCTCCTCTGGTGGGCGGCCTGTTTCGCCCTCGCCTACGTCCTGTGGCGCTGGTTCTTCCGCCGCGACTGGCGGGCCGGCGCCATCGCCTGCGGCGTCGCGGCGGGCTACCTCCCCTGGTTCATGTACCAGGAGCGCACGATCTTCTTCTTCTACGCCATCGTCTTCGTCCCGTTCCTCTGCCTGGCGGTGGCCATGCTCCTGGGCGCGATCATCGGCCCACCGGGCTCGAGCGACACCCGCCGGGTGGCGGGGGCCACGGGGGCGGGGGTGCTGGTGCTGCTGATCGCGTGGAACTTCATCTACTTCTGGCCCCTGTACACGGGCACGGCGATCCCGATCGACAACTGGCGGTCGCGGATGTGGCTGGATACGTGGGTCTAGGCGGGCGGGGGCTTCAGCGGAACTCGTGGACCACCTGGATCGCGCCCACGATGTGAGCGTTGAAGTCCTCGAGTTCCTCGGCCGGAACCCAGAGCTCGAGGATCGTGCGCCCGCCGGCCTGCTGGACGGGATACCGGCCCAGGAACTCCGAGTCGACCTCGAACCGGGTGACGAAGCCGGCACCGTCGTGCTTCACGTTCCAGTCCCGCGCGATCTTGATCGCGTAGTCCTCGTCGAGGACCGGGTAGAAGATCGGCTGCTCGGGCAGCCGAGGTGGCCACGCGCGCCAGTCCAGCTCGCGGACCAGGTCCAGCTCCTTGGGGCCGGTGGGGCGCCACAGGGTGGTGGTTGCTCGGCGGCTGGTCATGTGCGTCGCTCTCTGAAACCGGGAACCGCCGGTACGGCGGGTAGGGAGACCGGACGCTACCGGCGAGGTGGCGTCGACAGCCACCGAGTTCCCCCACCCCCTCTTCGACAACAAACGAAAACTTGGGTCACAGCAACCCCCCGTCTCGCATACAGTGCGAGGATGGACAGCCCTTTCTGAACGTGTTCAGAAGATCCTGGGGACGGGGGGGAAGGGCTCACGGGGAGGGGAACGTTTCATGGGCCGGGGGGTCAAGACCGCCGTCATAGGCGGGGTGTTCGCCGTGATGGTGGGTGGGGCCGGGTACGGGGCGTACAACATCGTCAACGCGGTGAGCGGGGACGAGGGGTCCGGGGCCGCGGCCGTGAAGACCGGGCCGCCCAGTGCCGGGGAGGTCAAGGACGCGTCGGCCAAGTTCTTCGCCGCGTGGGAGAAGGGCGACGGGGCGAAGGCGGCCACGTACACGAACAACGACGTGGGCGCGGAGCCGTTGTTGACCGCCTACGGCACCGACGCGCACATCACCCACGTGAAGATCACGCCGGGCGCCGCGACCGGCGCCACCGTGCCGTACTCCGTCAAGGCCACGGTGTCGTACGGGGGGAAGTCCAAGCCGCTCGCGTACAAGAGCCAACTGACCGTCGTGCGAGGGAAGACCACCGGGCGCGCGCTCGTCGACTGGCAGCCGTCCGTCCTGCATCCGCAGTTGAAGAAGGGCGACACGCTGGTCACCGGCGAGGCCGCCAACCCGCCCATCGAGGCCGTGGACCGGGACGGGACCGTCCTCACCGCCGAGAAGTATCCGTCCCTCGGGCCGATCCTCGACGAGTTGCGCGCCAAGTACGGCGACAGCGCGGGCGGTACGCCCGGGGTCGAGCTGTCGATCCATCACGACGTCGAGGGGTCCGCCGACACCTCGCTGCTCACCCTCTCCAAGGGCAAGCCCGGCGAGTTGCGGACCACGCTGAGGGCGAGCGCGCAGGCGGCGGCCGAGACCGCGGTGAAGAAGTACGCGGAGTCGTCCGTGGTGGCCGTCAAGCCGAGCACCGGCGAGGTCCTCGCGGTCGCCAACCACCGCGCGGACGGCTTCAACGCCGCGTTCCTGGGCCAGTTGGCGCCCGGCTCCACGATGAAGATCCTCACCGCGGCCACACTCATCGACAACGGCATCACGAGCATGAACGGCCCGGCGCCCTGCCCGGACGACGCGATATGGCAGAGCCAGACCTTCCACAACCTCAAGGGCATGGCCCCGAACCTGAACGCGACGCTCGCCGACAGCTTCGCCCGCTCCTGCAACACCGCGTTCATCAAGTACGCGGACGAGGTGAAGGTGGACTCGCTGACCAAGGAGGCCGAGGACCGCTTCGGGCTCGGCCGCGACAACTGGAAGAGCGGCATCCCGTCCTTCGACGGCTCGGTCCCGGCCTCCGGCGGCCCGGACACCGCGGCGAACATGATCGGCCAGGGCCAGGTCCAGATGAGCCCGCTGAACATGGCGTCGGTGACGGCGACCGCGATGACGGGCGCCTTCCGGCAGCCGATCATCGTCTCCCCCGAGCTCGACGACCGCCAACTGGCCACCGCCAAGGGCCTGTCCGCGAACACGGTCCAGCAGTTGCGCTCGATGATGAACCGCACCGCGGTCAGCGGCACCGCGGCCGGCGTGATGGCGGGCCTGGGTCCGGACTTCGGCGCGAAGACCGGTTCCGCGGAGGTCGACGGACAGTCCAAGTCGAACAGCTGGTTCACCGGCTACCGGGGCGACGTGGCGGCCGCGGCGATGACCCAGGACGGCGGCCACGGCATCGACGCGGCCGGCCCGATTGTCGCAGCTGTGCTACGGAGTGGTGGCTGAAGTCACCCGTACAGGACGGGACTCTAGGGTGGCTACCGTCGTTGAGTTGGGTGTGGGAGGGCTGGGTCCGCCGGGACCCTGAGGGGACCCTGGGGAATCAGCGGAGGATTCGGGAACTGTGGGCAACAGAAGGCGCGTCGCCGAGCGACGGAAGACCAAGCCCGCCGTGATCGGCGGGATGATCGCCGTGGTCGTCGGCGGCGCCGGTTTCGGCGTCTACGCGCTGTACGGGAGCGGGGCGGCGGCCGACGACCGGACCACCAACACGTCCTCGTCCGCCGACCACAAGGACGTCAAGACCGGTCCGCTGTCGGCGACCGAGGTCACCAGCGCGGCCACCCGTTTCCTCACCTCCTGGCAGCAGGGCAAGGTGCCGCAGGCCGCCGCCGTCACCAACGACACGACGGCCGCCACCACCCTGCTCACCGGCTACACCAAGGACGCCCACATCGAGGGCGTCACCCTCACCCCGGGCGTCCGCACCGGCGACAAGGTCCCCTTCTCCGTGAAGGGCACGGTGGCCTACAAGGGCACCAGCAAGCCGCTGGCGTACGAGAGTTCGCTGACCGTCGTGCGGAACAAGGAGGACGGCAAGCCGCTGGTCGACTGGTCCTCCGCCGTCGTCCACCCGGACCTCAAGGACGGCGACACCCTGGTCACCGGCGAGTCCGGGACCCCGCCGATCAAGGCCTACGACCGTGACGGCGGCGAGCTGACCACCGCCAAGTACCCGTCGCTGGGCCCGGTGTTGGACGGGCTGCGGGAGAAGTTCGGCAAGATCGCCGGCGGCAAGGCGGGCGTCGAGCTGGACGTGGTGCGCGGCAAGGCCTCCGAGAAGGCCAAGCTGTCCGACAAGACGCTGCTGACGCTCGCCAAGGGCACGCCGGGCTCGGTGAAGACGACGCTCAGCCCGACCCTCCAGGCCGCCGCCGAGCAGCAGGTCGCCAAGCAGGCACGGGCGTCGGCGGTCGTGATGCGTCCCTCGACCGGCGAGATCCTGGCCGTCGCCAACACCTCGCACGGCTTCAACGTCGCCTTCCAGGGCTCCCTCGCACCCGGCTCCACGATGAAGATCGTGACGTCGACGATGCTGTTCGAGAAGAACCTCGTCACGCCGAGCGCCTCGCACCCGTGCCCCAAGACGTACAAGCTCGCCGGCTGGACCTTCCACAACGACGCCGACTCCGAGATCAAGCAGGGCACGTTCAAGATGAGCTTCGGGGCGTCCTGCAACAACGCCTTCATCAACTTCGCGCCGAAGCTGTCCAACAGCGACCTGACGAAGGAGGCCCAGCAGGTCTACGGACTCGGCATGAACAACTGGGCCATCGGTGTCCCGACCTTCGACGGCGCGGTCCCGGTGCAGAGCGGCGCGCAGATGGGCGCCTCGCTGATCGGCCAGGGCGGGGTGCGGATGAACCCGCTGAACATGGCGTCGGTGGCGTCGACCGTGGCGACCGGCTCCTTCCACCAGCCGTACCTGGTCTCCCCGTCGGTCGACAACCGCACGCTGGCGAAGGCCTCGCGGACGATGTCGTCGACGACGCAGGCCGAGCTGAAGGACGTCATGCAGTACACGGCCGCGTACGGCACGGCGGCCAAGGCGATGGCGGGCCTGGGTCCCAACTACGGTGCCAAGACGGGCTCCGCGGAGGTCGACGGCCAGGAGAAGCCGAACGGCTGGTTCACCGCGTACCGCGGCGATCTCGCCGCGGCCGGCGTGGTCCAGGCGGGCGGCCACGGCGGCGACACGGCGGGACCGATCGTCGCGGCACTGCTGCGGATGGGCGGCTGAGCACCACCGAAGTCGGGGGCTCAGCTCCAACCAGGTCGAGACGGCTGAGCACCACCCAAGTCGCGGGCGTCGGTCAGCTCTTGACCGGCGCCGTCGCCATGTAGGTGCGCCGCAGGAACCTCAGCAGGGCCTTCGACTCGAACTGCACCACGGAGACGCCCTTGGCCGAGTGGAACTCGACCACCGCCTGCACCCGCCCGCACGGCCAGACGCGGACCTCACCGCTGCCGGCCGGAGCGCGCAGACCCTGTTCGAGCAGCGCGCGCGAGAAGGTCCATTCGTCCGTCCCCGGCAGATCGACCCGCACCGAACGCGGGTCCGCCTCGGGGTCGTAGCGCAGAACGACCGGAACGGTCGTGGTGTCCGGGATCTCGGCGTCCGTGACGATATGGGCTCGCGCGTACTGTTCGACTACAGACATCGGGCGGCCCCTAACACTGCGTAACCTATGTGAAAGCTGTGCGTCCGCTTCTCCTCCAATGTCGCACATTTTCCTGTTCTCGCTCCTTGACGTCGAACAACTCACATGCACGATGCAGGAACGTCTGGCTCTTGCAAAGTGTTCGCAATAAGCCTCTATTATCGAACGGTGCATGTGCCTGACGGATTCATCAACGCCCCCACCTCCGCCGTGACCGGTGTCGTCGCCGCGGGTGCCATCGCCGTGAGCCTGCGCGGCGCGCGCCGCGAGCTCGACGAACGCACCGCGCCACTGGCCGGTCTGGTGGCCGCGTTCATCTTTGCCGTACAGATGCTCAACTTCCCCGTAGCGGCCGGAACAAGCGGCCATCTGCTCGGCGGTGCGCTGGCGGCGATACTCGTCGGCCCCTACACAGGGGTCCTCTGCGTCTCCGTCGTCCTGCTCATGCAGGGCATTCTCTTCGCGGACGGCGGCCTGACGGCGCTCGGCGTGAACATCACCGACATGGCGATCGTCACAACGGTCGTCGCGTACGCGGTCTTCCGCGGACTGGTGAAGGTACTGCCCCGCAAGCGGCGCTCGATCACCGTCGCCTCCTTCGTCGCCGCGCTCCTCTCGGTCCCGGCCGCCGCGGTCGCCTTCACGCTCCTCTACTCCGTCGGCGGCACCACGGACGTCGCCATCGGCAAGGTCGCGACCGCCATGATCGGCGTGCACGTCCTGATCGGGATCGGCGAGGCGGCGATCACGGCGCTGACCGTGGGCGCGGTGATCGCCGTACGCCCCGACCTCGTGTACGGAGCGCGCGGCCTGGAGCAGAAGCTCAAGCTGCGCGTGAACGGCGCGCTCGTCGACGTACCCGCACCCGAGTCGGCGCCCGCGGCGCCCGTCGCGGCGCGCACCTCCCGGCGCGCGCTGTGGATCACCGGTCTGGTCACCTCACTCGTCCTCGCCGGGTTCGTGAGCTTCTACGCCTCCTCCAACCCCGACGGCCTGGAGAAGGTCGCCGCCGACAAGGGCATCGACAAGAAGGCCGAGGAGCACGCCTCGGCCGACTCCCCCCTCGCCGACTACGGCGTCAAGGATGTCGAGAACGCCCGCCTGTCCGGGGGGCTGGCGGGCGTTCTCGGCGTAGGTGTGACCATCGTCGCGGGCAGCGCGGTCTTCTGGGCGGTGCGCCGCCGGCGTACACCCGACGCGACTCCCACGAACACCGCAAGCACGAGCGCCTGACATGGGAGCGGGGCACGCGCACCGGCTGTACCGGCACGGGCACTCGCCCGTGCACGCGCTGCCGCCGCACACCAAGCTCGCCGCCGTCCTCGCCTTCGTGGTGGTCGTGGTCTCCACCCCGCGCGAGGCGATGTGGGCGTTCGGCCTGTACGCCGTCCTGCTGGGCGTCGTCGCGTACGTCGCGCGCGTGCCGGCCGGCTTCGTGCTGCGCCGGCTGCTGATCGAGGTGCCGTTCGTCGCGTTCGCCGTCCTGCTGCCGTTCGTGGCTGAGGGCGAGCGGGTGGACGTCCTGGGCCTGTCGTTGAGCGTCAACGGGCTGTGGGGCGCGTGGAACGTGCTGGCCAAGGGCACGCTCGGCGTGGCCGCCTCCGTCCTCCTGGCCTCCACCACCGAACTGCGCGAACTCCTGCTCGGCCTCCAGCGGTTGAGGCTCCCGCCGCTGCTCGTCCAGATCGCGTCCTTCATGATCCGCTACGGCGATGTCATCACGGACGAGATGCGGCGGATGAAGATCGCCCGCGAGTCCCGGGGTTTCGCGGCCCGGGGTGTCCAGCAGTGGGGCGTGCTCGCGAAGTCGGCGGGCGCGCTGTTCATCCGCTCCTACGAGCGCGGCGAGCGCGTGCACCTGGCGATGATCAGCCGCGGGTACGCCGGTTCGATGCCGGTCATCGACGAGGTGACCGCCTCCCGGGCGCAGTGGTCGTACGCCCTCGCGCTCCCCGTCGCGGCCCTGGCCGTCTGCGTGTTGGGATGGACCCTGTGAGTACCACCGCTTCCCCCGCTTCTCTTGAGGTCTCCGGCCTCGCCTACGCCTACCCCGACGGCCATCAGGCCCTGTTCGGCGTCGACTTCACCGTCGGACGCGGCGAACGGGTCGCGCTGCTCGGCCCGAACGGCGCCGGCAAGACGACCCTCGTCCTGCACCTCAACGGCATCCTCACGGGCGGCGCCGGGACGGTGACGGTCGCCGGACTGCCGGTCGGCAAGCGGCACATGGCGGAGATCCGGCGCCGGGTCGGCATCGTCTTCCAGGACCCCGACGACCAGCTCTTCATGCCGACGGTCCGCGAGGACGTGGCGTTCGGCCCGGCGGCGGCCGGCATGAAGGGCCCCGAACTCGAAGAACGGGTGCGTACGGCCCTGGAGTCGGTCGGCATGGCCGACTTCGCGGACCGCCCCCCGCACCACCTCTCCTTCGGCCAGCGCCGCCGGGTGGCCGTCGCGACCGTGCTCGCCATGGAGCCGGAGATCCTCGTCCTGGACGAGCCCTCCTCCAACCTCGACCCGGCCTCGCGCCGCGAACTCGCCGACATCCTGCGCTCGTTGGACGTCACGGTGCTGATGGTCACGCACGACCTGCCGTACGCCCTCGAACTGTGCCCGCGCGCGCTGATCCTGAGCGAGGGCGTCATCGCGGCCGACGGAAAAACGGCGGAGGTGCTCGCGGACGAGGACCTGATGCGGGCGCACCGCCTGGAGCTGCCGTTCGGCTTCGACCCGCGGTCGGTGGCGGCGCCCTGACCTCGGGTTACCGGCGGTTGCTACCCCCTGGTAACACCAGCTGACCTACCGGCCAGTACCTTGGGCCGGATGCACGTGTCAGCTACTACGCACACTCGCCCCGGGGGAGGCCGGCCATGACGGACGACGCGGCCGCAGTCGCCGTGGACACCCGTCCGACGAAGATCATGTACGTCGCCGAGGCGACCGCGCACGGTGGCCGGGACGGCTATGTCACCAGCCAGGACGGCCAGATCGAGCTGAAGGTCGCGATGCCGCCGGAAATGGGCGGCGACGGCAACGGCACCAACCCGGAACAGCTCTTCGCGGCCGGCTACAGCTCCTGCTTCCACAACGCGCTGGTGATGGTCGGCCGCCGCTCGGGCTTCGATCTGACCGGTTCCACGGTCGCCGCGAAGGTCGGCATCGGCCCCAACAAGCAGCGCGGCTACGGTCTCGCGGTCGCCCTCAGCGTCTCGCTCCCGGTCCTGGACCCGGACATCGCCGGGAAGCTGGTGGACGCGGCGCACGAGGTGTGCCCGTACTCGAACGCGACGCGCGGGAACATCGACGTGACGATCCTGCTTGGGTAAGTAGGAAGTACCCGCAGGCCGGAGGAGTACGGGCGTGGACGTGAACGGCGTGGTGGCCGAGGGCTTCGAGCCGGTCAGGGAGGCGTTCGCGCGGAACTTCGAGGTGCTCGGGGACCGGGGCGCGGCCGTCGTCGTCTATCGGAACGGGCACAAGGTCGTCGACCTGTGGGGCGGCACGAAGGACGTCGACGGCACCGGACCCTGGCAGCCGTCCACCGCGCAGATCGTGCGCTCGGCGACCAAGGGCGTCGCCGCCGCCGTACTCCTGCTGCTGCACCAGCGCGGAGAGCTGGACCTGGACGCGCCGGTGGGCGAGTACTGGCCGGAGTACAAGGCGGCCGGCAAGGAGCGGACGCGGGTGTGGCATCTGCTCGCGCACCGCGCCGGCGTCCCGGTCCTCGACCGTCCGCTGACCCCCGCGCAGGCCGCGGACCCGGTGCTCGGCGCCGAGGCGGTCGCGGCCCAGGCACCGGCCTGGGAGCCGGGCACGGACCACGGGTACCACGCGCAGACGTACAGCTGGCTGACGGGCGAGTTGATACGACGGATCACGGGCCGTTCGCCGGGCGAGCTGATCGCCGACGAGATCGCGGGACCGGTCGGCGCGGAGCTGTGGCTGGGGTTGCCGGAGTCGGAGACCGGGCGCGTGGGCCGGGTCGCGCAGGTGCCCCCGCCCCCGGAGCCGGCGGGTTTGAAGACGCGCCCGAAGCGAGCGGTCGCCGAGGCCTACGCGAACCCCGACTCCCTCACCACCCGCGCCTTCGCCGCGATCACCCCGCTCCCCGACGAGAACGACCCGGCGTACCGCGCCGCCATGCTCCCCGCCTCCAACGGCATCGCGACGGCGGACGGTCTGGCCCGTTTCTACGCGTCCCTGATCGGTGAAGTGGACGGCGGGAGGCGGCTGTTCACGCCGGAGACGATGGAACTGGCCCGCGCGGAACGCTCCGCGGGCCCGGACCGCGTACTCGTCGTACCCACCCGCTTCGGCCTCGGCTACATGCTGCACGGCGCGGCCTCCCCGCTCCTGTCCCCCGCCTCCTTCGGTCACCCCGGCCGGGGCGGCGCCCTCGGCTTCGCCGACCCGGACGCCGGCCTCGCGTTCGGCTATGTGACGAACGGTTTCCGGGCGAGCGTGACGGCGGATCCGCGGGCGCAGGCGTTGGTACGGGCTGTGCGGGGCGCCTTGCCGGCGTAGGCGGGGGCGGCTGTGAGAAGGGGTGCCCTGGAATGGGCGGCGGTGCGCGGGATGTTCTCCGTCCATGACGCTCAAGGACGACGACGCCCGTACGATCACCAACCCGCCCGCGCTCCACGACCCCACGCCCTTCGGCTACAGCCATGCCGTGTCGGCACCCGGTGAACTGGTCTTCATCGCCGGGCAGTACGCGTCCGACGCGACGGGGTCACCCGTGCCGGGCGACTTCGCCGCGCAGGTGGACGTGGCCTTCGAGCGACTGCGGTCGGCGCTGGCGGGAGTGGGGCTCGGCTTCGAACACGTGGTCCGGCTGGGCACGTTCATCGTGGATCACGACGTCACGAAGCTGGAGATCCTGGGCAAGGCGCTGCACACGCACTTCGGCGACCGCCTCCCCGCGCAGACCCTGAGCGGGGTCGCGTCCCTCGCGTTGCCGGGGATGCTGTTCGAGGTGGACGCGGTGGCGGTACGGGGGGTCTGAGCGGCGCGGTTACTGCTGCTTGCCGCGCGCGGCGAGTCGTTCGGCGACCTCGGTCCTGATCGTCTCGCGGAGTTCGTCGGACGTGAAGCCGAGGTCGCGCAGGATCCGCGCGGCCGGGCTCGCCTCGACGCGGATCAGGCCGAGCAGCATGTGTTCCGTGCCGACCCAGTCGTGGCCGAGGTCGGTGGCCGCGGTGCGGGCCTGCTCGATGGACTCCTTGCTCTCCGGCCGGAACGCGATGTGACCGCGCAGCGCCTTCGCCCCGGCCGGCGGCAGCGCCTCCTCGATCGCAGCGCGGACGCCCTGTTCGGACCCGACCTGCGCCACCAGCACCTCGTAGGCCAGGCCGCGCGGTTCGCCGAGCAGGCCGAGGAGGAGGTGTTCGGTGCCGATGAAGCCGTGCTTGTGCGTGCGGGCGGCCTCCTGCGCCAGCACGATGCCGTGCCGGTTGAGGTCGGTGAACCGCTCGAACGGGCCGGGGGCGTGGCGCTGTTGGGCGGCCTGCTTGGTCACCCCGATGGCGTCGCCGATCTCGGTCCAGGACGCGCCGACCTGCTTGGCCTTGCTGACGTAGTGGTCGATGAGCTGGTCACCGAGGTCGGACAGGGTCTGGGCGCGCAGTCGTGCCTCGCTGATGCGGGCCAGTTCGTCGGATTCGGGGAGTTCCTCGTCGAGACGGGCAATCAGGTCGGCGAGGCTGATGTCGAGTGGGCTCATGCGTCAACTTTAAATTGACGCTTCGGGATCGTCAACCTGTAATTGACGATTGATGGAGCTGTCGGGGCGGGGGCAGGGGGGCCGGGCGCAAATCCGGTTGTTCCCTCGATCCGCGGCGCCCTAGGGTGAGGCCACTTCGACGAGACGTTCCCCAGAAGCAGGCCGCAGGGCGGGAGCGTCCCACCTCCACGAGATGAGGTGCCGAAGGGGCGGCAGCAACTTTGTCGACCCTTCCTTTCGGAGGCTCCTTCATGAACGTCGGTATCGGCCTGCCCATCGGCGACCCCGCCGCCCTGCTGACCTGGGCGCGGCGCGCGGACGCCGGGCCCTTCACCACCGTCGGCCTGCTCGACCGTCTCGTCTACGACAACCCCGAGCCGTTGGTCGCCCTCGCCGTCCTGGCGGGCGCGACCTCCCGCGTCCGCGTCCAGACCGAGGTCCTGCTGGCCCCGCTGCGCGACACCGCGCTCCTGGCCAAGCAGGCCTCGACCCTGGACCGGATGACCGGCGGCCGCCTGGTCCTCGGCCTGGGCGTCGGCGGCCGGGAGGACGACCACCGCGCCGCCGGAACGGACCTGCGCACGCGGGGCCGGCGCCTGGACGAACAGCTGGCTGTGATGCGGAGGTTGTGGTCGGGAAAGCCGTACGAGGATGAGGACGGAACCGGCGTGGGCGTAGGCCCGATCGGTCCCGCGCCCGCCCGGCCCGGCGGCCCCGAGGTTCTCTTCGGCGGCTTCCAGCCCGCCGCGATCGAGCGCGTCGCGCGCTGGGGCGACGGTTTCCTCGCCGCGGCGGCACCCTCCTGGGCGGGCGGCCTGTTCGACACCGCACGCCGGTTCTGGAAGGAGTACGACCGCGCCGGCGAACCGCGCATCGTCGCGCAGGTCAACGTCGCGCTGGGTCCGGACGACGTGATCGACGACGCCCGCACCAACATGCACGCGTACTACGCCTTCACCGGCATGGCCGACCGCATGGTGTCCGGCATGCTCACGACCCCGACGGAGATCCGGGGGACGATCACCGCCTTCACCGACCTGGGCGCCGACGAGGTGATGCTCTACTGCTACGGCGTCGACCCCGACCAGGTGGACCGACTGGCGGACGCGCTGTGACGGCGAACCGGGCGTGACGGTGCCCGGGATGTGACGGCGACCGGGGCATGACGCTGACGGGGCGTGACCTGCGCGGCCACCTGACGCAAAGGCGCGTCACCGGTCCACGGCTGGCAGGGTGGCCAACCCCGTGTCCCGCATGATCCGTTCGACGGTCCCGGCGAGGGTGCTGTCCGCGCCGATGACGGTCTCGACCGAACCGGGCAGCAGATCGCGCGGCCGGTACCAGTCCCGCAGCTGCGCCTCGCCGACCTCGGCGGCGATCGGCTTGGTGGCGTGCCGGGCCACGGTCTCCTCGAACGGGATGTCCAGGTAGTAGCTGTGCGTCGGCCCGCGGTGGTCGGCGCACAGCCGGGCGAGCATCTCGCCGTACCGGTCGGCGTACAGGATGCCCTCCACCACGACATGGAAGCCGGCGTCGAGGGCGTAGCGCGCGGTCAGGCCGATCAGCCCGATGTTCGCGGCGCCCGGCCGGTCCCGCTCGCGCAGTACGTCCCGCCGCAGGGTGTCCTGGCCGACCAGCGCCAGGCCACGGCCGAACCGCTCCCGCAGCCCGGCGGCGACGGACGACTTGCCCGAACCGCTGTTGCCCCGCAGCACGACCAGCCGGGTCTCTTCGGTGCCCGTCATCACGGCGAGCAGGCTACCCAAACGGGGCGCCGGTGCCGCTGGATTCAGCGCGGGCGCCGTCGCCCCTGCGTTCAGCTCGCCTCGCCGGGCCCCAGACCCCTCTCGGGCCCGTCGAACGCAGGGCCCGGCGGCAGCGGTTGTGTCCCGCCCGGTCGCGTGCGCATGCCGTCCAGCAGGAGTCGCAGGTAACGGCGCCACAGGTCGGGCTCTCCGGTGCGGTCGGTGATCGACGCCACCATCAGCTGGATCATCGGCAGGTCCAGCGGCACCACGTCGGCGCGCAGCGTCCCCTGCTCCTTGGCGCGGGCGAGCAGCACATCGACCAGGGGCTTGACCCGCCGGCCGACGAGGGCGTGCCGTTGGGCGGCCTTGCCGGTGCCGAGCATGACCTCCCGCAACCCCCGGTCGTGCGCCTGGAGTTCGCACACCTTCTCCAGGCTGGACGCCAGCCCGTGCCACGGGTCGGGATCGGCGGCGGCTTCGCGGGCGGACGCCTCGACACGGTCGATCATGTCCTCGAAGACCGCGTCGACCAGCTCTTCCTTGTTCGCGAAGTGCCGGTAGGCCGTCCCCACGCCGAGCCCCGCGTGGCGGGCCACGTCGTCGAGGGTCGCGGTCAGACCCCGGTCGCGGAACACCTCACGGCCGGCGGCCAACAGGCGGCGACGGTTCAGCTCGGCGTCGCGCCGCAGCGGCGGCCTGTCGAGTCCAGCGGGCTCCGCCATGCCAGTCGTCTCGCCTTCCGGTCCGGGTGATGGCGGATTGTCCCGCGCATCGCACTGCCGAGTATAAGCGGAGATTCAATCTCCGGTTGATGGTACGGTAGCCGGAGAGAAACGGAGATGCGATCTCCGTTTCATGGTTTCGTGTCGGCGAGGAGAAGAGAAATGCTCGAAAACAGCGGGACGGCGCAGCAGCAGGCGCGGAACGCGGGGAAGTCCCGGCCGGGCTCTGGGAAGGGCTCGGGGAGAGGCTCAGGGCAGGGCTCGTGGAAGAGCTCACGGACGGGCCCGTGGAGGGGCGGCGCCGCCATCGCGGCCACCGTCGCCGTATGGCTGAGCCTGGCCGCCTGCTCCTCGGGCGGCGACAGCGCGTCCAGCGATGCGTCCGGCAGTGCGTCCAGCGCGAGTGCCCGGACGGCCGCGTGCCCCACGACCGCGGCTAGCAGTGATACCGGGACGTCCAGCGGAACGCCCAGCGCGGTGCCATCGAGCACGGGCGCCACGGGCACCACGGGCACTACGGGCGGCACCACGGGTGGCAACGCGGGAGGCATCGCCGTGGCCAAGACCATCAAGAAGTCGGACACCAGCACGAGCACCGTGATCGATCCCAAGGGTGCGCAGATCAAGTGCGCGACCTCCGGGATCACCACCACGAACGACATCACGTACTCCTCGCCGACCACGAACGGCAAGAAGAGCGACCTCAAGCTGGACATCCAGGTGCCCACGTCCACGTCGGGCAAGAAGCCGCTGGTCATCTACATGACGGGCGGCGGGTTCAGCATGGCGGACCGCACCGCCAACCTGAACCAGCGCACGTACGTGGCCGACCAGGGCTATGTCGTGGCCAGCATCCAGTACCGCACCGTCGCGAACGGCGCCACGTACAAGGACGCCGTCGCCGACGTGAAGTCCGCGATCCGCTACCTCCGCGCCAACGCCGACACGTACGACATCGACCCCGACAACGTCGCCGTATGGGGCCAGTCCGCGGGCGGCTACCTGGCCGCGATGACCGGCGTCACCAACGGGGACAAGTCCTTCGACGTGGGCGACAACCTCGACCAGAGCAGTGACGTGCAGGGCGTCGTCGACGAGTTCGGCCCGGCCGACCTGTCCACCCTCGCGGCCGACTACGACACCGCGGCCCAGAAGGCCAACTACACCGCGGGCAACACCGCCGCCCAGTGGGTCTACGGCCCCGGCACCAAGAAGTCGATCGAGGACCGTACGAGCCAGATCGCGGCGGCCGACCCGAGCACGCACATCACCTCCAAGACCGCGCCCTTCGTCCTGTTCCACGGCAGTGCGGACAACCTGGTCTCCCCCAGCCAGACCCTGAACCTGCACAACGCGCTCCGCGCCAAGGGCATCGACAGCACCCGCTACGTCCTCACCGGCGCGGGCCACGGCGACCTGTCCTTCACCGGCGACACCTCGGCCGCCCAGCCCTGGTCCACCCAGGAGACGATGGGGCACATCGTCGACTTCCTTCAGCAGAACCTCAAGTAGCCGGTCCAGGGCGTGGGCTAGCGCCGAGGCCCCAGTTCCACCCGGGCGGAGAACACGGGTTCCGTGCCCGCGCTCGGGGCGGGTTCCTCGAAGCACTCGATCAGCAGATCACCGCGCAGGTCCTCGAGTTCGCACCGGGCCTCCTCAAGGAGGGCCGTGGCCCACGCCTCCAGGGACGAGTCCACCAGCACCTTGTTCGGCACCTGGCTGAACTCCGGTCCCCCCAGCCCCTGCCACCCGGCCCACTGCTCGCTGTCGGCACGAAAGCGCAGGCGGTACCAGTAGGACTGCCAATAGGGCTTCTTCATCAGCACTCCGCTCCACCCGGGGCGCTACCCCGCCCGCAACATCAGCCCGATCCCCGCCACCAACAACACCGCGGCCGCGATACGGGACACCCCGAACCGTTCCTTGAAGAAGACGGCACCGATGGCCGCGCCGACGATGATCGACGATTCTCTCAATGCCGCGATCGGTGCCAGTTCCGCCTTTGTCTGGGCCCACAGGACCAAGCCGTACGCGGCGACGGACAAGGTCGCGCCCAGGAGGCCGAGTGCCGCGAACGGGCGTAGGACCGTGAGGAATTCGCCGCGCCAGCGCGTGGCCGCGTACGTCGGGATCGCCAAGCCCTCCAGCGCCATCAGCCACGCGATGTAGCCGAGGGAGGAGCCCGAGGCGCGGACGCCCAGGCCGTCGACGACCGTGTACGCGGCGATGGTCAGTCCCGTCGCCAGGGCCGCGCCGATCGCCGGCCAGTTGGGGCTGCTGCCGCGCAGGCCCCATACGGCGACGCCCGTCAGGCCTGTGCAGGAGAGGGCGATGCCCGCGGCGGCCCAGCCGTTGGGGACCTCGTGGGCGAAGACGGCGGCGAGGAGGGTGACCACCAGGGGTGCCGTGCCGCGGGCGATCGGGTAGGCCTGGCCGAAGTCGCCCAGCTTGAACGACCTCATCAGGAGGACGAAGTACGCGATGTGGATGACGGCGGAGACCAGGAGGTACGGCCATGCCGCGCGCGCCGGTACTGGCACGAACGGCATCATCACCAGGCCGATCAGTACCCCGCCGCCCGCGATCAGCGTGAACCCGACCAGTTTGTCGGTGATCTGGTGGGCGATGGCGTTCCAACTGGCGTGTGTGACCGCGGCCAGCAGGACGGCCGTGGCCACCACGGGGGTCACGAGTCGCGCTCGCGCACGTCCACGAGAGTCGCGCCGGCGTGGGTCACGAGGTCCTTGGGTTCCATCGGGAAGACGGTGTGCGGGTTGCCGGCCGCGGCCCACACCACGTCGTGCTCCAGCAGCGAACGGTCCGCCAGTACGCGCGTCTTCGTACGGTGTCCGAAGGGCGGTACGCCGCCGATGGCATAGCCGGTCGTCTCCCGTACGACGTCCGCCTTGGCCCGCGTGACCTTCTCGGCGCCCAGTTCCTCCCGGACGCGTTCGAGGTCCACCCTCGACGAACCGTCCATCAGCACCAGCACCGGGACGCCGTCCGCCGCGAAGATCAGGGACTTGCAGATCTCGCTCAACTCGCACCCGATCGCCGCGGCGGCCTCGGCCGCGGTGCGGGTCGCGTCCGGGAAGCGGCGTACACGGGGGAGCAGGTCCGCCAGCCCCAATTCCCGCAGTGCGTCGGCGAATCGGGGGCTGGCTCCGGAGGGTTCGTCCTCGGCGGGATTGTTCGTCGTGGTCATGAGGGCACGGTAGTGCCGGGTGCGCTCACTTTCCGAACGAAATTTCCTTCGTCTCGGCCACCGCCGCGGTGCGGCCCGGGGCCTGGTGGTACTTCCAGTACAGGTTCGTGTGCGCGACGACCTGGTCCGGCGGCGGCGCACCCCACTGGCTCAGGTCCGTCGTGGTGTGGGCGTCGCCGACGAGCGTGACGTCGTAGCCGCGTACGAAGGCTCCGTGGATCGTGGACCGGATGCAGGCGTCCGTGGACGCGCCGACCACGACCAGGTGTCCGATGCCGGCCTCCGCGAGGACGTCCTCCAGGTTCGTGTCCTCGAAGGAGTCGCCGTAGCGCTTGTGCACGAGGGCCTCCGGCTCGCGGCGAGCCAGTTCGGGCACGTACTGCCAGCCGTCGCTTCCCTGGGGCACGTTGTCGTCGGAGTGCTGGACCCAGACGACCGGCGTGGCTTGCTCCCGTGCCCTGTCGACGAGTCCGGCGATATTGGCGATGACCGCGTCACGCTCGTACGCGTCGGCCACGACGGCGATCTGCACGTCGATCAACAGCAGAGCGGTGTTTGGACGTTCGGGCAGAGTGGTCACAGCTGCTCCAGGAAGTCGGTCCAGGTGGCGGGGGCGATGGTGAGGTGAGCGGTCTGGGGTGACTTTGAGTCGCGGATGTGGATCGTGGTGGGGGTAGCGGCCACCTCGACGCAATCGCCGGGCTCAGGGCCACTGCTGTGGCTGCTCTTGAACCAGTTGAGTTCCGGCGTACTCATAGTGCTCCCAGCGCCTGCTCGATGAAGGCCAGCGACTCCCTCGGGGGGAGAGCCTGGGCCCGGATCATTCCATAGCGCAACTCAAGGATACGGAGATCCCTGGGGTTGGACACCGGGCGCCCGTTGAACGCGCCTTCGGAACGTCCGATCGCCGTTCCGTCGAGGAATTTGAGCACCTCCATCTGCCCGTGCATCCCAGCGTGTTCCTCTCGGTCGGTCGGCATGACCTGCAATGCGACGTTCCTCAACCTCCCTACATCTAGCAGGTGTTCGAGCTGTCGGCGCAAGACGTTTTTGCCACCCAGAGGGCGTTCCAGCGTCACCTGCTCCTGGATGAAGCAGAGCGCCGGGGCGGGCTCCTTCTCGAAGACGGACTTACGGGCCATGCGCGCCGCGACCTCGCGCTCGATGACGTCCACGGCGAGAGCCGGTTGCCGGTTCTCGAACATGGCCGTCCCGTACTCGGGCGTCTGGAGCAGGCCGTGGATGTGATGGTTGCTGTACAGCAGCATCTCCACCGCCCGGTCCTCCATCTCCTTCAGCTCCCGCACCTTCTTCGGGTACCGGGCCTTCTGCATGTCCTCCATGAACGCCCTCAGATGCCCCTGCGCGCCCAGCAGTTGATCCGCCCGGTCCAGGAACTCCGGCCTCGGAATCCGTACTCCCCGCTCGATCTTCCGGATCATGTCCTCGCCGTAGCCCATCGCCTCCGCGAGGTCGGCCACCCGCATTCCCGACGCCTCCCGGAAAACCCTGAGCATCCGACCGACCGCCTGGACCAGCGGCTCGATCTCGTCCCCCGGTTCGACATCCCAACCGGCCTCGTCCGCAACCTCGTTCATGCCCCACCTCCATCGCGCACCCGTACCCGTACAACCCCCGAGACTGACGAGACAGCGCAGGACAAAGCCGAGACAGTCACGCTACGTACCGGCACCGCCACTCACTCAGAGAAGCAAACGCGGCCACTCTGAGTGACATGAATCAAGAAATCACCATCCGCAACTTCTCCGTCCCCCTCTCCCCCACCCCCCGAGGCGCCCGCCTCGCCCGGCTCCTCGCCGCCGAACAACTCCGCGCCTGGGAAATCCCGTCGGAGACCGCGGCGCAGATCGTCGCCGAGCTGGCCGCCAACGCGGTGACGCACGGTCGCGTACCGGGACGGGACTTCCGCCTGACTCTGTACGTCGTCGGCAACACCCTCCGTATCGAGGTCACCGACACCCGGGCCGACGCCCTCCCCCACCTCGCCTCAACCACCCTCAACGCCGAGTCCGGCAGAGGTCTCGTCCTGGTGGACGCCCTGGCGGATCGATGGGGCGTGGCCATGGGGCCGTATCCACGGAAGACCGTGTGGGCCGAGGTGAATACTGACCCGCACTGATCACCTCGTACTTCTGGAGCCGCCGATGCCGTGGCGGCCGCGCCGGTCGTCGGTTCAGGTATCGGGGGGCGACGGTCCGAGATGGAGGTCGCCGGAACTCCCGTATTCGTGAAGCGAGTTCCCCTGACGGACCTCGAACTCGGGCCGGTGCACGTGCGGTCAACCACCAACCTCTTCGGGCTGCCCACCTTCCACCAGTACGGCATCGGGTCGGCCGGCTTCGGCTCCTGGCCCGAACTCGCCACGCACCTCACCGCGCCGGTTTCCCGCTGCTCCACCACTGGCGGGTGCTGCCCGATCAGCCGCCCACCGACTTCGCGGACGCGTTCGGCGGGGTCGAGGGAACCGTCGCCCACTGGGAAGGGTCCGACGCGGTGCGCCGCCGGCTCGAAGCCATCGGGCGCGCCCACTTCAGTCTCGTACTGTTCCTGGAACACCTGCCCCGCACGCTCGCGGACCGGCTCGCGGAAGTCCCCGACCACCGCTGGGCGGCGGACGCCCTGTCGCGGGGGACGGAGTTCATGAGCTCACGCGGGTTCGTGCACTTCGACGCGCACTTCGCCAATCTGCTCACCGACGACCGGCGGATCTACTTCGCCGATTTCGGGCTCGCGCTCAGTCGCGACTTCGAACTCTCCGCGGAGGAGGCCGAGTTCCTCGACGACCACCTCGTCTACGACCGCAGTTACGCGCCCAACCATCTGCTGCGCCACCACGTGCCGGAGGCTGTGCGGGGCGGGAAGGAGCACGGGGTCTTTCTGCGCGAGTGGGCCTCGGGGCGGCCACCGACCGGCGGCACCGTCCCTCCGGACATCGCCGCCCTCCTCGACCGCCACGCCCCGCACGCCCTCGTCCTCGACGACTTCCACCGCCGGCTGCTCACGGAGAGCAAGCGGACGCCCTTCCCTGCGGCCGAGATCCGTCAGGCCCTGGAGGTCCGCCCCGCTCACACCCACTCCGCCTCCGCCTCCGCCCGCTGACGGCGCCCCGCGATCAGTCCGCCCGCCGCGCCCAGCGACACCAGGCCCATCATCGCGGCGGCCAGGATCCCCTTGATGCCGTCCATCGTGAAGTACAGGGCGACCGCGGTACCGCCGTTGAAGAGGAACAGGAACCAGAGGGTGCCGGGGCGGGACAGGAACGCCTTGATCCTCGGCTTCTTCGCGATGCGTGAGCCGGCGAGGAGCGCGACCACCGCTCCGGCGGCCGTGGCGATGTTCTTGCCGTTGCCGTCGAGGACCGTACCCGCGGCCGTGCTGGCAGCGAGGCCGCCGACGAAGCAGCTCCACAGGACGAGGTCGGCGACGAACTTCTTGACGGCGGCGAGCGGAGAACGGGAAGAACGCATCGGAGGGCCTTTCTGACCAGGGATGACATGGAGTTCCGGATCTCTTCGATCCGTTGTCCACGATCCCGTCCGGCGCCTCCCGCAACGAGGGAGCGGCCTCCCGAACCCGGGGTGTAGCGCACTACACCCCGAAGCCCGGAAGGCCGCTCATCGCCAGGTCGGTCAGGCCCGGACCAGCTCCTTCTTCTCGTCCGGATCCGCCTTCGCGTCCGCGTCGGACAGCGCCTTCAGGCCCTCGCCCTCCACGTCCACGTTCGGCAGTGCCCGGTCCAGCCACTTCGGCAGCCACCAGGCCCGCTTCCCGAGCAGCGCGAGGACCGCCGGCACGATCGCCATCCGCACGATGAACGCGTCGAAGAAGACCGCGATCGCGAGGCCGAAGCCGATCATCTTGATCATGGACTCGCTGGAGCCGATGAAGCCCGCGAAGACCGCCATCATGATCACCGCCGCGGCCGTGACGACCCGCGCGCCGTGCTTGAAGCCGGTGACGACGGCCTGGCTCGCCTTCTCGCCGTGGACGTAGGCCTCTCGCATGCGGGTCACGAGGAAGACCTCGTAGTCCATCGCGAGGCCGAAGACCACGCCGACCATGAAGATCGGCATCATCGACATGACCGGGCCGGTCTCCTCCACGCCCAGCAGGCTCGCGAACCAGCCCCACTGGAAGACCGCGACCACCGCGCCGAGCGCCGCCATGACGGAGAGCAGGAAGCCGAGGGCCGCCTTCAGCGGGACCAGGATCGAGCGGAAGACCACGATCAGCAGGAGGAAGGCGAGGCCGACCACCAGGATCAGATACGGGATCAGCGCGTCGTTCAGCTTCTGCGAGACGTCGATGTTCATCGCCGTCGTGCCGGTGACCAGCACCGTCGCGTCGGTGTCGGCCTTGATGTCGGCGCCCGCGTCACGGATGGAGTGCACCAGGTCCTCGGTCGTCACCGACGAGGGCTTGGAGTCGGGGACGACGGTGATCGTCGCCGTGTCGCCGGCCTTGTTGAAGTTCGCCGGGCTGACCGACTGGACGTCTCCCAGGCCCTTGATGCGGTCGCGGACCTCGGTCACCGCCGCCTTGGGAGCGTCGCTGTCCTTGGCGTCGACCGCGATCATCAGGGGGCCGTTGAAGCCGGGGCCGAAGCCGTCCGAGAGAAGGTCGTAGGCCCGTCGCTGGGTGGTGGACGTCGGCTGGGAGCCGTCGTCGCCCAGGCCCAGTTCGAGGGAGCTCGCCGGGATGGCCGCGGCGCCGAGGCCGACCACGCCGAGCAGCAGCACGGCGATCGGACGGCGTACGACGAAGCTCGCCCAGCGTGTGCCCATGTTCGGCTTGTCGGCCTTCTTGGCCGCGCGCGCCCCGCCCAGGAACCTGCTCTTCTGACCGGCCGGCTTGATCTTGCGGCCCGCGTAGCCGAGCAGCGCCGGGATCATGGTCAGCGCGATGAAGACCGCGATGGCGACGGTGCCGGCGGCCGCTACGCCCATCTTCGTCAGCATCGGGATGTTGACGACCGACAGGCCGACCAGTGCGATGACCACCGTCAGACCGGCGAAGACCACCGCGGAGCCCGCCGTGCCCACCGCTCTGCCGGCCGCTTCCTCGCGATCTCTGCCGTCGGCCAGTTCGGCTCGATAGCGGGAGACGACGAACAGGGCGTAGTCGATGCCGACCGCGAGGCCGATCATCATCGCGAGGGTGGAGGTCGTCGAGCCGAGGTCCAGTGCGCTGGCCAGGCCGGTGATCGCCGAGACACCGATGCCCACGCCGATGAGGGCGGTCAGCAGCGGGAGTCCGGCCGCTATCAGCGAGCCGAAGGTGATGACCAGGACGACGGCCGCGACCGCGATGCCGATGATCTCGGTGGATCCGGTCTCGGGCGTGGTCTGGAGGGCGTCACCGCCGACCTCGACGGTCAGCCCGGCGTCCTGCGCCTGCTTGGCGGTGTCCTCCAGGGCGTCCCGCGAGGAGTCCTTGAGCTCCATGCCGGAGACCTTGTAGCTCACCGACGCGTAGGCGATCGTGCCGTTCTTGCTGACGGCGTTCGACTTGAACGGGTCGGCGACGGAGGTGACCTCCGAGCCGTCGGCCAGGTCGTCGACGGCCTTCGTCACGATCGCCTTGTTGGCGGAGTCGGAGATCTTCTCGCCGGCCGGCGCCTTGAAGACGACGCGTGCGGTCGCGCCGTCGGCACTGGTGCCGGGGAAGCGCTGTTCCAGCAGGTCGAAGGCCTTCTGGGCCTCCGTGCCCGGGACGGAGAAGGAGGTCGTCCCCGCGGCCGGGGCGCTGGCCGCGCCCACTCCCACGAGGGTCAGCAGTGCCACCCAGAACAGGGCGACGAAGTGCCGTCGCCTGAAGGCGAACCGGCCGAGTCTGTAGAGGATCGTGGCCACGAGGGCGGTCTCCCGGTCAGGTCGTGTGGTGGTGCAGGGCAGGGGTGATCAACCCGGCGGGGAGGCAGGGGTGATCGTCCCGACGACTTGAGCGGTGACGTCAGGTGCTGAGGTGGTGCAGTGGGTACGGGGAGGGGTCAGCCGACGAGCAGACAGGGATCAGCTGGTGGATACACCGAGGGCGGGGAGGACCACGGCATCGATGTACGAGACGAGGAACGCCTGGGTGGGCGGCTGGTCCTCGAGCAGCGCCCGGGTCGCGAAACCGCCGACCATCATGTGCACCACGAACTCCAGCGCGGGACAGTCCTCGCGGACCTCGCCCCGGTCGATGGCACGCCGGATCATCAGGTTGAAGCCGCTCATCTCCGGCTCGACCAGCTGCGCCCGGAAGGCGCGGCGCAGATCCGGGTTGTTGTGCATCGCCATGGCGACGCCCCGCATCAGCGACGAGTTCTTCTCGATGGTGCAGTCGTCGTCGACCTTGATGGAGGCGTGCAGATCGCCCCGGAGGGAACCGGTGTCGATGCTGTCGTCGTGCTCCGGCTTGCTGTGCTTGATGGCTCGCACCACCAGCTCGGCCTTGCCGCCCCACTGGCGGTAGAGCGTGGCCTTGCTGGAACGGGTGCGGGCGGCGACGGCGTCCATGGTCAGGGCGTCGTAACCGACTTCGCGGAGCAGATCGAGAACGGCTCCGTAGAGCTCGGCCTCACGCTCGGGCGTGATCCGACTGCGACGCGCCGTTGCGACAACCTCGGTCATGCCTCTCACCTTCTCACTCCGCGTGCTTACTCGTTCGTACAACCATGAAGATACCCCGAAGCCGAGCGAAACGAAACCGTTTCGTACGTGTGCTGGGTCACGTGTGTGAAAAATCTGTAAGAGGGACCCGCCACGGAGGCCTGTGAAAGTTCGGACCGGTTCACGAGTTGCTGGTACCCATCCCCCGGAAAAGCATGGGGAGGTGAGCTATCTGCGCCTGCCTCATCTCAGCGGTGATCTGTTGTGCTTCGTGGCCGAGGACGACCTCTGGCTCTCCCCGCTCGACGGCCGGGAGCGCGCCTGGCGGCTGACCGTCGACCGTACGAAGACCGGGCACCCCCGCTTCTCGCCCGACGGCCGGCAGATCGCGTACACGAGCTGGCGCAGTCTGGTGCCCGAGATCCACGTCGTGCCGGTGGACGGCGGCCCCGGGCGGCAGCTCACCCACTGGGGGTCGGCCGACACCCAGGTCTGCGGCTGGGACCCGGACGGCACGATCCTCGCCGTCGCCTCGCACGGCGAGCCCTTCTCGTACTTCACCTGGGCCTACAAGGTCGCCACCGACGGCGACCCGGGGCGCAAGCTGCCCTGGGGCCCGGTCTCCGACATCCAGGTCGCCGACCTCGACGGCGACCGCAGGACCCTGCTCCTGACCGGCACCCCGCCGCACGAACCGGCCGCCTGGAAGCGCTACCGGGGCGGCGCGACCGGCCGCCTGTGGCTGCACGGCGAACGGCTGCTCGCCGACCTCGGCGGCCACCTCGACTCCCCCATGTTCGTCGGCGGCCGGATCGCCTTCCTCTCCGACCACGAGGGCGTCGGCAACCTCTACTCCTGCGCCCACGACGGCTCCGACCTGCGCCGGCACACCGACCACGACGCCTTCTACGCCCGGCACGCGGCGAGCGACGGCACCCGGGTGGTGTACCAGTGCGCGGGCGACCTGTGGATCGTCGACGACCTCGCCGCGGGCTCGGAGCCGCGCCGCCTGGAGGTACGGCTCAGCGGGCCGCGCGCGGGCCGGCGCACGTACCAGGTCCCGGCCGCCCAGCACGTCGACGGTCTGTCGGTCGACGAGACGGGCCGCGCGAGCGCCGTCGTCGTCCGCGGCAGCCTGTACTGGCTGACCCACCGCGACGGCCCCGCGCGCACGATCACCGACACCCCGGGCGTACGGGCCCGGCTCCCGGAGATGCTCGGCTCGCTCGGCCAGGTCGCCTACGTCACCGACGCCGAGGGCGAGGACGCGGTCGAGATCGCCTCCCTGCCCCGCGCGAGCGGCGACCGCGAACCGCGCCGGCTTGCCTCCGGCGAACTGGGCCGGGTCCTGGAACTGGTGTCGGACGCCAAGGGCGAGCGGCTCGCGATCGCCTCCCACGACGGCCGCGTACTCCTCATCGACGCGACCGAGGACTCCAACGGGGAGGTCACCGAGCTGATCCGGTCCATCAACGGGCCGGTGCGCGACCTCGCCTTCTCCCCCGACGGGGCCTGGCTCACCTGGTCGCACCCCGGCATCGGCCGCTCCCTGCGCCAGATCAAGATGGCCCGCATCGCGGGACTCACGGGCGGCGAGCGGCTGATCGTCGACGTGACCAACGGCCGCTTCGAGGACGAGAACCCAGTCTTCACCAGGGACGGCCGCTATCTCGCGTTCCTCTCCTGGCGCGGCTTCGACCCGGTCTACGACGTCCACACCGGCGACCTATCCTTCCCGCTCGGCTGCCGCCCCTACCTGGTCCCCCTCTCCTCCGCCACGCCCTCCCCGTTCGCGCTGAGCCCCGAGGGCCGACCGGCCGCCGGTGGCCTGGACCCCGTCGAGGACGAGGGCGCGGACGGCGCGGTGACCGTCGAGGTGGAGGGCCTGGAGAGCCGGGTCACCCCCTTCCCGGTCACCGCCTCCAAGTACTCGGCGCTGTACCCGGTCGCGGGCGGCGGCCTGGTCTGGCTGCGCTGGCCGATCTCGGGCGCGCTCGGCGAGACCTTCGCCAACCCGGACGACACCAGCGGGCGGCCGACCCTGGAGTACTTCAACATCAGCAAGGCCAAGAAGTCCGAACTGGTCGACCACCTCGACTGGTTCGCGCTCAGCGGCGACGGCACCCGGCTGGTCGTGGTCGACGAGGACGAGCTGCGGGCCGTCCCCTCCACTGAGTCCGGCGACCTCGACAGCACGGTCTGGATCGACCTGCGGCGCATCCTGCACGAGGTCGACCCGCCCGCCGAGTGGCGCCAGTCCTACGCGGAGGCCGGCCGCCTCATCCGCGCCTACTTCTGGGACCCCGGGATGTGCGGTATCGACTGGGACGCGGTCCTCGACCAGTACCGTCCGCTGGTCGAACGGGTCGCCTCCCCCGACGAGTTCGCCGACCTGCTGCGCGAGGTCCTCGGCGAACTGGGCACCTCCCACGCCTACGTCACCCCCGCCCGCCGCAACGAGGGCCCGCCCCACTACCAGCGCCGCCAGGGCCTGCTCGGCGCCAACTTCGTGCGCAGGGAAGAGGGTTGGGCCGTCCACCGGATCCTCCCCGGCGACTCCTCCGACTCCAAGGCCCGCTCCCCGCTGGCCGGCACCGGCATCCGCGAGGGCGCGGTCCTCACCCACGTCGACGGCCGCCCGGTGGACCCGCTGACCGGCCCGTACCCCCTCCTCGCGGGCGCCGGCGGCACAACCGTCGAGCTGACCTTCACCCCGGCGGAGGGCGAGGCCGGCCGCGCCCGCCGGGTCGCCGTCGTCCCCCTCCTCGACGAACGCCCCCTGCGCTACCAGGACTGGGTGGCCAAACGCCGGGCGGTGGTACGGGAGTTGAGCGGCGGTCGCTGCGGCTATCTGCACATCCCCGACATGGGCGGCTCGGGCTGGGCCCAGTTCAACCGCGACCTGCGGATGGAGGTGTCACGCCCGGCACTCCTGGTCGACGTGCGCGGCAACGCGGGCGGCCACATCAGCGAGCTGGTGGTCGAGAAGCTCACGCGCGTGATCCTCGGCTGGGACCTGACCCGCAACGCGCAACCGGTGTCGTACGCGGGAAACGCCCCCCGGGGCCCGGTGGTGGCCCTCGCCGACGAAGCGACGTCCTCCGACGGCGACATGATCACGGCGGCGTTCAAGCTGCTCAAGCTGGGCCCGGTCGTCGGCCAGCGCACCTGGGGCGGGGTCGTCGGCATGACCGGCCGCCACCGCCTGGGCGACGGCACGGTCATCACGGTCCCGATGAACGCGGCCTGGTTCGACGCGTACGGCTGGGGCGTGGAGAACCACGGCGTCACCCCCGACCTGGAGGTCCTCCGCACACCGCTGGACTGGGCGGAGGGACGCCACGTCCAACTCGACGACGCGATCCGACTGGCCGTCGAGCTACTGGAGACGAGGCCACCGGCAACACCACCGGACTATTCAGCGGTACCGGACAGGTCACGTCCAAAACTGCCGCCGAGGTCAACTCCCTAGGGGCGCGGGGCTGTATCGATGTGCGGCTCCGCCGCGTGGGCGCGACCAACCCGCACAGGCTCCCAGAGGCGAGGGCAGCTCCCTGCTTTTAGGGGCGCGGGGCTGTATCGATGTGCGGCTCCGCCGCGTGGGCGCGACCAACCCGCACAGGCTCGCAGAGGCGAGGGCAGCTCCCTGCTTTTAGGGGCGCGGGGCTGTATCGATGTGCGGCTCCGCCGCGTGGGCGCGACCAACCCGCACAGGCTCCCAGAGGCGAGGGCAGCTCCCTGCTTTTAGGGGCGCGGGGAACTGCGCGACCAGCCCCCACGGGCCCGCACCCGACAACGCACCCCTCACAGCAACGCAAACGTGGGGCGCCCCAACACACAGGGGGCACCCCACGTCCGTAGGACAAGCCGGCCTAGGAGTCGAAGTCCTGGTCCATACCGCCCTGCTCCTCCTGCTGACGCTGCGGAGCACCCCGTTCCGACTCCTCGTCGCGGCGAGAAGACCTCTCGGAAGCCTCGTCCTTGGCTTCCTCCATCTTCTTCTTGGCCTGGTCCTGCCACTCCTGCGACTTGTCCTGGAACTGGTCCTTCATACCCATGTGGGTTCACTCCCGTATCGAGTGGGGGGAACGGCCCTTGACCGGGCCTCGACCAGATTCACACGTCGGGACAACCCACGCATTTCGATCAGTCACGGTGTGTAGCGCGGGCCTCCTCGTCGGCCGTCCCGCCCGCGCCGACGAGCCCGTTGCGCATGCCGTCCAACCGGGACCCGAACCGCTTCATCTCCCGTTGCCCGACGGTGCCGATGACCCCCGGCAGATACCCGCGCACGCCCTGCATCCCCCGCAGCCACCACTGCCCGTACACATGACTGGACCGCCGCTCGATCCCGGCGACGATCCGGTCCACGGCGGGACCCAGCGGATACGTCTTGTTGGACGGCCACGGCAGCCGCTGCCGCAGCTCCCGCATCACCTCGTCCTGGTCCGCCCCGCGCACCATGTCGGTGTCGGTCCAGGACAGATACCCCACCCCGACCCGCACGCCCTTGTACCCGACCTCGGCCCGCAGGCTGTGCGCGTACGCCTCCACACCGGACTTGGAGGCGCAGTACGCGGTCATCATCGGCGCCGGCGTCATCGCCGCGAGAGAGGCGATCTGGAGCAAGTAGCCCCGGCTCTGCATCAGTTGGGGCAGGAACGCGCGGGCCGTCACCGCCGACCCGATCAGGTTCACCTCGATCACCCGCCGCCAGGCGTCCGGATCGGAGTCGACGAACGGACCGCCCGTCGCCACACCGGCGTTGGCGACCACGATGTCGATCTTCCCGAACCGCTCCTTCACCTCCCGCGCCACCCGGGCCATCGCCTCGTGGTCCGTGACGTCGGCGAACCAGTGGTCGCTGTCGCTGTGCAGCCGCCCGGAGACCTGCTTGAGGGCGTCCGGCTCAAGGCCGACCAACGCCACCTTCACCCCGCGCGCGGACAGCTTGCGGGCGAGCAACTCCCCGACGCCCCGCGCCGCTCCGGTGACGACGGCGACCTGTCCTTCGAGACCGACCTTGCTCATGCGCTCTCCTTAGTGGCCGTGTCGGACGTATCAACTGCCCTGGCGGTACCGGCTGTCACGTACGTCGTCGCCAGCTCCCGGATCCGCCCGCTCACCAGCTCCGGCGCCTCGACGGGCGTCATGTGCCCGAGCCCCGCCAACTCCGTGCTGCCCACGCAGTTCGGCAGCACGGCGACCAGCGCCCGCGTGTGCACCGGCGGTGTCAGCCGGTCGGCCGTCCCGCACAGCACGGCCGTCGGGACGCCGATCTCCCGTACGCCGTGGTCGAGTTCGAGCAGATCCAGCACCCGCGACCACGCGTACCGCGCCTTGGGCGGACACGCGAGCACGATCCGCGCGACCGCCTCCACCATGTGCGGCGCCGAACCCGCGCCCATCGTCCCGTACTTGACGATCCGGCGGGACAGTGGCGTGACCGGTCCGAGCGGTCCCCGCGCGCCGAGGATCTTCTTGGTCAGCCAGGTCCGCACCTTCCCCGCCCGGATCGGCAGGACGGTCGACTCGGCGACCAGCCGCGAGGAACCGGTGCTGCACAGCAGGACGGCGACGGCGTGCTCGCGGAACGCGGGGCGCGTGGCCGCCGCCATCACCGTCATGCCGCCCATGGAGTGACCGGCGATCACGGCCTGTCGGCCGGGCGCGAGGGCCGCCTTCAGTACGGCTTCGAGGTCGTCGGCGAGGGTGTCCGTACTGCAGGACGGGCTCGCCGGGCTGCGTCCGTGGCCGCGCTGGTCGTAGGCGATGACGCGGTGATCGACGGCGAGGTCGCGGATCTGGGCCGCCCAGAAGGCGGTCGAGCAGGTCCAGCCGTGCGCGAGCACGACGGCGGGGGCGTCCTCGGGGCCGTGGAGCTCGACGTGGAGCCGGGAGCCGTCGGCGGAGACGGCGGTCACCTCACGTGCGGGGACGGGCGGGGCGTAGGGACCGGCGGTGACGTGCATCAGACGGCTCACGCGGAGACCTCTTTCCTGGGGCCCTTGTCGGCGCCCTTCTTGGCGGAGACCGCCTTCTCGGCGGGAGCACCCCGTGCGGGTTCGGCCGACGGCCGGACGACGTCGTACTCCGCCAGATCGACCCGCCGCGTGGCCCGCCGGAACTCGGTCGTCGTACCCGGCCAGACGGTGGTGTTGCGGCCGTTCGCGTCGAGGTACCAGCTGGTGCAGCCGCCGGTGCTCCACACCGACCGCTCCATCCGCTCCTGCACGCGTCGGTTCCAGGCGTGCACCGCGGCGGGCCGGGCGTCGAGGGCCGCCTTGCCGCCGAGGACGTCCAACTGCCGTAGGTAGTCCGCCATGTAGTTCAGCTGGGACTCGATCATCAGGATCATCGAGGAGTTCCCGAGGCCGGTGTTGGGCCCGATGATGGTCATCCAGTTCGGGAAGCCGGCCGCGGACGCGCCCCGCAGGGCCTCCATCCCGCCGGTCCACGCCTCGGCGAGGGTCTTGCCCTCGGCGCCCACCACGCGGTCGGCGATCGGCATGTCGGTGACGTGGAAGCCCGTACCGAAGACGATCGCGTCGACCTCGGTCTCGGTGCCGTCGGCGGCGACGAGGGTGGAGCCGCGCACTTCGCTCAACCCACTGCTGACGACGTCGACGTTGGGCTGGGCGAGCGCCGGATAGTAGGTGTTGCTCAGCAGGATCCGCTTGCAGCCGATGCGGTAGTCGGGGGTGAGCCTGGCGCGCAGGGCCGGGTCCTTGATGGCGCGGGCCATGTTCCGTTTCGCCAACTGCTCGACGAAACCGAGCTCTTCGGGGTGCTTGGTGAAGGCCTGGACCTGCAACTCCCTGATCCCCCACAGCAGTCCGCGGCGGGCCTTGGTGGTGAAGGGCAGCGCGCGGTGCAGCGCCCGCTCGGCGCCGCTGATGGCGCGGTCGGCGCGGGGCATGACCCAGGGCGGGGTGCGCTGGAAGAGGGTGAGCCGGCCGACCCGCGGCTGGATGGCGGGCACGATCTGGATGGCGGAGGCGCCGGTGCCGACCACGGCGACGCGCTTGCCGCGCAGGTCGTAGTCGTGGTTCCAGCGGGCGGAGTGGAAGACCTCGCCGGGGAAGGAGTCGAGCCCCGGGATGTCGGGCGTCTTGGGGTCGGACAGGGGCCCGGTGGCGGACACGACGACGTCGGCGGACAAGGCCCCGGCACTGGTCTCGATGTCCCAGCGCAACTTCTGTCCGTCCCAGGTCATCTTCTTGACCTCGGAGTTGAAGCGGAGATGGGGCCGCAGGTGGAAGACGTCGGTGACGTGCTCCAGATACTTCCGGATGTGCTCCTGCCCGGAGAAGGCGCGCGGCCAGTCGGGATACGGGGCGAAGGAGAAGGAGTACAGGTGGGAGGGCACGTCGCAGGCGCACCCCGGATAGCTGTTGTCCCGCCAGGTGCCCCCGACGCTGCCGGCCCGCTCCAGTACGACGAAGTCGGTGATGCCCTCGCGCCGCAGCCGCACGGCGGCCCCGAGCCCCCCGAACCCGGACCCGACGACCACCACCCGCACATGTTCCTGTTCGGCCATGCCGATGCCCTTCCCTGCGCGACTCTGCCAGTGAACACTGGCACAATCGGAGCGTAGAGCAGCTCCGTACTCATGGGTAGGGGTCGGCGGAAGGAAAGTTACCGCCGGTACGACATAGGCTCACGACGTGACAGCGGCCGAGGGACGACACGAGTACCGCATGGAGGAGCTGGCCGAGAAGGCCGGCATCACCGTGCGCACCCTGCGCTTCTACCGCGAGCGCAAACTGATCCGGCCACCCCGCCGCGAGGGCCGCATCGCCTGGTACGACGAGCACCACCTGGCCCGCCTGCGGACCATCTCGACCCTGCTGGAACGCGGCCACACCCTCAACGGCATCGCGGAACTCGCCGACGCCCTCGACCACGGACGGGACGTGGCCGACCTCCTCGGCGTCGGCGGCCCCACCGAGGAGGAGCCGGTCCGCCTCACCCCCGAGGAACTCGCCGCCCGCTTCGAGGGCGAGGTCACCACGGAGAACCTCGCCGCCGCCATGGAACTCGGCTACCTCGGCACCGACGGCGACGAGATCGTCCACATCAGCCGCCGCCTCCTGGACGTCTCCTCCGCCCTGGTCCGCGAGGGCATCCCCCTCGCCGACGTCCTGGCCGCGGGCAAACAGGTCCGCGAACACGTCGACATCCTGGCCGAGATGTTCGCCACCCTGGTCCTACGCCACGGCCCGGAAGAAAACCTCCAACGCCTGCGCCCCCTGGCAAGAAGCGTGGTGGAGGCGGAGCTTTCACTGGCGTTGGACCGGCGGTTGCGGAAGCGGGACTGAACTCGACGCCCGTTGAACAGGGGGCGGTTGGGGGCACGTGACAGTCTTGATCATCGGAGGCAACGGGTTCCTGGGCGCCGAACTGGTCCGCCGGTCGACAGCGGCCGGCCACGCGACGGACGCGACCTTCACGACCAGGCCCGGCAGCGCTCCGGGCGTCACCTGGCACGCCCTGGACCTGCGGGACGCCGAGCGCGTCGCAGCCGTGGTGGCCGCGGTCGGCCCGAGCCTCGTCGTCAACGCGACGAGCGGCGGACCCGACTGGGCGATCACGGCGGAGGGCCCGGTCCAACTGGCGATGGCCACGGCGAAGCACGGCTGCCGCCTGGTCCACGTGTCCAGCGACGCGGTGTTCTCGGGCACCCGCGTCCACTACGACGAGTCCTGCCCACCCGACCCCGTCACCCCCTACGGCGCGGCAAAGGCCGCAGCGGAAACGGGAGTTCGCCTCGTACACCCGGACGCCGTCGTCGCCCGCACATCGCTGATCATCGGCGACCTGCGGTCCGTACACGTACGCGCGGTGCACGACCTGGCCTCCGGCACCCGAGACGGCGTCCTGTTCACCGACGACGTCCGCTGCCCGATCCATGTCGCCGATCTGGCCGCCGCCCTGCTGGAACTCGCGGCCTCGGACGCACACGGCGTCCACCACCTGGCAGGAGCCGACCCCATGAGCCGCCACGAACTCGGCACCCTCATCGCCAGACGCGACGGACTGGACGCCACCCGACTCCCCACAGGCCTGCGCGCCACCAGCACGCTCCCCGGCCCGCTCGACGTCCGCCTCGACAGCCACGCCACCCAACGCAAACTGCACACCAGGTTGCGGGGCGCCCGTGAGTTCCTCGCGACGGGGGCTTGAGCATGTACCGGAGGTCGGAGACCAAAGTGACCGTGCAGCGCTGATTCACTCCATCGAGGCACTTTCACCCAAAACGTAAACGGACCCGGGTTCGCACTCCGACAGTGAGATCGAAAAGGCCCCGGCGGCTGTTCCAGCAGCCCCGGGGCGTGGCCGACACTTCATGGAGCGCCGACATGCCCAAGGCTAGTCCTCAGCCGTCGCAACCGACTTCGACTTCTACCGAACACCCGCGAGCGCTGGGAGCCGTACGTCTCAGCAACCTGACCCAAGTCACCACCTCGCCCGGAAGGCAGCGTGCGTCAATCCAGCTGTGCGCCCAGCAACTGGGCTTCACGCTGATCGCCGAAGCGGCAGATCTCGGGGTGTCCGCGCGCACGATTTCTCCCTTCGAGAGGCCTTCCCTGTCGTCCTGGCTGCGGCGCCCGCACGAATACGACGCCATCGTGTGGTCACACGTGGATCGCGCCGTACGATCCGTTGGCCATATGTCCGAGTTGATCGAGTGGGGCCACAAGCACGCGACGACACTCGTTTTCGGGATGCCCGAGGAACAACAGCCGCTCGTGGTCACTCCACAGGCGGACGGCGACACCGTCCGCCACTGCATGAATCTGGCCTACGCCGCCGAGCAGGAAGCTCGTGCCATCTCCGCCCGCCTCACCAGCGCCCACCAAGTACTACGTGCGACGGGCCGATACGGCGGCGGCCTTGTTCCATTCGGGTACAAGAAGGCCCCGCATCCCTCCGGTATCGGCTGGTGTCTCGCTCCTGACCCGGAGACCGTCACCGTTGTACGCGCGATTGTGGACGACGTGCACTCGGGCCTTTCCCTCGTCGCCATCGCCCGCAAACTCGAAGCCGCATGCGTTCCGGTGCCACGCGATCGCCACGCCCAACTTCAAGGGCGCCCCACGGGTGGGCGGCGCCACGGACGGGACTTCGAGCGATTCCGCTGGACAGCAGGGAGCTTGTCCAAAATCCTCCGCACGCCGGCGCTGATGGGGCACCGGATGCACAAGGGGAAGACGGTCCGGGACGCTGACGGCGCTTCCGTGCTGATCGGCCCTCCTCTGCTCACGGAGGAAGAATTTGGCACTCTCCAGGAGGTCCTCAACACTCGGTCGAACGGGATTCACCCCAAGCGCCGGGAAACTTCTCTGTTGATCGGAGTCGCCCACTGCGCCGGGTGTGGAGGCCGCATGTACTTCGCCACGAGGACTGCCTACGCCTACGGCGACTACGTCTGCCGTGCTGCTGCCCGCGGCACGACTTGTCCTGCTGCTGCCGCGATCCGCGCCAGTTGGCTGGACGACTACACCGTCAGCCGCTACCGCGAAGTGTTCGCCACGAACGCCGAGGTGACACGGGAGCAACTCCTCAACGACGGCGTTCGGGTCACAGTAAGCAAAGGACGATCCGGCGGTGGACCGGCCCGACTGGTCGGGCCGGACACCTCACGGCTGACGTTCACCGTTGACGGCTCCCTGCCCCATCAGCTAGGACGCTGAGACGAGCGGGGCGTGCGAACCCTGTGCGCCCCGCCCCATTCTCCTCACAGGTCGAATACTGCTGTCACCGGAGCGTGGTCCGACCATCGTTCCTGGTGGCTGGCGGCACGCTCCACGTACGCCTTGACCGCCCGCTTGGCCAGCCCAGGAGTCGCTACGGCGAGGTCGATCCTCCAACCTGAGTCGTTCTCAAAGGCCCGCCCCCGGTACGACCACCACGAATACGGCCCCTCGACCTCCGGGTGAAGGGCCCGCACCACATCGACGTACCCCCCGTCCCCCGCGTCGAAGACCTGCGTCAGCCACGCGCGTTCCTCCGGGAGGAAGCCGGAGCTTTTCTGGTTGGCGCGCCAGTTCTTGAGGTCGGCCGGCTGGTGGGCGATGTTCCAGTCGCCGCAGACGACGACCTCGCGGCCGTCGGCGGCGGCGCGTTCGCGCAGTTCCTTGAGGTAGGCCAGGAACTCGTCCATGAAGCGGACCTTCTCGTCCTGGCGCTCGGTGCCGACCTCGCCGGAGGGGAGGTAGAGGGAGGCGACCGTCACACCGGGCAGGTCGGCCTCGACGTACCGCCCGCTCGTGTCGAACTCCGCCGACCCGAAGCCGACCCGGACGCGGTCGGGCTCGCGGCGGGTGTAGAGCGAGACGCCCGCGCGGCCCTTCGCGGCGGCCGGCGCGTGCACGACGTGCCAGCCGTCGGGGGTGCGGACGTGTTCCGGCAGCTGCTCCGGCTCGGCGCGCACCTCCTGGAGGCAGAGCACGTCGGCGGAGGTCCCGGCGAGCCACTCCACGAAGCCCTTCTTCGCGGCGGCACGCAGTCCATTGACATTGGCGGAGGTCACAGTGAGCACGCCGGAACGATACCGGCACACTGGACACAGTCCGATGCCCCACTCTATGCATAGGTGTACGATCTTCGACATGAATATACGCCGGGTCCCCTTCGACCACCCCGACGCCGTGAAGCTGAACGACCAGGTCCAGGCCGAGTACCACGTCCGCTACGGCGACGGCGGCGACGCCACCGTCATGGACCCGACGCACTTCGAACCGCCGAACGGCGTCTACCTCATCGCGTACGACGAGGACGACAGCCCGATCGCCACCGGCGGCTGGCGCGCCAAGGACGCCAACGGCGAGGGCAATCTCGACGGCGACGCCGAGCTCAAGCGGATGTACGTGGTCGAGCGGGCACGGGGGTTGGGGCTCGCCCGGCGCATCCTGGCCGCGTTGGAGGAGGACGCGCGCGTGGCGGGGCGGCGACGGATGGTTCTGGAGACCGGCACCAAGCAGCCGGAGGCGATCGCCCTGTACACGTCGAGCGGGTACGAGCCGTGCGAGAAGTTCGGCTACTACCGGTTCCACGAGGACAGCCGGTGCTTCGCCAAACCCCTGAACCCGTAAGGGTGTTCACGCCCTGAGATACGCCAGCACCGCCAGCACCCGCCGGTGCACGTCGTCCGCCGGTGGCAGGTCCAGCTTGGTGAGGATGCTGCCGATGTGTTTGCCGACGGCCGCGTCCGACACCACCAGCGCCCGCGCGATCGCCCCGTTCGACTTCCCTTCCGCGATCAGCGCCAGCACCTCCCGCTCCCGCGCGGTCAGCCGCGCCAGCGGATCACGGCGCCGGCGCAGCAACTGCCGTACCACCTCGGGGTCCACGACCGTGCCACCGTCCGCCACGTCACGGAGCGCGTCCACGAACTGCTCGACCTGCCCCACCCGGTCCTTGAGCAGATACCCGACCCCGGTCCCGTCCCCGGAGTCCAACAGCTCCGCCGCGTACGCCCGTTGCACGTACTGACTCAGTACCAGCACCGGCAACCCCGGCCGCTCCGCGCGCAGTTGGAGCGCCGCGTGCAGCCCCTCGTCCTGAAAACCGGGCGGCATGCGTACGTCCGTCACGACCACGTCCGGCCCGTCCGGACCCTGCGCGGTCACCGCCGTGAGCAGCGCGTCCGCGTCACCGACGGCCGCGACGACCTCGTGCCCGAAGCGCGTGAGCAGCCCGGTCAGTCCGTCCCGCAGCAGCACGCTGTCCTCGGCGAGGACTACCCGGAGCGGTCGGTCGGCCGGCAAGGGATCTCCACACGCAGCAGGGTCGGTCCGCCCGGCGGGCTGGACAGGGTGAGTCTGCCATCGAGCACCGACACCCGGTCGGCGAGCCCGGTCAGCCCGCTGCCGGCCCCGGGCGAGGCGCCTCCGCGCCCGTCGTCCCCGATCCGCAGCACCAGCCGCCCGCCCGCGTACTCCCCACCCACCTCGGCCCGGCGCGCCCCACTGTGCCGGGCGACGTTGGCGAGCGCCTCGCAGACGACGAAGTACGCGGCGGACTCGACCGCCCCGGGCAACCGCCTCCCGTCCAGGCCGAGTTCGAGGTCCAGGGAGAGGTCGACAGGCACCGGACTGCGGTCGGCCGCGTCGGCGACGGCGGCCTCCAGCCCGTAGTCGGTGAGCACCTTGGGATGGATGCCGTGAATCAACTCCCGTAGCTCGGCGAGCACTTGTCCGGCCTCCTCGTGTGCCTTGGCGAGTTGCTCGGCGAGCGGTCCCGGCGGGACGTCGAGGCGGGCGAGCCCGAGGGTCATGGTGAGGGCGACGAGCCGCTGCTGAGCCCCGTCGTGCAGGTCGCGCTCGATCCGTCGGCGCTCCGCCTCGAAGGCGTCCACCAACCGCACGCGGGAGCGCACGAGTTCGGTGACCCGCACGCTGTCCTCCGCACGGACCGGCGGCGCGACCATGGCACGCGCGAGTTCGGCACGCGCTCCCGCGAACACCCCCAGCGCGTACGCCCCTGCCGCGAGCAGGACCACCCCGAGCGCGGCGACCGCGAACGCCCCGGGGAGCGTGTCGACGGCCCACACCTTCACGACCTTCGCCTCGCCCTGGACGCCGACCAGCACGGGCGCGGCCACCAACTGCCCCGGCACCCCCACCGCGAGCACGACGACCAGCGCGTCGACCGGCCACAGCACCACCCCGACCAGCACGGCGTACGCCAACTCCCGCCAGGTCGCCGCCTCCCGCAACCGCGTCGACAGCCACGCCCCCAACCCCGCCCGCTCCGGCACCCGATGCCGCCCGGCGGGCTCCGCACGGACCCCGACCAGCCGCAACCGCCACCGTTCGACCGCGGCCACGGGTATCCCGGCCAGCACGGTCAGCCCGAGCAGCGGCAGCCCGACGAGTACGACGGCCAGGGCGCCCCCGAGCACGGCTCCGCAGCCGATCAGCACGAGGACGACGATCCCGAACAGCGCCCCGCTGCCCAGGTACGCCAACGCCCGCCACGGCCACGCCGACCACAGGTATCCGCGCCCTCGGAGCGCCCGCCACACAGTCATGAGGATCACCGTAGGAGCGACGGGCGCGCCGGGCCATCCGTCCTGGGCGAGGCCGGGAGGTATGCCTGGCCCTACCCCAAGTCTCGTCCCTGCCGCAGTGATCGACCGGCCCGTCCCGCGGTTCGCTGATCCCACCTGCCGACGACGGTCGTACGGGCGGGCATACGGGAAGAAGGTCGGATGCGGTCCAGCGCAATCGAACTACAAGGCGTGCGGCGGACGTTCGGGTCGGGAGAGAGCCAAGTCACCGCTCTGGACGGCGTATCGCTCGCCTTCGGGCAGGGCACCTTCACCGCCGTGATGGGCCCGTCCGGCTCGGGCAAGTCCACACTGTTGCAGTGCGCGGCGGGCCTGGACCGCCCCACCTCGGGCTCGGTCCGGCTCGGCGGAACGGAACTGACGTCACTCACCGAACACCGCCTCACCCTCCTGCGCCGCGCACGCGTCGGCTTCGTCTTCCAGGCCTTCAACCTCCTCCCGTCCCTGACGGCGGAACAGAACGTGGCCCTCCCGCTGCGCCTGGCCGGCCGCCGCGTGCCGAAGGCGGACGTGCGGGCGGCCCTGGCCCGCGTCGGCCTCACCGACCGCGCCCGGCACCGCCCCGGCGAACTCTCCGGCGGCCAGCAGCAACGCGTGGCCCTCGCCCGCGCCTTGATCACCCGCCCCGAGGTCCTGTTCGGCGACGAACCGACCGGCGCCCTCGACTCGCGCAACGGCAGGGACGTACTCGCCCTCCTGCGCGCCATGGTCGACACGGAGGGGCGCACGATCGTGATGGTCACCCACGACCCGGTCGCCGCGTCGTACGCGGACCGCGTGGTGTTTCTGGTGGACGGCCGCGTGCACGGCGAACTAGCCGGCGCCCCGGCCGCCGACATCGCGGCCCGCATGACGACGCTGGAGGCCGTGCCGTGCTGACGGTCACCGTCCAGACCCTGCGCACGCGTTGGGTCACGTTCGTCGGCAGCTTCGTCGCCCTCGCGCTCGGCGTCGCGCTGATCGCCGTCATGGGCCAGTCCCTCGCCGCGTCCCTGGACGCCCCCGAGCGCCGGCCGGAACGGTTCGCGGCGGCCGAGGTGGTGGTGAAGGGGCAGGACACCCTGCGCGTCCGCACTCCGAACGGCGTCCGCACCGAGCAACTCGCCCTGCCACGCCCGGTTCCCGCGCGGACGATCGCCGCCCTGCGCCACCTGGGCAGGGTCACCGAGGACCGCGCCTTCGCCGTACCCACCGCGGACGGCCCCCGCGACCTCGTCGGCCACCCGTGGTCGACGGCGGCGTACGCCCCGTACGAACTCACCGCCGGGCGCGCGCCCCGCGCCGCCGACGAGGTGGTGGCGACCGGGAGTTGGACGGAGGTGGGCCGCCACGTGTGGACCGCTTTCGGGCGGGTCCACGTGGTCGGCACGGTTGAGGTGGGCGGCGTGGGCGGCACGGTCGGCGCCCGCTCCTTCGAGAACGCCCTCTTCTACACCGACTCCCGGGCCGCGCGCCTCTCGCCGGTGAGTACGCAACTCGTGGTGGACGCCGACGCGGGGGCGGTACGGCGGGTGGTGACCGGTGCGGGCGAAACCGGTTCAGGTGTACGGGCGGTGACCGGCACAAGCGGAACAACGGGCTCCGGCGCGCGGGTGCTCACCGGCGACGCACGGCGCCTCGCGGACGCCGATCCCGACCGTGACGCCGAGGCCCTCACCGCGCTGAACGCCCTGTTCGGCACGGCCGGCGGGGTCACCGGGTTCGTGTCGGTGTTCGTCGTGGCGTCCACCTTCGCCTTCGCGGTCGCCCAGCGCCGCCGGGAGTTCGGGCTGCTGCGCCTGGCCGGCGCGACTCCGGCCCAGCTCCGCCGCACGGTCTGCGCGGAGGCGCTGCTGGTCGGCGTCGCGGCCTCGGCGACGGGTTGCGTGCTGGGGGCGTACGCCGCCCCGCATCTGGCGTCCCGGGTGGTCGACGGCGGTCTCGCACCGGCGTGGTTCGCGATCGGCGACCACACCTGGCCGTACCACCTGGCCTTCTGGACCGGCGTACTGGTCTCGCTGTGCGGAGTGCTGGCCGCGTCCCGCCGCGCGGGCCGGACCAGCCCGGCGGACGCGCTGCGGGAGGCGTCGGTGGACACCGCGCCCCTGACCGGCGGCCGCCTCCTGTCCGGTACGGCTCTGCTGCTCGCGGCCGTCGCCACGCAGGCGTTCGCCCTGCTCACCGACCCGGGTGACCTGCTGCACCGCAAGACGTACGTCAGCCGCCCGATGCTGCTGATCACTGCGGTGGCGTTGCTGTCACCCGCGGTGGTGCGCCCCCTGGTCCGGCTGGTCGTCCGGCTGCCCGGCGCGGTCGGCATGCTGGTGCGCGAGAGCGCCGCCGCCGGTGTCCGCCGTACCGCCGCCGTCGCGGCCCCCGTCCTGGTCACGGTGGCCCTGACCGGTTCCCTGCTGGGCGCCACCGCGACGCTGGAGGGCGCGCGGGCGACGGAGGCTCGGGAGCGGACGGTCGCCGACTTCGTCCTCACCCCACCATCCGGAACGGGCTTCACCCCGACCACTCTGCGCCGCCTGCGCACGGTCCCCCACACGGTCGTGTCCGCCACGGCGACGACCTCCGTCCACTACGTGGAGGACGGAGTCGCCCTGATCAAGTCGCAGGCGCGCGAGGCCGATCCGCACGCCCTCGCCGCGACCGTGCGCCTGCCGCTGACCGCCGGCCGCGTCACCGACCTCGACGACGACTCGATCATCGTGAACGAGGAATGGGCCCGGCACACCGTGGGCCGGCACGTGAGCGTCTGGCTGGGCGACGGCACCCGGAAGTCCCTGCGCATCGCGGCCGTGATGCCGGTCGGCACCGGCGACAACGGCGCGTACGTGACCCCGGCCAACGCCCCGCGCGCTCCCGTCGACCGGGTCGAGGTGAAGGTACGGGCGGGCGGGAGTGCGAGCGAGGTGGCGGCGGGACTGCGGAAGGCGGTGGACGGCACCGGGGCCGAGGTCCTCACGAGGGCGGATTGGCTACGAAGCACAGCTCCCTCCCCCTCGGTCGGCCTGGGCGCCGGAACGGACCGTACGACCCGCCTCGGCTTCCTCCTCGTCCTCGGGATCGCCCTCCTCTACACCGGCATCTCCCTCGCCAACACCCTGGTCATGGCGACCGCCGACCGACTGCGCGACCTGGAGACCCTCCGCCTGACGGGCGCCACGAGGGGCCAACTCCTGCGTCTGATCACGGCGGAGTCATTGACGACGGTGGCACTGGGCGCGTTCCTGGGCGTCCTGGTGGCCGCCCTGAACCTGCTCGGCATGTGGACGGCCCTGGCCCGCCAGTCGGTATGGACCCCGCTCCGACTCCCCTGGCCCGCCCTCGCCCTGACCACGACGTGCTGCGCGGCGGTAGCGGTCCTCGCGGCCCTGGTCCCGACGGCTCTCGCGATGCACCGCCGAGCCACGGCCCGTGGCAGACGCTGCACACCCGCTTTCGCGCCCCGAGCCGACCCACCCTGATAGCTGTCAGGGTCACGACGTCCCTGGTGCGATCTACGGTTCGAGTCGTCGATCAAGACCACAGAGGAGCCCCCATGGGACTGAGAAAACGAGCGGCTGCGACGGTCGCGACGCTGATCGCCGCGTTCCTTCTTCCGCTCGCCGCGCAGGCACCGGCACAGGCCGCCGCCACCGCGTGGACGCCGGGGATCTCCCCCCTGTACTCGGGCGAGTATGTGGAGCGGGACATACCCGGTGGTGAAAATGCTGACAAGGCGCTCAGGATTTGCGCCGCGGCATCAGGGATCGCCTGTGTCTCGGTCGGTCAGGGCGACGGCAAGCAGAGCATCTTCCATCTGTACAGGTGCGGTTCGCGGTCGCTCTCGAACTTCATCGACGCGCTCTCTGTGCTCAACAACCAGACGGGCGGAGCCGAAGTCCGTTTCACGGGGCCCAACGTGGGCACGTACCGCGCCCCTGCCAGCTCCAACACCATCTGGACGTTCCCGAACGCGGCGACGTACGACTTCAACACCATGTCCATCTGCTGAGGTCACACCGCCCCGGGCACGCCGACGAGGATGTCCGGGGCATCGCCCGTACGACTCGCGTACGACACCAAAGAGCCCCAACCGGATCAAACCGGTTGGGGCTCTGAGCTGCGGTGGACCTGTGGGGATTTGAACCCCAGACCCCCTCGATGCGAACGAGGTGCGCTACCAGACTGCGCCACAGGCCCTTGCAACGAGTGAAACTCTAGCATCCCGGTCCGCGTGCTTGGAAATCCGTTCCCGGGCCCGGCAGACGGCCGCGGCACAGGTGGGGGCGGGGGCGGATGCGGAGGGCGAGCGCCCCGGGCAGGCCTATTCGTTGGCGGCCCGGGGCCGCTCCCCGTCCTCGTACTGATCGAACAGCGGCGTACGCCCGCGCTCCCGCGCACGCCTCGCGGACGCGGCCCGGCGGGCGTCGCTGCGGCCCTCGTCGTCCGTCTCCGTCTCCGCCTGGTCGTCGGCGGAATCCAGGTGGGCGTCCGCGCCGGGCTCGGCACCCGAACCGGCCTCCGCCTCCTGGCCCCCGGCGACGGAACTCGACCGCGCCGAGCTCCACGCGTCCGGCGCCCCCAGGTCCACGTCGGAGGTGGCCCGCGGAGCGACCGGCGCGGTCACGTACGTCGGCAGCGGCACCGGCACCGGGTCCCAGCTGTCGCCGTGTCCGGGCCGCCGCTGGCGCTCGCGCTGCTGGTCGACCCACTCGGCGTGGTCGGTCTGCTCGACGAGGGCGCGACGGTCGGCGGCGAGCGCCGACATGCCGGGATCCAGTTCCTGCTCTGGCGCACCCTCCGGCGACTCGGCCTCGGCCTCCGCGGTGGCCCGTCGGCGCGGCTGGCGCTGACGCTCCCGCAGCCGCTGCGCGGCGGCCTCGGCCCGGCGCCGGTCCATCTGGTAGGTGAACCGGCGCTGCTCCTGGGAGCGCAGGTACACGATGTAGCCGCTCAGCAGTATCGCGGGCACACCCGGCGCCCACAGGAACGCCAGTCCCCCGACCGCCGCGACGATCGCGCCCATCGTGAAGGCGAGGAAGAGCATCACGGTGGTACGCCGACGGCGCGCGAGCACCTTCGTACGCCGGGCGCGCGCGGCGGCCGCCTCGGCCGCGGCCGAACGCCGGGCGGCCGGGACGCGCTTGCGCGCCGGCGCGGAGCCGGATGCGGGCGCCGGTGCGGAGTGGGACGCGCGCGCCGGTGCGGAACCGGACGCGGGAGCGGACGTATGACTCGGTGCGGGACCGGATGTACGGGCGGGTTTGGGACTCTGCGCCTGTGCCGACCCGGTGCCTGCCGCCGGCGCCTTCACGTCCGCGCGCACCTGGGCGCGCGCCGGAGGCATGGCGAAGGCCCGGACGTCCACCGAGTCGGTGACGACGTCCGGAGCGTCGGCGCTGGGCTCCCCCTCTTCGGTGGAGCGCGCGCGCAGGTCCTTGGCGTACCGGCGCTCCATGCCCGCCCGTCCGGACAGCAACCGGATGGCTGTGCTGAAGCGTTCCGTCGGACGGGCCTCGTTCAGCTCGTCCTGCCTACGGAGCCACATCGGCACCAAGTAGGCGGCCCAGGCCCCGACAATGACTGCGTAGATGAGGCCGCTGCTGCTCACGCCTCACACGGTAGAGGGGTTTGCGTGAGGCCATCTGCCAATTGAGCCGGTGTGTCGCACGATCTGGCTGATATTTCGAACTTTTTTTGTGACCGATGCGATCAGCAGCCCACCGAGGGCGCGAAATTAATGCCTTCAGGCGGTCGCCGAGCGATCAATTTCGAACACTTATTCAATTTCCGGGTCTAACGCCGGGTCTATCGCCGGACCTATCCGGGATTCCCTGGCGTGTTCTGCGGGTTCCGCTGAGAGCGTGCCCGCTGCCAGCGGTTCAGCAACCCGTCGGGGACCTCTTCCGCCGTGAGCGCGAAGACGAGATGGTCGCGCCAGGCTCCGTCGATGTGGAGATAACGCGGCCTGAGCCCCTCCTCGCGGAATCCGAGTTTCTCCACCACGCGGCGGCTGGGTCCGTTCTCGGGGCGAATGCAGACCTCGATGCGGTGCAGACCAACGGTGCGGAAACAGTGGTCCACGACGAGTGCCACGGACGTCGGCATCACACCGCGCCCGGCCACCGACTCGTCCACCCAGTAGCCGACATGGCCCGAGCACATGGAGCCCCAGGTGATCCCGGCGACCGTCAACTGCCCGACCAGGCGGCCCTGGTACTCGATGACGAACGGCAGCATCCGGCCCGAGTTCGCCTCGGACCGCAGATGCCGGACCATCTGGCGGTAGGTCGGCCGGTGCGCGATGGGCCCGCTGGGCGTGGGCGGCGGAATGGTCGCCTCCCAGGGGCGCAGCCAGTCCCGGTTGCGCCGGTTGACCTCGCGCCAGGCGCGCTGGTCACGCAGTTTTATCGGCCTCAGGACGATGTCGCCGTCCGCCAGCACGGCGGGCCAGGATGGGCTGTTCAGCTCGCACCCCCACTGGTGACGCCGGGTCTTTGGTGGTCGCCGCCCCGGATCTGGTCGACGGCGTGCACCAGCAGGGGTTCCAGGACGGCAAGACCGTCCTTCACCCCGCCGGTGGAACCCGGCAGGTTGACGATCAATGTCCGACCGGCCACTCCGGCCAGTCCCCGGGAGAGCGCGGCGGTCGGCACCTTCTCCCGTCCGAACGCCCGGACGGCCTCGGCGATGCCCGGCACCTCGTAGTCGATCACCCGGCGGGTCGCCTCCGGCGTGCGGTCGGTGGGCGAGATGCCGGTGCCGCCGGTGGTGACGATCACGTCGAAGCCGGCCTCCGTGCCCGCCCGCAGCGCGGCCTCGACCGGGTCGCCGTCGGGCACGACCCGCGGCCCGTCCACGGCGAAGCCCAGGCCCTTGAGTCCCTCGGCGATCAGCGGACCGCCCTTGTCCTCGTAGACCCCGGCCGCGGCCCGGTTGGAGGCCGTGACGACAAGGGCGCTGTAGGGCGCGGCAAGGGGACCGCCTATGGGCGCGTCGAGGCTCATGACCGGCTCCAGTCGCCCGACTTGCCGCCCGTCTTCTCCTCCACGCGCACGTCCGTGATGACCGCTCCCTTGTCGACCGCCTTGACCATGTCGATCACGGTGAGCGCGGCGACGGAGACCGCGGTGAGCGCCTCCATCTCGACGCCCGTGCGGTCCGTGGTCTTCACGGTGGCCAGGATCTCCACGGCGTCGTCCGCGACCGACAGGTCCAGTTTCACACCGGACACCGACAACGGGTGACAGAGCGGGATGAGGTCCGGTGTGCGCTTGGCGCCCATGATCCCCGCGATCCGCGCGGTGGCCAGCGCGTCGCCCTTCGGGACGCCCTCACCGCGCAGCAGCTCGATCACGCGGGGCGAGACGAGGACGCGCCCGCTGGCGCGGGCGGTCCGGGCGGTCACGTCCTTCCCGGAGACGTCGACCATGCGGGCGGCACCCGCGTCGTCGATGTGGGTCAGACGGTCCTGCGTGCTCATGGCGTGTGGCGCTCCCGGTCCGGGCCCGTCGCGATGCGGCGCGCGGGCCTGTTGTGCGCGACACGGTACCGCCAAGTCGGCGCGGACAACGGACCAGCACGGCCTCTTCGACCGGCACGCACGCGTGGGCTCAGCCGAGCAGGACGACCTCGACCTCGCTGCCGGGCTCCACGGACTCCACGTCCTCGGGTACGACGATCAGCGCGTCGGCGTGCGCGAGGGCCGCGACCAGGTGCGATCCGGCGCCGCCGACCGGGCTCACCGAGCCGTCGGCGTACGTGGCCCGCAGGAACTGCCGGCGCCCCTTCGGCGAGGTCAGCGCCTTGCCGGCGGTCAGGGTGGCCCGGGTCCTGGGCCGGTGGATGTCGTCGAGCCCCATGAGCGCGCGGATCGCGGGCCGCGCGAACAGCTCGAAGGAGACGTACGACGACACCGGGTTGCCCGGCAGGGCGAGCAGCGGGGTGTGGTCGGGGCCGATGGAGCCGAAGCCCTGGGGCTTGCCCGGCTGCATGGCGAGCTTGCGGAACTCGATGCCGCTGCCCGGCGCGTCCTCGTCGCCGACGTGGGACAGCGCTTCCTTGACGACGTCGTACGCTCCGACGCTCACGCCGCCGGTGGTGACCAGGAGGTCGGCGCGGACGAGTTGGTCCTCGATGGTGGCGCGCAGGGTCTCGGCGTCGTCGGCGACGGCGCCCACCCGGTAGGCGATGGCGCCGGCGTCGATGGCGGCCGCGGTGAGGGCGAAGCTGTTGGAGTCGTAGATCTGGCCGCTGCCCAATTGCTCGTCGGGCTGGACGAGTTCGCTGCCGGTGGACATGACGACCACGCGTGGACGCGGGCGCACGCGGACCGTGCCGCGGCCGATCGCCGCGAGCAGGGCGATCTGCGGGGGGCCGAGGACGGTGCCCGCGTCCAGGGCGCGGTCCCCGGCCTTCACGTCGCTGCCCTTCGCGCGGACGTGCGCGCGTGCCTCGGCCGGCCGGTACACGTGCACATGGCCCTCGGCGGCCTCGGGGGCCAGGCTGCGGGCGCGCATCCCGGTCACCGGTCCTTCGCCGAGGCCTCCGTCGGTCCACTCGACGGGGACGACGGTCTCGGCGCCGGGCGGCAGCGGGGCGCCGGTCATGATGCGGGCGGCCTGGCCGGGGCCCACGTGGAGCAGGTCGGCCTGGCCCGCCGCGACGTCGCCGACGACCTCCAGGACGGCGGGGAACTCCTCGCTCGCGCCCGCGACATCCGCGACCCGTACCGCGTACCCGTCCATGGAGCTGTTGTCGAAGGGCGGCAGCGAGAGCGGCACCGTGATGTCTTCGACGAGGACGCAGCCCTGGGCGTCCAGCAGGTTCAGCTCGATGGGTTCGAGGGGGCGGACGGTGGCGAGGATGTCCTCCAGGTGTTCCTCCACCGACCACAGGTGGTCCGGGCCGGCGGTGCGGGGCGCGGCGCTGCTCAAATCGCTACATCTCCTCGGCTACGTAACTGCGAAGCCAGGTCCGGAAGTCCGGGCCCAGATCTTCACGTTCGCACGCGAGTCTGACAATGGCACGCAGATAGTCGCCGCGGTCGCCGGTGTCATAGCGGCGGCCCTTGAAGACGACGCCGTGCACCGGGCCGCCGACCTTCTCGTCCTGGGCGAGCTGCTGGAGGGCGTCGGTGAGCTGGATCTCGCCGCCGCGGCCCGGCTCGGTCTTGCGCAGTATGTCGAAGATGTGGGGGTCGAGGACGTAGCGTCCGATGACCGCGTAGTTCGAGGGGGCGTCCACCGGGTCGGGCTTCTCGACCAGGCCGGTCACCTTGACGACGTCGCCGTCCGCGGTGGGCTCGACGGCCGCGGAGCCGTAGAGGTGGATCTGCTCCGGCTCGACCTCCATGAGGGCGATGACGCTGCCGCCGTGCTGCTCCTGGACCGCGACCATGCGCGCGAGCAGCGGGTCGCGCGGGTCGATCAGGTCGTCGCCGAGCAGGACCGCGAAGGGCTCGTGACCGACGTGCGGGGCCGCGCAGAGCACGGCGTGACCGAGACCCTTGGGGTCGCCCTGGCGCACGTAGTGCATGGTCGCGAGGTCGCTGGACTCCTGGACCTTGGCCAGCCGGCTGGCGTCACCCTTCTTCTGAAGGGCGGACTCGAGCTCGTAGTTGCGGTCGAAGTGGTCCTCCAGGGGACGCTTGTTGCGCCCCGTGATCATGAGGACGTCATCGAGGCCCGCGGACACGGCCTCCTCGACCACGTACTGGATCGCCGGCTTGTCGACGACGGGCAGCATCTCCTTGGGAGTGGCCTTCGTGGCCGGCAGGAACCGGGTGCCGAGGCCGGCTGCGGGAATGACAGCCTTGCTGATCCTGGGGTGCGACTGAGTCATGTCCGTAACCTTATCCGGTGCCTTTGCAGTGAATCTGTGGCTCCGGTTAATTAGCTCTCATATGAGCACATTAGGAAGGGTACGGGTGCGACCTGTGAGTCACATCGGACGTGCGGCCGAGCCTGGCAAGCAAATGTTGCGGCGAGAGTTCCTCGCGGTGAGGAACAGGTTGACGGCGGATGACGTGCGGGAATCCGCGGGCGAGTTGGCCACGCGCGCGCTCGAACTGCCCGAGTTGGCGCACGCGCGCACGGTGGCGGCGTACGTCTCCGTGGGCAGCGAACCCGGAACGCTCGCGCTGCTGGACGCGCTGCACGCGCGGGGCGTGCGGGTGCTGCTCCCCGCGCTCCTGCCGGACAACGACCTGGACTGGGGCTCCTACGCCGGCGAGGGCTCCCTCGCCCGGGTCCAACACGGCGGAAAGATGGCCCTGTTCGAGCCCACCGGCACACGTCTTGGCCCGCACGCCGTCACCGAGGCGGACGCCGTGCTGCTGCCCGGCCTCGCGGTCGACGCGCGCGGGATGCGGCTGGGGCGCGGCGGAGGGTCGTACGACCGGGTGCTCGCGCGCCTGGAGCGCGCGGACGTCCGTCCCGCGCTGGTGGTGCTCCTCTACGACACGGAGGTCGTCGAGCGTGTTCCGGCGGAGGAGCACGACCGGCCCGTGCATGCCGCGGTGACGCCGTCGGCGGTGCACCGCTTCCGGTAGCGGGACAGCGGCGGGTGACGTCCTGCGGGACGCGCCAAAGGGCCCTCCACGCGTGCGTGGAGGGCCCTTTGAGGTCGTGGCCGCTTACCGCGGGCGGCTCACGGTTTCAGGACCAGCGTGTCGCTCGTGCTGTCGTCGACGGCCTTGTCCGAGAAGGACCACGGCAGCAGTTCACCGTCGACCCACTTGCTCGTCTGGTCGGTGTAGTGCGCGCTGAAGGCGTGCCCGGAGGCGCCGGTGAGATTGATCCACTTCGACTTGTCGAGGTCATCGAGGTTGACCACCATGCGCATCGACGGCACCCACACGACGCCGTAACCGCCTGCGGCGTTCCACCCGGTGGCGTTGACGGTCGCCTCGCCGCCGCCGAGCTTCCAGGGGCCGCGGTTGAGGATGTACTGCACGACCGCGGGACCGCTGGTGCCGAGGGTCTGGTTCTTCAGGAACAGGCGGTGCAGCCGGCCCCAGCTCCAGGTGTCGATGTCCTTGCCGAGCTTGGAGGTCAGCTCCCAGCGGGCGTCGATCAGGGCGCGCTTGAACAGGTCGTCACGGTTGTTGGTCGCGCCCTGCCGGGTGCCCGCCTTGGGTGTCGTCCACCAGTCGCTCTTGGGGTCGTTCATGAGGTTGCGCACGACCTCGAACCAGCGGTCGCCGCCGTCGGGTTGCGCCTGGTCGGCGTCGCGCTGACCGCACTCGCGGACCTTCTGGGTGTCGTCCACGGGGCCGGTCCCGTTGACGGGGTCGACCCACAGGCACTGGCCCTCGACGCGCAGTTCCTTGGGCAGTTTGTTGCCGAAGGCGAGCTTGAGGATGTTGCGCCACACCGAGTTGAAGTAGGCCGCGGCGGCCGAGTCGGCGTCCTGGGTGTAGTCCCAGCCCTCCAGCAGCTTCTGTGCCTCGCGGACGTCCTTGTCGTCGACGTTGATCTTCAGCAGCTTGGGCACGAGCAGCTTGGCGATCTCGCTGCTGTTGTCCAGCTGCATCTGGCGCATGTCGTCGGTGGAGATCTTGCCGCCGCCCTTGATCTTCGACTGGATCAGGTCGGTGATGCGCTGGCTGCGGGTGCCGTAGCCCCAGTCCGTGGTGAGCGTGTAGGGGTACTTGTCCGGGTCGATGACGGCCTGGTTGGCGGTGACGATGTAGCCGCGCTCCGGGTCGAACTCGTAGGGCAGCTCGTCCTGCTTGATGAAGCCGGTCCACTCGTACTTGGAGTCCCAGCCCGGCGCGGGGATGGAACCGTCGTCGCCCTTCGCCCGGATGGGGATCCGTCCGGGCAGCGTGTACCCGATGTGGTTGTCGGTGTCGGCGTAGACGAGGTTCTGCGAGGGCACGTCGAACTTGGCGGCCGCCGAGCGGAACTCGGTCCAGTTCGACGCCTTGTCGATGGCGAAGACGGCGTCCATGGTGGTGCCCGCGTCCAGCGCGGTCCAGCGCAGGGCGATGCCGTAGCCGTCGCCTCTGTCGGGCGCGGCCGTGTCGACGGTGGCCTTCTTGCCGACCTTCACCAGCTCGCTGTTGCGGTCGGACAGCAGGGGCCCGTTGTTCGTCTCGCGGACGACGATCTTCTTGGAGTCGCCGCCGGCGACCTTGATGGTCTCGGTACGGGACTTGAAGGGCTTCACGGTGCCGTCGTACAGGTAGCCGTCGCCGCTGAGCTTCTCCAGGTAGAGGTCGGTGACGTCGACGCCGGAGTTGGTCATGCCCCAGGCGATGTCCTGGTTGTGGCCGATGACCACGCCGGGCATGCCCGAGAAGGTGTAACCGGTCACGTCGTACTGGCACTTGGCGGAGACCGTGCGGCAGTGCAGGCCCATCTGGTACCAGACGGACGGCAGCGAGGCCGACAGGTGCGGGTCGTTGGCCAGCAGCGGTTTGCCGGTGATGGTGTACTTCCCGGCCACGACCCAGGAGTTGGAGCCGATGCCCTGGCCGTTCACGCCGACGGCCGTGGGGACGTCGTCCAGGACGTCGTAGAGGCCCGAGAGCTGGCTCTCCAGGGCCGAACCCGCCGACGAGGTGGACGAGCCCGTCGTACCGCTCGTGGACGTCCCGGAAGTGCCGCTGTCGCCCTGCTCGAACGTCTGGGTGAGCTCGTCGTACTGGCCTTCCTGGACGATCGCCTGGTTGCGGCTGTACGGGTACTCCGGGTACAGGTCCTTGATCTGCTTGGGGCCGAGCCGGCTGGTCATCAGGGCGCGGTCGATCTCGTCGTCCATGTTGCCGCGCAGGTCCCAGGCCATCGCCTTCAACCACGCCACGGAGTCGACAGGGGTCCACTGCTCGGGCTTGTAGTCGTTGACGAAGCCCAGGGCGGCGTACTCCAGGGAGATGTCCTTGCCGTCCTTGCCCTTGAGGTAGGCGTTGACTCCCTTGGCGTAGGCCTGGAGGTACTTCTTGGTGGAGGCCGACAGCTTGGTGTCGTACTCCTCCTTGGCGACCCGGTCCCAGCCCATGGTGCGCAGGAACTCGTCGTCCTTGACCTGGTCCTTGCCGAACATCTCCGACAGGCGCCCGGACGTCATGTGCCGGCGCACGTCCATCTCGTAGAACCGATCCTGCGCCTGGACATAGCCCTGCGCCATGAACAGGTCCTCGTCGGAGGAGGCGTAGATCTGGGGGATGCCGTAGCCGTCACGCTTGACGTCGACGGGTCCTGACAGACCGTCGAGCGTGATGGAGCCCTTCGTCTGCGGGAAGGACGCACGGACGGTACTGATCGACCAGTACGCCCCGTAGGCGACGCCTCCGATGATGGCCAGCACCAGGACGAGGACGACAAGGCGGGCTTTGCGCCCCTTCTTCCTGCCGGACTTGCGGGCCTTGCGACCCGTTGAGGCGGTGGTGTTGGGGGGCATCGCTGTCCTTGCTGTCCTTCCGCGAGCGGCAGGCGGGCTGGTCCATGTGACTGAGCGCTGGAGCAACCATAGGCGCAGGGCCCACAGCCCCTTGACGCGGTGTCCGCAACGAGCGCGGACGAGCGTTCGATCATGCCTCGCCGAGTGTCAAGGAATCGTCAAGAGTTAGGTAAGGTAACGAAGTACCTGGATGCGGAGCTCCATGGGCTCGTGTCCTATGTACGTGAGCTCCCGCGCGGGATGCGCGTGAGCCAGGGAAGGGAACGGCCGCTGACTGTCCACCACCTCAACCAGCTCCTGTTCGTCTGCTCGCTCGTCCTGCTCGTAGCCGTGGCCGCGGTCCGGATCTCCTCGCGCAGCGGACTCCCCAGCCTGCTCGTGTACCTGGGGATCGGCGTCGCCATGGGACAGGACGGCATCGGCGACATCCGCTTCGACAACGCCGAACTGACCCAGGTCATCGGATACGCGGCCCTGGTCGTGATCCTCGCCGAGGGCGGTCTTGGCACGAAGTGGAAGGAGGTCGAGCCCGTCCTGCCGTCCGCCACCGCGCTGGCACTGGTCGGCACCGGGGTGAGCGTCGGGGTCACGGCGTCGGCCGCGCACTTCCTGATCGGGCTGGAGTGGCGCCAGGCGCTCATCATCGGGGCGGTCGTCTCCTCGACGGACGCGGCCGCGGTCTTCTCCGTGCTGCGCAAGATCCCGCTCCCCGCGCGCGTGACGGGCACCCTGGAGGCCGAGTCCGGCTTCAACGACGCCCCCGTCGTCATCCTGGTCGTCGCCTTCTCCACGGCGGGCCCGGTCGACCACTGGTACGCGCTGATCGGTGAGATAGCGCTGGAGCTGGCCATCGGCGCCGCCATCGGCCTCGCGGTGGGCTGGCTGGGCGCCTGGGGCCTGCGGCACGTCGCCCTGCCCGCCTCCGGCCTCTACCCCATCGCCGTCATGGCGATCGCCGTCACCGCGTACGCGGGTGGCGCGCTGGCGCACGGCAGCGGCTTCCTGGGCGTCTACCTCGCCTCGATGGTGATGGGCAACGCCAAGCTGCCGCACTGGCCCGCCACGCGCGGGTTCGCCGACGGGCTCGGCTGGATCGCACAGATCGGCATGTTCGTGCTGCTCGGCCTCCTGGTCACCCCGCACGAACTCGGCGACGACATCTGGCCCGCCCTCGTCATCGGCATGGTGCTCACGATGGTGGCGCGGCCCTTGAGCGTGGTGGTCTGCCTGACGCCGTTCCGGGTGCCCTGGCAGGAGCAGACCCTCATGTCCTGGGCCGGGCTGCGCGGCGCGGTGCCCATCATCCTGGCGACGATCCCCATGGTGGAGGGCGTCGACGCCAGCCGCCGCATCTTCAACATCGTCTTCGTCCTGGTCGTCGTCTACACCCTGATCCAGGGCCCGACCCTGCCCTGGCTGGCCCGCAAGCTGCGCCTGGGCGGGGACGCCGAGGCCGCCGACCTCGGCATCGAGTCGGCGCCTCTGGAGCGACTGCGCGGGCATCTTCTGTCGGTCGCCATTCCCGACGGCTCCAAGATGCACGGCGTCGAGGTGGCCGAGCTGCGGCTGCCCGCCGGAGCGGCCGTCACCCTCGTCGTCCGCGAGGGAAAATCGTTTGTCCCGCTGCCGACCACGGTCCTGCGGCACGGGGACGAACTCCTCGTCGTCGCCACCGACCCCGTCCGGGACGCGGCGGAACGACGCCTGCGCGCCGTGGGCCACGGCGGCAAGCTGGCGGACTGGCTGGGCACGGACGGGGCGGGCGCGGGGCGGTGACGTGCTCCGCCGAGCCGGGCCTTCGATCCTGTAGGCCTCTGGTCCTGTCAGCCTTCGATCCCTGTAGAATGCAAGCAGACTTTGATCGAACCAACTCTGCCTGACGCAGAGCTGGCGCGACCGTATGGCGGTCGGAACGCTCTCCACGGCGGAGGCAGCGGGCTCCGGCATCTACCGCAGTTCCGCGCAAGAGGACAGCTCTCGGCGCCCCCGCACGGGCGCGCTACCAGGTGGCAGAAAGGCACGGGCCGTGGCATCCACGGTCACCACCGAGCCGTCGGAGAACTCGCCGGCTCCCACCCGCCCGGGATACGGACAGCTGCTGCGCACCCGCGGCGCCTGGACCTTCCTGCTCCCCGGCTTCGCGGCCCGCCAGCCGTTCGCGATGCTCACCATCTCCATCGTGCTGCTCGTGCAGCACACCACCGGCTCGTACGGCGCCGCAGGCGCCGCCGCGGCCGTCACGGGCGTCTCGATGGCCCTGTTCGCGCCCTACAGCGGCCGCCTCGCCGACCGCTACGGGCAGCGCACGGTGCTGCTCCCGGGCGTACTCGTGCACACCGTGTCCGGTCTGACCCTGACCGCGCTCGCGCTCGCCCACGCGCCGCTGTGGGCGCTGTTCGTGGCGGCCGTGCCCACGGGCGCCTCGGTGCCGCAGGTCGGCCCCATGGTGCGCGCCCGCTGGGGCGTGAAGCTCCAGGACTCGCCCCTGCTGACCACCGCCGCCGCCTTCGAGTCCGTCACCGACGAGCTGACCTTCGTCTTCGGCCCGCTGCTCGCCACCGCCCTGTGCACGGCCGTCGACCCGGCCGCCGGCCTGGTGACGGAGGCGGCCCTGACGCTCATCGGCGGCCTGCTGTTCGCGGCGCAGAAGAGCACCCAGCCCACGGTCGCGGTCCGCGGGCACGCACGCGTGGAGCACGTTTCCGCGCTGAGCATCCCCGGGGTGCGCGTTCTGATCGTGACCTTCCTGGGCATCGGCACCGTCTTCGGCGGTATGCAGGTCTCCCTGGCCGCGTTCACGGAGTCGATCGGCGAACCCGGCCTCAACGGCGTCCTGTACGGCGTCTTCGCGGCGGGCAACATGCTCTCCGGCATCGTCTGCGGGGCGATCGCGTGGAAGACGGCCCCGCGGCGGCGCCTGGTCGTCGGCTACGGCGCGCTCGCCCTCACGGCCTCCGGGCTGTGGGCCGCGCACTCGGTGCTCGTCCTGGCCGGCCTGGGCCTGCTCGTCGGCATGTGCATCGCGCCCGCGCTGATCACCGGCTACACGCTCGTCGAGGGCCTGGTCCCGGCGGGCGCGCGCACCGAGGCGTTCACCTGGCTGACCGGCGCGGTCGCGCTCGGTCAGGCGGCCGCCGTCACCCTCGCCGGACAGCTGGAGGACCGCTTCTGGACGGGCGCCGGGTTCCTGGTGCCGGCGGCGGGCACGATACTGGCTCTGGCGACTCTCCTGACCCTCCGCTCACGCCTCGCGGTGCGGCCCCGCAGCCGGACCGTGGCACGTGGCGTCGGTCACCGCGTGCCGGTGACGGTGGACTGATCCTCAGGAATACGTCACTATGGACCGTCGTTAGCACTCACTGAGTGAGAGTGCCAGGAGGAAGACAGTGCCCACTTACCAGTACCAGTGCACCGAGTGCGGCGAGGGCCTCGAGGCGGTGCAGAAGTTCACCGATGACGCCCTCACCGAGTGCCCCAACTGTGGTGGCCGCCTGAAGAAGGTGTTCTCCGCGGTCGGCATTGTCTTCAAGGGCTCCGGTTTCTACCGCAACGACAGCCGCGGCTCCTCTTCGAGCAGCGCGCCGGCGTCGTCGGGCTCGTCGTCCAAGTCGACGTCGTCGTCCTCTTCGAGTGACTCGTCGTCTTCATCGTCCTCTTCCTCTTCGTCCTCCTCGGACTCGAAGTCGAAGTCGTCGAGCACCGGCTCCTCCAGCAGCAGCTCCGCCGCATAGGACTCGCTCCCAGGACCCTGTCGTCGTAGGACGGCAGGGTCCTCGGTGTTCCCGGAGGTGTCCCGAAGGTGTTCCCGGAGCGGCTCACCGCCCGCCGCCGGGGCCGGTTACTGTGCTGGTCATGGCGAACGCAGAGATCGGTGTCATCGGCGGCTCGGGCTTCTACTCGTTCCTGGAGGACGTCACCGAGGTCCAGGTGGACACCCCGTACGGGCCACCCAGCGACTCCCTCTTCCTGGGCGAGGTCGCCGGCCGTCGGGTCGCCTTCCTGCCCCGGCACGGACGCGGCCACCATCTGCCCCCGCACCGCATCAACTACCGGGCCAACCTGTGGGCGTTGCGGTCGGTCGGTGTGCGCCAGGTCCTCGGCCCGTGCGCGGTGGGCGGCCTGCGCCCCGACTACGGACCGGGCACGCTGCTCGTGCCGGACCAGCTGGTCGACCGTACGAAGTCCCGGGCCGGGACGTACTTCGACGGCCTGCCGCTGCCCGACGGAAACGTGCCGAACGTCGTGCACGTGTCCCTGGCCGACCCGTACTGCCCCACCGGCCGCGCCGCCGCGCTCAAGGCCGCGCGTGGACGGGACTGGGAGGCGGTGGACGGCGGCACGCTGGTCGTGATCGAGGGGCCGCGCTTCTCGACCCGCGCCGAGTCGCTCTGGCACCAGGCGCAGGGCTGGTCGATCGTGGGCATGACCGGCCACCCGGAAGCGTCCCTCGCCCGTGAACTGGAGCTCTGCTACACGTCGTTGACCCTGGTCACCGACCTCGACGCGGGCGCCGAGACCGGCGAGGGCGTCTCGCACGACGAGGTGCTGCGGGTGTTCGCGGCAAACGTGGACCGACTGCGCGGGGTGCTGTTCGACGCGGTGGCCGGCCTGCCGTCCACTGACGACCGGGACTGCCTGTGCACGACGGCCCTGGGCGGGATGGATCCGGGGTTCGCGCTGCCGTAGCGGGGTGCGGGCGCGGAGGACTGTGCGGCTGTGGACAGCTGGAGGGTGCGGAACGTCCCGTTCGGGTGAGGGAGTTGTCCACAACCCGCCGGTCGTCCACCGGCCTCGGCGAGCTTCGGCGAAGAGCCCCATCGTGGGTTCGCAAGCCGATCCCTCGACGCAGGTGGTGACCCCCATGTCCTTCACGCACCCTTCTCCCCCGCCCCGCACCGAAACCCCCGCCACCTGCGAGGTCCCGCACTTCGCCCCCGTGCGGGTGCGCGGCGGGCGGTATCAACTGGGGCGGCTGGTACGGCATCGACGGCGGGCGCTGGCCGCGGGCCTGGCCGTGACAGCGGCCGCGCTGGTGGCGGCGGGACCGCAGCACACGGACCGGGCGCGCGGACATCCGGTGGCGGATCCCGTACGACACCACCGTGCCGTCGAGATGGTGGCCGCGCCGGTGCGGATCACCGACGGCGCCACGGTCCGGCTCCTGCGGCCCGGCGACCGGGTCGACGTCATCGCCGCGCGGGAGACGGCGACGGGCGGTGACGCGCACGTGGTCGCACGCGGGGCGCGGGTGACCAAGGTGCCTGAGCCGCTGGACAGTTCGGTCGACAGCGGGGCGCTGGTGGTGCTGTCGGTTCCGCGCTCGCTCGCCGCGCGGCTGGCCGGCGCCGGGGCGACGGCACGGTTGGCGGTGACGCTGTGCTGAACCGGGCCGTACACGGCGTCCGCTTTCTGCTGCCTCGCTTGTCAAGTCCCTCGTTCGAGCTACCCAATTGGACAGGGCGACCTTGCCCTGACGTAGGTTGCGGAGCTGTTTGTTCCACAACCGGCGCATGCGAGAAGAGGCCCCGCGGTGAGCGAGAAGAAGGATCCGAATGTCTGGCAGGGCTTCAAGGCCTTCCTGACACGCGGGAACGTCGTGGACCTGGCGGTCGCGGTGGTCATCGGCGCCGCGTTCACCAACATCGTGAACGCGGTGGTGAAGGGACTCATCAACCCGCTCGTCGGGGCGATCGGCACCAAGAACCTCGACAGCTACAGCTCGTGCCTGAGCGACAGTTGCTCGGGCGACGAGGGCATCCAGCTCATGTGGGGCTCGGTCCTCGGCGCCACGCTGACCTTCGTGATCACGGCGGCCGTCGTCTACTTCCTGATGGTCCTGCCGATGTCCAAGTACCTGGCGCGGCAGGCGGCCCGGGACAAGGCGAAGGAAGGCACGCACGAGGTCATCGAGCTGACCGAGCTGGAGGTGCTCAAGGAGATCCGCGACGCCCTGGTCGCGCAGCGCGGCTCCGGGCCCGGCGGCCCGCAGCAGTAGCGGCGGGGGTCGGTCCGGCCCGGCGGGCAGCTTGGTGGGCGGCGGTCGGCGCGGTTCAGATGTGGTGGGGCGGCTTCTCGTCGAGGAACCGCTTCAGGTCCGCCGCGCCGCCGCCGTCGGCGCCGGGACGCTCGCCCCAGCCGCGGTCCGTGTCGTCCGAGGACTGCTGGTCCAGCGGGTCGTCGAAGACGAGCGAGGGTTTCGGCTCGGGCGACTCCGAGGCAGGCTCGGGGGCAGTGGTCATGTCTCCAGGATACGACCCCTGTGCACTTGTGAATGCTTTCACAAGAATTTCCGCCGATTATCTGGTGTGCTGGACCCATGACCAGCAGCTCGACTCCGTCGTCGGCGCCCTCCGGCGACCCCGCACGCCACAGACCCCTGCGCAGGATCACGGCCCGGGGCCGGGACGAGGCGCACCGCGTCGCCTCCCCGCTCGAGCTCTTCTTCGACCTGTGTTTCGTGGTGGCCGTCGCCCAGGCGGGCATCCAACTGGTGCACTCCGTGGCCGAAGGACATCCGGGCGAGGGGATCCTCAACTACGCGATGGTGTTCTTCGCCATCTGGTGGGCGTGGATGAACTTCACCTGGTTCGCGTCGGCGTACGACAACGACGACGTGCTCTACCGGGTCGTCACCCTGATCCAGATCGCCGGAGTGCTCGTGCTCGCGGCCGGGGTGTCCCGGGCGTTCGAGGACCACGAGTTCCTGGCCGTCTGGTTGGGCTATGTGATCATGCGGGTCGCCATGAGCGCGCAGTGGCTGCGGGTCGCGCGGTCGAGCGAGGGCGCGGAGAGAACGACGGCGTTGCGGTACGCCGGCGGAGTACTGCTGTGCCAGGTCGGCTGGTTGGGCCTGCTGGTCCTGCCCGAGGGCGGCCGTGCCTGGGTCTTCCTGGTGATGGCGATCCTGGAGATGTGCGTACCGCTCTACGCGGAGAAGGACCACCCCACCTCCTGGCACCCGCACCACATCTCCGAGCGGTACGGGCTGTTCACGATCATCGTGCTCGGCGAGACCATCGCCTCGGCCACCGTCGCCGTGAAGACGGGTGTCGACGAGAACGACGCCCTGGGCGAGCTGCTGCCCATCGCCGCGGGTGGCTTGCTGATCATCTTCGCCGCCTGGTGGATCTACTTCGTGGTGCCCATCCACGGGCACCTGCGCTCCAACCGGCAGTCCTTCCTGTGGGGTTACGGCCACTACGTGATCTTCGCGTCGGCGGCCGCGATCGGCGCGGGTCTGGAGGTGGCGGTGGAGCAGGCGGTCGGCGAGGCGCACATCTCCACGCTGGCCGCGTCGGCGGCCGTGACACTGCCGACGGCGCTGTACCTGCTGACGGTCTGGTTGCTGCACGCGCGGTTCTACAAGGTGGGCACGGTCCAGCAGTTGGTCCTGCCGACCGCCGCCCTGCTGGTGATCCTCTGCACGTTCCTGGGCGACTGGGCGGTACTCGCGGCCGGCATCGTGTCCGCGCTGACGGTGGCGACCGGGGTGACGCTGACGGCACGCATGGTCGCCGGGGAGCGCGGGGCGACGCAGGAGGTGTGACCGGAGCACCCGGACGCCGGGCGCCCGCGCCCCGAATACGGGCACCCCACGCCGCTCACGCCCCCGCGCCTCACGCCGGGCGAGACTGGGCCCATGACAGTTGACGCATTGACGGACGTGGCCGGTGTGCGGGTGGGTCATGCGACGCGCATCGGCGACGGTTGGCTGACGGGCACCACCGTGGTCCTCGCGCCGGAGGGAGGCGCCGTGGCCGCCGTGGACGTACGCGGTGGCGGTCCCGGCACCAAGGAGACCGACGCCCTCGACCCGCGCAACCTCGTGCAGAGGGTCGACGCGATCGTCCTGACCGGCGGCAGCGCGTACGGGCTCGACTCGGCGTCCGGGGTGATGGCGTGGCTGGAGGCGCAGAGGCGTGGAGTGCGCGTCGGGCCGGATCCCGCGCACGTCGTGCCGGTGGTCCCCGCCGCCTGCGTCTTCGACCTCGGTCGGGGCGGCGACTTCTCCGCCCGCCCGGACGCGGCCACCGGAAGGGCGGCGGTCGAGGCGGCGGCAGGTAGTGCGGCCGGCGCTCGGGTGGAGGAGGGATGCGTGGGTGCCGGCACCGGGGCCACGACAGGACCGCTGAAGGGTGGGATCGGTACCGCGAGCGTCGTACTCGACTCGGGGGTGACGGTGGCCGCGCTGGTCGTGGCCAATGCCGCGGGATCGGTGGTGGACCCCGAAACGGGCGTGCTGTTCGGGGAGTTGTTCCAAGGGCGCGTGCGCTATCCGGAGGCGGGCGTGCACGAGACCGCGAGCCGGCGCCTCGCCGAGACCCAGGCGAAGAACGCCCGTCCCCCGCTCAACACCACGCTCGCCGTCGTCGCCACCGACGCGGAGTTGTCGAAGGCGCAGGCGCAGAAGCTGGCCGGTACGGCGCACGACGGCATCGCCCGCGCGGTGCGGCCGGTGCACCTGCTCCACGACGGGGACACGGTGTTCACACTGGCGACCGGAGCCCGCCCGCTCGACGCCGAGAACCCCCTCGCCCTGAACGACCTCCTCGCGGCCGGCGCGGACCTGGTGACCCGAGCGATCGTACGAGCGGTGCGCGCCGCGAAGTCGGTGACGGGGGCAGGCGGGGAGTGGCCGTCGTATGAGGAGCTGTACGGGGAGAGGTGACGGCGGGGAGGGCTGGCGGGAGGGAGGGGGAAGGAGAGGGCCTCCAGGAGGAGATTGAGCGCGTTCGGCATGCCGCTCGTGCGGCGCGAGCGCGTCGGTGATTGTCCGGGTTTTGTCACGCGATGGCGTTCATGGGGAACGCGGGGAACCTCACCCCGGGTGGGGTCCCTCTTTGTTCACGCATCGGAGCGGATCACGCACATCACACGAACCTGGAGCAGCCCGTGACAACGCCGGACATAGCAGCGCGGCGCGTACTGGGGGCCATCGCCGCCCTGGTGGTCGGCACCCTCACCCTCAGCGGCTGCGGTGGCGACGCCAATGCCGACACCAACGCCGGGAGCGGTGGCAAGAACGGTGACACGGCGGTCAGGACGTCCGTCGCGAAGATCGTCATCTCGGCGAAGGACGGCTCGACCAACGCGTCGATCAACACGACCGGAGTGAAGGTCAGCGGGGGCAAATTGGCCGCCGTGAAGATGACGGTCGCGGGGTCGGGGCAGGCCGTCGACGGCTTGCTGTCGGCGAACGGCGGCAGTTGGAAGCCGAAGGAGCAGTTGGAGCGCGGGACGAAGTACGAGATATCGGCGACCGCGAAGGACGCGAGCGGCAAGACCTCCGCGGCCAACTCGATCTTCACGACGGTCTCTTCGGCCAACAGCTTCATCGGGACGTACACGCCGGACAACGGGACCACGGTCGGTGTCGGGATGCCGGTGTCGTTCACCTTCGACAAGGCGATCAGCGACACGAAGGCCGTGCAGTCGCACATCACGGTCACCTCGACCAGCGGACAGCAGGTCGAAGGGCACTGGTTCGGGGCGCAGCGGCTCGACTTCCGGCCCGAGGAGTACTGGAAGGCCGGCTCCAAGGTCACGATGAAGATCGACCTGGACGGCGTGCAGGGCGCGAACGGTGTCTACGGGGTGCAGAAGAAGACCGTCACCTTCACCATCGGGCGCTCGCAGGTCTCCACGGTCGACGTCAACACACAGACCATGACGGTCGTACGCAATGGCCAGACCCTCAAGTCGGTCCCGATCTCGTCGGGCAGCCCGGAGCACACGACGTACAACGGGCAGATGGTGATCTCCGAGAAGTTCACGCAGACGCGGATGAACAGCCGGACGGTCGGGCTCGGCGGTGAGTACGACATCCCGGACGTGCCGCACGCGATGCGACTGACCTCGTCGGGGACGTTCATCCACGGCAACTACTGGTACGACAAGGGCAACCCGCCCTTCGGCCGGACGGGCACCAGCCACGGCTGTGTCGGGCTCGCGGACGTGCAGGGCGCGCAAGGCGCGACGAACGCCAAGTGGTTCTACGACAATTCGCTCATCGGGGACGTAGTGATCGTGAAGAACTCCCCCGACAAGACCGTCTCGCCGGACAACGGACTCAACGGCTGGAACCTGCCGTGGAGCGAGTGGACCGCCGGAAGTGCCGCCTGACCGGCGGGTTTTGACGGATCTTCGGGCCGTGCGGGAACTCCCCGCACGGCCCGCGCGTTTTGTGGACGTACGTTTTCTCGGTTCCCGGACATGATGTCCGACCGAGGGGCTACGGTATGCACCCACAAGGTGACATGCAGCAACGCCGGGAGAAACCTTGAGCGTTCCGTACGAGACGGCAGCGTACGAACCACCCGAGTCGTTCGAGTCTCCGGAGGAGCATCTCGAACGGCTCCTCGGCCGTGCCCTGAACTCCTTCGAACTGCCGGACGAGACCATACGGCGGCTCGACTGCGCGCTGGCGCACGACAGTTCACTGCACTCCGCGCACCACAGCGCCGGCCTGCACCGCGAGACGTACCGGCACACCTGGCTGCTGGCCGACGGCTCGGCGCTCACCCTCTGGGAGCTCGTGCACAACACCGCGCCGGACAACACCGCGCAGCACGAGGTGTACGTGGACGAGGAGGAGCTGCGGGCCGCCACCGCGCGCCTGCCGCTGCCGCCGGACGCCCCGGACTTCGAACTGCCGGTGACGGTGCAGTTGTCGCCGGTCCCCACGCCGCGGCACGCGTACGTGCCGGACGACTCGGCGGATCACGCGCGCCGGCTCCTGCGCCGCGCGGAGAACACCGACCGGCCGGACGCGGACACCGCCGACCTGCTCACCATGGCGTGCGCGCACCAGATCACCCAGGCCTTCGGGCGCCCGTGCCGCACGGTGCGCGCCGGGTTGTGCTTCGCGCTCTACGAGCACGCGTTCCTGCTGTGCGACGGCGCGGAGGTCTCCCTGTGGGAGGTCGAGCACACGGCGACGCCGGACGGGCGGCACATGTGCGAGGTGTACGTCACCGAGGACGCGGCCCGCGACGCGATCGAGCGGCGGGCGGCGCAGGTCTCCTGACCCGCGCCCCAGTGCCCGCCGGCGGCCTCAACCGCCGTTGCTGAGCTGTCGTACGAGACCGGCGAACGCGGCCTTCTCCGCCGGGGTCAGTTCGACCGACTCCAGGTGGGGGGCCGTTCGGCGTTGGTGCGGGAGCGCGTGCAGGGTGGGGTCGGTGCGCCAGAGGGCGGCGCCGGAGCGGGCGCGGCGCAGCAGGCGGCCCAGGCCGATCAGCCAGACGACCGTGGCGAAGGCGAGCAGGGCCACGCCCAGTGACTGGAGGATCGAGACGCTCTCATCGGCCATGGGCCCCAGTAGACAACACGGTCCGGGACTTTGGTCCCGGACCGTGATGTATCTCGCAGATGGCGCAGTTGCCCCTTAGCGGGTCACGCCGCCACCGGCTGCTTCTTCTCCGCCGCCGGCGCGGCCTTGCCGTCCGGGGCGCCCGTCGCCACGGCTCCCGGGGCCGGCTTGCGCATGCCCTTCAGGACGACCACCAGGGCGGTCGTGACACACACGCCCGCCGCGAGGGCGATCAGGAAGAGGAACGGGTTGCCGATCAGCGGGACCACGAAGACGCCGCCGTGCGGGGCGCGCAGCGTGGCGTCGAAGGCCATCGACAGGGCGCCGGTGACCGCGCCGCCCGCCATGGACGCGGGGATCACGCGCAGCGGGTCGGCCGCGGCGAACGGGATCGCGCCCTCGGAGATGAAGGAGGCGCCGAGAACCCAGGCGGCCTTGCCGTTCTCGCGCTCGGTCGGGGTGAAGAGCTTCGCGCGCACGGTCGTCGCCAGGGCCATGGCCAGCGGCGGGACCATACCCGCGGCCATCACCGCGGCCATGATCTTCATCGCGGAGTCGCTGGGGCTCGCGACCGCGATGCCCGCGGTGGCGAAGGTGTACGCGACCTTGTTGACCGGGCCGCCGAGGTCGAAGCACATCATCAGGCCGAGCAGGGCGCCGAGCAGGACGGCGTTGGCGCCGGACAGGCCGTTCAGCCAGTCGGTCATCCCCTTCTGGGCCTCGGCGATCGGCTTGCCGATCACCACGAACATCAGGAAGCCGACGATCGCCGAGGAGATCAGCGGAATCACCACGACCGGCATGATGCCGCGCACCGCCGCGGGAATCTTGACCTTCTGGATGGCCATCACCACGCCACCGGCGATCAGACCGGCGGCCAGACCGCCGAGGAAGCCCGCGTTGATGGTGAGGGAGATCGCGCCGCCGACGAAGCCGGGCACGAGACCGGGTCGGTCGGCCATGCCGTAGGCGATGTAGCCGGCCAGGACCGGGACGAGGAACTGGAAGGCCACGCCGCCGATCTGGAACAGCAGCGCGCCCCAGCTGTCCACCTGGGTCCACGCGAAGTGGTCCATGACCGACGGTGCCTTGTTGACCTCCCAGCCGCCGATCGCGAACCCGAGAGCGATCAGCAGACCGCCCGCCGCGACGAACGGGACCATGTAACTGACGCCGGACATCAGCCACTTGCGGAGCTTGGAGCCGTAGCCCTCGCCCGCGTCGCCGCCGCGTTCGACGGGGGTCGCGGCGCCCGAACCGGCCGTCACCTCACCGCGTTCCGCCTTCGCGCGCACCTCGGAGATCAGCTCGCCGGGGCGGCTGATGCCCGCCTTCACACCGACGTCGACGGTCGGCTTGCCGGCGAAGCGTTCCTTCTCCCGTACGGGCACGTCGTGGGCGAAGATCACGCCGTCCGCCGCCGCGATCACCGCCGGGTCGAGGCGGGTGAAGCCGGCCGAGCCCTGCGGCTCGACGACGAGTTCGATGCCCGCCTCGCGGCCCGCGTTCTCCAGGGACTCGGCCGCCATGTACGTATGGGCGATGCCGGTCGGGCAGGAGGTGACGGCGACGACCCGGAAGGGGCGTTCGTCGTCGGACGCCGGTGGTGTGCTGTCCGTGGCGGCGTCGGCGGAGGCCGCCACCGACGCCGCCACGGAGTCTGTGCCGCCCTCGGGCTCGGCCTCGGACCGGGCCTCGGGCTCGTCCCCGCGGATCAGCGCCGCGGCCGCCTCCGCGTCGCCCGCCGACCGCAGCGCGTCGGTGAACTCGGTGTTCATCAGCTGCCGGGCCAGCGAGGACAGGATCGTCAGGTGGGCGTCGTCGGCGCCGGCGGGCGCGGCGATGAGGAAGATCAGGTCGGCGGGGCCGTCCGGGGCGCCGAAGTCGATCCCGGCCGCGCTGCGTCCGAAGCCGAGGGTCGGTTCGGTGACGTACTCGCTGCGGCAGTGCGGGATGCCGATGCCGCCGTCGAGACCGGTCGGCATCTGCGCCTCACGCGCGGCGACGTCGGCGAGGAAACCCTCCAGGTCGGTCACCCGGCCCAGGGTCACCATGCGCTCGGCCAGGGCGCGTGCCGCGGCTTCCTTGGTATCGGCGGACAGGTCGAGGTCGACCAGGTCCGCGGTGATGAGGTCGCTCATCGCGGGCTCCTTCGCTCGCGTATCGCCCGGGGAGTGGAGTGGGCGCGTATGGGGACGGGGGCGGTGCGGGGGGTTGTGGGGAGCGGGGAGTGGGGGAGACCGGGGGCGGTGAGTAAGGGATCGCCTCGCCGCCCGGGGACCGGTCGCACAGGGGCGCGACGAGGACCGCGCCGAACGGGGCGAGGACAGTCGCGAGGAGCCGTACGAAGGTTCATGGCAGCGTTCATGACACCGGCTCCCTCAGTACGCGATCCGCGGGAACCTCCGCCGTCACGGTCACCGCGGCCGGGTCCAGGTCGCCCGGGGACGGCATCACGCTGCCCGGCAGCTGGACGGCCGCCGCGCCGTGCGCGACCGCGGAGGCGAGGGCCTCGGGGCCGCTGCCGCCGGCGATGAGGAAACCGGCGAGCGAGGAGTCGCCCGCGCCCACATTGCTGCGTACGACGTCCACGCGCGCGCTGCCGAACCAGGCGCCCGAGTCGTCCACGAGCAACTGCCCGTCGGCGCCCAGGCTCGCGAGCACGGCGCGTGCGCCCATCTCGCGCAACTCCTCGGCCGCCTTCATCGCGTCGCCCACCGTGGCCAGCGGGCGCCCGACGGCCTCGGCGAGTTCCTCGGCGTTCGGCTTCACCACGTCGGGCCGCTCGCGCAGCGCCGCGAGGAGCGCGGGCCCCGAGGTGTCCAGGGCGATCCGCGCGCCGCCGGCGTGCGCCCGCGCGACGACATCGGCGTACCAGGCGGGCGCGAGCCCTCGCGGGAGGCTGCCGCAGCAGGCGATCCAGTCCGCGTCGCGCGACTGCGCGCGGACCGTCTCCAGGAGCAACTCCTGCTCCTCCGCGGACAGTTCGGGCCCCGGCGCGTTGATCTTCGTGAGCACCCCGTCCGCCTCCGCGAGCGCGATGTTCGAGCGGGTGGCGCCCGCGACGGGGACCGGCGCGACCTCGATGCCCTGCGCGTCGAGCAGGTCGGCGACGAGCGCGCCCGGCGCACCACCCAGGGGCAGGACGGCGACCGTGCGCCGGCCCGCGGCCGCGACGGCGCGCGAGACGTTGACGCCCTTGCCACCCGGGTCCATACGTTCACCGGTGGCGCGTATGACCTCGCCACGGTCCAGCGAGGGGACTTCGTACGTGCGGTCCAGGGACGGGTTGGGGGTGACCGTCAGAATCATGCGCGCACTACTTCCGTACCACCGCGCTCGATGTCGGCGGCGTCTTCCGGGCTCAGCCCGCTGTCGGTGATCAGCAGGTCCACGTCGCTCAGGTCGCCGAAGCGGGCGAAGTGCTCCTGGCCGTACTTGGAGGAGTCGGCGAGCAGCACCACGCGCCGGGCGGCGGCGATCGCCGCGCGCTTGACCGCGGCCTCGGCGAGGTCGGGGGTGGTCAGGCCGTGGTCGGCGGAGAAGCCGTTGGCCGCCACGAACAGGACGTCCGCCCGGATCTCGCCGTACGCCCGCAGCGCCCAGGCGTCCACAGCGGCGCGCGTACGGTGGCGCACGCGCCCCCCGACGAGGTGGAGCTGGATGCCGGGGTGGTCCGCGAGGCGCGCGGCGATCGGCAGGCTGTGCGTGACGACGGTGAGGGAGGCCTCCAGCGGGATGCCGGCGGCCAGCCGCGCCACGGTCGAACCGGCGTCGAGGATCAGCGTGCCCTCGCCGGGCAGTTCCGCGACGGCGGCCTTCGCGAGGCGGTCCTTCTCGTCGGCCGCCGTGCTCTCGCGCTCGGCGAGGTCGGGCTCGAAGTCGAGACGCCCCGCCGGTATGGCACCGCCGTGCACACGGCGGAGCAGTCCGGCGCGGTCGAGGGCCTTCAGGTCCCGGCGGATCGTCTCCGCCGTCACCTGGAACTCCTCGGCCAGCGACACGACGTCGACCCGGCCGCCGTCACGGGCGAGCCGGAGGATCTCCTGCTGCCGCTCCGGTGCGTACATGTCCGTTCGCCTCCGACTGAGTGCCTGACCGTGTCCGATCAATGCCCGAACTTGTGGTTTCACTCGGAGGCTACGCCCGGATTTCCGGAAAGTAAACGGGTTCGGACATGACTCAGACGTAAACGGGCACGGCTCCGGCTCGGGGCGGCGAGGGGCGGCGCAGATCGGCGCGGGTCGGCGGGGATCGGCGGGGATCGGCGCGGGTCGGCGCGGATCGGCAAGGGTCGGCCCCCACGACACCCTCTGCTTCCGGTGGCGGGGTCAGCTCCCGCCCGCCGGGTCGGCCCCGGCGGCGAACTGACGCAGCGCGTCCACGTCGTGGACGATGAACTGGCGGTACCGCGCCTCGATGGCGCCGTGGTAGCGCAGGGTCCGGATCGCGTTCTCCACGGTGGACATGGCGATCTGGAGGGCGGCGGCGATGTCCTTCTGGCCCGGGCCGCTGATGACGGTCCAGCCCGTACGCGGGTCGGGGACGCCCGCGGTGTCGGCGAGGTGCGCCAGCAGTCGGCCGATGCGCTCCAGGGGCGGCCGGGTGGCCATGGCGTAGACGAGTTCGTCGCTGCGGCTGCGGTCCTCCAGGCTGCACAGGAGGGCGAGTTGGATCTCGGGGCGCCTGCGCATCAGGATGTTGAAGTGGCGGGCGCGGCAGGGTATGGCCACGGTTCTGGTCAGGCACTTGGTGCGGACACCGGAGCCGGGGGTGATGAGCTTGGCCTCGCCGACCAGCTGGCCGCCGCCCCGGAACCGGGTGACGGTGGGAACGTTTTCCCCTTCCCCCAGCGGGAAGCGGTCCTGCCGTACGACGCCCTCCCAGATGATGTAGACGTCCCGGCCGTCAGGGCCCAGCGGCAGGAGTTCGTCCCGGCCGAAGACGAGGCCGCGCAGTCCGGCCTGGAGCAGGGTCTGCCAGTCCTCGGCGGGCAGGCGTTGCAGGAAGCTTCCCTCCGGCTTGTCCTCGTGGCCTAAGAGGAGGCCGGTCGGCCGGGAGGTGTCGACGGTCGCGGGCATGCTCACTCCCCGACTCACTCCCCCGCTCCGGCGCCCGTGGCAGCGCGCGTCCCGGCGAACACGCCCTGCCGCGCGCTGTGGTGACGGTGTGTCACGGGTGAGGTACCGCGGTGCCCGCGGCCCGACGGCGGAATGACGCCGTCGTCGTTGACGGTGCGCATTGACGTTGATCCCTGTTCTGTTGGCGCTCTGGAACCTCACTGGTCAGCGGGGTTCCGGGTGGTGGGTCCTGCTCCCTCTCCGAGAGGTGCGACAGCGCCCGGGTGGTGAGGCCGGGCGGGTGGAGACAGTTGAGCGAGATAAAGCTACCCCTCGCCGCGAGTGCAGAGCCAGTCGTGTATTCCGAGGCGCGTCGGCAGATATCGATCATGGCGCGGACCCCCTCGCCACGGGGTTTTGTTACAGAAGATCACGCGCAATCCGGACAGGAAAGCCGGAGTCCTTTTACTCAATTGCCGATCCCGGTTATCGACACACCCCCACGGGTCCGACAGAACCCTTCCCGGGTGAGCCGCATATGACGTCCACGCAAACCGAAAGCAAAAACGAGAGGCCCCGGGGCACCACCCCCAGGACCTCCCGGAAAGGTCCGGACCCACCAGGGATCAGACCGCTGCCCAGTAAACACCACGGACGGCCTTTTGGTCACTCCCCGTCAGGCGGCAGTCCGCCCCCGCCACCGGACGGCCAGCCGAAACCCCCGCCCGCGGGGGTTCGTTACGGACACCACGGCACCCCGCACATGCCGACACCCCATCCCATCCCGCCGCACGTTTTACCCCCTTTATCCATGCAGGGGCGAGAAGACCCCGAGCTCACAGGGCCGTGACAGCGTTATCAAATGGCGTCCACCGATCAAGAGTCAACAGATTCGGCCACCACACCCCCGCTCACCCGACGCCCGCGACGGCCAGAAACACACCCGCCGGGCTCTGCGGGTGCGGATCGCCCCCACTCGTCCAATTGACCCCGCCACCGACTCATGGATTTCTTTTCGAGAGGTAATCCGAGTCGACTCCGAGTCGACGGAGAATACGGTGTTTCCACGCGAACTGCGGATCCCCGTACGGGAATCCGCAGTTCGCCCTCACACACCGTCAAATGTCGACTAGTGAACAAGCGTGCGGGGCGGTCAGAGCGCCTCCTTCTTGGCGCCCCGCCCCGGCAACGCGAACATCAGCAGGAAGATCAGCCCCATCACGCCGGCCACCCACCCCAGCGCCCCCTGGAACGCGTCCACGAACGCCGGTCCCACCCGCTCCGGCGTGAGGTGGTCGTCCATCGTGCCGAAGAAGACCACCGAGACCAGCCCGAGCCCGAGCGCATTGCCCATCTGCTGAACGGTGTTGATGAGCCCGGACGCCGAACCGGCGTGCTCGCGCGGCACCTCGGAGAGGATCGTATCGGTCAGCGGGGCGAAGATCAGGCCCATGCCGGCGCCCATCACGACCAGCGGGAGCGCCATCTGCCAGGAGGCGATGGCCAGTCCGTACCGCTCGGACTCCCAGAGGTACAGCAGCACGCCCGCGGCCATCACCAGCGCACCGGCCTGGAGGACGTTGCGCCCGCCGACCCGCGGCACCAGCTTCTGTACCGACATCCCGGCCGCCACCGACACCGCGATCGAGAACGGCACTCCGGTCAGCCCCGCCCGCAGCGGGCTCCAGCCCAGGCCGATCTGCATGTACAGCGTCCAGACGAGGAAGAAGATGCCGAGACCGACGCCGAAGACGGTCTGCACGGCGATGCCGGCCGCGAAGCTCTTCACCTTGAACAGGGAGAGTTCGACGAGCGGGGAGCCGTCCCGTACCGCCTTCTTCTTCTCGTACGCCACCAGCCCCCAGAAGACGCCGACCGAGCCGGACATCGACACGAACCCCCAGGCGGGCCAGCCCAGTTCCTCGCCGCGGGTGAGCGGGTAGAGCAGCATCAGCAGGCCGAGCGTGACCAGGGCGACGCCCACCAGGTCCAGCTTCAGCGCGCGCGGGGCCTTCGACTCGGTGATGAAGCGGCTGCCGAGGATCAGGCCCGCGATGCCGACGGGCAGGTTGATCAGGAAGATCGGGCGCCATTCGAGGCCGAAGAGGTTCCACTCCGTCAGCAGGGCGCCGAGCAGCGGGCCCGAGACCGCGCCGAGTCCGACGATCGCGCCGAACAGACCGAACACCTTGCCCCGTTCGTGCGCCGGGAAGGTCGCGTGCACGATCGACAGCACCTGCGGCACCATCAGCGCCGCCATCCCGCCCTGGAGGATCCTCGATGCGACCAGCATCTCCGGGTTCGCGGCGAAGCCGCACAGCGCGGAGGCGAGCGTGAAACCGCCGATGCCGATGAGGAACAGCCGCTTGCGGCCGTGGATGTCACCGAGCCGGCCGCCCGTGATCAGTCCCGCGGCGAACGCGAGCGCGTACCCCGCGGTGATCCACTGGATCTGGCTGAAGGACGCGCCCGCGTCCCGCTGGATCGACGGGATCGCGACATTGACGATCGTGACGTCGACGAGGTCCATGAAGGCCGCGGTCATCACGATGGCGAGCGCGAACCAGCGCCGCCGGTCGCCCGGGGCGGGCTGCACATCGTCGTCCGGTACTGCCGTCACCGCCGGCTGGACGCTGAGAGGGGTGGTCTCCGTTGAGGTCATGGAACGAACTTAGAAGGCCACTAGGTCAGATCGTGTCCTAGTTCTACGGCATCCTCGAACTCATGACGACGGACACCCCGGCCCGGCTCCTTCAACTCCTCTCCCTCCTCCAGACGCCCCGCGAGTGGCCCGGCGGCGAACTTGCCGACCGGCTCGGCGTCTCGCGCCGCACGATCCGCCGCGACATCGACCGCCTGCGCGAGCTGGGCTACCCGGTCGAGGCCTCCCTGGGCTCGGACGGCGGCTACCGGCTCGTCGCGGGCAAGGCGATGCCCCCGCTCGTCCTCGACGACGAGGAGGCGGTGGCCATCGCCGTCGGCCTGCGCGCGGGCGCGGGACACGCGCTGGAGGGCGTCGACGAGGCCTCCGTACGCGCCCTCGCGAAGCTGGAGCAGGTGCTGCCCTCCCGGCTGCGTCACCGCGTCTCCACCCTCCAGGCCGCGACCACCCCGCTGACCAGTGGCGACGGCGCGAGCATCGCACCCGAGACGCTGACCGTGATGGCCTCGACGGTGGCCGGGCACGAGCGTCTGCGGTTCGCCTACCGCGCGGCCGACGGTACCGAGTCGCGCCGCCTCACCGAGCCCTACCGCCTGGTCTCGACCGGCCGCCGCTGGTACCTCGTCGCCTACGACCTCGACCGCGCCGACTGGCGCACCTTCCGCGTCGACCGGGTCGCCGACCCCTTCGCGACCGGCGCGCGCTTCGCTCCGCGGGAGCTGCCCACGGGGAGCGCGGCGGAGTACCTGCGGCGCTCGATGCAGCGACAGCACGAGTCGTACGACTTCGAGGTCACGTTCGCCGCCTCCGCCGAGTCCGTCGCGGCCCACCTCCCGAGTTGGCTGGGCACGCCCGAACCCCTCACCGCCGACAGCTGCCGGCTGCGCGCCGCGGTCGGCGACAAGAAGGAATGGCTGGCGGTCCGGCTCGCCCTGCTGGGCTTCGAGTTCACGGTCCAGGAACCGGCGGAACTGGCGGAGTGCGTACGGGAGTTGGGTGGCCGGCTGACTCGAGCGGCGGGCGGCTGAGGCCGCCACCCGAGTCAGCCGAGGCCACCACCCTGCCCAGCGGAGGTCACCGTCCTGCCCGGCTGTGGTCGCCACCCTGCCCAGCGGAGGTCGCCGTCCTGCCCGGCGGAGGTCGCCGTCTTACCCGGCTGTGATCGCCGTCCCCGCCAGCGGAGGTCGCCGCCCTGCCCGGCTGTGATCGCCGCCCCGCCCAGAGAAGGTCGCCGCCCTGCTCAGCGGAGGTCACCGTCCTGCCCGACTGTGATCGCCGTCCTGCCCGACCGAAGTCGCCGGCGCCCGCCGAGCCACGGACCCCGCGCCGCCGGCCTACGCCCTCGCCACGTCCGCCCACGGGAAGTCCCGCAGCGCCTCCAGGTTCCGTAGCGCCATCGCGGCCGGTCCCTTCGGCCCCGACGCGGGTGCCTCGCCGGCGGCCCAGCCCTCGACCGCGACCCGTACGGCGGCGCTGGCCACGGCGGCCGCGAAGCGCAGGCCGGGAGCCTGGGCGGGGCCGCTGCCAACGTTGTCCGCGCCGCGACCCGGATCCCCGCCACCCCGCACCGGACCCCCGTCACCCCGTACCGGACCCCCCTCACCCCGCACCGGATCCCCGTCGGGACCCCATGCCGGGAACATCCCCAGCCGCCCCGCCAGCACCTCCCCCAGTCTTCCCTCCGCGTCGTGCGAGACCTCCGCCCACACCTTGCGCAGGGCGGGGCTCGTGTCGGTGAGGCGGATGAGGGTGCGGACCAGTTCCCAGGAGGCCGCGGAGACGCCGACGCCCGGGGTCAGGGTGTGGCGTACCGCGTGTTCCAGCGCCTCGGGCACGGAGAGGTCGGCGGGGGCCGCGCGCAGCGCCTCGCCCCAGCGCTCGGCGCCCGCCGCGTAGAGCGGGGCGACGGCTTCTTCCTTGGAGGCGAAGTAGCGGTAGAAGGTGCGCGGGGCGATACCGGCCGCCTGGGCGATGTCCTCGGCCCGGGTCGCGCGCAGTCCGTGTCGTACGAACAGTCCGGCCGCGGCCCGCGCGATCTCCATCCTGGTCGCGGCTTTGCGCCGTTCGGTCAGCGAGGACGCGCGGGACTGCTGTGCGGGGGTGGAGCTGCTCACCCCGGCAGGCTATGCCCATGTGGCACAATCTGCCATTCGGCGGGCCACCCCGGGGTTCAGGTTCGGGGTGCCCCGCCATCCACTCTGCCCTGCCCCGCGACGGGTGACAAAAGCGGACGGCGGCGGACGGCAAAAAAGAGCCGGGCTCCGGCGCCCGGGGGGAGGGCGCCGAAGCCCGGCTCAGGGAAGGTCCCGGCGCCGGGGGGGAGTGCGTCGGGACGTGGTCCAAGGGGGTCGCGGGGACGGTGTCCCCTGACCCGAACTCCTGGGCCCTGAAGTCTTGTTCCCAGGGCCCGGAGGCTTGAAGCGGCGGAACACGGCCATGTTTGCGCCGGTGTTCCGCCACCCGGCGTACGCGGTGGAGGCTGTCGTACGCCACTGGCATCTGCCGGGTGACGTGCGCTCCTCCGTGCCGCCTACGCCGCCGCTTCGAAGCCGGTGTCGCGGGCCAGCTTCTTCAGTTCCAGCAGTGCGTGCTTCTCGATCTGACGGATGCGCTCACGTGTCAGACCGTGCTCCTTGCCGACCTCGGTCAGCGTCCGCTCACGGCCGTCGTCGATGCCGTAGCGCATCTTGATGATGGACGCCGTGCGCGGGTCAAGGCGGCCGATCAGGTCGTCCAGCTCCTCGCTGCGCAGCAGGGTCAGGACGGACTGCTCGGGGGAGACCGCGGAGGTGTCCTCCAGCAGGTCGCCGAACTGGGTCTCGCCCTCGTCGTCCACCGCCATGTTCAGCGAGACCGGGTCGCGGGCCCAGTCCAGGACGTCGACGACACGCTCCGGCGTGGACGCCAGCTCGGCGGCGATCTCGGCGGGCTCCGGGTCGCGGCCGTGCTCGCGGTTGAACTCGCGCTGGACGCGGCGGATCCGGCCGAGCTCCTCCACCAGGTGGACGGGGAGCCGGATGGTGCGGGACTGGTCGGCGATGGAGCGGGTGATCGCCTGGCGGATCCACCAGGTCGCGTACGTCGAGAACTTGAAGCCCTTGCGGTAGTCGAACTTCTCCACCGCGCGCACCAGGCCCGCGTTGCCCTCCTGGACCAGGTCCAGCAGGGGCAGGCCGCTGCGCGGGTAGCGACGGGCCACGGCCACGACCAGGCGGAGGTTGGAGCGGATGAAGACGTCCTTGGCGCGCTCTCCCTCGTCGACCAGGGCCTGCAACTCCTCGCGGCTGGCCTCGGCCTGCGAATCCTCGTATCCCTCGAGAACCTGTCGCGCGAACACACCCGCCTCGATGATCTGAGACAGCTCGACCTCCTTGGCGGCGTCGAGCAGCGGTGTGCGCGCGATCTCGTCGAGGTACATGCCTACCAGGTCACGGTCGGCGATCTCGCCGGCGTGGGCGCGAACACTGCTTGCCCTGTCGGCCGTCTCGCCAGAGGCGGACTTACGACGGGCGACGGCACGGGTTGCCATGCGAGCTCCCTTGCGATGGTGGCTGGCGGGTGGTCTGTCGGACACCGGCACTCACCGTCGAGTGCCTCTCAGCACCTTTCTCGGGTGCCCTGCATCCGAAGGAAACAACGACTGGAATCCGGACAGAATTCCCAACCTGCCCCCCGATTTTTCTGATCATGCAGTACCCTGTGCCGCCACGGAGGTGGTCCGGTGTCGTCGGAACGTACAGAAGTGCAGGTCAGGGCGGGAGTCGAGGGAGACCTCGAAGCCCTCACCGACATCTACAACCACTACGTTCGTGAGACGCCCATCACATTCGATACCGCTGCCTTCACTCCGGAAGAGCGCCGCCCTTGGTTGCTCTCCCATCCTGAAGACGGCCCGCACCGGCTGAAGGTTGCCGTAGATGCGGACACACAGGAGATTCTGGGCTACGCCACATCCGGCCCTTACCGTGCGAAGCCCGCCTACTCGACCTCGGTGGAGGTCACGGTCTACGTCGCCCCGCGCGCGGGCCGCCGCGGTATCGGCACGCTGCTCTACAAGGCCCTCTTCGAGTCCCTGGCGGCCGAGGACCTGCACCGCGCCTACGCGGGCATCGCACAGCCCAACGAAGCGTCCACGCGGCTGCATGAACGCTTCGGGTTCCGGTACGTCGGCACCTACCGGGAGGTGGGCCGCAAGTTCGGCCGCTACTGGGACGTCGCCTGGTACGAGAAGGAGCTGTAAGTACCGGACGGCCGCGCCTCAGCCGAACTGCACCGACCGCTTCGCCATCCCCATCCAGAACCCGTCGATCACCGACCTCTGCGCGTCCAGCTCGCCGGTCACCTCGGCCGCGCCCATGGTGACGAAGAGCGGGGCGAAGTGCTCGGTGCGCGGGTGGGCGTAGCGGCCGGCCGGGGCCTTGTGCAGGAAGTCCAGCAGCCCGTCCCAGTCCCGCGTCTCCAGCGCCCGCCGGCCCCAGTCGTCGAACTCGGAGGACCAGGTGGGCACTCCCCCGCCGGTGTGCCGCAGCGCGGCCAGGTTGTGGGTGAAGAAGCCGGAGCCGACGATCAGGACGCCCTCGTCGCGCAGGGGCGCGAGCCTGCGGCCGATCTCCATCAGCTTCACCGGGTCGAGGGTCGGCATGGAGACCTGGAGGACCGGGATGTCGGCGGCCGGGAACATCTCGACGAGCGGGACGTACGCCCCGTGGTCGAGGCCGCGGTCCGGGACGTCCTGCACGGGGATACCGGGGGCGCGCAGCAACTTCCGTACGGACTCGGCGAGTTCGGGGGCGCCGGGAGCGTCGTAGCGGACCTGGTAGTAGTGCTCGGGGAAGCCCCAGAAGTCGTGGACGAGCGGGACCGGGTCGACCGCGCCGAGGGCGAGGGGGGCCTCCTCCCAGTGGGCGGAGACCATCAGGATCGCCTTGGGGCGGGGCAGGTCGGCGGACCAGGCGGCGAGTTCGCCGGGCCAGATCGGGTCGTCCGCGAGGGGCGGGGCGCCGTGGCTGAGGTAGAGGGCGGGCATGCGCTCCGGTGCGGCGGTGGACATGACGGTCACTCCCCATGCTTGAACTCTCAACTTCTACGAGAAGAGGTTACGCCTCATTTGTTTAACCTTCAAGGAGAGTTCTCGTACAGTGGAGTGCATGAACTCGGAAGAACCCCGCTGGCTGACCGCCGAGGAGCAGCGTGTCTGGCGCGCCTACATGCAGGCGTCCACGCTCCTCGAAGACCATCTCGACCGTCAGCTCCAGCGGGACGCGGGCATGCCGCACATCTACTACGGGCTGCTCGTGGTGCTCGCCGAGGCGCCGGGGCGGCGGCTGCGGATGACCGAGCTGGCCAGGATGGCGAAGATCACCCGCTCCCGGCTCTCGCACGCGATCGCCCGGCTGGAGAAGAGCGACTGGGTACGGCGCGAGGACTGTCCCTCGGACAAACGGGGCCAGTTCGCGGTGCTGACCGACCAGGGTTTCGAGGTGCTCGGGCGCAACGCGCCGGGCCATGTGGCGGCCGTACGGCAGGCAGTGTTCGAGCGGCTGAGCCCCGAGCAGCAGAAGGCCCTCGGCGACATCATGGAGATCGTCGCCGAGGGCCTTCAGCCCAAGGAAGCGGGTGCGGACCTGCCCTGGCTGCGCTGAGCCGCTCGCTCAGCATGCCGGACAGGTCCGCCGGGTTGTACGTGCGGGGCGTCCCCTTCCCCGCACGTACGAGTTTTCCGAAGGGGTACCTGGGTGGCCGCCGTCAGTGGGCGATCACCGGCACCGCCAGCTCGTCCTCCACCGCGTCACCGGTGGCGACCGGGCCGCCGCCCTGCTTGCCGGCGGTGACCAGGACCGAGACGATCACCGCGGCCAGCACCAGCATGCCGACAGCGAACCAGATGGCGTTGGTGTAGCCGTGCACCTGGCCCTGCAGCGCGACGAGCTGCTGCTGGGTCTTGGAGGTACCCGCGCCGGCGATGTGGTCCTTGATGTACGCGGTCGTCGCGGACGCGGCGATCGTGTTCAGCAGGGCCGTGCCGATCGCGCCGCCCACCTGCTGCGAGGTGTTGACCATCGCGGAGGCGACACCGGCGTCCCGGGGCTCGACGCCCAGGGTGGCCAGGGACATGGCGGGCATGAACGCCGTACCCATGCCGAGACCGAGCAGCAGCATGCCGGGCAGGATGATCGAGGCGTACGAGGACCCGATCTCCAGCTGCGTCATCAGGAGCATGCCGACCGCGGCGACCAGGAAGCCGGGGCCCATGAGCAGGCGGGCCGGCAGGCGGGTCATCAGGCGGGTGCCGATCTGGGTCGAGCCGACCATCATGCCGACGATCATCGGCAGGAAGGCGAAGCCGGTCTTGATCGGCGTGAAGCCCTTCACGACCTGCAGGTAGTAGGTCAGGAACAGGAACGTGCCGAACATCGCGATGATGGCGATGCCGAGCGAGAGGTAGATCCCGCCGCGGTTGCGGTCGGTGATCACGCGCAGCGGCAGCAGCGGGGCCTTGACCTTGGCCTCGACGACCACGAACGAGACCAGCAGGACCGCGGACGCGATGAACAGGCCGACGGTCGAGGAGTCGCCCCAGCCGTTGGACTCGGCGCGGGTGAAGCCGTAGACCAGCGAGACCAGACCGAGGGTGGAGAGCAGCACGCCCGGGATGTCGAGCGGGTTGCGGTTGCGGCCGCCCTCGGGCTCACGGATGACGAAGTACGCGCCGAGCGCGGCGACGATGGCGAAGGGGATGTTCACGAAGAACGTCCAGCGCCAGTCCAGGTACTCGGTCAGCACACCGCCGAGGATGAAGCCGACGGCGCCACCGCCACCGGCGATCGCACCGTAGATACCGAAGGCCTTGGCGCGCTCCTTGGCGTCCGTGAACATCACGGCGAGCAGGGAGAGCGCGGCCGGGGCGAGCAGGGCGCCGAAGACACCCTGGAGGGCGCGGGCGCCAAACATCATGGCGCCGCTGGTGGCGGCGCCGCCGAGCGCGGAGGCCGCGGCGAAACCGGTCAGACCGACGACGAAGGCGCGCTTGCGGCCCCAGAGGTCGGCGATCCGGCCGCCGAAGAGGAGGAGCCCGCCGAAGGCGAGGGCGTAGGCCGTGACGACCCACTGCCGGTTGCCGTCGGATATGCCCAGGTCCTGCTGGGCGGAGGGCAGGGCGATGTTCACGATGGTCGCGTCGAGCACGACCATCAGCTGGGCGAGCGCGATGAAGACGAGCGCCTTCCAGCGGTTGGCGTCGCCGGACGTCGCCGGCACGCCGTTAGCCTTGGTGGCTGTTTCAGACATGGGGGTACCCACTTCGGTACTTCGGGACGGAAAAAATACGGAAAAGAAGACTGTGGTCCTGAACGGCCCTCGTCGTTGACGGCCGGTGGCGTGCCGGACGCGCTGTGGAAGGTGCGGCGCGGCACTGAGTCGGTTGTGCGGCTGTGGAGAACGTTTCGCGGTGTTGAGACTCCCCCGTGACTCCTGACTGATCGGTTGTCGTCGTCAGACCCTGCGCAGGTCCTCCATGGTCATCGCCGTACCCGGCAGCACGGAGGGGGCCGGGGCCCGCAGTCCGTCCAGGAACAGCTGGAGATGGCGGTGGACGAAGCGGTCCACGTCGAAGCACGCCGTACCGGCCAGGGGCCGGCTGAGCTGGGCGACGGCCACCATGATGTCGCCGACGTCCACGTCGGTGCGGAGCTGACCGGCCGCCTTGGCGCGGTTCATGATCTCTCCGATGAGCTCCTCGCACCGCTCGCGCGCGTCCACCAAATCCGGGTGGTGCTGATCGAAGGTGCTGGAGATCATCGGGCACAGCGCGGTGACCCGCTCGTCGGCGGCCGTGTGCACGAAGCGCTCCAGCGCCTCGAAGGCGTCCCCGTTCTCCGCGAGCGCCGCCTCGGCCGCTTCGTTCGTCCGGTCCATGACGGAGCAGACGACCTCGCGGACCAGCGCGTCGCGGTCGGGGAAGTTGCGGTACACCGTGGCGTTGCCCACGCCTGCCCTGCGGGCGATCTCGTCGAGCGGCACGTCGGGGCCGAACTCCGTGAACATCTCGCGAGCGGCGGCGACGATCCGCTCCCGGTTGCGCAGGGCGTCGGCTCGTGGCCGGGGCACCTTGCGCTGCACGGGGTTCGCGGTCGTCATGGCGGTCACGGCGTACTCCTTCAAGTAGATGGTTCTGCGATCGGGTTCTGAGGCCGGATCCCGGGATCCGGGGAGGCAGTCCCCGTTTCGCTCGGACGCCTGATTAAACGGGGAAACGATCCCCGGTTATTTCCCGACCTGACGAAGACTTCCTGTGACCTGAGTCACATGCCCTTCGGGCGGAAACCTCCGTTCGGGCTCCTCCAGCGCGCGCCCCCGCGACCCGCGACCCAGGGTGATCGAAAGGGCGCAGCCAGAGACCGGCGGCTGCCATGGACGAAGGGCCCGTGCATGCCGCCTGAGCGATCCCAGCCGCTCCGCCGTCGGATATCCGCGCGCCGCGTGGCCGCCCTCGCGTCGGTGACCGCGCTGACCCTCGCGGTCAGCACCTCGGCCGGCACCGGGCACCTCACGGCCGGCTCCACGACGGCCGGCGCCGGCTCGGTCGCCCTGGCCCGCTCCGCCGCCTTCGGCCCCTGCATGATCAGCGGCGGCCACACCGTCCAGATGTCGGAGGGCGTGCCCACCCCCGGCGGCTACTCCCGCTCCACCGGCACGGTCCGCGCCCTGACCCTGATGGTCGACTTCTCGGACGCGCCCGGCAAAGGCACCGCGCTCGACCGCTTCCACGAGTTCTTCCCGCAGACGCAGGAGTGGTTCACCGCCGCCTCCTACGGCCGCCTCGACTACCGCCCCGAGACCCCGATCACGCACTGGCTGCGCATGCCCAGGTCCTTCCGGGCGTACGGCATAGAGCGCGGCGCGCCCTTCGACCCCGGCTACCGCGACCTGGTCCAGGACATCGTGACCGCCGCCGACCCGGACGTCGACTTCCGCTCGTACGACTTCCTGAATGTGCTGGTCACCCCGAACGCGGGCCCCTCCGCGCTGGACACCGTCCTGTCGGTGACGTTCGCCGGGAACATGGACGCCCCGGTCGCCGACGGCGTCCCGGTGGCGAACGCCTCCTTCGTCTACTCCCGCCAGGACGACGGCTCCGGCTCCTACGCGCAGACCGGCTACCGCGTGCTCCCCCACGAGAACGGCCATGTCTTCGGCCTGCCCGACCTCTACACCCAGGAGGGCGGCGGCTCGGTCGGGCACTGGGACATCATGAGCGAGGACTGGGGCGCCAACAACGACCTGCTCGGCTGGCACAAGTGGAAGCTGGGCTGGCTGGACGCCGCGCAGGTCGGCTGCGCGGCGAGCCGCGGCACGACCGAGTACACGCTGACCCCGCTGGCCCGCCCGGGCGGCGCGAAGCTGATCTTCGTCCCGACCGGCACCCGCACCGGCTACGCCCTGGAGCTGCGCACCCGCGAGGGCAACGACGAGACCGTCTGCCGGCCGGGCATCCTGGTCTACAAGGTCGACGCCGACGTGGACACCGGCATGGGCCCGGTCACGGTCTACGACTCCAAGCGCGACAGCGGCGGCTGCACCCGCAGCCCCAACGTCAACGCCGAGCTCTCCGACGCCCCCTTCACCCCCGGCGAGACCTTCAAGGATCCGCGCCGCGGGATCCAGATCACGGTGGCGGGATCCGATCTGGCCGGGGACTACCGGGTGCGGGTCACCCGCAGGTGACGGACCGCGGGGCGGTGGGCGCACGGGTCGGCGCATTACGGTAGGCCTGCCCTGATTGCCGTACCGGAGATGTGATGGCCGCGAACCGCACGCTGGATGCCCTTGCCGATGCTTCCGCCGTGCCCCAGGAGGCGGTCACGCCCCTGATCAGGGGGATCGCCGTGCTGCGGGAGCTGACCGAGGCCGGCGGCACGGTCAGCCTCAGCGGCCTGGAGCGGGCCACCGGTCTCGCCCGCTCCACGGTCGACCGCATCACCGCGACCCTCGCACGCATGGGGTACGTCCGACTCGACGGCCGCGACGCGATCCTCACCCCCCGTCTGATGGAACTGGGCAACGCCTATCTCTCCGCCCTGCGCCTGCCCGCGCTGCTGGACGCGCGCGCCGACGCCCTCGCCGACGAGCTGGACGAGTCGGTGTCCCTGGCGGTCGCCGACCGCGACGGCATCCGCTTCATCCACCAGGCCACCCGCCGCCGCGCGATGTCCCTCAGCTTCCGCATCGGCGACCTGCTGCCGGCCGAACGCACCGCGCCGGGACCGCTGTTCGCGACGGAGTGGACGGCACGCGAGTGGCGCACCTGGCGCACGCGCCGGTCGGCGGACCCGCAGGACCGCGGCTTCCCGGCCCTGCCGCCCCACGAACACACCGACCGGGAGGCGGACTTCCAGCGGCGCTCGGCCCAAGCCGCCCAGGACGGCTGGGCGTTGGACGACGAACTGATCGAGCCGGGCCTGGTCGCGGTCTCGATGCCGGTACGCGACCCCCGCACCGGGAAGATCGCCTGCGCGGTCAGCGTGGTCAGCCACACCAGCCGGCACACGGCCGCCGACCTGCGCGACACCCTGCTGCCGAGGCTGCGGGCGGCGGTCGCGGACATGCAGGAGGAACTGCGCACGGCACCGGCGCCCGCGCCCGGCGCGGCCCCCTCCGGACTGGCCGGCTGGACCGGCGCCTCCAAGCAGGAACTGGGCCGGGAGTTCATCGAGTCGCTCGCCCGCGGACTGACCGTCCTGACGGCGTTCGGCGAGGGCCGCGCCGCCCTCACCCTCACCGAGGTCGCCCAGACCACCGGGCTCGCCCGCGCCACCGCCCGCCGCGCCCTCATCACCTACGAGCACCTGGGCTACATCGCCGCCGAGGACCGCGTCTTCCGCCTCACCCCGCGCGTCCTGAACCTCGGCTACCCCCCGCTGTCCCGTGTCGCCCTCCCCGGGATCGCCACCCCGCACCTGGCCGAACTCTCCGCGCAGGTCCACGAGTCGGCGTCCCTCGCGATCCTCACCGGCGACGAGATCCAGTACACGGCACGCGTCGCCACCAGCCGCATCATGAGCGTCAACATCACCATCGGCACCCGCCTGCCCGCGTACGCCACCTCGATGGGCCGGGTGATCCTGGCGGGCCAACCCGCGCCCCACTTCCCCGAGTTGCGCCCCCTGACCCGCCACACCCGCACCGACCCCGACGCGCTGCGGGCCGAACTGGACCGGGTCCGCACGAACGGATACGCCCTGGTCGACGGGGAGCTGGAGGAGGGACTGCGGTCGATCGCGGTCCCGGTGCGCGAGCGCGGCGGGCAGATCGTGGCCGCCGTGAACGTCGCCCTGCACAGCAGCCGCCGCACCGCCGAGGAGTGCGTCCACGACATCCTGCCCGCCCTGCGCGCCGCCGCCGACCGCATCGAGGCGGACGTACGGATCGCGGGGCGCTTCCGGGCGGTGCCGCTCACCTGATACCTTCGCGAAGGAATGTTACTCGACGGAGGGGGAGTCCGAGCGATGACGGTACTGGTGGATACGACAGGTACGGAGACGGGCCCGCGGCACCGGCCCGCGTACCTCGTCTTCTGCGATGTCGACGAGACCCTGATCAGCTGCAAGAGCATGTTCGAGTTCGCCCGCTTCCAGCGCGTGCGCCGGTACGCAGACGCGGGGGCGCGCTGGTACGAGGAACTCGCCGGGGAACTGCGCCGGCAGTCCACCGCCGGGGCCGCGCGGGAGGACGTCAACCGGTCCTACTACCGCGCCTACGCCGGTGAGAGCGCGGCCACCATGACCGCGCTGGGCCGCGAGTGGTTCGCCCACGCCTCACGGGACCCGGATTTCTTCATCACTTCGACCGTGGCGGAGCTGGACCGGCACCGGGCCGCGGGCGCCGAAGTCGTCCTCGTCTCCGGGTCGTTCACGCCCTGCCTCGACCCGGTCGCCGAACACGTCGGCGCGCGGCACGTGTTGTGCACCTCCCCCGTCGTCCACGACGGCCACTACACCGGCGAGGTCCCCGAACCCGTGATCGGCGAGGGCAAGCGGGCGGCGGTCCTGCGGCTGCTCGCCGAGCACCCCGGCGTCGACCCGCGCGACTGCTTCGCCTACGGCGACCACCCCTCGGACTTCCCGATGCTCGACTGCGTGGGCCACCCGCGAGCGGTCGGCGACGACCCGGCGGTACGGGAACATCTCGCGCGCCGGACCGCACAGCCGGTCGTACGGGGCGCCAACTCCGGCTGTGCGCTGGCCTGCTGGTCGATGGGTCGGGACGAGCACTCCGAGGGATGCTCGGGAGAGTGCGCGCTGCCCCTGCGCTGACAAGAAGTCGGCCCGGCATGCGTGAAGGGACGGAGGTCCGATCCTCCGTCCCTTCACGCGTGCGCCGGCTCAGTCGATGCTCCGGCAGATGTGCGGTTCCAGCCAGGCGTCCTCGCTGTCGCCCGCGAGCCGAAGGAGGGGTGCCTTCGCCCGCGGGGCGTTGACGGTTGTCCTCCGGGGCGCACCCTGCACGGTCCTGACTTTTCTCATCCTGCGCTGTCGCATCTCACTCACCTCTCGGTCGGTCGTCTGTTTCGGGGCCGGTCGCGGCTAGTGCGCTCCCACCAGGACCGGGGCGGCCGTGTGTACGCGGGCCGGGCGGGCGTGCCGGGTCGGTGCCCAGCGCAGCAGGGCCGAGCCGACCGACATCCCGCCGCCGAAGGCCGACAGGACGGTGAGGTCGCCCTCGGTGAACAGGCCCCGCCGGTGGGCGAGATCGAGGGTGATCGGGACGGACGCGGCACCCGTGTTGCCGTGCAGGGCGAGGGCCAGGTGCATGCGGGCCGCGTCCAGGCCGAGGGCGGGCCAGACCTCGGCGAGCATCACGCCGTTGGCCTGGTGCGGGACGAAGTGCCGGACCGCGCGGCCGGGTACGCCCGCCTTCGCCAGCAACTCGTGGACCGCGCCGGGCAGGTTGTCGTGCACGAAGCCCCGCACACCGCGCCCGTCCATCGTGAACCAGTGCGCGCCCTCCGCCAGCGTCTCCGCCGACGCCGGCCGCCTGCTGCCGCCCGCCGGCACGCTGATCAGCCGGTGCTGGTCGGCACGGGTGGTCAGGCTGGTCACGAGGGAACCGGTCCCGGCGGGCACCGGACCGAGGACCACCGCGCCGGCGCCGTCACCGAACAGGATGGCCGTCTTGCGGTCCCCCTCGTCCAGGATGCGGGAGTAGACGTCCGCGCCGATGACCAGGGCGTACGGGCCCTGCGCGGGCGGCCGGTTCGGGTCCGGGCGCCTGGCACCGGCCGCGTCGGCCACGTCCGCCCGCAGCATCCGGTCCGCCGCCGTGAGCGCGAACATGAAGCCGCTGCACACCGAGTTGACGTCGAAGGCGGCGGCCCGGCGGGCACCGATGCGGTCGGTGACGATGGCCGCGGTGGCGGGCTGGGGGTGGTCGGGGGTGGAGGTGGCGACGACGACGTACGACACCTGATCGGGCGTCAGTCCGGCCTGTTCGAGGGCCCGTTGGGCAGCCCGGGCGGCGAGGTCCGAGGTGGCCTCGTGCGGGGCGGCGCGGTGTCGTCGTCGTATGCCGGTCTTGTGCTCGATCCACTCGGCGCTCACGCCCGCCGCCGCGCCGACCTCCGCGTTGTCGACGACCGTGGCGGGCAGGTAGGAGCCGGTGGCGATGATGCCGATCGGGGTGCTCGTGCTCATGGGTCTCTCCTCAGGTGGTCGGAACCGTCGTGAACTCGCCGAAGCTCGGGCCCCGCATCTTCAGCTGGGCGTGGATGTCGCCACCGAGGCCGAAGTGGCCGATGGCGCCGCCGTAGTTCTGCTGGTAGCTCATCCACAGCACGACCACGTTGATCACGCGGTTGGCTCCCGGGGTGCCGGGCGCGGGGAAGGGGTTGGGCAGGGTGGCGCGGTAGTGGGCCATGCCGTTGCTGTCGCTGATGAACGCGTTGGGCACGCCGAGCGGGCCGGGGCGGGTCGGGCCCGCCGGGTCGAGGTCGTGCTCGCGCAGCGACATCACCGTGTAGAGGCTGTCGGGGATCAGACCGGTGAAGGCGAACGAGAAGTCGGCGCCCCGCCGGTGCGCCGGCACGTGCACCTCCAACTGGCCCCGGGCCTTCACCCATTGGCCCAGCGTGATCGGCTCGCGCACCTTGGGCCCGTCCTCCTCCCGCAGATCCGGGATGGGGGCGCCGTGCAGCGGATAGCTCGGCCGCCGCACGTCGTGCGCGTCCGGCCGCTGCTCCGGGGCGAACAGCATCGGGTAGTTGTTGCAGGGCAACGGCAACGGCAACGTGTACAGCTGGACTTGGGCGTCCGGCCCGGTCGGGTCCGCGAAGTCCAGCTCCCGGACGACGTCGTAGGGCAGGTTGGTGCCGAGCGGGGGCAGCGGGCTGTCCGGGGAGACCACCGCACTCCCCCACTCGGAGACGGTCGCGCCGTCCGGGCCGGGCCGGTTGACGCGCCCGACGACGACGAAGTCACCGTTCGCGTCCACGATTTCGCTCGGCGGGTAGAGGGGGCCCTGGGTGGTGACGCTCAGGTCGTAGGTGCGGGTCACGGGGGCAGTCGTGAGTTCGGGTGCGATGGTCATGTCGGGTGCTCCTTCGCCGGTGCGAAGCCGATACGAACGGCCGGCCGCGGGACGCCTTGCTCGGTGCACCGCAGTGCAGAGGGGGTTCCGCGACCGGCCGTGGGAGGAGGGGAGTTGGGCGAGCCGGCCGGTATCAGGCGGTGAAGCGCTCGTAGATGCGGGTGTACAGGCCGTTGTCGCCTCCGGTGATGTACGTGTCGCCGGCCTCGCGGACGATCTGCTGGTAGCGCGGGGAGGTGAAGGCCTCCATGTACGTCGCCGGGTCCGCGTCGAAGCCGGACACGAACATCACGCCGGGCTCGGTGCTGGCCAGCGAGTGGAACGCCTGGAAGCTGACGACCTCTTCGGAGGTGCGGACGACGTCGAAGATGGTCTTCTCGCGCCAGGCGCGGTACTGCCGGTAGACCCGCGGCACGACCTCGACGTGCCGCATCTGCACGTACCGGGTGTCGGGCAGCGCCCCCGCGGCCGGCTTGGGCGCCTCGACGAACTGAAGGAACTGGCGGCGGAAGTCGCCCTCGCCCAGCGGGCCGACGGCCTCCCACAGCTTCCACCAGTCGGCGCGGAGCTCCTCCATCTCCTCGAAGCCCTTCAGCGGGGCGAGTTCGAGGACGGAGTTGCTCTCCAGACCGCGGTAGAGAATGCGCCCCGCGAACCCGGCGGCGTCGTTGTGCGCCTGCCAGGCCTCGGCGACGGCGTCGATCTGCTCGGGCTTGGCGAAGAGCTCGGTGGCGGTGATGAGGGCGGCGGAAGCGGAAGCGGACATGGCTGTCTCCTTGAGTGGGTGCTGCTGAGAGGTGGTGGGTGACGAAGATCGTGGTGGTGTGTGTGCCGGCGCGTGGTGAAGTGACGTGTCTACGCCGTGAGTTGTGCGGTCGGTCCGATCCGCTCAGGCGCCGACCAGCACCGGCTGCCCGGTCTTGGTGCCCGCGCTCGCCGCCGTGGCCCCCGCCGCCACGGCCGCCTGCGTCGCCGTACGCACCGAGTGCTCGACCGCGTGGCGCGCGCGGCGGTGTTCCTTGGCCTCGATGACCGGGCTGTCGAAGGCCGTGTAGGTCACCGTGGTGATCGAGGCGCGGCGGCCGGCCTGGTGGAGGGAGATCTCCGCGGCGAAGGAGAGCCGGTCCGGGTCGTCGGTCTCGGCGCGGAGCGTGTGGTAGACGACGGTGGCGTCGACCGGGAAGAGGAAGTTCTCGAAGTCCGTGTTCAGCGACTCGATGACGTAGTAGTACGAGCGGTCCAGGTGCCGGGAGGCGTGGTAGCGCTCGCTGACCGCGAGGAACATCTGACGGGCGGCCTCGACGACGACCATGCCCTGGACGTGTTCGCCGGTCTGGTGGTCGATGAGCAGCTCGTTGTCGTTGTGCACCCGCAGGGTCGCGGAGAACAGGTCCTCGCCGTCCCGCCGCAGGTCTGCTATGAGGGTGTTGCAGCTTCGGTGTTTGTGCGCCTCACCGCGCCCGGCGAGTGCCGGCGCCCGGTAGTCGAGGTCCAACCGGTCGGCGAGACCGAGGAGTTGGGCCTGGCCGCGGACGAGCTCCCACTCCTCGGCGGTGACGCCCTGTCCGGCGCGGACCAGGATCGGCCGGGTGTCCCAGGAGTACACGCCGAGGCGCATCTCCTCGACGAACTGCGTGACGGTGAGGACGTCGTCCTGCGCGGCGAACCCGACGAAACGGTCGCCGACGATCAGCAGGGTGCGGGGGGTCGCTGTGGCTGACATGCGTTTCTCCTTGGTGGGGATACAGCTGTCGCTTCTCGCTTGCGGAGGCCTGCCGCCTTCATCGATGCCGATACCTGCCGGCTCATGACGGTTTCCTGCCGGTTTCTGCCGGTGTGGCGGGGCCGATGTGAAGAACGTAGAGGAGTCCGGACGAGAACACAACCATCTAGTTGGTTTTTCAGAACTATCCAGTTGGTTTCACCGTGGACTACGCTCGCCCCATGGCTGAGACACCCAAGGGACTGCAGACCCGCGCCAAGCTCCTGGAGGCCGCCCAGGCGGAGTTCTCCGAGCACGGTCTGGCGGGTGCGCGCGTGGACCGCATCGCCGAGCGCTCCGGCGTCAACAAGCAGCGGATCTATGCCTACTTCGGCAACAAGGAAGCCCTGTTCGCGGCCGTGATGAGCAAGGTGTACGCCCACATGTCCGAGGTCGTGCCGATCCCGACCACGGAGGAGGGCCTGCGCTCCTACGTCGGCGAGGTCTTCGACTACCACCGCCGGTCCGACCTGGTGCGGCTGCTCGCCTGGGAGGGTCTGCACTACGGCGCGGGACCGATCCCGGACGAGAAGGAACGCGAGGCGTACTACGTCCACAAGACGGCCGCGCTCAGCCTCGCCCTCGGCATCGACGACCCCTCGGCGGCGGCCCGGGTCCTCATCATCCTGGTCGGCATCGCCTCCTGGCCGTTCATCGTGCCCCAGCAGCGCCGGCTGATGCTGGGCCCGGACGGCGACACGGAGTCGGGGTGGGCGCTGCTGCGCACCAGCATCGTGGCGCACGGCCACTCGATCATCGACAACGTGCTTCAGGGGTCGGTCTGACGGGGCGCTCCGCGGGTAAGGCGGTTCGCGGTAAGGCGGTTCGCCGGCAAGGGAGTTCGGGTTGTTCCGGGCTCCCTTTTTGCTGTTCGGAGGGTGTGCGGGCGGCTACCCGGGAGGGTCGTTCGGGAGGCGGGTCCAGCAGAAAACCAACTAGATGGTTGCGACGATCCCCGAACCCGGCTACCTTCTTCATCACCAGGCCGGAACCGCTGCGTTCGGACCGCGCCTGTTGATCTGACGTTCCGTCAACTGGGGGCGATGCCCCGGAAATCGAGGAACCCATGGAGACCGTCGCCCCCGTCACCGAGACCCCCGTCATCGTCGTCAGCGGTGCCACCGGTGGCATGGGCGCCGCCGTGGTCGAGGAGCTCGCCCGCTCCGATGCCACCGTCGCCCTGCTCGGCCGGGACGCGGCCCGTCTGGACCGCGTCCGGCGCGAGATCGACGCCCGCACCGGCGGTGCCGGCCGGCTCGTGACGTACGAGACCGACATCAACGACACCGCCCAGGTCGACGCCACCGTGGACGCCCTGGTCGGCGAACTCGGCCGGGTGGACGGGCTGGTGCACACCGCGGGCGACGGCCCGCTGGCCCCGCTCGCCGAGACGACCGACGCGATGTGGCAGGCCACGTTCAACGGCAAGCTGCTCGGCGCGGTCCGGCTCGTGCGGGCGCTGGCCGGTCCGCTGACCGCGGCCGGCGGCGGCTCGGTCGTGCTGGTCAGCGGGGTCTTCCGCAAGGACCCCGACCCGCTCTTCCCGGTGAACAGCGCGGTCAACGCGGCCATCGCGGCCTTCGCGAAGTCCGTCTCCAAGGACCTCGGCCGCGCCGGGATCCGCGTCAACGTGCTCGACCCCGGCGCCGTACGGACCCCGCTGTGGGACGAGATCGCCAAGGCCATCGGCGACCGCGTCGGCGCCACCGCCGAGGAGGTCAGCGCGCAGGTCGCCGACGGGACACCGCTCGGCACGCTCGCCGAACCGGCCGACGTGGCCCGGCTCGCCGCCTTCCTGCTCTCCCCCGCCGCCCGGCACGTGACCGGTGCCGCGATCACCGTCGACGGCGGAGCCTCGGCCGGGCTGTAGCCCGCCGCGCCCCCTCGACGCGCAGCAACCCCAACTTCCGCACGGCCCTCAACTCCCGTACACCACAAGGAGCTTCGTCATGCCCATCCTCCACATGACCACCTGGCCGAACCAGACCGACGAGAAGTGCCAGGAGCTGATCGAGGAGCTCACCGCCACGGTGCACCGCGTGATCGGTGCCCCCCTCGACAAGATCACCGTCTTCATCCAGGAGATCCCGCAGAACCGCTGGGGCGAGGGCGGGGTGCTCGGCACGAACCCCGAGTTCGCCGAACTCAGCCGCCGCCGGGCCGCGCCGGCCCAGGTCTGACGGCCCTCCCCCACCTGCTGTCTCTCTTCTCCCCCCACCCCAACTCGGCCTCTTCCAAGGAGAGTTCCCATGGCCATCCTGACCCGGTCCGCGCGGACCGACCGGAGCGACCGGACCCCGGTCGTACCGGGCGAACCGGCTCCGCCGCGCACGTCCTCCCCCACCACCGTCCTCGCGGCGGCCCTGCTCGCCTTCTTCGTCATCTCCCTCGACGGCTCGGTCGTCAACGTGGCGCTGCCCGCCATCTCCCACGACCTGCGCGGCTCGATGGCCGATCTCCAGTGGATCGTCGACGGCTACACCCTGATGTTCGCCGCGTTCATGCTCTCCGCGGGCACCTTCTCGGACCGGATCGGCGCCAGCCGGGCCTACGCCTGGGGCCTGGCCGCCTTCACCGTGGCGTCCCTGGCCTGCGGTGTCGCACCCAACCTGGGCACGCTGATCGGCGCCCGCATGGTGCAGGGCGGAGCCGCCGCGCTGATGGTGCCGGCCTCGCTCGCCCTGATCCGGCAGACGTACTCCGACCCGGGCAAGCGGGCGCGGGCCATCGCGATCTGGACGGCCGCGGGTTCCGTCGCGGTCGCCTTCGGACCGGTCATCGGCGGCATGCTCACGAGCGGGCTGAGCTGGCGCGCGGTGTTCTACCTGAACCTTCCGGTGGGCGCGATCGGACTCGCTCTCCTCACCCGTATCGCCCCCTCCGCCCGCCGTGCCGCGCCGGTCGACCTGTTCGGCCAGCTGTCGGTGGTGGCCTCGCTCGCCGGTCTGACGTACGCCGTGATCGAGGGCGGGCGCGCGGGCTGGAGCAGCCCCGACGTGCTCGGCACGCTCGCGCTCTCGGCGGTCGCCACGGTGGCCTTCGTCCTGACGCAGTCCCGCCGCGAGCACCCCATGGTGCCGCTGAGCATCTTCAAGTCCCGCACGGTCGTGGTCTGCCTGGCGGCCGGCTTCACCATCAACGCGGTCTTCTACGGCGCCATCTTCCTGCTCGGCATGTACTTCCAGCAGGTGCGCGGCGCCTCCCCGATCAGCACCGGCGCGATGTTCATCCCGATGTGCGCGCTGATCTCCGTGGTGAACATGGCGGGCGTCAAGCTCGCGGCCCGCAAGGGTGCGTGGGTGCCCATGGCGATCGGGCAGGTGGTGATGGCGGCCGGTGCGCTGCTGATGCTCACGGTCACCTCCTCCACCTCGTACCTGATCCCGGTGCTGCTGCTGGTCCCGATCGGCCTGGGCGGCGGGCTCGCGGTGCCGTCGCTGACGGCGGCGATCCTGGAGAACATCGACGGCGAGCGGGCGGGTACGGCGGCCGCCGTGCTCAACACCTTCCGGCAGGTGGGCAGTTGCATCGCGGTGGCGGCGTTCGGCGCGCTGATCGCGAACCCGGCGCACTTCCAGCACGGCTTCGACACGAGCTTCGTCATCAGCGTGGTGATGTTGCTGACCACGGCCGCGGTGACGGCGATGTTGCTGCCGCGGATGACGAAGGCGACCACCGGCGGTAAGGCGTAGCCGCTCGGCAGAAGCCCCGCACCCCTGAAGGGGCGCGGGGCTTCTGCATGTCCGCATATCCGCATGTCCGCAGGTCCGTGAGCGGTCCGGCAAAGTCGAGTTAAAAAACCTTCACGAAGGAATTTAAATACGTCATGCTGGACCCATGACCGTCACCGAGGAACGCCCGCTCGCTCCACCCGCATCTCCACCCGCACCCGCACCCCCGCCCCCGACAACCCGCTCCCGCCTCACCGAACTGGAGTCGATACGGCGGCTCGCGCACGAGGGTCCGGCCCCGGGTGCGAGCGACCAGCAGCACGCGCGCGGCAAGCTGACCGCCCGCGAACGCGTCGAACTCCTCCTGGACCAGGGTTCGTTCACCGAGATCGAGCCGCTGCGCCGGCACCGCGCCACCGGCTTCGGCCTGGAGGCCAAGCGGCCCTACACGGACGGCGTGGTCACCGGCTGGGGCACGGTCCACGGCCGTACCGTCTTCGTCTACGCCCATGACTTCCGTATCTTCGGCGGCGCGCTCGGCGAGGCGCACGCCGCCAAGATCCACAAGGTGATGGACCTCGCGCTGGCCGCCGGCGCCCCGCTGGTCAGCCTCAACGACGGGGCCGGCGCCCGCATTCAGGAAGGCGTCAGCGCACTCGCCGGCTACGGCGGCATCTTCACCCGCAATGTGGCCGCGTCCGGCGTGATCCCGCAGCTCAGCGTGATGCTCGGCCCGTGCGCGGGCGGCGCGGCCTACTCCCCCGCGCTCACCGACTTCGTCTTCATGGTGCGCGGCATCTCGCAGATGTTCATCACCGGCCCGGACGTGGTCCAGGCGGTGACCGGCGAGCGGGTCACGCACAACGGGCTGGGCGGCGCCGACGTCCACGCGGGCGTCTCCGGGGTGGCCGCGGGGGCGTACGACGACGAGGCGACCTGCCTGGAGGACGTACGCCATCTGCTGTCCCTGCTGCCCGCCAACAACCGCGAACTCCCGCCCCACGAACCGCCGTCGGACGATCCGGAGCGGCGCTGCGAGGCGCTGCTCGACCTGGTGCCGGCCGAGCCGAACCAGGCGTACGACATCCACCGGGTGATCGAGGAGGTCGTCGACGACGGCGACTTCTTCGAGGTGCAGCCGTCCTGGGCGGCCAACCTGGTGTGCGGTCTTGCCCGGCTCGACGGTCATGTCGTCGGTGTGGTCGCCAACCAACCGGCAGCGACGGCCGGGGTGTTGGACATCGCCGCGTCCGAGAAGGGCGCGCGGTTCGTGCAGTTCTGCGACTCCTTCAACATCCCGTTGGTGACGCTGGTGGACGTGCCGGGCTTTCTGCCGGGGGTGGGGCAGGAGCACGCCGGCATCATCCGGCACGGCGCCAAACTCCTGTACGCGTACTGCAATGCGACGGTCCCGCGTATCCTGCTGGTGCTGCGCAAGGCGTACGGCGGCGCGTACATCGTCATGGACTCCCGCTCGATCGGCGCCGATCTGGCGCTCGCCTGGCCCACCAACGAGATCGCGGTGATGGGCGCCGAGGGTGCCGCGAACGTCGTCTTCCGGCGGGAGATCGCCGCCGCGGCCGACCCGGAGGCGGTCCGCTCCCGGCGTATCGCGGAGTACAAGTCCGAGCTGATGCACCCCTACTACGCGGCCGAGCGCGGTCTGGTCGACGACGTCATCGACCCGCGCGACACCCGCGCGGTGCTGATCCGCTCGCTCGCCATGCTCCGTACCAAGCACCGCGACCTGCCCTCCCGCAAACACGGGAACCAGCCGACATGAGCGACGAGAGGAAGCACGGCGGGAGGACCGAAGTCGCCGGTTTCGACGAGGAGTTCGTCCTGCGCGTGGTGCGCGGCGCCCCGACCCCGGAGGAACTGGCCGCCGCCACCGCCGTCCTGCTCGAACTGGCCCGACGGTCGCCTGCCGCGGAGGAGCCCGCGCCCGTCCGGCCCGTACCGACCTGGCACCGCCCCACGCTGACCCCGCACCGCGCCGCCACGTCCTGGCACCACTGACCCGGAGGAGCACGATCACCATGCAGACGACCCCTGTCACACCCACGGGCCCGAGCACGCGGGCGACCCACGACAACCGCCCGACCGCGTACGTCACTTCGCTCGCGGAGACCTTCTCCCTGGAGGACGTCGTCCGCATCAGCGGCCTCGACGCCGACACCCTGCGCTGGTACGAGGACCAGGGCCTGATCGAGGGTGCCGCGGAGGACCCGTACGGCGGGCGCGCCTACAGCCCGCTGCATCTGCGCTGGCTGGAGTTCCTCAACCACCTGCGCAGCACCGGGATGTCCCCGGCCGACATGAACCACTACGCCGAGCTGTACCGGGCGGGCGACTCCACCATCGCCGCCCGGCGCGAACTCCTCGAAGCGCACCGGGAGTTGCTGCGCGGACAGGCCCGCGAGCACGACTCCACGCTGCGCTACCTGGACTGGAAGATCGGCTTCTACCTGGAGCGGGAGGCAGCCCTCGTACGGGCCTCCGCCGCGTCCGCCCCGAGCACGGCGGAGGCGTAGGCGTCCGCCACCGGCTCCAGTCGCAGCACGCCGTGCGAGGCGACGGTGTGCACATCCCGCCACAGCCGGGTCAGTTCGCCCGAGCCGTCACGGATGTGCGCACCGCCGGTACGGAAGAGCCGGTCGACGGCGTCGGCGAGCATCCGCGCGGCGACGGCGGCGTCGCGCCGGTTGCCGACGACCAGGGCCTCGGTGACGGGAGCGGTGTCCGCTCGGCGGGCCGCGCGCTCCAACAGCAGCCCGGCCGCGTCGACTTGGGCCGAGGCCACGGCGAGCATCTCGCGCACCGCGGGGCTGTCGTGGTGGGGGCGGCCGCCGGGTCCCTTCGCCGCCGCCCACTGGGACCAGACGGCCACGGCGCGCCGGGCTGCGCCCAGCGCCGGGGCGCAGAACAGGAGACCGCCGGGAAGGTGAGCGGGGACGCGATGGCAGCGAGCGGCCTCCGGGGCATCGCTCCCGCGCATCAACTCGGCGAGCGGGAAGGTCCGTCGGTGCGGGACGAAGACGTCCCGGACCACGGCCGTGTGACTCCCGGTGCCACGCAACCCGGTGGCGTCCCAGGTGTCCTCGACGTCCACGGCATCGCCCGGCACGGCACACACCCGTACCCCGTCGCCGTACGCCTCCGGCGCGGCGACCAGCACCCACTCGGCGTGTTCGACCCCGCTCACGCACGCCCAGCTGCCGGTCACCCGCCAGCCGCCGTCGGCCGGTTCGGCCCGCCCGGCCGGCGGCACGAGTGCGGCGGCGATCCGTATGTCGGGCGAGCCGCCCCACACCTCCCGCTGTCCCCCCTCGGGCAACAGCGCGGCGAACCGCCCGTGCGCGGCCCACAGCATGGCGACCCAGGCGGCGGACGTGCAGGCCTCGCCGACGGCCGCGACGTCTTCGAGGGCCCCGAGGAAACTCCCCTCGGTACCGCCCCACCGCCGGGGCACGAAGTGCCGGGCGAGACCGGCGGAGGTGAGCGCGGTGACGACCTCGCCGGTCAACTGCCCTTCCTGGTCGGCGAGTCGGGCGTGTTCGGCGGCGAGGACGAGGACGCCATCGGTGAGATCAAGGGAGTGGTTCGAGGACATGGAGCAGCTCCCGTCTACAGAAAAGTGCGTTCAAGAAGGTATTCTTTTGGGACCAAGGACGAAGGGACGGACCAGCCATGGCGAAGCAGGCACGCGCGCGCCGAACCCACGAACTCGTCCTGGACGCCGCCGCGGCCGAGTTCCTGCGGCACGGCTACCCGCGCGCCAACCTCCAGCACGTGGCGGACCGCACCGGGCTCACCAAGGGCGCGCTGTACGGCCACTTCGCTTCCAAGGAGCAGTTGGCGCAGGCGCTGACCGCCCATCTGGACGAGGTGGTCGACGAGTTGGTGGCGCGGACCACGGCCGAGGACCTGCCGGCCAGGGACCGGCTGCGCACCCTGACCTGCGCCCTGGCCGAACGGATCGAGTCGGACGTACGGGTCAACGCGGCCCTGCGGCTGGTGATGGACGAGATCCACTCGACGCCCCGACCACCCAAGGTCCTGGCCGACTTGCGCGCCCTGGGAGAGCGCCCACCGACCGCGCCCCTCGCCGACCTCGCCGTCGTGATCCTGGTGGGCGCCTACTGCACGGCGCCCGACCCGGACCGACGCGGGCTGGCGGAGCGGGTGCGCGATCTGTGGGACGCGTTCCCGACGGACGGTCAGGCGCTGAGCGGTACGTCCCGGTGAGCGGCGCCGGGACCCCAGGTGGCCCGGCAGGACGCGAGCGCCGTACCGCCCTGTACGGCGTCGAGCGTCAACCGCACCCCCGCGGGGCCGGTCTCCCGCTCCCCCACCACCAGGTCGATGGGCTGGTCCAACTCCCCGAAGGCCAGGCAGTCGACCTCCATACCGAGGAGGGCGCGCGGGGCACCGGCCGCTTCGGGGGCGCGCGGGCCGCCGACCTCCGCGTGCAGCAGCAGATGTCCGAGCTGCCGAAAGCCCTCCAAGGTAACCATCAGCGGCACATGGTCACTTGGGTGGTCGAAGAAGATCGGGTGCTCCACGTCGACGAGCAACTGCCAGGGCCCGTCGGTGCGTTCGCGCACGAGCACGCTGTCCTTGGCGCGCAGGCGGCCCACGGCGGCGGGGTGGACGCGCTCGACGGGCCGGCCGTTCGCCGGACGCGGCGCCCGCGTGGTCGCGCTCACCTCCGCGCCGCGCGGCACGGCACCCCGCCCGCGCAGCATGGCGTACCGCTTGTCGTCCACGGCGACGACGTGCAACGCCCCGCGCCCGCACGCCCGTCCGCCCACGGTCAGGACGACCTCCAACCGCATGCCGAATCGATTCGGCGGCCGGTTCCCCACCCACACCCACTGGGCTTCCAGCACCACGGGCACCGGCTCCCCACCGATGCGCAGCGCGGCCGGGTCGGTGATCCGGAACTCCGAGCCGAAGCCGATGAAGCGGTGGCTGAGCGGCACGTCGTAGTAGGCGTGCGCGAGGTAGACCAGGGCCTGCCGGATGGTCTCCATGAACAGCAGCGGGTCGCTCGTCCCGTCGCTCCCCGGCGAGTAGAGCGCGTGATCGCGCGGCCACTGCGCGGCGACGAGAAAGCTGTGCTCGCCGGTGCGGACGGCGTCGGTGAGGAAGACCTCGGCGATCGCGGCGCGGTGCACCATGTGGCGAGGGACGGGCTGGAGGTAGCTGAGGGCTGGTGGGCGTGCGGGTGCGGGTGCGGATGCGGACGTGCGCGCGGGCACAGGTATGACGACCGGTTTGGTTTCCGGTACGGCGGCAGGCTGATGCATGGTCTGAACCCCCAGTGAATGTATTCACACAGACAGCAACACCGGCCCGACGCTTCTGCTCATCGAGCCGCCCGCTTACAATACATTCCCGAAGGTATATTTCAAGGACGCCCTGAGGATGTGCACGAGGACATGAGGACGGACGCGATGGCCAAGACAGACGGTGCCGGTACCGGCGTGAGCGGCCAGGGGCCCCGCGGCGCCTCTCCTCGGAACCGGGACACGGGCCTCAAGCAGGAGCGCGCGGTACGCACCCGGGGCCAGGTCCTCGACGCGGCGGCGGGGGCGTTCGCCACGAAGGGCTTCCCCGCGGTGACCGTCCTCGACGTGGCCGAACTCGCGGGCGTGACCAAGGGCGCGGTCTACTTCCACTTCGCCAACAAGGAGGCTCTCGCCCAGGCCGTGGCCGAGGAGTTCTACCACCTCCTGGGGGTCATCGGCACCGAGGTCGAGGAGGCGGGCCTGTCCCCGCTGGCGGCGGTGGCGGAACTCCTCGAACGCACGGCACGCGCCTTCCGCGACGACACCATGGTCCAGGCCGGCGCCCGCCTCCAGATCGAACGCTCCCTGATCGGCGTAGAGATGCCGATGCCCTACCTCGGCTACACGGAGTCCCTCACCCGCTGGCTCCGCCAGGCCCAGTCCCAGTCCCAACTCCCGCCCGGCACCTCCCCCGAGTCCACCTCCCGCGTCCTCGTCTCCGCGTTCTTCGGCGCCCAGCACATCTCCTGGGTCCTGAACGACCGGGCGGACATCGCGGAGCGGGTGCGGGAGATTCTGGTGGCGTTGGTGCCGGGGGCGGGGACGGGAACGGGAATGGAGGAGGGGCGGGACTGAAGGCCGGGGGCGGAGCAGGAGTCCGGGCCGGGGTCCGGTGGCGTTGGTGCCGGGACGGGGTCCGGTGGCGTTGGTGCCGGGCCGGAAAAGGCTTGCCGGTCGTCACATGGTCAGCCGCTACACTGTGGGCGGCGGCATGACCGTAGATCGGCGTGCCACCACCGCACCACCCTCGCCTTCGTAGCTCAGGGGATAGAGCACCGCTCTCCTAAAGCGGGTGTCGCAGGTTCGAATCCTGCCGGGGGCACAGTGAAGTAGCTGGTCAGGGGCCCTTTCGTCCGGTGGACGGGAGGGCCTTTCTGTTGCGCTTCCTGGGGTGGGGTCAGCGCAGGAGGGCCTCCAGGAGGTCCGTGCCGAGGCGGGCTCCCGTGGTGAGGTCGAACTCGTAGCGGACGTACCTGCCCCGGCGGTGGGTGATGAGGAGGCCTGCCTTTTTGAGGACCGCGAGTTGGCGGGAGACCTCCGGGGGCGTGAGTTGCCAGTAGGCGGCGAGTTCGCCTGTGGTGTGGGGGCCGCGGGCCAGGGTGCGGCAGAGGCGGAGGCGCACGGGGTGGGCCAGGGCGTCCAGGCGGCGTTGGACCAGTTCGGGGGGTGCGGGGTGGGTCAGGCCCGGGATGGTGGCGGGGTACTGGACCACCGGGTGCCAGCCGGGTGAGAAGACGATGGTCAGGTGGGGGCGGCCGAAGTCGCTGGGGATGAAGGTCAGGCCGGTTTCGGTGGTCGTGCCGGTGCTGACGTCCTGGAGTTTGTCGATGACGATGCGCCGGCGCTGGTGTGCCGTGTCCAGGGTGATCGCGCTGGAGACCGCCGCCAGGGTTTGTTCTGGGCCCTGTCTGTTCAGCAGGTCCGTCTTCTGGCGGGCGTCTGCCGCCAGGTGAGGGCGGGTGCGTTGCCAAGTCCCGGCGAAGAACGCCTTCTCGCAGTCCTGGAGGAGTCTGCGTACCCACGCCCGTACGGCCGGAGGGTCCGCCAACAGCCGCTCCGCGAAGGCCGCTTGTCGTGGGCCGCCCGCTCGGGCCACCTCGAGGGCGCGTTCGCGGGCTGTTTCGTCGGTGAGCGGTGACGACGGTGTTCCGAGTGCGGATGCCGTCGCGCGTTGCGAGGTGAGTGCCGCCGTGGCGTACGCCTCGTCCGAGATGCGGTCCACCGCGTCCAGTTCGTCGGCCAGGGTCGCTCCGGGGCGGCCGGGGATGAGGAAGTCCGCGCGGGCCGATCTCCACAGTGCCTCCGCGTCCAGCAGGCGGTCGGCCAGGCCGGACGGGAGCGCGGAGGCGGTGGCCGTGGCCCAACCCCGCAGCTCCGGATGGTGGTTGGGCTCGGACAGAACGTGCAGCATCGCGGTCAGCTCGGCCAGCGGGGAGGGTACGAAGCGGATCTGCTCGGGCGGTAGGTCCGTGATGTCGATCGTCACGCTCATGGTCTTCATGGTTGCAGTCGGAGGCCGGCCTGCCCGTGCCGTGGGAAGCGCATTGGCGCTGATCGTCAATCCGCGTGCCCGGTGGTGGTGGCGGTGGGGATCGTGACGGCCATGAGTACGGACACCGGTGCGGGTACGGGTACGGGGCGAGGTGCGGGCACGGCCGGGGGGCTTGTCACGCTGGTCGCCTTGCTGCGGGTTTCCGGCGGTGGGCGGTACACCTCGGCCGTTGTCGTGGACGCTCTTGCCGCCGGGTTGATGCGGCCGTTTCTGCTGCTGTACGGGATCGGCGTGCTGCACCTCGGCGCAGGCGACGCCGGGATCGCGCTGTCCGTCGGGATGCTGGCGGGGCTGGGCGCCGTACCGCTGACCGGGCGGTGGATCGACCGCGGAGCCCTCGCGGCGCCGGTGGCCGCGACGCTGCTGGTGCGGGTTGCGGGGACCCTCGTGCTGTTGGTGGCCGGCGGGCCGGTCGGCTACACGGCGGCGGCGGTGCTGCTCGGCATCGGCGTCCAGTCCTGGCCCGCCGCGCACGCGGCCGTGGTCGCCGCCCTCACTGACGACCGGCAGCGCGACGCGGCACTGGCGGCGGCACGGTCGCTGCGCAACGCCGGGTTGGGAGCGGGGGCGTTGATCGCCACCGTTGCGGTGGCCGGGGGTACGGGTGCGCTGCGGGGCCTGGCCTTGGTGACGGTTGTCGGGTATCTCGTGGCGGCGGGGTTGGTGGGGTCGATGCGGGTTGCCGTCGGCGGACCAAGTGAGGGTGGGTATGAGCGAGGTGACGCGGCTCCTGTCGGTGGTGGTGCCGGCGCCGAAGGCGATATGCACGGTGGGCAGTTGCGGCACGTCACCGTCCTCAGCCTCGCCAATCTCCCGTACGCCTTCTGCTACGACGTTCTCGAAGTCGCCCTGCCCGCCCTGCTGGTGACCTACCTGCACGCCTCCCCTTCCTGGTCGGCGGGCATCTTCGTGGCCAACACCGTGCTGGTCATCGTCACCCAGGTGCCGGTGGTGCTGTGGCTGGCACGGCGTTCGCGGCGTTCGGTGCTGGCGTCCTCGGGGGTCGTACTGGCCCTGTCCTACCTCGGGTTCTGGGCGGCGGGCGCGCTCGGTGGTGGGGCGGGCGCGATGGCCGTCGCCGCGGTGTCGGTGCTCTACACGGCCGGCGAGATCCTCTACACCGGCAGTGCCACGGCGCTCGTCCTCGCCACGACACCGGCGCGGTCGCGCGGTCGGGCGCTCGCCCGTTGGCAGTTGTCCACCGGCATCGGCCGGGCCGCCGCGCCGGCCGCGCTCACCGCGCTGCTCACGGTGGGGCCGGGGTTGTTGTGGGGTGTCCTGGCCGGAACGAGCCTGCTGGCGGCCGCGGTTGTCCGCGCGACGCGGTGATCACGTATCTCCGGGCACACTGGTTGCCGCGCAGAGCGAGAAGATGAGGAGCAGGGCATGCGGTCTTCCACGGTGGTCGCGGTCGTCCGTGAGTGGAGCGACGAGGAGGGGTGGGGCGTTCTCGACTCGCCCGAGACTCCCGGCGGTTGCTTCGGGCACTTCGCCGACATCCAGGCGGAGGGCTTCCGCACGCTGTCGCCCGGGCAGCGAGTCGACCTCACGTGGGAGGCTCCCGGTTTCAAGCAGGACGGGTACGACTATCGCGCGGTGAGCATCGTGCCTCGGCCCGCCTGACCTCCGTACCGGAACAGGGCAGCCCGGGAAGTCTTCCTGGGCTGCCCCTTTCTTCGGGCCGCTTCAGGCCTCGTGCGGCCTGTTGAGCGCGCGGATGGCTATGTCGTACGCCAGTCCCGCGATGGCGAGGGCGACGGCGGGCCAGACAACGCCGGGCTGGACGTGGCCCGTTGCGATGGCGGTCGCGAGGCCTCCGCTGCTGCCGACGGCGGTGATGGTGGGGATCGCCGGCAGCCGCGGGGCCGGCACCTCCAGGCGCCAGACGCTGCGGCGGCCCGCGTCCAGGATTCGTACGTCCGAGGCGGAATCGCGCTCTCGGGTGAAGTTGGCTGCGTTCCCGCCCGGAGGGCTCTTCTTCGTGTCACGCTGAGAAGGCATGTGCAGCTCCAGTGCTGATTGCCGGCCGTGTTCGGTTTCGGCTTTGGCCTCGGCTTCCGCTTGGGCTAGTGGTCAGGTTTTTGCTTGGACTTGTACTTGGCATATCCAGTGAAGGCGGATCTGAACTTCCAGCCAAACGCGATAGTTCAAGTCGATGAAACATCGAACAATCGGCGACCGGCCGCCGGCGGAACCGCGTACACAATTCCTCCCGTTCTTCGCTTCCTTCTTCGTCGCTCAGCGCGGAAGAATCTTGAGGGATCGTTTCCTCATAGCCCCTCGCCCCGACATATGCGGATCAGGTGGATTACGGTGCCCTCGCCCGGGAAGAATGGCCCACCATCTGAGGAGGCGTGGCAAAGGGGGGCTCATGGGGCGCAGGGTCAATGCCCTGCCCGACGACGGGCGGCCGTTGACAGGCTTCGCGCTGCGGTTGCGTGCCCTGCGTGAGAAGGCCGGTTCCCCGAGCCTGACCGAGTTGGCGGAGCTGACCGGCTATGGCCAGCCCCGGCTCTCGGAGTTGTTCAACGCGAAAAGAATGCCGAGCAACGACCTTGTGTGTGACGTCGTCCAGGCACTCGGCGGAGACGACGCGGCATGGCTCGTACAACTGAAGGCGCTGCGGGAGGCGGAGGACGAGTTCCAGGCGGTCACCGCGCGCGACGGAGACACTCTTGAAGCCCAGGTCGCGAGGCTGGAGTTCGAGAACAAGAGGCTGCTCGCGCTGACCTTTCACCCGGATTCCGTCATCGCGCAGGCGAAGGCCGCGACCGAGGCCGCAGCGGCCCGGATAGACAAGGCCACGGCTCTTGAGGCCCAGGCGCGCTCGGTGCTCGCGGAGGCACTGGACCAGACCCGGCAGGCGCATGAGCGGCTGCCCGCGGTGGAACGGCAGGCCGAGTCGATCCTCGGGGACGCACGTGCCGAGGCGGACCGGCACGCGCTGTTGGGCCGCTCGGAGCGCGACCAGATAACGCTCGAAGCCAACGACAGGGCCGACGCGATCCGCCGCAAAGCGCAGCAGGAGGCGAGCGCGCTCAAACAACGCGCCATCGAGAACGCCCGGGAGCACCGGGAAAAGGCGGCGGCCGCAACCGACCGGATGCTCAAGGAAGTCGATCTGCTGCGCGCCGAGGCCGAACAAGCGGTCCAGCTCGCTCAGGCGCAGCGGTCGAACATGGAACGGCGCGCGAAGATCGAGATTGAACGGCTCGTCCGAGCGGTCCAGAAACGACTCGAAGAAGTGGGGGCCCGTGAGGAGACGGAACTACTTGAACTGCTCCTGCTGGACTTCAACATCAACGACAGTCACGACGGGGTGATCGGGCGGCATGCGCGGAGGCCCGTCGAATCCGGGCCGTCTGCCTCGCCTTCCGCGGATACCGGAACGGTCATCCCCGAGCAGGCGCGCGGGATTTCGGAGGAGGACGCCGAACAGCCTTGGCTGCCTTGGGGATTCCCGCCTTCGAAAGAGTGAGCCTCTGCGGATTCGATACGTCCCGTCCGCCCGACCCGTCTGATCACCGCGGTCGCGGCGAGTGCCCCCATCGGCGGCGCGAGCAGGTACACGGGCAGGAGGGAGAGGTCGCCGACGAACACCGCCGGGCCGAACTCCCGTGCCGGGTTGGCCACTCCGCCGGTCAACGTGCCGAAGGCGAGGATCTGCGTGGCGATCATCGTGCCGACCGCCCAGGGGGTGAAGCGGCCAAGTCGGCGGCTGGAGATGCCGATTCCCGCGACGGCGACAATGACGATGACGATGACGAACATCGTGCCGGCCTCGATCGCGGCGACCGCGGCCCAGGGCGAGAGCATGACGGCGGTGACGGTGTAGCCGGACAGGGGCGCCACGGCGACCAGCCTGCCCTCGGGGGTGTTCCACCAGCCGCCGGCGGCCGGGTCGAGGGTGCCCATCAGCCAGCGGACCGTGGTGGTCACGGCGAACATCATCAGTGCGGTGAGGGTGAGTTCGAGGAGGGCGGAGTGGAGGGTGCGGCGCCAGGTGGGGTGGGTCGGCCGTGCGGGGAGGCGGTCGGGGTCGGGGCTGAGGCCTAGGGCGGAACCCTTCTCCGTCGCCCTCACCGTCGTACCGCGCACGTCGTTCTTCGTCACAGCGGCTTCGTCCACGAGGCGTCCGACCGCGTCAGCGTGAACGCCGCGATGGTCGCCGCCACCAGCAGCGCCGCGGCGAAGAGCAGGGGCAGGGCCGTTCCGCCGTGTTCGACGGCGACGGCGCCCGCGAGGCCTCCGGCGAACATCGCCCCGGCCGAGAGCATCCGGCGGCCGGCCTTGCCGCCCTTGCCGCCCGCGAGGCGGCTGTCCGCGGCGACTCCGGTGATGGTGAGGGTCAGGACGGTGGTGGTCAGGTCGGGGACGGCGAGGGTGCGGGCGGTGGCGTTCTGGATGCCCAGGGCGAGGCCGAGGAGGGCGATCAGGGTGTACTGGACGGTGCCCGTGTGAGGGGTCGCGGTGGTCTGCGCGACGACGTACGCCGCCAGGACCAGGGTGGTCTCCAGGAGGAGTGCGAGGTGCAGTACGCGGCCTCGGTGGGCCCCGACCCGGCGGGCGAGGCGGCCGCCGGCCAGGGCGCCCGCGGCGAACGCGGCGAGTGCCGCGAGCGAGGCGGCCAGCGAGAAACCGGCCGCGCCGGCGATCGCGAAGCCGGAGAAGACGACGTTGCCGGTCATGTTGGCGACGAAGACATGGCCGAGGACGAGGTAGCTGAAGGCGTCCACGAGGCCGGTGACCACCGTCAGCGCGAGCATCAGGGGCGGGAGCGGGCCGTGTCGGTCGTCCTTGTCGGGGACGACCGTGGCCCACGCGTCACGCAGTACGGCAGCGGCAGACATGGCGTTGCTCCCCTTCGCTGGAGGACTCCTGGGTTCCGGTCTCCCGGCCCTTTCCGAGCCTCTCTCCACAGGGAACGTTCCGTCCAACATATGGATACGGATGCAGCAATCGGCCAGAGCGATCGATCGGGCCGAGCCTGCCCTCAGCCCCTGACCGCGTGCCGTTCCACCACTTCCAGGAACGCGGCGCCCGCCGGCGCCAGCCGCTTGCTGTCGTGGACCACGCAGATGGTGTGCACCGCCGCCTCGTCCGCGATGCGGAGCGCGCGGGCGCCGTAGGGCAGCGGTCCGGCCAGCGGGCCCGCGCCCCGGTCCGAGCCCTGGCTCCCACCCTGGTCCGGGCCTTGGCTCCCGCCCTCGCCCCCGCCCGGCACGCCGTCACCGCCGAAGAGCGACGACCGCGGTACGACCGTCACGCCGATCCCCCGTGCCGCCAGCCGGACCATGTCCTGGATCTGGCCGACCTGGAAGTGCTGACCCGGTTCCACTCCCGCGCGGGCGAACGCGGCCTCGACCTGCCGCCGCAGTCCGCTGCCCTGCGTGAACTGGATGAGCTGGTGGCTCTCCGGCAGGTCGGCGAGGTCGACGACGACGTCAGCGCCGTCGGCGAGGGCGTGGTCCGCGGGCACGACCAGGACGAGCGGGTCGGCATCCAGGACGAAGTGGTCGAGCCCTTCCGGGACTTGGCGCGGACCGAGGCCCACTACGGCGATGTCGAGGTCCCCGGCCAGGACCGCGGCGGCCATCTCCGCGCTGGGCGCGTTGGTCACGTGGAAGTCGATGCCCGGGTAGCGGGCGTGGTAGTCGGCCATCACCTCGACCAGGTCGACCGAGGAGGCCCGCGTCTGCAACAGCCCCAGGCGCAGGCGCCCGCGCCGCAGTCCGGACAGGGCGCCGAGGGCGGCCTGGGCGTTGTCGACGTCGGCGAGGATGCGGCGGGCGAGGGGTTCGAGGAGCTCTCCGGCGGCCGTCAGCCGTACGGAACGGCTGGTGCGGCTGAACAGCCGGGCGCCCACGTCCTTCTCCAGACGGGCGATCTGCTGGCTGAGCGCGGACTGGGCGACGTAGCAACTGGCCGCGGCCTGCGTGAAGTTGCGGGTCTCGGCGACGGCGAGGAAGTACTTCAGGTGCCTCAGGTCCATCGCGTGCTCGACCTTCTATTCATCTCTGCCGCAGATCGATATGAGCAGAACCATGTGCTGGACCGATTCATTGTCGCAGGCCCAGCGTCGATGGCGTCGCCGGACGACCCATCGACCCATCCCCCGCCGACTTCGAGAACTTCGCCGAGCCCCGCCCCCAACTCAGCGCCCGTGCAAGGGAGGACCTCGAAGCGGCGGCCCGACTCCTGCTCGACAACCGCTGGGGTTTCCGTCTGCACGCCACCTACGACGGCGGATTCCCGGACGGGACACGGTGGTTGTTCGACCACGCGGAGACGGTGAGCCGGCGCAGTCTGGAGCGGATCAAGGCGCTGGGCGGAGCCGTCTCGGTGCAGAACCGCATGATGTTCCAGGGCGAGGCCTTCATCGACCGCATCGAGTCCCTGGTGACGGTGGCCGGCGGCAAGATCGTGCATGCGGCCGGGGACTACGGACCTCGACCGCATATCGCGACAGCTGGACAGAACGCTCGACCCACTGGACGGCTGCTACTGAGGGCCACCGGCTTCCTCGGGCAACTCCCCTCTCCTGCTCCGGAGTTCTCCTTCTACTGGTGACCGCCGCCCAGCCGGGCGCGCAGCAGGTTGGTGTCGGTGGCCGTGGTGTAGGCGCGTGTCGGGGCCGTTGAGCGCGACGAGCACGTCGTCGTCGACGCTCACACCTTCATCAGGTCCTGCGCCTCGGTGCGGTGTCGGCCCTTCGGCAGAGCCGTCTTGGCCGTCAGTCCTCGGGACTGCCACGCGTTGTCACGGAGCTTGAACAGAGCCCAGTAGCGGGTGGGGCACAGCAGCACGATGTTCATGAAGACCGCGGTCGGAGTTCCGACGAGCCACGAGTGCAGCCGCTGGCGGGTGGTCATGTCCGGCCGCATGAGTACGTAGAGGCCCGCTTGGCCGTATCGGACGACGAGATAGACAGCGAGGTAGACCAGGGCCACGCCGGGGTTGTGGTAGCGGCCGCCCAGAGTCAGCACCGTCATCACGAGGGTCCAGGCCAACATCACCGGGGTGATGACGAGTTGGAGCAGGCCGAAGGTCGGTGAGATGAGTTGTTTCAGGGAGAGCCGGGAGTAGACGAACGGGAGCATCCACCACCAGGACCGGGCCCAGCGCAGGCGTTGCCGGTACGTCTTCTTCAGCGTGGTCGGCATGTCGGTGATCACGCCGGCCTCGTTGACGGCCACGACCTCACCGCGCATGAGGGCCCGCAGCGCCAGCCAGCGGTCGTCGCCCGTTCCGCACTCCACCTCGTAGGCGTCCAGGTGGTCGTACAGCAACTCGGCCCGGTAGAGGGCGAGTGCGCCCGACGTGGTCTCCAGCGCTCCGAGCATGGAACGCGAGGACCGCATCATCACGCACGAGGTGCCGATGTCGATGTCGGCGGCCCTGGAGACCCAGGTCTCCTCGAAGTTGCGGATGTAGATCATCCCGGTGGTGGCCTGGATCCTCGGATTGCTCATGGCCCGGAGCTGCTGCTCCAGCGCGTCCGGGAAGGGCTCGCCGTCCGAGTCGATGGTGAGAACGAAGTCGAAGTGCTTGTTCCGCGCCTGGAGATGACGCAGCACGGTGACCTGGGCGCCGCGCTTGCCCTTGTTCTCCTGTCGGTGCCAGAAGACCCGCGGGTGCTCGAAGGGCTCCACGGGGTGTTGCTTCGAGCCGTCGTCGATCACGTGGATCTCGTCCACCGGATGTGTCTGGGCCAGCAGTGACCACACCGTTCGGTGCAGGTTCTCGGTGGGCTCCTCGAAGGCGGGGATGATGGCCACCGTCCGGCCGGGAGCCACGGGCAGGTGGGTGAAGGATCTGCCTTTCAGGAACGAGACCAGGCAGAGCACGATCACCATCATGCCCAGCCACCAGTAGAACGTCAGGATCGGGCTCTTCGACTGCAGGTGCACCACCACGGTGGCAGCGGCCAGAGCCGCCACCACCACAGCGGTCACCGCGATGAATCGGATCCGCGATGAAGTGCTCAAGCGGTCACCCGCTCGGCGCGGGTCGCCAGGCGGAAGACCGCCACGCCACTCATCACCAGGAGCATGGCTCCCAGCACGATCCATCCCAGCGCCGTACCGCCGGTGGCGGCCAGTGCCGCTCCCCCGGTGGCCGTACCGATCGCGGCGCCCACACCATTCTGTCCGTACATGCCTGCCTCTTTCCGGAGCGCCTCGGGCGCTCGACGTCGTGGCCGGTCGGCACGGCACCGCGCATGTCCTGCACGCGGGCGCCGAGCTACGGCTGTTGTGCCTTCTCGCGCTCTAGAGCCGCTCGACGTGCGGGGCTGTCGCCATGACGCCTCGGGTGTCCAGCACGTAGACGGCCTCGGCGGCGAGTCGGGCGAGATCGAACTCACCGTGCGGGGTGAGCAGGACGACCGCGTCGAAGTCGGCGACGCTCATGTCGTGTTCCGCGGTGGCGAAAGGAATCTCCCTGGAGCCACCGTCCGGCAGATAGGGGTCTACGACAGTGACGTCGGCCCCCATGGTGCGCAGTCGGTCGATGACCTGGACGGCCGGCGACTGGCGGGCGTCCGCGGTTCCCGGCTTGTACGCGGCGCCGAGGGCCAGGATGCGGGCGCCGTGCACGCTGCGGCTGAAGCGACGGCTGAGCGAGTCCTGCAGCCGGCGCACCACGTAGTCGGGCTGGCCTTCGTTGATGTCCTGAGCCAGCTCGATGAGCCGGAAGGTCTGCCCGTGCCGCGCCTTGACGTGATGGCTGAGGTAGACGGGGTCGATGGGCAGACAGTGTCCGCCGACGCCCGGTCCGGGTACGAACTTGGTGAAGCCGAACGGCTTGGTCGCGGCCAGCTCCAAGGTGTGCCACACATCCACGCCGAGTGTGTGAGCCATCCGGGAGAGCTCGTTGACCAGGGCGATGTTGACGTGCCGGTAGGTGTTCTCGAACACCTTGGCCAGTTCGGCTTCTTCGAGCCCCGATGCCGGGACGGTGACGTCGGTGACCGAGTCGTAGAAGGCCTTCACCTGACGCAGGCAGGCATCGGTCAGCCCGGCGACGATCTTGGGTGTGTTCTCCAACCGCCAGTCCGCGTTGCCGGGGTCGATGCGCTCGGGACTGAATCCGACGTGGAAGTCCCGCCCGGCGACCAGGCCGGAGCCCTCCTCCAGCAGCGGGATGAGCACGTCACGGGTGGTGCCCGGATGCGTGGTCGACTCGAGCACCACGGTGGCTCCCGGTTCCAGCCACTCGGCGAGTACGGCGCCCGCCTCCCGTACGCAGCTGAGGTCCGGCGCGCGGTCGGTCAGCGGGGTCGGCACGGTGATGACCGCGACCTCGAAGCCCTTGAGGTCCTTCGGGTCCGAGCTCGCGATGTACGCGCCCGAACGCAGTACTCGCTGCAGGCGGTCGGAGTCGATGTCCTCGATGTAGGACGATCCGGCCGCGAGCTTCTCGCAGCGTTTCCGGTCGGGCTCGTAGCCCGTCACGGTGTGTCCGGTCTCGGCGGCCCTGAGGGCCAGAGGCAGGCCGACATAGCCCTGCCCGAGCACGCAAACGTGCATGGTGGTTTCCTCCCCTTAAGCCGGCTCGCGAACATGTGCGAACCGGAAAACGGCGCCCGTGAAATGCGAACCGACTGTTCCTGAAGCAGCCGGTCGCGGCGTCGGGTACTGCTTGAAGCGGTGTGGGAACGTCGGGCTGAATCCCGGTCGGGTTGCAGCAAACGCCGACGTCGAACCCTCACCGCGTCACCGACCTGTCCAGGCCCCCTGCCTGAACGTGACCGAAATACGGCCGGTGATCTTCACGAACCCCCTCATCCGTGGAACTTCAACTCGCACCGTCTCTTGCTTGATCAAGACTTCAAGGGTTTGCCGCAAAGCGGAAGGGCTGTTTCCAGATCGCGACATTGAGACCAGTGCACTCACGAACACCGCGCGCCCCCTGCGCACGCCCTTCACTCCGCTGTTCAGATCTACGCGCCGGTTGTCGACGGTTTAGTCACCGGACTTCCAGGAGGAATCCGTGCTCAATTGGCCGGACCTGCCGTGCGGAGTTTCTCGTAACCCACGAACTCGAAGACCCGAACCCCGAGTTGAAGCGGCGCAGGACTCCCCTCGAAGCGATGCACCCCCACCGCCTGGACCTGCCCCTCGCCGCTGAGCCATTCGCCGGCGAAACCCCGCTCCTCGAACCACCGGCAGATCAGTGGGACCCGGTCGGGGGTCTTGCGGTGGCGGGTCCAGATGACTCGGCCGCCGGTCTTGGTGAGTTGGGTGCAGACGGTGATCGTGCGCTCGATGTCCGAGTCCCTGATGTTGCCGAACAGCCCGCAGATCAGGACGAGGTCGGCCGGAGCCAGGCCGGCGTAGTGGTCGAGGAGTGCGGCGTCGGCGGTGACCGTCTCGATCTGGTGCAGGCCGGCCGAGCGGGCGGCCGACGCGGCCGACTCGGTGTTCTGCGGGTCCAGTTCGACCAGGCGGGCGTGTACGTCGTCACGACGGGGGTGGGCGGGCAGGACACCCAGGAGGTCGCGGCCCTGGCCCGCGCAGAGACTGACCACCCGAAGCGGACCCGGCGGACACGCGTCCAGGGCCAGGCGGATACGGCCCTGGACCGTCAACAGCCGCTGAGCCAGAGGCGATTCGGGGGCGTCGTAGGCGTCGTGCCATTTCTGCCAGTCCATGGGCGGGACCCTACGAGAGCCCCGTTCAGGAGGTCGACCACTCGTCCGGGTGGGGTGCGAGGACGGTGGCGGCGACCGCACCCCCCGTCGTCATGACGTCCGCCACGAAGCGGAGGCGGCCGACGTGGAGTTGGTGGAGGGCGCGGCCGTGGTCCACCGCTACCACCAGGGTGACTGCCAGGAGGAGGACGCGCCACGCGAGCATGACCGGGCGGCGGGTTGCGCGGGGTAGTTCCGTCAGCGATTCGTGCAGGCGGTCGCAGTGGAAGGGGACGTGGCGTTCCTCGTCGGCGAGGATGCGGGACGCCACCGACGAGGTGAGCGGGTCGTCGGTGCCGTCGCGCAGGGCGCGGTAGTAACGGAGGGCCACCACCTCCGCGATCATCAGGACCAGGAGTTCCAGGCGCAGGCCCATGAGGCGGCGTAGCCGGACGAAGACCGTGTCGGTCCAGTGGCCGGTCAGGGTCGGTTCGCCGCCGGACTGGAGGAGGCGGGCCAGGAGGCGGGCGTGGTTTTGTTCCTCGGCCACGAAGAGGCGGACCGCCCGGGCGTAGTCGGCGTCGCCCGCCTGGTCCGCCTTGGCGACGAGGTTGGCGCCGTCGCCGTCCTCGCCGACCTGGAAGCGTTGGACGCTGGACCAGGTCGCCGGGTGCAGGGTCGCCCCCTGTGTCCAGTCCGGGTCGCCCTGGGCCTGCCGCGCCTCCCGTTCGTCCTCGAACCGCTGTGTCCACTTGGCGAATCCGTCGGTCCGCACGTCGGGTCCCCTCTCCGGGACACAACCACCGTGTCCGTGTTCGTGTCCTGGAGAGCAACGACGCCCGGCGGCATCAAAACGTTCCGCCCAGTTCGATTCGACCAGTTTGATCAGCTCGGCCCGTCCGGCCAGTTCAGCCCGTCAGGCCAGTTCGACCAGTTCGGCCCGTTCAGACCCGGCTGCGCCTCAGCGCTTCCGGGCCAGGGTGATGCCGTCCGCCATGGGCAGCATCGCCAGGTCGATCCGCTTGTCGCCGTGCAGGGTTTCGTTGACCGCGCGCACACCCACCGTGTTCGGGTCCTGCTGCGTGGGGTCGGCGACCCGGCCGGACCAGAGGGTGTTGTCCAGGACGATCAGGCCGCCGGGGCGGGTGAGGGCGAGGGACTGCTCGTAGTACTGCGGGTAGTTCGCCTTGTTGGCGTCGATGAAGACCAGGTCGAAGGCGGCCGGGCCGCGTTCCAGGAGCAGCGCGTCCAAGGTCTCCACGGCGTCGCCGAGGCGCAGTTCGATACGGTCCTCCACCCCCGCCTGCTGCCACGCGTGGCGTGCCATCGCCGTCCATTCCTCGCTGACGTCGCAGGTGAGCAGCGTTCCGTCGGCGGGCAGGGCGCGGGCCATGCACAGGGAGCTGTAGCCGGTGAAGGTGCCGATCTCCAGGACCTCACGCGCCCCGGTGAGCCGGATCAGCAGCGCGAGGAACTGGGCCTCCTCCGGCAGGATCTGCATGATCCGGTTGGGCAACGCGGCGGTGTCCTCCCGCAGTTGCCGCAGGGCGGGTTCCTCGCGCAGGGAGATGTCACGGACGTAGTCGAGCAGGGGTGGGGTCATGTCGATCTGGTCACGCATGGTGGCTCCCTGACGGTGAAGTTACCGGTGAAGTATCGTTACGCTCTGCATTCACATGCAATCAGAGCGTGACGAATCTTGGCCAATCACACTTCATCCGTTTGCGTGGGAACTCACCGTCGGGACACGCGTGTTGATCGCGGCCACCACCCGCGACCGCTACCCGACCTTGGCCGAATCCGCCTCCACCGGCTCCCCCGGCTCCCCCTCCGCCGCCGCCAGCGCGGAATTGCGCCGCACCGAGGACCAGAAGGACCAGCCGATCAGGACGACGCCGACGAGACCGGTGATGACCTCGTTGATCTGGTACTGGATGGTGACCATGAGGATCACGGCCAGCGCGCCGATCGCGTAGTGCGCCCCGTGCTCCAGGTACACGTAGTCGTCGAGCGTGCCCTGCCGGACCAGGTAGACCGTCAGCGAACGGACGTACATCGCGCCGATGCCCAGACCCAACGCCATCAGCACGATGTCGTTCGTGATGGCGAACGCGCCGATCACGCCGTCGAAGGAGAAGGACGCGTCCAGGACCTCGAGGTACAGGAACATGAAGAACGCCGCCTGGCCCGCCAGTACCACCGGCGCCCGCTTCCGCCCGCTCCGCTCGGCCGCCTCCTGCTCCTCCTGCTCGCGCTCCTCCTCCGCCTCCAGGCGGTCCTCGAAGAAGCCGGAGAGCCCGCCGACGACCATGTACGTGATCAGGCCGGCGATGCCGGAGATGAGGACCGTCTGCGCCTTGTCGGCGTGACCGCCCCCGTGCTGGTGGGCATGGGTCGCGAAGGTGAACGCGGTGATCAGCAGGACGATCAGGGCGATGCACACCGCCAGCATGTCGACCTTGCCGAGCTTGGCGAGCGGGCGCTCCAGCCAGCCCAGCCACTTGATGTCCCGGTCCTCGAAGATGAAGTCGAGGAAGATCATCAGCAGGAACATGCCACCGAACGCGGCGATCGCCGGGTGCGCGTCGGTGACGAGCTGCTGGTACTGGTCCTTGTCGGTCAGCGCCAGGTTGACCGCGTCGTACGGGTTCTTCTTGGCGGTGATCGCGACGATGGCCACCGGGAAGAGCAGCCGCATGCCGAAGACGGCGATCAGGACGCCGACCGTGAGGAAGATCGTCTGCCAGAAGGGCGACATCTTCTTCAGGATCCCGGCGTTGACCACCGCGTTGTCGAACGACAGCGAGATCTCCAGGACGGTCAGGATCGCGATGACGCCGAACGCCGTCCACCCGCCGTACAGCACTCCTACGGCCAGTCCGAGCGCGGTGGCCACGAACGACCAGCGGAAGGTCTTCAGAAGCACCGGTTGCCCCTTCCCGTTGTCCCGTTGTCGTGCGGTCGCCCGCGGACCGGGCACAGAACAGCCCTGACCGTCACCGGCGTTGTCTATCATGGCCGCCTGTCGCCCGGGTGTCGCGGCGAGCCCCCGGCACGGACACTCTGGGCAAGGGGGCGCGTGACCGTCACAGCGATACACAGGCGCGTACGGCGCCGGGAGTACTGGCCGATCGGCTGCGCCGTCGCCGTCACCGCCCTCCTGACCCTGCACTCCCTGGTCCCCAACCGCCCCGGACGTCTCGGCAGCGCCCTGGAGACGTTCCTGCCGTGGCTGGGCGTGGCCGTACCGCTGCTCGCCTGCCTCGCGCTGATCCTGCGGTCCGTGTGGGGCCTGGTCGCGTGTCTGCCGCCGACGCTCGCCTGGCTGTGGCTGTTCGCCGGACTGTGGGTGCCGCCGGGCCCGTACGACCTGAGCGTCGTCCAGCACAACGTGGCCGACGACAACACCGACCCCGCCGGCACCGCCCGGGCGCTGCTCGCCACGCGCGCCGAGCTGGTGGCCGTGGAGGAGCTGACGCCCGCGGCGCGGCCCTCGTACGAGGATGTCCTGCGCGCCACCCATCCCCATCGCGCGGTCCGCGGCACGGTCGGGCTCTGGTCCGCGTACCCCCTCTCGGACGTGCGGGCCGTCGACATCCGGCCCGCGGGCTTCCCCGACGGCTGGCAGCGCGGTCTGCGGGCCACGGTCGCCGCGCCCGACGGCGAGATCGTGGTGTACGTCGTCCATCTGCCGTCGATCCGGCTCGGCGCGGGCGGTTTCGCGTCGGCGGCGCGGGACGAGAGCGCGGCGCTGCTCGGGACCCGGATCGCGGCCGAACCGGCGGACCGGCTCCTGGTCGTCGGCGACTTCAACGGCACCGTGCAGGATCGTGGGCTCGGCCCCGCCGTCTCCCAACTCACCGCCCCCGGCTCGGGGTTCGCGTTCAGTTGGCCGGCCTCCCTGCCGGTGGCGCGGATCGACCAGGTGCTCGGGAGAGGGGTCGAGGTGACGGAGGTGTCGACGCTGGACGCGACCGGGAGCGATCACCTTCCGGTGGTGGGGCGCGTACGACTCGGTTAGGGCGCGTACGGGCAGACCGGTCGGGCGCTCACCGCGGCGCGCCACTGCGTCCTCGGCACGGAGAACGGCGAAGTCCCGGCGTTTCAGGAGCTGTTCGGGGGTGAGGCCGGCGAGGTCGGCGTGCCAGTTGTCGTAGGGCTTCCAGCGGCTCGTGGCTCCGGGGTGCCGCCGACCCCGTCCCGGCCGCTCGGGATTTTCAGCCGCCCGCATCAGACGCCCGCAGCCGAATCCCCCCTCACTCCCACCGAATTCCCCTCGCCTACAGGCCCACGTCCCGGCTGCGGATGTCGTCCAGGGACTCCCGGCGGACCAGGAGGCGGGCGTGGCCGTCGCGGACCGCGGCGATCGGGGGGCGGCCGACGAGGTTGTAGGTGGAGGCCATGGAGAGGTGGTAGGCGCCGGCGACGGGGACGGCGAGGAGGTCTCCGGGGCGTACGTCCGCGGGGAGTTCGACGTCGGTGGCGAGGGTGTCGCCGGCCTCGCAGTGCCGGCCCACGACGGTGACCGGGGTGCGGTCGGTGGTGGTGCGGCGGCCGATCAGGCGAGGGGCGTAGCGGACGCCGTAGAGGGCCGGTCGCGGGTTGTCGCTCATGCCGCCGTCCACGGCCACGAAGGTGTGCGTGCCGGTGCGTTTGACGGCGAGCACGTGGTAGAGCGCGATGCCCGCGGGTCCGGCGATGGCCCGGCCCGGTTCGATGGTCAGGCGGGGTACGGGCAGCCCTGCGGCGCCGCAGGCGTCGTGCAGTTCGGCGCGGACCCGGCGGGAGAGTTCGGTGAGGTCGAGGGCCGGTTCGCCGGGGCGGTAGGCGATGCCGTGGCCGCCGCCGAGGTCGAGTTCGGGCAGGACCAGGCCGTGCTGCTCGTGCAGGCGGGCCATGAGCCCGACGACGCGGCGCACGGCGGCCAGGTACGGCTTGACCGTGGTGATCTGCGAGCCCAAGTGGCAGTGCAGACCGGTGAGTTCGAGCTGCGGCTGGTCGAGGATGCGGGCGATCGCGTGCTGCGCGTGCCCGTCGGCGATGGACAGCCCGAACTTCTGGTCGTCGGTGCCGGTGCGGATCTTCTCGTGGGCGCCCGCACTGACCCCGGGCACGACCCGGACCATGACCTTCTGGTGACCGCCGGGCCCAACTGCCGCCGCCAGTCTGGCGATCTCCGACGGACTGTCGATGACGATGCGGCCGACACCGAGGCGCAGGGCCGTCTCCAGGTCGCGCGGGGACTTGGCGTTGCCGTGCAGCACCATCCGCTCGGGCGGGAACCCGGTGGTGACCGCCAGCTCCAGTTCACCGGCCGAGCAGACGTCGAGACCGAGGCCCTCCTCCTCGATCCAGTGGACCATCGCCCGGCACAGGAACGCCTTGGCCGCGTACAGGACTTCGGCGTCCGGGAAGGCGTGCAGATAGGTACGGCAGCGGTCGCGCACCTCGGCCTCGTCGAGGACGTACACGGGCGTGCCGAAGCGGTCGGCGAGCTCCGCGAGCGGTACGCCGCCCACGGACAGTTCGCCGGGGTGGGGCTCGGTGGTGGAGGCGGGCCAGACCGACAGATCGTCGGCGAGGGCGGCGACCGCGGGGTCGTGAACGGTGGTCATCGGGACAGCCCTCTCTCAGCCGACGCGCAGCGCGAGTACGACGGGGACGACGGGGACGACAGGGACGACAGGGTTCGCCGGCCGCGCGGACCGGGTCGTGGACGCGGGAGCGGGAGCCGGGGCGGGAGCCGAAGCCGGTGCCGTGAACTGGGGATCCACCGTGACGGTGGTGATGCCGAGGGGCGCGGTGAGCGCGCGCAGGGCGGGTTCGGCGAGCCTGATCCACGCCTGGCCCGCGCCGAGGGTCGCGGTCAGTCGCCGCGCGGAGGTGAAACCGACCGCGGTGCGGTCACCGAGCGGGGTGCGGAACATGCGGGTCACGCACCCCGACGGACCCGGCCGGACCGGGACGTACAGGGGTCCGGCCGGGAACCGATCGGAGGGTTCGGGGTCCTCGCCGTAGCCGGTCTCCGTCATGGAATGCCTCCATCGAACGCGGGTGATGTGCGACGGCCCCGCCGCGGGGAGGCGGACGGGACCTGCGAAGGACGCTATGCCCGCACTCCCCCTCCCTGTCCCGCCCGCCGACAGCTCATGACGCGATGCTGACGGAGATCGCCCGGACGCTGACGTGCTGCTTACGCGGCCGGCCGGGAGGCACCGCGCACGGCGTCAGAAGGGCGCCAAAGTGCGGCGTACGGGGTGGTCGTAGGGCGCACGCGGGAGTGTGATGGAGGCAGGCAACAGGCCCTGGGCAGCAGCTGCCGGGTGCGCGTGTACGAGGAGCGGTGAGCCATGTCTGATTCCGGTGCCCGTGACGGTCTGCCGGGAGCGGTGCGTGTGGTGGCCGGCGTGAGTGGCTCGCCGGGCAGTCTGACGGCCCTGCGCCGGGCGGCCCAGGAGGCCGCGCGCCGGGGCGCCGAGCTGTGGCCGGTGATCGCGTGGGAGCTGCCCGGCGGCGAGTTCCACGCGGCGCGCTCGTCCGTCCCGCCGCTGCTGCGGGAGCGCTGCGAGCAGCTCGCCCGGGAGGAACTCCTCGGCATCCTCGACACGATGTTCGGCGCGGCCGGCCCGGGTGTCCCCCTGCACGCGCTGGTCGCCCGCGGCCGCCCCGGCCAGGCCCTGGTCGAGATCGCCGACCGCGACACCGACGTCCTGGTCCTCGGCGCCGGCCACCGCGGCCGTCTGCACCGGCTCCTCGCCCCCTCGGTGAGCCGCTACTGCCTCACCCACGCCGGCTGCCCGGTCCTCGCCGTCCCCCCGTCCCCGCTGGCGGCCGACCTGGCGACCCTGCGCCGCCGCAACAGCCGGCATCTGCGGCTGGACGCGGGGCAGTTGACGCGACGGCCTCGGGGGCCGGTGCAGGACGCGTGAACGCCGGCAGTCAGGCCTCCTGCCGCCCGCGCGGCGCGCATCCCGTCGGCGCCGGGCCGGGCGGCGGCACGGAGTGAGCCTGCCGGTCCGGTCGCGGGCGGACGGGCAGCCGTCGGCCGGGCAGGTGAGAGCGGGGCCAGGGGCTGTCGGTCCAGTGCCGGATGCGTAGGCACCTCGCCGAGGTCGGCAGGCCTCCTGCCGCCCTCACGGCGCGCGTCCCGTCGGCGCCGGGCCGGGCGGCGGCGCGGAGTGAGCCTGCCGGTCCGGTCGCGGGCGGACGGGCAGCCGTCGGCGCGCAGGTGAGAACGGGGCCAGGGGCTGTCGGCCCGGCGCCGGATGCGTGGGCACCTCGCCGAGGTGTGGCCGGGGCGTCGGCGTCAGCCGGTCGGCCTGCCCTTCCTCACCCTGCTTCGCCCTGCGCGATCTCGATGTTCTCGTGCACCTGGAGGGCGACCGTCGCCGCCGTACCGGAAGAGAGCAGCGCGCAGGTCGTGAGGAGCGCGGCGATCCAGGTCCGGGCGTGGAGGGGTACGGGGCTGAGGAGCGCCGTGACGCGGTGCGGGACCGGGCCCGTCGCCATCCCGGGCAGGACGGACGAGCGCGGCGCGGCCGAGGCCAGGGCCGCTCGGGCGATGGCCCGGGCCGTGAGGCGGCGGTCCCCCACCGCGCCGGCGGCGACCTCGTCGGCGGCCCGTTCCGCGGCGAGCCGGATGGCGGCGCGGACCGGGCGCAGGGCGGGGTGGCAGTGGGCGGTCAGCTCGGCGGCGGCCAGGAAGTAGTGGTGCCGGCCCGCGTTGTGGGCCCGCTCGTGCGCGAACAGCGCCTCGCGCTCCGCCGCGTCCAGGCTGCGCAGCATGCCGGTCGTCACGACGATGCGCTGTGGCCGGCCGGGCAGGGCGTACGCGTCCGGGTGCGGTGAGTCGACGACGCACAGGTCGCCCGCCGCGGGCCTGCGGTCGGCCTCGGAACGGGCCGCGCGGAAGCCGGTGACCTGGCGCAGCACCGAACGGCCCAGGGTGAGGGCCCCGACGGTGAGCAGACCGACGGCCAGGGCCGCGAGCGGGAGGATCAGGCGGACGGACGGGGTGCGCAGCGGGTGGGTCAGCTCGCCGAGCGCCGCGAACGCCGGGATCTTCAGCAGGCCGGTGAGCGCGAGCGTGCCGAGCGCGGCGACCGTGCCGCCGGCCAGCAGCAGCGCGGAGGCGGTCAGGGTCCACAGGGCCGCGACCGGCGGGCAACGGTCCAGGACGCGGCGGGCCAGCGGGGGCGCGGCGAACGGCAGGAGCAGCGGGACCAGGAGCAACAGGACCTGGAGCAGCGGCACCTGGAGCGGCGGGATCACCGGCGGCGCGGGCGTCACTCGCCGTCCTCCAGCAGCCGGCGCAGCACCTGCTCGTCATCCGGGTTGAGCTGCGCGACGAAGCGGGCGAGCACGGTCTCGCGGTCGCTGTCCCGGTCCAGTTCGCTGTGCATACGAAGGGCGGTGAGGCCCTGCGGGTCCTGAACCGGCCGGTACGCGTACCCACGGCCCTGCCGGTCCCGCTCCAGCGTCCCCTTCTCGTGCAGCCGGGACAGGATCGTCGTCACCGTCGTGCGCGCGAGCCCGGACGCGAGTTCCGTCTGGACCTGCGCCGGGGTGAGGGGCGCGCCGGCGGCCCAGAGCGCGGCCAGCACCGCCGCCTCCAGCTCACCCGCGGGCCGGCGCTCGTCTCTCTCCTGGGACGCCTTCTCGTCGGGCTTCTCGTCGGGCTTCTCGTCGGTCATGGGGAACGATCCTCACCCTCAGATCGTCTACAGTGGCGTAGACCGTCTACATAATTGTAGTCGGCGCGCGGAAGTGTCCGTCTGTTCGCCCGCCCGCCCGTCGACCGGAAAGGTGCACGCGATGACCACAACCGCAGCTCCATCGTCGCAGCTCGCGTCGTCATGAACCGCCGGGACGCCGCCGAGCTCGCGGGCAGCGCCGGCGTGGGCGCCTGGACCGGGTTCGGTGTGCTGGCGATGGTCGTGGTGGGCGGCGACGGGGCTCCGCTGTGGCTCGACGACACCTCGCTGAGCTGGTCCGTCGGGCACCGCCCGGACGTCCTGGTGGCGCTGGCCCGAGGGGTGACCGCGACGGGCACCGGCGTCGTCCCGTACCTGCTCGTCGTGCTCGCCGGCATGGTCGCGGGCCGGACCGCGCGCGGTCGGCTGACGGCCGCCGCCCTCGCCCTCGTCTGTCTCACCTCGGGCCAGGCCGTGCGGTACGGCGTGCGGGACCTCGTCCACCGCGCCCGCCCGCCGCGTGCCGACTGGGCGACGACGCACGCCTCCGGCTGGGCGTTCCCCTCGGGTCACACCACCACGGCCGCGATCACCGCCGGGCTCCTGATGGTCGCCCTGTCCCTGCGCGCCCCGCGCGGCGGCCGGGCCCTCGCGGTGACGGCCGGCTGCTGGGCCCTGCTGGTCGGAGCGAGCCGCGTCTATCTCGGGGTGCACTGGTTCACGGACGTCGTCGGGGGCTGGCTGTTCGCCATCGGCTGGCTGGGGATCTGCCTCTGCGTGATGGCCCATCGACTGCCGGAGTGGCTCATATCGGACACGACCACGGGACCGCCGGGCGACGGGACCGCGCACGCGACGGACGGCACGACGGACGGCAGGGCCATCCGCACCACCGGGTGAGTCGTGGACCCACGTCCAGGTGAGGTCACCGCTCCCTCCATAGGTGCCCGCGCCGCCTCCGGATGAGTACGCGTGCTCAGGACCGCGTCCGACGGCCCGGTCACCATGGCCGTATGAGCACACGGGGAGCACTCCTTACCGCCGCCGTCGTCCTGAACACCGGTGTACCGGTGGCGACTTGGGGACTGATGGGTCAGCAGAACGCCGACGGGTTCACGGCGTCCGAACTCGACCACGCCTACCGGCCGCTGTCCGTCACGGACGGCACGGCCGCGCTGATCGGCGCGCTCGCGCTGGCGCTGGTGGTGGCGGCCGGGGCGCTGCTGGTGCGGGCCGGCAACAGCGGCGCGCTGGACCGGCGTTGGTGGGGAGTACTGGGGCCGTTGGCGGTCGTCGGACTGATCGTCGGGGCGGGGCTGCGGATCCTGACCGCGGGGGTCATCGGGGCGAACATCGGTGCCGGTCTGACGATCCTGTTCGGGGGCCCGGTCGTGGCCGCGCTCGTGCTGTGGGCGGCGGGCCGGAGCTGGTGGCTGACAACGCGTCACCGGAATGAGGGCCACCGGCGTGACGGAGGCGATGAAGGCGGGCGAATTATCCGAATCGCCCCCGACGGAGCGTGACTTCCGGGATCCTGATCACAACTCACAGCTTCTGAAGGCACGATCTCGAAACGAACGACCCGAACCGCGCGTCCTCTTTTGCACACGATCCCGAGACGCGGAACCTGGTTGGCCACAACCCGGACACGCACGGCCCGGGTACCCCCCACGGCCCAGGTACGCATGATCTTGACGCGCACGACCTCCATCCACCGACCCGACATCCCGAAAGGACACCACTCATGGCCACACCTCTCTCCGCCGCGAAGACGCTGTCCGCCTTAAAGGCCGAGGGACTCACCGTCCACGAACACGCCGGCTGGAAGACGCACAACCGCGACGCGGCGACCGGCAAGTCCTTCGGTCCGGTGATCGGCGTGCTGATCCACCACACCGCGGGACACGGCGACAAGGAGCTCTGCTACAAGGGCAGAGCAGATCTCCCGGGTCCGCTGTGCCACTCCTGGCTCGGCAAGACGGACGGGCTGTGGATGATCGGCCACGGCCGCGCCAACCACGCCGGCTCCGTCGACCTCGACGTACTGAACGCGCTGCGCGAGGAGAAGTCGCTCCCGCACGACGACCAGGCCAACGCCGACGGCAACGACGTGCTGTACGGCCTGGAGATCGAGAACCTGGGCAACGGCAAGGACCCCTACCCGGACGCGCAGTACCGGCAGGCCGTGCTGTGGGCCGCCGCGCTGTGCCGGGCGCACGGCTGGTCGGAGAAGTCCGTCGCCGGGCACAAGGAGCTTCAGCCGGGCAAGATCGACCCCAGCTTCGACATGGACGACTTCCGGGCCGACGTGAAGAAGCAACTCGCCCTCCCGGTCGGCAAGTCCACGCCCGGCAAGCCGCTCCCCGGCACGGCCAACAAGCCCCGCGTCGACCTCTCCCGGCTGGTCAAGGCCGCGAAGACCGACCCCGGCGCCAAGCAGGGTCACGTCAGCTACCTGGCGGGCACGAACCTCGTCGAGGCGGCGCTGGTCAAACTGGGCTACTTGTCCAAGACGTACGCCGGCGACGGCTCCTTCGGCTCCACCACGATCGCCGCGTACGCCAAGTGGCAGCACCACCTGCACTACACGGGCGCCGACGCGAACGGCATCCCGGGCAAGATCTCTCTCGGCAAACTCGGCGACGCGACGGGCCTGTTCACCGTGGTCGCCTGATACCGGCGGCCCAGGCCACCGGTATCAGCCGCCTCGCTCGGCCCACGCGCCGCTCACTCCCTCTCCCCACCACCTACATCTTCCGCCTGTATCTTCCCGCTGTATCTTCCGGGCGGTCTCGGGGTCTTGTCCGAAAAGGACCTCCCCGGGACCGCCCTGACGGCTCTGCGGAGTGAGCGCAACCCGGAGGAGGCATCTCCATGGCCAAACATCTGGTCGTCTGCTGCGACGGGACCTGGAACATCGCCGACCAGCAGTGCAAGACCAACGTCACCAAGGTGGCCCTGGCGGTACGGCCGCATTCGGCCGTGGGCACCGAGCAACGGGTGTACTACGGCAAGGGCGTCGGCACCCTGCGCGGCGAGCGGCTGCGGGGCGGCGCCTTCGGCGCGGGTCTCTCGCGCAACGTCCTCGACGCGTACCGCTTCCTCGTCCACACCTACCAACCCGGCGACCAGCTCTACCTGTTCGGCTTCAGCCGGGGCGCCTTCACGGCCCGCAGCCTGGCCGGGCTGATCCGCAACTGCGGCATACCGCGCCCGGAGCACGCCGACCGGATCGGCGAGGCGTGGGCCCTGTACCGCAGCCGCGCGAGCAGACCGACCAGCGTGGCCGCGACCCTCTTCCGCCGGGCGTACTCGTACGAGACCGAGATCCGCTTCATAGGCGTGTGGGACACGGTCGGCGCCCTCGGCATCCCGGCGCTGCCCGGCCCCCGTCTCTTCCGCCGCCTGGTCGACCGCTTCAACCGCCGCTGGTCCTTCCACGACACCGAGTTGAGCAGCTGGGTGAACGGCGCCTTCCACGCCCTCGCCATCGACGAACAGCGCTCGGCGTTCGCCCCGACGCTGTGGCACCAGCAGCCCGGCGCATTCGCGAAGGGCCAGGAGCTGAAGCAGGTCTGGTTCGCCGGGGTGCACACCGACGTCGGCGGCGGCTACCCGGAGTCGGGCCTGTCCGACATCACCCTGCACTGGATGGTCGACCACGCCCGCGCGTACGGCCTGGAGTTCGAGGCCGACGCGTTCACCTCCGCAGGTCCCGACCGGGCGGAGTCGGGCGAGCCGGAGCCGATGACGATGGATCAGGACCCGGACCCCACGGACGAGGACGACAGCGTCCAATTCACCGTGGATCCCAGCCCGTTGGGCGAGTTGCACAACTCCCGGACCCGCCTGTACCGCCTCTTCCGTCCCCTCCACCGTCCCATCGGCCGGGCGGCCGACAAGAAGACCAACCTCCTCGACGGCCGCGAGTACCTGGCCGACACGGCCCTGCGCCGCCACCGGGAGGACAGGCCCGCCTACGACCCCCCGGGGCTCGACGCCTATCTCAAGGAGTACGGCGAACAGCACGTCGAACGGATTCCCCTTCCGGCGGAGTGACCGACGGACGGCGTTCCTCGCGCCTGCCGGCCGCCCACAGGGCCGAGGTCACCAGGATCGACGCGGTCGCCATCACCGTCATCGCCGTGGCGGGCGAGGTGAGTTGGGCCACCGAGCCCGCCAGCGTCGCCGCCACGCCCTGCATGGTCAGCATTCCGGCGCCGCGCAATCCGAGGGCGTGGCCCGCGAGTTCGTCGGGGGTCAGGGTCATCAGGCGTTCCTGCTGGACGAGGCTCGCGCCGAAGCCTACGGAGGCGACGCACGCGGCGAGGGCGGCCCAGGGCATGCCCGGCCGCAGCGCGAAGAACAGGTACGGCGTGGCCAGGAGCAGCAGCAGCGGGGTGGCCAGCCGGGGGCGCAGGGCGGACGGCAGGAAGCGGCCGACGCTCAGGTCACCGACGAACATGCCCAGCGCCGCGCACGCGAACAGCGCACCGGCGGATCCGGAGTCGTAGGAGACGAAGAGGGATTCGCAGCCGACCACCAGGCCGTTGGGCAGCCACATGCCCAGGTAGGTGAGGCGGCGGGGGCGGGAGGACCACAGCAGGGCGTTGGTCCGCCAGGTCGCTCCGACGGACGGACGTCCCTCGGCCCGCGGCGGCCGGGCGGTCAGGCCCAGCCGGATGCCGAGGGCCGCGATGGCGTACAGGGCCGCCGCCAGGAGCAGACAGACCCGGGGAGACAGCAGCGCCAGCAGGGCGCCGCCGGTCGCGAACCCGATCACCTGCATCAGCCCGGAGACCATGTTGAACACCGAACGCCCCAGCAGATAGCCGGACTTGGGCAGGATCTCGTTGAGCAGCCCGCCGCTCACCCCGCCGCCGAGCGAGGCGATCAGGCCCTGGAGGAAGACGACGCCGAAGATCGCCCCGATCGGCAGGCCCGGCAGCGCGAGCAGCGCCGTACAGCCGGCGAAGGCGAGGTTGATGCCGGTCAGGGTCACGCGTGGGGGCAGTCGGTCGGCGCCCGAGAGGAAGAAGGTCGCCCCCAGCATCTGCGCGAGCTGCGGCCCGAACATGCTCACCGCCGACAGCAGCGGTGAGTCGGTCGCCCGGTAGACCAGGGTGGCGAGCGAGAGCCCGCCGATCGTCAGAGCCGCGTTCTGGGCGGCGAAGGAGAAGAAGAACGGGGTGTATTCGGGCGTGCGGAAGAGCTCGCGGTAGCTGCGCATGGGCGGAGTCTGCGGGGGTCCGCGCGGGAGTCGTATTCTTTCGCGCGGACGCGAAACACCGGGGGGTGCGCATGGGGTGGTGGCAGCTCAACGCGGACACGCTCGCCCGCAGCCGCTTCGTCGTCTCCCCGTTCGCCGAGACCTTCGCGGCCCTGAAACTGCTGCACGCGGGCACGGCCACGCACCCAGGTGAACAGGCCTGGCTGCGGGACCGGCTGCCCGGCTACCGCGCCCGCCTCGCCGCCGACCCGGTGGCCGCGCACCTCGTACGGGCGGGCCTGGGCCGGGCCTGGATCGCCGACTTCATGACCCCCACCCCGAAGGACGGGCAGTCCTTCGAGGAGGTCGTCGCCCGCGTACGGTCCGCCGACCCGGCCGCGGCCCGCGCCCACCTCGCCGTCTCCCTCGCCGGCCCGCTGCCCGCCGTACTGGACCGCGACGACCTCCCCGACCGCGCCGCCGCGCTCCTGGAGTACGTGTGGACCGAGACCGTACGACCGGACTGGGACCGGCGTCGGCGGGTGCTGGAGGCGGACGTGGTCGCCCGGACCGCGTTGGTCAGCCAGGGCGGCTGGGCGGCCGTACTGGACTCCCTGCGGCCCGGGCGGATGCGCTGGCTCGGGGAGAACCGGCTCCAGGTGAACCTGCACGAGTACCCGCCCCGCGAGATCTCCGGCGCCGAACTGGTCTTCATGCCGGTCACCCCGAAGACCGGCTGGGTGTCCTGGGAGGAGTCCGAGATCTACGCGCTCGTCTACGCCTGCGCGGGCGCCCTCGCCGACCCCGGCAACCGGACCGTGCCCAGCAGCCTGGCCACCCTGCTCGGCCCGGCCCGCGCGGGCGTCCTCGTCCGCCTCGACTCCCCCATGAGCACGAGCCAACTGGTCGCAGTGACCGGCCAGGGTCTCGGTTCCGTCGGCCGGCACCTGAAGGTGCTGCTGGACGCGGGACTGGTGGAGCGGCGGCGGGCCGGGCGGTCGGTGCTGTACTCGCGGGCGGCGGCCGGGGAAGTGCTCGTGGAGGCCCAGAACCGGGCCGACACCGAGCGGAGTTAGCATCCGCTTATGACGACTACAGATGGTTCTTCCCCCCTCGACGTCGAGATCGGTGCCCTCAAGGGCGGCTCCGCGGACCTCTCCCAGTACGCAGGCCAGGCGGTCCTCATCGTCAACGTGGCCTCCAAGTGCGGCCTGACCCCGCAGTACACGGGCCTGGAGAAGCTCCAGGAGCAGTACGCCGACCAGGGCTTCACCGTCCTCGGCGTGCCCTGCAACCAGTTCATGGGCCAGGAGCCCGGCAGCGCCGAGGAGATCGCCGAGTTCTGCTCGGCGACGTACGGCGTGACCTTCCCGCTGACCGAGAAGGTCGAGGTGAACGGCGAGGGCCGGCACCCGCTCTACCAGCGCCTCACCGGCTTCGCCGACGCGGAGGGCCACACCGGCGACATCCGCTGGAACTTCGAGAAGTTCCTCATCGGCCGAGACGGCGAGGTCGTGGCCCGCTTCTCGCCGAAGACGGAGCCGGACTCGGCGGAGGTCGTGGCGGCTGTACAGGCACAGCTGGGCTGACCTGACCCGCTCGGTCTCAGTGGGCGGTCATTTCAGCTCGTCCGGACATGGGGTGCCCCGGGGCAGTTGGTACGGGGCCCCCAGCCGGTACGTGCCCGCCTTGGGCGCGACCAGGATCGTCCACTTGTCGCCCTTGTCGTCCTCTTCCGTCTGCATCAGACAGCCGTTGACGTTGTCGAACGACTTCGGCGTGCCCTCCTCCCGGTGCTTGGACGCCTGCGTCTCCTGCGGCGGCTTCACGCCCTTGCCCTTGGCGTCGACCAGGCCGAGCCACGGCGAATAGGGGACGCGGATCAGGACCCGCCCCGGCTTCTTGACCTCGATAGTCAGCTCGCCCTGCTCCGCGCGGTCGACGGTCGCCGGCGAGTCCGCGAGCGGGGTCGGGTCGGTGACCTGGAACAGCTGCCAGTTGGCGTCGCCCCAGATCTGCTTCAGATACGGCATCCCCCGCTGCACCAGCTGCCGCTCGCGCGCGCCGCCGTCCCCGTCGGGCTGGTCCTTGGGCAGCACGACGAAGTGGACGGCCCAGCGCTGGAGCCACTCGTGGTAGTTCGCGGAGTTGAGGGTGTCGTCGTAGAAGAGCGGGTTGCGCTCCATGTCGGCCTGGCGGTTCCAGCCGCGGGCCAGGTTGACGTAGGGGGCGAGCGCGGAGGCCTCGCGGTGGGAGGCCGCGGGCACGACTTCGACCCGGCCCTTGGCCGCGCCGACCTCCTGGAGCTCGTTCACCAGCGGCGCCAGCTCGCGCGCCCAGGACGCGGTCGGGGTCGTGATGACAACGTCGTCGACCGACTTGAAGCCGATCCAGAAGGTGAAGCCGACGATCGCCAGCACGGTCACGTACCAGGTGCGGGAGCGCGGCACCATGAACGGCAGCGCCGCGACCAGCGCCACGCCCGCGAAGAGCATCGCGAGGCGGGTGATGTTGGAGCCGATCTGCGAACTGACCAGCCACACACCGAGGATGGACAGGCCGTACACCGCGGAGGTCAGCCGGACCGTCTTCCACTCCTTGGGGACCAGCGTGAAGACGAGGACGGCCGAGGTGAAGGGCAGGATCACCGACGCGAACTTCATCGGCTGGGTGCCCGAGAACGGGAACAGCCAGGCCGAGACCGCCACGACCACGACCGGCGCGATCCCCAGCGCCCAGGCGCCCGGGCGGCGCTTCTGCAGGAACAGGGCCACCGCCACCAGCCCCACGAACAGCCCCGCCACAGGTGACGCCATGGTCGCGAGCGCGGCCAGCGGGGCCGCGCACAGGGCCTTCGCCCAGCGTTTGTAGCGCCAGCGGTGGGGCCAGCAGAAGACGACGGCGACCGCGCCGAGCGCGAAGACCGTGCCGAGTCCGTACGTCACCCGGCCCGAGGCCGCGTTGCACAGGAAGGCGAAGACGCCGGCGAGCGAGGCCCACAACGGGTTCCGCACCGACCGGCTGCGCAGCAGGATCAGCGTCAGCAGCCCCGCCGAGATCGTGCCGGCGATCATCATCGTCGTACGGACGCCCAGGACGGACATCAGATACGGCGACACCATGCTGTACGACACCGGGTGCATACCGCCGTACCAGGCGAGGTTGTACGCCGAGTCGGGGTGCCGGCCGACGAACTCGGCCCAGGCGTCCTGAGCTGCGAGGTCGCCGCCACTGTTCGCGAACGTGAAGAACCAGGCGATGTGCAGGACGCCGGACAGGGCCGTGAAGGACAGCACCGGGTGCCGCAGCAGCCGCTCCCGCAGGGCGAGCAGCGCGGCCCGCGCGGCGGCGGTCCTACCTCTGGCGGCGGTCGTGGCGGTGGATTCGTCCGTACCCGTGGGCCGGGTCTCCCGCCCCTCGGACCGATCTGCGGACACACGTATTCGCGGGCCGGATACCGGGCCCGGATCGGCGTCGTCGGCGCGTGTCGGCTCCGCTGTGGCCACCTGAAGGCACTCCCCGTGGTGTCCCGTCTTCTGTTCAGGTCTTCTTCTCGTTCAGGTCTGCCGTCTGTACGCGTCCCGAGCGCTCCGGCCTGCCCCGTTTCGTGACGCTAGCACGCACCCCGCCGGGGAGCGCCCGGGTGGGGCCCACCGACGGGGTGCGCGGGCGTCAGTTGTCTTCCGGCGACCCGGATCAGCCGATACGCGTCAGCTTGGAGGTGAAACCGGGCTCCGTGAGGTCGGACTGCAGGGCGACCGGCACCTTGACCGCGCCGCCGGAGCCGTCGCCCACGGTGAGGGTGCCCACCTTGGTGCCGGCCTTCGCGGTGTGCGGTACCTCGTCGGCGGCGAAGGACAGCTTCACCTCGAGGCCGGCCCAGCCGACCGCGGTGACGTCCTTGGTGAGCACGACCGGGGTGTGACCGCCGAGACCGTCGTCCACGTAGCCGACGACGGTGTCCTTCTTGAGGATCTTCGCCGAGGTCAACGCGTCCTGCGCGGCCAGCATCGCGGTCTTGCTGACGGCGTTGACCGTGTCGATGATCGGCGCCGTGTGCTGGCCGAGGATCGCGCCGACCACGGTGACCGTCTCACCGCCGACCTCCTTGGTGGCGGCGAAGAGCAGGTTGCCGCCGGCCTTGGTGGTGGTGCCCGTCTTGATGCCGAGGGCGCCGTTGTAGGGGACGAGACGGTTGTAGTTGTTCCAGGTCTTGCCCGACGGGTCCTTCCAGCTGGGCAGCTTGGTGATCTCCATCAGCGCCGGGATCTTCACCAGCTCGTTGCCGAGCTTCACCTGGTCCGCGGCGCTGGAGACGGTGGTCTCCTTGAGACCGGAGGCGTCGGTGTACGTCGTGTTCGTCATGCCGAGTTCCTTGGCGGTGTCGTTCATCTTCTTGATGAACGCGGCCTCGGAACCGGCGTCCCAACGGGCCAGCAGACGCGCGATGTTGTTCGCGGACGGGATCATGATCGCCGACAGCGCCTGCCGCTCGGTGAGTATGTCGCCCTGCTTGACGGTGTTGAGGGTGGACTCACCGTCCTTGTCGTAGCCGCCCTCCTTCTCCGCCAGCGCGTCCACGGTGATCTTCTCGCCCTCGGCGCCCGCCTTCAGCGGGTGGTCCTTGAGGACGATGTACGCCGTCATGGCCTTGGCGACCGAGCCGATCGCGACGGGCGTCTGCTTGCCGAAGGCGCCCATCGTGCCGATGCCGTTGATGTCCAGGCTGCCCTGGCCCTCGGACGGCCACGGGAGGTCGGCCTTGCTGCCGTCGAAGGTGTACGAGTCGTCGGCGGTGAGCTGGAGCGAGGGGGTCGGCAGCGGGCGCATGGCCTGCACGATCGCAAACACGACGGCCAGCAGCAGGACCAGCGGGGTCCAGATCTTGACCCGCCGCACGAACGTGCGGACCGGGGTCTGGGGCGGCGGCGGGGTGTTGGTCAGCTCGGCCAGCAGGTCCAACGGCGGCTTCGGCGGCAACGGCTGCTGGGTGGTCCGCTCGGGCGAGACCTGCGGAATGGCCGCGGTGGCGTCCGCCGGCTTGCGGACGGGTGGCTCGTCCAGCGGCCTGAGCGCGACGAACCTGCTGGTGCGCTCGGCCTCCTGCTCGGGGGCTTTGGCGGCGGGCGCCTTGGCAGCGGGGGCCGTGGAGGGCTGATCCGCCTTGGCCGCACCGGCGGGTTTGGGCGCGTCGACAGGCTTGGGCGCGTCAGCAGGCTTGGGGACATCGGATGTCCTGGTGGCATCGGATGCCTTGGGAGCCCTGAAGTCGCCCAGCTTGAGCATGGTGGTCGGCTGGTCGACCTGGGGCCGCTTGAGCATGGTGGTGTGCTGATCGCCGGCGGGTTCGTCGGCAACGCCGTCGCCGTCACCGCCGTCCTCGGCGTCGGCGGTCTTGCCCGCGTCCACGGGGGCGTCTTCCGGCTCGGCCGCGTCCGCCTGGGCGGCGTCGACAGGGGCGTCCTCGGGCTCGGTCCCGGCCGTGTCCGCCGGTGCGGCGTCCACGGGGGCGTCCGCAGGCTCGTCGTCCACGACGACCGCGTCGGCGGGTTCCGGGGCCTTGTCACGCACGCCGGCGTCCACCGGGGCGTCCTCGGGCTCGGACTCGGATGTGTCCGCCCGCGAGGCGTCCACGGGGGCGTCCGCAGGCTCGTCGTCCGCGACGACCGCGTCGGCGGGCTCCGGGGCCTTGTCGCGCACACCGGCGTCCACCGGGGCGTCCTCGGGCTCGGCCACGTCCGCCCGGGTGCCGTCGACAGGAGCGTCCTCGGGCTCATCGTCCGCGACGACCGCGTCGGCGGGCTCCGGAGCCTTGTCGCTCACGCTGGCGTCCGTACGAGCGTCCTCGGGCTCGGCCACGTCCGCCGGGGCGGCGTCGACCGGCGCGTCCTCGGGCTCGTGGCCCTCGGCGTCAGCACTGCCGATGGCGTCCTCGGGGGCCTCGGACTCGTCCCCGGTTCCGTCGCCGTCCTCGGGACCCTCGGAGCCCTCTGAGCCTTCGGCACCCTCGGAATCATCGGAGGCCTGAGAGGTCCCGTCGCCGGACGCGCCCTCGCCCCCGGCCGTCCCTCCGCCGCTCTCGCCGCCCTCACCGCTCTCGGCACCTTCGGCGCCCTTGGTGCCCTCGGCGGACTCATCGACCTCGGCCGACCCCACGGGCCTCGCCTCAGCCTCGGCATCGGGCTTCGCGTCAGCCTCCGCGTCGGGTCCGGGCTCGGGCTCCGCGTCCGTCGCGAGATCCCGTACCGAGAACACCCGCGTCGCCGTGTCCACCCCGCCCCGGGCCCCTGCCTCCGTCTCCGAAGGCGTCCGCTCCGGATCCCGGCTCACCGCCAGGCGCGGATCGCGTTGCCGCGTCCTCGCCTCGGGAACCGGACCCGCGCTCCCCGACGTCGATCCTGTCGACGACTCGCGCTGCTTCGACCTGTCGGGGGACTCGCCCGCCACCGGTGCCTCCTCCTTGCCGCACGCCGTCCGCGCGGCTACCGAACCGTCTGACCGCCCGCTCGGACCACGCCTCCCCGACGCTGTCCGAACCATGTACCAGTGTCCTGTGTGCGGGCTTAACCTCTGCGGTAGACGAGAACGACATACCTACCGGTTCCACTACAAAGAGGTCACGCACCCTCGACAGACCAATGTGAGAGGGGTCACCCTGTCTTTCATCCACGCGGGGAGGCATGGATGGGCAGGAGCCGCAGAACACTTCCGGAAGAGCTTCTGCTGCTGGCATTGGACCCGGCCACGGGTACCACTGCACAGCCGCAGTCGCTCGACCTCGGTCTGGCCGGAGCACAGCTAGTAGAGCTGGCGCTGGCCGGACGGATAGCCCCAGACGGGGATCGTATCGCCGTGGTGGCACCACGGCCGACTGGAGATCCGACACTGGACTGCGCGTTGGAGTTGCTGCGAAGGCGTGGCGCTCCGGTGCGTGCGGTCCACTGGATCGGCGGGCCCCGACTGGGGTTGCGCCAGACCTACCTCTCGCATCTGGAGCGGTGCGGCATGGTGCATGCCGTGGCGGGACAGATGTGCGGGGTGTTGCCGACGACTCGTTATCAGGCGACGGACAACGCCATCAGCCGGGAGATCCGTGCCCGGCTGGATTCCGCGATCCGTACCGGCGTTCCGCCGGACCCACGGACCGCGGCGTTGGCCGCGCTCGCTCACGCTGTCGGCCTCGGCAAACACCTGTATCCGGGTAATGAGGGACGCTCGTCCCGCTCCCGGCTGCGGGATCTGATCCGGCACGACCCGATGGGCGGCCTCGTGGCACACGCCGTGATGGACGTCCAGAACGGTGTGGCGGCCCAGCCGCGTCGCAGTCCGGCCCCGGCCGGCCGGCAGGCGGTCGGACCACCGGCCAGGCAGGTGTCCGAACCCGCTCGCGGTGTTCCGATGCAGCCGCACCGCAGTTCCATGGCGCGTGTCGTGGCCCACTGAGCCGCAGTTCCACGACATCGCCGTACAGCACAACGGCACTACAACCGCATGACCGCAGAACCGCACCGCCAAGCGCCGCACCGCAAGTCCCCATGACCCGGTACGGGAGCCGCTGGACCGAGCGGGGTGAAGCAGACGTAACGTCTCTTCACCCCGCTCGGCCGCGTCTCGGCCCCGTCCACGAGGGCTTTCGGAAAACCCGAATACGGCCTGGACCTGCCGCATATCCAACGTTTCCCAGCGGTAGTAACCACCTTGGTGGCAATCTGCTCAACAGCAGATACGCAAAGTGGCAAACGTAGGTTCGCAGCCGGAGGTGCACGTCCCGTGGCGTCCAGTGTCAATCCCACCGTCCGGCGACGCCGGCTGGGTCAAGAGTTGCGCCGGCTCCGTGAGCTGAAAGGCATGACGGCAGAAGAAGTCGCCGAGCGACTGCTGGTGTCGCAGTCGAAGATCAGCCGGCTGGAGAACGGCCGGCGCAGCATCAGCCAGCGTGACGTCCGCGATCTGTGCGGGGTCTACGAGGTCGAGGACGTCCGCATCGTCGACTCGCTGATGCAGATGGCCAAGGACTCGCGCCAGCAGGGCTGGTGGCACTCCTTCGGCGACATCCCCTACAGCGTCTACATCGGACTGGAGACGGACGCGGCGAGTCTGCGCGTCTACGATCCCCAGGTCGTCCCCGGTCTGTTGCAGACCCGGCAGTACGCCGAGGCGCTGATCGCGGGCGCGTTGCCGGAGACCGCCGCCGCGGACGTGGAGAAGCGCGTCCAGGTGCGGCTGCGCCGGCAGGAACGAATCACCGCCCCGGAGAACCCGTTGCGCCTGTGGACGGTGATGGACGAGGCGGCGGTGCGCCGGGTCGTCGGCAACCGCTCCCTGATGCGCGACCAGCTGGAGCATCTCGTCGAGCAGTCCCAACTGCCGCACGTCACTGTGCAGGTGATCCCCTTCGAGATGGGCGCGCACCCGGGCGTGAACGGCCAGTACGCGATCCTGGAGTTCCCCGACGCGGCCGACTCCAGCGTGGTCTACATCGAGGGCGTGACCAGCGACCTGTATCTGGAGAAGGCGAACGACGTCCAGAAGTACAGCGTGATGTACGAGCACTTGAGGGCGCAGGCGCTGAACGCGGACCAGTCGCGGCAGTTCATCGCGGACATCGCCAAGGAGTACGCGCGGTGAGGTGAATCAGGGCCTTCCGAGGGGGTCTTCGACGGAAGCGGCCGCAGAGTACACCTTCCGTAGGCCGAATTGGAAGACCCACCTGGAATATGCCATTCAGACGAGTGAATAGCCGCTTCGTACGCGGGGGTTGGCGAGTACCGTCGATCACGCCAATCAGACACCAAGGTTGGCGCAAACCAGCAACTCGTCATCTGGCAATACGGAGCAAAAATGGCAATTCGTCAGGGCGCCACGGCCACCTGGACCAAGTCCTCCTACTCCACCGGGAACGGGGCCTGCGTCGAGGTCAAGTCCCCGGTCATCGAGGGCCTGTCCGTCCGTGACTCCAAGGTCACCGAAGGACCGGAACTGGCTTTCCCCTCCGACGCGTGGAACGCCTTCGTGGCCTCGGTCAAGGCGTAACGGCACGTCTGTCACACATGCGACAACTTCACAAGCTGCACCATCAGAGCCCTCTCGACCAGCCCGCCGTCCTTGCCGAGGGGGCTCGGCTTGTGCCCCGACATTCCTGACGGTTCCGGTCAGCGGAGCCGGTCCACGTAGGTGTCCGTCCCCGGCACGGTCGGGATGAACGGCGCCACCAACTCGACCCGCCCCAGGCCCGATTCGGCGACCTGCTCGTCCAGTCCGGTGAAGTACTCCTCCCAGCACTCGCGCGGGTCCGCCTCCAGGAACCACAGGAGGGTCAGCCGGGTATCGACCCCCTCGACCTGCTTGACGTAGGTCATCCGATCACCGGGCAGGGGCGTCGGCCGGAAGACGGTCACCAGCGCGGCCGGTGATCCGGCGACCCGCTTGGGCAGATGGCGCGAACGCAACCACTCCGCCAACTCCGCCCGCTGCTCGGCCGATTCGGCGTCGATCACCTCCAACACCAGCCCCGCGTACGGGTGGTCGAGGGCGTGGAAGTCCCGCGGCCCGGCCGCCCCGTCCCGGTACACGCTCACCTCGTGGTCCTGGAAGGCGGTGAAGACGTGGGTACGGTCCTGGTAGACCCGGGCGTCCCGGTTGAGCCGCTTGTTGATCCCCACGGTCCACTTCATGTGCTCGTCGTAGCGGCCGTCGGTGATCCAGTACGTGGAGAGGTAGCAGCCGGCGGCGACCGGCTGGGCGATCGCCGACTTCTCGGGGTAGCGCAGGAGTTGGAGGTCCCGGGTGGCGACCCAGCGGCGCCCGGCGTACATCCAGGGCATCGCCATCGCACCGGCGTAGTAGTGGTCGTCCTCGTACCACCTGTTGTACGCGTACTCGTGGCCCGGGTGCGGCTCGACCATGGTGATCAGCGCGTGGCCCGGGCGGACTCCGTACGGGCCTACGGCGGCCAGTTCGGCGTACGTCTGACTGCGGGTGTCTGTCTTTTCGGGGCCCTCGGACATGGGCGCTCCCCTTCCTTCGTCCGCCGGTCGCCCATACTCTGACGCCCCGTCAGAAAAAGCGCCAGGGTCAGGGAAGCGCTGGGTCGGAGGTCTCTCATGTCACTGCTCACGGGCAAGACGGTCGTCGTGTCGGGAGTCGGCGCCGGGCTCGGTCATCAGGTCGCGGCGGCGGTCGTGCGCGACGGCGGGAACGCGGTGCTCGGGGCGCGCACCGAGGCGAACCTCGCCAAGAGCGCCTCCGACATCGATCCGGACGGGGCGCACACGGCGTACCGGGCGACCGACATCACCGACGAGGCGCAGTGCGAGGCCCTCGCCGCGCTCGCGCTGGAGCGGTTCGGGCGGATCGACGCGGTGGTCCAGGTGGCCGCCTGGGACAGCTACTTCGGCGGGGTGGAGGACGCCGACTTCGCGACCTGGCTGTCGGTGATCGACGTGAACCTGCTGGGGTCGCTGCGGATGGCGCGGGCCTGTCTGGCGGGGCTCAGGGCGGCCGGGGGCGGGTCCGTCGTCCTCATCGGGACGCAGTCGGCGGTGGCGGCGCCCTCGCAGGTGCGGCAGGCGGCGTACGCGGCCTCCAAGGGGGCGCTGACGAGCGCGATGTACTCGCTGGCGCGGGAGCTGGGGCCCGACCGGATCCGGGTCAACACCGTGCTGCCCGGCTGGATGTGGGGGCCGCCGGTGCAGGCGTTCGTGCAATTCACCTCGCACACGGAAGGGGCGCCGGAGGCGGACGTACTGAAGCGGCTGACGGATCGGATGGCGCTGCCGGACCTCGCCACGGACGGGGACGTGGCGGACGCGGCCGTCTTTCTCGCCTCGGACCGCGCGCGGGCGATCACGGGACAGTCTTTGCTGGTCAACGCGGGTGAGTTGATGCGATGACGCCACTTTCGCAGTCGATCGACTGTTCAGATACATAAACCCAGGACAGCAATCGGAACGATTTTACAGTCTCTTGACCTTCCACTTGCTTGCCGTGGGCACGCCACCCCGCCCAGAGTTCACATGCCCGACCCCGGCAGCGGGAACATGGAAGGGGACCCATGAACAGTCTCGACTGGGCTGTGCTCATCGCCTATTTCGGCGTGATGATCGCCATCGGCGTCTGGTCGCACAAGCGAGTGGACAACGTCAGCGACTTCTTCACCGCCGGCGGCAAGATGCCCTGGTGGCTGTCCGGCATCTCGCACCACATGTCGGGCTACAGCGCGGTGATGTTCACGGGCTACGCGGGCATCGCCTATACCTACGGCGTCACGTCGTTCATCACCTGGTCCTTCCCGATCGCGCTGGGCATCGCCATCGGCTCCAAGCTGTTCGCGCCGCGCATCAACCGGCTGCGCTCACGGCTGCACGTGGCCTCCCCGCTCGAATACCTCAAGAACCGCTACGACTTGAAGACGCAGCAGGCCCTCGCGTGGTCCGGCATGCTGCTGAAGATCGTCGACGTCGGCGCCAAGTGGGCGGCGATCGCGACCCTGTTGTCCGTGTTCACCGGGATCTCCCTCAACCAGGGCATCCTCATCACCGGCGCGATCACGGCGGTCTACTGCACGATCGGCGGCCTGTGGGCCGACGCGCTGACCGAACTGGGCCAGTTCATCATCCAGTTGCTGGCCGGCGTCGCGATGTTCGTCGCCGTCGTGCTGAAGCTGAACGACAAGGGCATCGGCTTCCTCGGCGCCTGGGACGAGCCGGCCCTGCACGGCCACGGCAAGCCCCTGGTCGGCCCGTACGGCACGGTCTTCCTGCTCGCCTTCCTCTTCATCAAGCTCTTCGAGTACAACGGCGGCATGCTCAACCAGGCCCAGCGCTACATGGCCACGGGCAGCCCGCGCGAGGCCGAGCGCTCGGCGCGGCTGTCGGCGGCGCTGTGGCTGATCTGGCCGGTGGTCCTGTTCTTCCCGATGTGGATGTCGCCGCTGCTGGTGACCGCGAAGAAGCCGGACGGCTCCGACTCGTACGCCCTGATGACCGAACAGCTCCTCCCCCACGGTCTGTTGGGCCTCGTGATCGTCGGTTTCTTCTCGCACACCATGGCCATGTGCTCCTCCGACGCCAACGCGATCGCGGCCGTCTTCACCCGTGACGTGGCGCCGGTGGTGTCGAAGCAGGCGCGGGCCTGGACCGAGCGGGCCGGGCTGATCGCGGCGCGCATCACCACCGTGCTCTTCCTCGGTCTGTCCATGGCGGTGGCCACCCAGGTCAACTCCCCCGCGTTCAAGGACATCATCACCGTCGTGATCAAGTGGGTCGCCGGTCTCATGGGCCCGATCGCGATCCCGATGATGCTGGGTCTGCTCCGCCAGTTCCGCCGCTCCGGCCCGACGGCGGCGCTCACCAGCTGGTCCATGGGTCTGCTCGCCTTCTGGCTGGTCAACTACCCGATCAACTGGAACGTCGACGGCGGCGTCCCGCTCCAGTACCAGGTGTCGATCCCGCTGGCCGTGTCGCTGGTCCTCTACATCCTGGTCGGCTACCTGAAGCCGGAGGACACCCCGGAGCGCCTCGCGGTCATCGAGACGATCAACACGGACGACGACAGCACCGCGGTCGCCGTACCGGCCCCGGCCGGCCCGGTCGAGGACACGGTCGCCACGTCACCGACCAAGGACTGACCGACGTCACCGGCCAGGGACCGACCGCTCAGGCCCGCGGGTAGCGCACCAGCCACCCCGGGGACGATCCCCCGGGACCGTGCAGCGCCGGACCCTGGGTCATCTCCATCGCGAAGTCGTCCGCCAGTTCCAGCAGTGTGGGACGGCCCTCCAGCTCGGCCAGCCAGGCCGGCGGGAGGGCCGTTTCGCCGTGCAGGGCGCCAAGGAGGCCGCCGGTGAGGGCGCCGGTCGCGCCCGAGGGGCCGTCGTGGTTGACCGCGAGGCACAGGCCGTGCCGGACGTCCTCGCCGACCAGGGCGCAGTACACGGCGGCCGCCAGCACCCCGTCCGCCGAGCCGTCCGCCGCCAGCTCCTCCACCCGCGCCGGCGTGGGCATGCCCTGCCGGACGGCGCCCAGGGCGTGCTGCAGGGCGTCGGAGACGTGCTCGTGCCCCGGTCGGGCCGCCAGCAGCCCCAGCGCCCGCTGCACGGCCGCGTCGAGGCTCTCACCGCGCGCGAGCCCGTGCACGATGACGGCGTACGCCCCCGCCGACAGGTACGCCGTGGGATGCCCGTGGGTCTGCGCGGCGCACTCCACGGCGAGCTGGACTACCAGCTGCGGCTCCCAGCCGACGAGCAGCCCGAAGGGCGCCGAGCGGGCCGTCGCCTCCGGGCCGAGCTCGGCCGGGCTCTTGGGGGACTCCAGCGTGCCCATGGTGTCGTCGCCGAACCCGATGAGCAGCGCGCGGGTCGGCTCGCGCCGGGCGTACAGCCACTCCTCGCGCGCCAGCCAGCCGTCGTCCTTACGGCGCTCGTCCGGCCCCCAGTCCCGCTGGGTGGAGGCCCAGCGCAGATACGCCCGGTGCAGATCGGTCGGCGGATGCCAGGCGCCGGTGTCACGGCGTACCTGGGCGCGTATCAGCCCGTCCACGGAGAACAGCGTGAGCTGCGTGAGGTGGGTGACGGCACCGCGCCGCCCGTAGGCGAAGGCGAGGTCGCCGACGCCTTCCGCGCCGTACGCCTCCTTGATCTCCTCCAGGTCCAGTTCGTCGACGGGCGCGCCCAGCGCGTCCCCGACGGACACCCCGAGGAGCGTCCCGCGCACCCGGCTGCGGAAGTCCTGCTGCTCGGCACGGCCCCAGACGGCCCCGGCTGTCGCACCCACCAAGACCTCCCCGACGGCACCGCCTCTACGCACGACAGCACAGCACTGTAATCGAACGGGGACGGTGGGTTGAGGGGGCGGGAGGATGCACGGAATGTTCGATGGTCGGCCATGAACGGTCGAACATCAGCCATATCCGGTCATATCGCGTCCAGCCGTCGCCGTACGGCCGCCCGCTGTTCCTGGGCCCAGGTGGAGGAGGGGTTGAGCTCCAGGGAGCGGTCCAGGTCGGTCAGGGCCTCCTCGTCGCGGCCCAGGTTCGCCAGGCTCGCGCCGCGGCTGGCGTACGCCGAAGCGTAGTCGGGGTCGAGGGCGACGGCCCGGTCGAAGTCGGCGAGGGCCTCCTCGTCGCGGCCGGTGGTGCGCAGGGCGTCACCGCGTTCGCAGTAGCTCCACGCCCAGTCGGGTTGCAGTTGGACGGCGCGGTCGAGGTCGGCCAGCCGGTGCCCGGGGTCGCCGAGGTCGCGCCACACCCGGGCCCGCCGGACGAGCGCCCAGGCGTAGACGGGCTTGAGGTCCAGCGCGCGGTTCAAGTCGGCGAGGGCCAGGTCGAGTTCGCCCCGGGCGAAGTGGGCGGTGCCCCGGGATGCCCAGCCGAAGTCGCTGCCCGGGTCGAGCCGCAGCCCCTCGTCCAGGTCGCGGACCGCCTCGTCCGGATGGCCCGCCATACGGTGGTGCTCGCCGCGCAGGATGTGGTGGTAGGCGTTGGCCGGCTCCAGCGCCACCACCCGGTCGAGCAAGTCGAGCGCCGCCCGGTAGTCACGCATCCCGCCCAGGGTCACGGCCTTCGCCCGCAGAGCCCGTACGAGGTCCGGCTCGAGGGCGAGCGCACGGTCCCAACTCTCCAGCGCCCGCTCGAAGTCACCGGCCCGGGCCAGGGCGTCGCCGTGGTGCGCCCAGGCCTCGGCCCGCCAGGGCTCGTCCCCTCGCGCGCGGCTCAGCAACAGCCGCAGCAGCCCCGTCACCCCACCGTCCGCGAACGCGTCCGTCAGGGCCCGCCCGTACGTCCGTACGGTCTCGGCGTCCGTGTCCTCCCCGGCCTCCGCGACCAGCCGCACCCACCGCCCCACCACGTCGTCCCCGTCCGAGCAGGCGGCGACGAGGTCGGCGGGGAGCGTGGTCCGCGCGGTCCGGGGCCGGGCGCACAGGGAGTGGTACGACTCGGCGAGGCGCAGTGCGCGCCACTCCTCGTCGGCCCTGAACTCCTCGGGCTCGCGGCCCAGTTCGGCCTCCGCCCGCCACCGGGCGAAGACCTCGGCGAGCCGGTTCTGCCGCTCGGCCCAACCGCGGGGGGAGCGGCGGCGTTGCAGCCGGAGCATCGGCTCGCGCACGAGGTCGTGGTAGCGGACGCGATCGCCACCCCGGTCGTCCACGAACGGCAGGCCGCGCAGCCACGCGAACAGCGCGTCCGCCTCCTCGGCCGGGCATTCGGCGGCGGCCCGGAACACGTCCATGTCCAGGCTGCGGGGCAGCGCGCACGCGAGTGCCACCGCGCGGCGCACCGGGTCCTGCTCCCACTTCAGGAAGCGCTCGACCGCCGTGGCGCTGGGATCGCCCACGTCGTCCGGGTCGGCGGGGTGCTGTTCGGCCAGCGTCGACACCAGTACCGGGAGCCCGCCGGTGAGCCGCAGCACCTCTTCGACCACGGGCTCGTCCACGACTCCCTTGCCCGCCAGCAGCCCTCGGGCCTCCGCGTCGGTGAACGGCCCCAGCGGCAGGTCCGTCATGAAGTCGGCGAAGGCGCCCCAGCGGGCGGTGTCGAAAGGGCGTTGGCCGGAGGTCACGACGACGACGTTGGGGGCCAGGGTCCCGTACTGATCACTGTCCATCAGTTCGTGCAGCCACTCGTCGAGGAAAGCCCCGGTCCTTTCAAACGTATCGAAGAACAGGACGACCCAAGGAACGGCCGAGGCCGCCTCGTCGAGCTCACCGAGCAACACCGGCGTGAGCACTCTTTCGGGCGCCAACACCAGCTGCACGTCCTCCTGACTGCGGAAGCGCGCACTGAGACCGGCCCTCAACCGCTCGGCCCCCTGGGCGAGTTGACCGGCGTCGAGAACCCCCGCGAGGGCCCCCACCCCCGGCACCATCCCCAGCCCGACCAACCCGGCCCGCGCCGCCACCACGCTCCCGACGGAGGGCCCACCCGCCTCCCCCTCGAGCGCGAGGCCGGCCTCGGCCTCGTGCCGCCGCGCCCGCTGCGCGGCAAGCAGCCGTTCGACTTCCTTCAACCGCCGCCCCTGGGAGGCGAATTGGCGCGCGATGACCCCCATGGCCTCGGGCAGACCGCCGACACCTTCGTCGACGTACGCGGTGAGCGCCCCCTTCTCCCGGGCGATCTGCTCCAACTCCCGCACGAGAAAGGTCTTCCCGACCCCCGCATTGCCGTGCACATGAAACAGAAACCGATGCCGCTCGTCCTCGGGCGGGATGTCGAAGTTCCCCCGAAAGACGGCCCGTTCGGCCCCCCGCCCGACAAATCCGGCCCGCCGGCGCCGCCGGATCAACTCCTGCATCGACGGCCGAGCCTGCGCCACGCTTACGCTCCCTTGTCGGGCGGGTGCCTCTGGGGCCGGGTGGGGTCATTGTCGCCCACGGGCCGTGCCTACGCTGGGATGCATGCCTGAGCCCTCCGTGCGGGACTTCTACGACGATCTGGCCCGCGACTACCACCTGATGTTCCGGGACTGGGACGCGAGCATGGCCCACCAGGCCGAGGTGTTGGGCGAGTTGCTCCGTCCATCCCTCGGTGCGGGGCCGCACACAGTTCTGGACTGCTCGTGCGGGATCGGTACCCAGGCCATCGGGCTGGCCCTGGCCGGGCACCGGGTCGTCGGCAGTGATCTCAGCCCGGTCGCCGCCGCGCGCGCCGCCGCCGAAGCTGCGGCCCGGGGCTGCCGGCTCCCGGCGGCTGCGGCCGACATGCGCCAACTGCCGTTCAAGGAGGCGTCGTTCGACGCCGTCCTCTGCGCGGACAACGCGCTCCCGCATCTGCTCTCGGGGCAGGATCTCCGGGCGGCGCTCCTCGGCATGAGGCGGGTACTGCGAGACGACGGACTGTTGATGATCACTGTCCGGGACTATGACGAGGCACGCCGGACCAGGCCCACGGCGACACCTCCCCAGGTCTCCGAAACACGCGACGGCCAGGTGATCACCTTCCAGCTGTGGCACTGGCATGACGACCGCGAGCGCTACGACCTGGAGCACTTCCAGCTCGTCCCCGCGGGGAACACCTGGGAGGTCCGCGTCCGCCGGAGCACCTACTGGGCGCTGACGCCCCCGCAGCTGACCGAGTTCGTGACCGAAGCCGGCTTCGGCGACATCACCTGGCACGGTCCGGACTCCAGCGGCTACTACCAGCCGGTTCTCACCGCGCGGCGCTGAGGACTCTGGCTCAAAGCCGACGCGGCCCACCCCGTCATGTGGGGAAGGACATCCCCCATGACCACCACCCCCACCTCACGCGCCCCGCGTGCCCTTCCCCTCGCCGCGACCCTTCTCACGGCGACCGTCGCGCTCTACATCGCCCTGGTCGCGTTCGGGAACATCACCGACTTCGACAGCAATCAGCAGTTCGTTCGGCATGTGCTGGCGATGGACACGACGTTCAAGGACGACGACCTGATGTGGCGGGCGGTCACCAGTCATGGGCTGCAGGACGCCGCGTATGTCGTGATCATCGCCTGGGAGGTCGTGGCCGCGGTCGTGCTGATCGGCGGGACCTGGTTCTGGGGGCGGCGGGAGTACGGGCGGGCCCGGCAGGTCTCCACGTACGGGCTGCTGATGTTGATGGTGTTGTTCGGGGCCGGGTTCATCGGGATCGGCGGTGAGTGGTTCGCGATGTGGCAGTCCGAGGACTGGAACGGGCTGGAGGCGGCGGCCCGGGTGTTCGTGCTGAGCGGGCTGGTGCTGCTGGTGATCCACCTGCCCGACGCCGCGCCCGACGCCGGTTGACGAGCGCCGGTTGAAGCCCGCCGGTCGACGACCCCTAGTCGACGACCGCGACCTTCGTGCCCGCCGAGCCGAACGTCCACACCGCCGCGCCGTCCGCCGTGCCCATGCGGATGCCGCCGGTCTGGACGCCGGAGGCGGGCGGTGGGGAGGAGCCGTCGACCGCGTTGGAGAAGGCGACGTTGACGCCGGACTTCACGGTGAAGTAGAGGACGTGCTCGACCCGCACGCCGTCGGAGCCGGTGAGGGGGCCCTCCGTGCGCTGACCGACCGTGTAGGTGCCGGCGTCCGGAGTGACCGTCCCCGGCCAGACGGCGAAGGTGCGGCTCGCGGTGTCGGTCGCGCCGACCAGCCAGACGCGTTTCTGGCCCAGGGAGTAGACGATCCGGCGCCCGGTACCGGAGCCGTCCGGCACGGCCGCCGGCGGCGCCGTCTTCGTGGGCTTGGGATGCGCCGTCGCGGACGCGCTCGGCCGGGCGGTGGCCGCCTCCGGCTTCGTTCCCTTGTCGGCCTGCACGGCCAGGACGACGACAGCGGCGATCGCTCCCACCGTCAGACCGGTAACCCAGACCTTCGGGGCTGGCACGGCTCGCATCTCCTCGACTAAGGATCCCCGTCAAACGGAGAACGGGCGTCGGATCATCGTACCGGCCCGGATCTCGACGCCCGCCCAGCCGACAGCCTCCGGCCGCCCGGCCCGAAGCCTGCGGCCGCCCGGCCCGAAGCCTCCGGCCTCTCCTCTCAGTCCAGGACCGGCAGCAGCTCCGGCAGGTGCCCGTCCGAGGCCGCCGCCGCCCGCTGCCGCTCCTGGGACACCTCCCCGTACAACGTCGTACGCGCCCGCGCCGGACGGCCCGCCGCCTCCGCCACCGCGATCAGGTCCTTCACCGACTTGTACGAGCCGTAGGAGGAACCGGCCATGCGGGAGATCGTCTCCTCCATCAGCGTGCCGCCGAGGTCGTTCGCGCCGGAGCGGAGCATCTCCGCCGCGCCCTCCGTGCCCAGCTTCACCCAGCTCGTCTGGATGTTGGGGATGTACGGGTGCAGGAGGAGACGAGCCATCGCCGTCACCGCCCGGTTGTCGCGCATCGTCGGGCCCGGCCGCGCGATCCCCGCCAGGTACACCGGCGCGTTGGTGTGGATGAAGGGGAGCGTCACGAACTCCGTGAAGCCGCCCGTCCGTTGCTGGATGCCCGCGAGGGTGCGGAGGTGGCCCAGCCAGTGGCGCGGCTGGTCCACGTGGCCGTACATCATCGTCGAGCTCGACCGGATGCCCAACTCGTGGGCGGTCGTGACGACTTCGATCCAGGTCGCCGTCGGCAGCTTGCCCTTGGTGAGGATCCAGCGGACCTCGTCGTCGAGGATCTCGGCGGCGGTGCCGGGGATGGTGTCCAGGCCCGCCTCCTTCGCCGCGCTCAGCCACTCGCGGATCGAAAGGCCGGTCCGCGTCGCGCCGTTGACGACCTCCATCGGCGAGAAGGCGTGGACGTGCATCCCGGGGACGCGCTCCTTGACCGCCTTCGCGATGTCGAAGTACGCCGTCCCGGGCAGGTCGGGATGGATCCCGCCCTGCATGCAGACCTCAACTGCCCCGACCTCCCACGCCTGTTGGGCGCGGTCGGCCACCTGGTCCAACGACAGCGTGTACGCGTCCGCGTCCGTACGGCGTTGGGCGAAGGCGCAGAAACGGCAGCCCGTGTAGCAGACGTTGGTGAAGTTGATGTTCCGCGTGACGATGTAGGTCACGTCGTCGCCGACCACCGACTTCCGTACGTCGTCCGCGATCCGCGTCAGCGCGTCCAGCGCCGGACCGTCCGCGTGCAACAGCGCCAGCGCCTCCGCGTCGGTCAGCTTCGTCGGGTCGTCCGCTGCCGTCGCCAGCGCCTGCCGTACGTCCGTGTCGATGCGCTCCGGGACCATGCCGGGGGCGGCCGCCTCGCGCAGGGCGCCCCAGTCGCCGTACACCTCGTCGAAGTCGTCACGGCGGTCGGACGTACGGCCCTCGGTGTCGATCGTGGAGTGCAGATCCGTACGGCCGGTCGAGACGAAGGCCTCCTCCGGCTCCTGCCAGGCGTGGCCCTCCACCACCGCGTCCGGGCGGGCGAGGCCGGTCTCCGGGTCGGCCAGCGCGGCCACGTGCGGGCGCAGGCGCGGGTCCAGCCAGGGCTCGCCGCGCTGCACGAACTCCGGGTATACGCAGAGACGTTCCCTCAACTCGAAACCGGCCGCCGCGGAGCGTGCCGTGAGCTCCTCGATCTGCGGCCAGGGGCGTTCCGGGTTGACGTGGTCGATGGTCAGCGGGGAGACCCCGCCCCAGTCGTCGATACCGGCGCCGAGCAGCCGCTCGTACTCGCTGTCGACCAGGTTCGGCGGGGCCTGGATGTTGGCGCCGGGGCCCATGATGTGCCGGGCGACGGCCACCGTGGCGATCAGTTCGTCGAGTTCCGCGTCCGGCATGCCGCGCATCGCGGTGTCCGGCTTGGCGCGGAAGTTCTGGATGATCAGTTCCTGGATCGAGTGGTAGGCCCGCGCCACCTTCCGCAGCGCGAAGAGGGACTCCGCGCGCTCCTCGTACGTCTCGCCGATGCCGATCAGAAGGCCGGAGGTGAAGGGGACCGACGAGCGGCCCGCGTCCTCCAACACCCGCAGACGTACGGCGGGTTCCTTGTCCGGGGAGCCGTAGTGGGGGCCGCCGGGCTCGGACCAGAGCCGGGTCGCCGTCGTCTCCAGCATCATGCCCATGCTCGGTGCGACCGGCTTGAGCCGCTGGAAGTCGGTCCAGCTCATGACGCCCGGGTTGAGGTGGGGCAGCAGGCCCGTCTCCTCCAGGATGCGGATGGAGATGGCGCGGACGTAGGCGATCGTGTCGTCGTAACCGTGCGCGTCGAGCCACTCGCGCGCCTCGGGCCAGCGGTCCTCGGGCTTGTCGCCGAGGGTGATCAGGGCTTCCTTGCAGCCGAGGGCCGCGCCCTTGCGCGCGATGTCCAGTACCTCGTCCGGGGACATGAACATGCCGTGGCCGGCTCGGCGGAGTTTGCCGGGGACGGTGACGAAGGTGCAGTAGTGGCATTTGTCGCGGCAGAGGCGGGTGAGGGGGATGAAGACGCTCTTCGAGTACGTGATGACGCCGGGGCGGTTGGCGGCGGTGAGACCTGCATCGCGTACGCGGGCTGCGGATGCGGTGAGGTCGGTCAGGGACTCGCCGCGAGCCTGGAGGAGCACGGCCGCTTCCGTCACGTCGAGGGCGACGCCGTCACGGGCGCGTTTGAGGGCGCGACGCATGGAGTTGTCGGTCGGGCCCGTTCCGGAGGTCGCGGAAATCGTCATTTAGTGAGCATACGTTCGGGATCCATGGGTTCGGAGAGGGTCCTGGGTGGTGCGGTGCGGTGCCGGGTGCGGGTTTGTCGTGGCTGGTCGCGCCCACGCGGCGGAGCCGCACATCGATACAGTCCCGCGCCCCTGGGTGGGTGACCCGGACGCCCACTCAGAGGTACGCCGCATATTCGTCCAGCACCCCAAGGACCTCCGCCTCCCCCGCCGGTGGCAGCTGGACCACTACCTCCTCGATGCCCAGTCCCTCGTAGTGAGCGAGCTTGCCCGCCGTCGGGTAGATCGCGTACGGGACGACCTGGAGGGCCGCCGGGTCGCGGCCCGCGTCCGCCCAGACGCCCCGCAGTACCGGCAAGGTCTCCGTCAGGCCCCGCCCCCCGATCGGCATCCAGCCGTCGGCGTACTCCGTGATGTGGGCGAAGAGCTTCGGGCCGGCCGCTCCGCCGACGAGGGTGCGGGGGCCGATGACCGGGCCGCGTGGCTTCTGGGCCGGCTTGGGGAACGCGTAGCTGGCCCGTACGCCGCCGAACTCCCCGTCGTAGGCGGTGGGTTCGGCCGACCAGAGGGCGCGCATGAGGCCCATCCGGTCCCGGCTCAGTTCCCGCCGCGTCCGCCAGGTCACGCCGTGGTCCGCGGCCTCCTCGACGTTCCAGCCGAAGCCGAGGCCGAGGGTGAAGCGGCCGCCGGAGAGGTGGTCGAGGGTGGCGATCTGCTTGGCGAGGTCGATCGGGTCGTGCTGGGCGACCAGGGTGATGCCGGTGCCGAGGTCGAGCCGTTCGGTCACCGCGGCGGCCTGGGCGAGGGCGACGAAGGGGTCGAGGGTGCGGCCGTACTCGGGCGGCAGCTCGCCGCCCATCGGGTACGGGGTCGTCCGCTCGACCGGGATGTGCGTGTGCTCGGGCAGGTACAGGCCCGCGAACCCGCGCTGCTCCAGCTCACGAGCGAGCCGGGTCGGGGCGATCGTCTCGTCGGTGAGGAAGATCGTTACGGCGATGCGCATTCCCCATCTGTACCGGCCGCGCCCTCAGATGTCCATACCGACCGGTCGGCCTCATCCATGCCGGTGACGAAGACCACTCCGGGATCTACGGTGGACGCGTGACCCTCGACCCGGAACAGGAAACGAGGACCTTCAGCGGCACCCTTCCCCCAGGGGCGCCGGACTATGTCTACGTTCCCTTCGAAGTCCCCGACGGCGTCCGGGAGTTGTGGGTCTCGTACTCCTACGACCGGCCGTCCGTACCGCCCGGCACCCTCGGCAACGCCCTCGACATCGGCCTCTTCGACGAGCGCGGCACCGAGCTGGGCGGGGCGGGCTTCCGGGGGTGGTCGGGCGGGGCCCGGAGCGAGTTCTTCGTACGGGCGGACGCCGCGACGCCCGGTTATCTGCCGGGGCCCGTGCGGGCCGGTACGTGGCATGTCGCGCTGGGGCCGTACACGGTCGCTCCGCAGGGACTGTCGTACGAGGTCGTGGTCACGTTCACGTACGGGGAGCCCGGGGACGCGGCGCCGGAGCCGGCGTATCCGCCCGGTCGGGTCGTCGGCCGGGGTCCCGGCTGGTACCGGGGCGACTGTCACCTCCACTCCTGGTACTCCGACGGGCGCCGGACCCCGGCCGAGATCGCGGCGCGGGCGCGGGCGGCCGGGCTGGACTTCATCACCTCGACCGACCACAACACGCCTTCCTCGCACGCCCATTGGGCCACCGAGGCGGGCGACGACCTGTTGATCCTGCTCGGCGAGGAGGTGACGACCAGGAACGGGCACGTGCTCGCCCTCGGGATCGAGCCCGGCACCTGGGTCGACTGGCGGTACCGGGCGCGGGACGGCCGCTGGGAGGGGTTCGCGCGGCGGATCCGCGACGCCGGCGGGCTCGTCGTGCCGGCCCATCCGCACGCCTCCTGCATCGGCTGCGGCTGGAAGTTCGGGTTCGGGGAGGCGGACGCCGTCGAGGTGTGGAACGGGCCCTGGACGCCGGACGACGAGGCGGCGCTGGCGGAGTGGGACGGCGGGCTCGTCGCGTCCGTGCGCGACCGCGAGGAGGGGCGGGGCTGGCTGCCGGCCATGGGCAACAGTGACGCGCACCGCGATCCGGACGTGGTCGGGCTGCCGCAGACGGTCGTCCACGCCGAGGAGCTGACCCGGGAGGCGATCCTGGAGGGGCTGCGGGCGGGGAGGTCGTACGTCGCCGAGTCGCGGTCCGTGTCCCTGGACTTCACCGCGTCCGCAGACAGGCAGGTCGCTGGCATCGGCGAGCGGCTGGAGACCGACCCCGACACCCCGGTCACCGTGCGCCTGACGGCCGAGGGCGCCCCGCGCTGCACGGTCCGCTTCGTGACCGACCAGGGCGTGCTGTTCACCAGTGACCCGCTGCCGGTCTCCGGCTCCGGCACGGTGGAGTGGCGCACGACCGCCGGGTACGCGACCTACGTACGGGCCGAACTACGGCACGAGACGGCGGTCGGGCCGCTGCCCGGGGTGATGGCGGCGTTCACGAACCCGGTGTTCCTGGGTCGGTAGAAACTCTCCGATCGCCATGCCCTCTGTGGCTCGTCTGGGGATAGGCGCGTCAAGCCTCAAGGTGATCTAGATAGTCGATCAGCTCGGTACTCAAGCTGCCAGGGTGATCGTCGACCCACTTCCGCACCTTCGGCCCGAGAACGGCCAGTTGCTCGAGCGGGCCAGGGTCGCTCGACCTTGCCGCCTCTCGATATACCGCTTGCGCAAAGCGAGCGGCCGTTTCCTGGGAAGACTGGGCCGCCATGAAGGCGAACAACGTTCGGAGACTACGTCCGTCCAGCTCTTCCAGGCCCACGTAGAGACTCCCCGCCTCGTCAGCGGAGTCCCGCGCCGTCCTTGAAAGGGAAGCGGCGGCACCAAGCAGAACATCCGCCGCATCAAATCGACCGGCCTCGAACAACCCCAGAGCCACCAGATAGGGGAGCGAGTAGCGAAGATAGAGGCCTGCCATTTCCTGGGCCGTCGCTCTGAAGAGATCGAGCGTCTCCTGACCCTCCAGTACATGAATGACCAGATCGACGGCATACGCCGCCGTGGAAGCGCCGAACACCGCTTCCGTCAGTACCTCGTCGCTGAGTATCTTGCCGAAGGGACCGAGTTCTGCCAGTCCTTGGCAGAAAGCCGCAACTTCTCGCAGAGTGATCCGCGAAGCAATCGCTACAGCCAGCGCGTCGTCGCCCGACCGGGACAGCTCGTTCTCGGACACCCACTCTTTGACAACTCTCAGCACATCATCGACAGGCCGCAGACGGCCGACGTCTGCCATGAAAGGAACAGCCCGCCCATCCGCGTCCCGTTCCATCAACCACCGCAACAGATCGACCACGTCGTCCACCGGCCGCGCCCAAGCCGCTTCCGTGAGCTCACGGGTGGCCTCCGGAAAGTTCTCGTCCTCCCACATCTGCTCCAGCTGCGCCTTGAAGACGTCCATCGGCGCCTCATCCATCGCCCCGCGTTCGGCCAGCTGTGCCTCCAACCGCAGGACCAGGTCGCGCAGTTCGCGACTGTGCTTCTCGGCCTCGCCCCGCAGCCTCACGGCTTCGCACAGGTCGCTTCTCAGGTGCTCGATCTCCCGCAGCAGGGCATCCCGCGACGCCGCGGGGGACTCCCGCTCCGGTTGCGACTCGATCTCTGTACGAGCCACTTCCGCGCGATCAGCAGCCCAGTCCGCCTGCAAGCCGGCCAGCTCCCGGCCGGCTTCGCGGACCTGTGATTCCTTCTGTTCCAAGAGAAGCTGCAGCGCCTCGACCGTGCGGTTGGCCCGCTCGGTGTCCCGTCTGGACCGTGCCAGGTCGGTGCGCAGGTTCTCCAGTTGGTATTCGCCCGGGTTGCACGCCTTCAGTGCCGCGAGCCAGGTGTTCTCGAACTTCTCCCTGACTTCAGGAGTGACGGACCCTCCCCGTTCCGACTCGACCTCTGCGATCAATCGCTCGACGAAGTGGCGTGGAGGGACACGTCGCCCGCTCAGATACCTCGACACCGCGGAGGGATCGAGATGCACCCGATGCGCGTACTGCCTCTGGCTGATGTCCAGCGTGATGAAGAGGCTTCGCACCATGGTGCCGAGCGTGGCAAGTTCCGGCACCTCGCCGCGTTCGACCTCTGACGAACTCCCTGGTGAACGAGTCGTCTCGGACATGCTGTCCCCCGCGATGGATTGCCCCGGCGTTGGCACCGTGGTGCGCCTTTCGCAACATAGCTGAACGGCTTGAGGGTTCCGGCAGCAACCAGCCGTCTCCCGAACCGGAGGAATCCCCTGCCATGCTTGCCGCCGCCCACCGGGCACAGCGCGTACTCATCGTCCTGTTCGCGCTCGTACCCGTGCTCGTCGTCACCCTGGCATTCGTGCCCGCTCTGCTCGTCCTGCCCTTCCTCCGCCATCGGACCGCTCATGCGGTCTCGATCGTGCGCCAGCTGGCGACCTGGACGAGGGCACTACTGCTGTCCAGCCGGGAAGAGTGACCATCGGCCCCAGGAAGGACGGCTCAGTCCACCACCTGTGGATCACGGAAGTAGTAGACGACCGTCACACCCAGACCCTGAGTGTGCGTGTACACGACCGTGATCGCCTCGGCCGAGTCATGGGCGAGGGGCGTGGTGTACGTGTACTCCACGGATGGAGCCCGCCAGCCGGGAATCTCACGGCCCGCAGTCGGATCGCGTGCGATGACCGCGAGTGCCTCCCGGACGACGTCCCGCTCCCCCTCTGTCAGGTCACCGAACGCCTTCCTGGCGGGCTCGGCCTCCTCCAGCGGGACTTCATTCACGGGCCGCCGCCTCCCGCCGGGCGTCTTCCAGAGCCGCCATGGTCTCGGGCGAGTTCCTGATCAGAACCCGATGCCGGTAGGCCCTGACCACGGCTGCGGCCGCCGCGAAGTCGTCGGTCGGAGAAGCCCCTATGGCGGCCGACAGCTCCTCCTCGAACCGCTCCCGGTCGCCCGGGAACCCATAGCGGCTGAGCGCACTGCGCAGGTCGTCCACGGTCCGGATCTCCGGCAGCGGCATCGCTCCCCAACCGTGCTCGGCCTGTGCGCTCATGATCTGCTCCTGACGAACGGGCATCGCTCCGCTTCCCAGTATGGCGCTGCTCACCACGCCGCCACCCTGCCTCCGCACTCGGCCCACAGCAGCTTGCCGCCTTTGGACACGCCCAGCTCGCACACCACCGTGACGTCCCACGGTGCGTCTCCTGGCGAGGCGCCCGGTAATGACGATAGGGAGTATGCAAAGCTGCTTTGCGAAACTCCGACGATTCTTTGCGCTTTCTCCCTCGTGCGGGTGACAAGCTCGCCGTACGCCCGATAGGAGGAGGTCTCATGACGCCGAGGCCCGCACCGACGGCCCGACGCGTCCGGCTCGCGACGGAGCTGCGCAAACTCCGTGAACGGTCGGGGTTGACCTCGACGGAGGCCGCGCAATTGCTCGGCACGAGTTCGGGTCAACTCAGCAACGTCGAGTCCGCCAGATTCGGCGTGAGTCCGAACCGCGTGCGGGCGATGGCCGGCATCTACTCGTGCACGAACCAGCCGTACGTCGACGCCCTCGCCGATATGGCAGCCGAGAAGGCCCACGGCCGATGGTGGGAGGCGTACCGCCAGGTGCTTCCCTCAGGGCTGCTCACCCTCGCCGAGCTGGAACACCATGCCACCGCTGTCCGTACCGTCTTCATCGCGAATATCCCCGGCATGCTCCAGACCGCCGAGCACGCCCGGGAGATACTCGGCCACGCCGTCCCGGCTCCCACGCCGCCGGAGGTGGAGCACCGCGTCTCGTACCGGATCAAGCGCCAGGACTTCGTGTTCCGCGACGACCCGAATCCGTACAGCACCGTTGTCCACGAGGCCGCCCTGCACATGCGGGTCGGTGGTCGGCGGGTGGCGCGCGATCAGCTCCGGCATCTGCTCGACATGAGCGAACGGGATCACATCACCCTTCGTGTGCTCCCCTTCGAGGCGGGGGCACTTCCCGGGTCGGGCCAGTCCGTCACCTACCTGTGCGGCACCGTACCTCTGCTTGACACCGTGCAGCTGGACCAGTTCCACGGTCCAGTTCTCCTGGACGCTGAAGATCATCTGGAAAAGTACCGGCGTCTCCTCGACGTCATCACGGCCACCGCTCTCAGCCGCGAGAAGTCCCGGAATCTGATCCATTCCATCGCCCAGAACCTGTGAAGGTGTCCGGATGACGACGCGTAGACAGTCCTCACCATCAGCTCCGTCGCCTTTGACGCCCTGATCGACCTGCTGAGTCATCCCGCGGACAGGGAGTCGAGATCCGCCACGACCGCCGCGTGGTCGGAGGGCCAGACGCCGTCGACCGGGCCGTGTCCGGTCCGCCGTACGTCCCGCACGGTGCCGATTCCGCCGGGGCCTGCCGGGCCGCCCACCAGGATGTGGTCGATACGGGTGCTGGGGCCGAGGCCCGGGTGGACGTACGGGTTCGCGTGGTCCCAGGTGGTCGACGGTGTCGACGGGTCGGCGTACTCCCAGGCGTCGAAGAACACCTGCCTCGGTACGACGGGCGCTGTCCTCGTCCCGGTGAAGCGGCGGATCTCGTCCGAGTCCGGCGCGGCGTTGAAGTCTCCGGTGACGACCGGCGGGAAGTCGGTGCCGGAGCGGTGGGCGGCGACGAACTCGGCGAGGGCGGTGACCTGGCGGCCGCGCAGGGCGGAGAGGTGGAGCTGGGAGGTGAGGTGGACGGTGAAGAAGGGCACCTGGTGGCCGGGGGCGTCCACGCGCGCGTAGAGGGCGAGTCGGCCGTCGTCGGACTCCTCGGGGGCCGGCAGGCGGAGCACGTCCTGTTCGACGACGGGCCAGCGGCTCAGTACCGCGTTGCCGACCTCGACGCCCGGCCGGCCGATCCGGCGCTGCCAGCGGTCGGAGGCGGGTGAGGGGGCCCAGGTCCAGTGCAGACCGAGTTCGCCGGCCAGCCACCCGGCGAGGTTCTCGCCGTCGGCGGCCCACACCTCCTGCAACCCGACGACATCCGCGTCGGTCTCCCGCAGCACGGCCAGGATCGCCTTCTGCCGCTCCGCCCAGGGGCCGAACCGCCACCACAGGTTCCAGGTCATCACACGCATCGCCGACACCCCTTCACCTGCCCGCAGCGGACGCTGGGACCATTGAAGCCGCTGTCACCGGCGCCCGCCGGGAATCGGACGACAAAAGAGACGACACGAGACAGGAGTCTCAGCGGCCATGTCCAGCAACGCCGAGAACAAGTACCGGAAGGCGCGCTCCTTCCAACGCCTCCTCAACCCGGTCATGCGCCGCCTGCCCCTCCAGACGGTCCTGGAGACCACGGGCCGCACCTCCGGCCTGCCCCGCCCGACACCCGTGGGCGGCCGCCGCATCGGCGACACCTTCTGGCTGGTCTCCGAGTTCGGCGAACGCTCCCACTACATCCGCAACATCAAGGCCGACCCGAGGGTGCGGGTGCGGATCCGGGGGCGGTGGCACACCGGCACGGCCCACCTCATGCCGGAGGACGACACGACGGCCCGCCTGCGCACACTGCCGCGGATGAACAGCAGGTCGGTACGGGCCATCGGGGCGGGGTTGTTGACCGTACGGGTGGATCTGGAGGGGTGAACACCTCTTCTCTCGCCTCTTTCTCTCCCCTCTTCTCCAGCCCCTTCTCTCACCCCGGCCAGACGATCGCCTGTACCTCGCTGTACGCGTGCAGTGCGTAGGAGCCGACGTCCCGGCCCACCCCGCTTCTCTTGAAGCCGCCGAAGGGGGCCTCCATGTTGCGGCCGACGGTGTTGATGCCGACGCCGCCGGCGCGGAGGCGGCGGGCTACCCGGAAGGCCTTGGCGACGTCGGCGGACCAGACGTAGTCGATGAGGCCGTAGTCGGTGTCGTTGGCGAGGGCGATGCCTTCCTCCTCGTCGTCGAAGGGGATGACGACGACCACGGGGCCGAAGATCTCCTCGCGGGCCACCCGCATGTCGTTGGTGCATTCGGCGAGGAGGGTCGGGGTGACGTAGAAGCCGCGGTCCAGGGGCGGGCGTTCGCCTCCCGCCATCACCACCGCGCCCTCCTTGCGGCCCAGTTCGACGTACGACTCGACGCGGTCGCGGTGGGCTGCCGAGATCACCGGGCCGACGACCGTGTCGGGTTCCTGGGGGTCGCCTACCTTCAATCGGCCTGCGTACAGGGCCAGTTGCTCGACCAGGCGGCCGTACACGCCCCGTTGGGCCAGTACGCGTGTCGGTGCCGTGCAGATCTGGCCGCTGTAGAAGGAGAAGGTCGTGCCGATGCCGGCCACCGCCGAGCCGATGTCCGCGTCGTCCAGGACGACCGCCGCGCCCTTGCCGCCCAGCTCCATCAGCTGGCGTTTCATGTCCCGGCCGCACGCCTCGGCGATCCGCTGCCCGACCGCCGTGGAGCCGGTGAAGCTGACCATGTCGACGTCGGGTGAGGAGACGGCCGCCTCGCCGACCCCGACCGAGCCGCCGGAGACGACGTTCACCACGCCCGGCGGCGCACCGGCAGCCTCCAGCGCCTCCGCCATCCGGTAGACCGACAGCGGGTCCTGCGGAGCGGGCTTCACGACCACCGTGTTGCCCATGGCGAGGGCCGGCGCGACCTTGCCCGCCGGGTTGGCCCACGGGTTGTTGTACGAGGTGATGCACGTGACGACCCCGACCGGCTGGCGTACGGCGAGCGCGCCCATCACGCCGGCCTTCCCCATCGGCCCGGCCTCGTTGATCTGCGGCGCGATCGCCCACTCGGCGCTCTCCACGCGCGCGTACCGCCGGAAGCGGGCGACGCCCACCCCGACCTGCATCGCGCGCGCCGTGCCCGTCGTGGCACCGGTCTCGGCCCGGGCCAGCTCGGCGTACGGCACGAACCGGCTCGCGATGATGTCCGCCGCCCGCCCCAGCACCGCCGCCCGTTCCTGGGGCGAGGTCCGCGACCACGGCCCGAAGGCCTCGCGGGCCGCGGCGCAGGCCGCGTGCACCTGATCCCGCGAGGCCTCCGGCGCCCAGCCGACGGTCTCCTCGGTCGCCGGGTCGACGACCTCGTAGTGCCCGCCGTCCGGCTCCACCCAGGTGCCGCCGACGAACAGCCGCTGCCCGTCGGTCACTTGGCCCGGCCGAGTCGCCTCGCTCACCTGGTGCTCACCGTCCTGGTGTCCCGTCCCGACCGCAGCACCTTCCCCGGCACCGACCCGCTCACCACGTCGTCCCGGATCGCCTCGACCCCGTTGACCCACACGGCCCGTATCCCGATCGCCTTGGCGTCCAGGCGTGGGCTGTCACCCGGCAGGTCGTGCACCAGGGTGGCCTTGCCGGCGTCGATCCGCTCCGGGTCGAAGAGCACCAGGTCCGCATGGAAGCCCTCCGCCACCCGCCCGCGCTCCCGCAGCCCGAACAGCCGCGCCGGGTCGTCGGTCAGCATCTTCACCGCCTGTTCCAGACCCACCAGCTTCCGTCCGCGCAGGCAGTCGCCGATGAACCGCGTGGTGTACGGCGCTCCGCACATCCGGTCCAGATGCGCGCCCGCGTCGGAGCCGCCGAGCATGACGTCCTCGTGCTGCCAGGTCTCGGCGCGCAGCGTCCAGGACGCCGGGTCGTTGTCGGTCGGCATGGGCCACAGGACCGTACGCAACTCGTCGGCGGCGCAGATCTCGACCAGGGTGTGGAAGGGGTCCTGCCCGCGTTCCGCCGCGATGTCCTCGACGACCCGCCCGGTCAGCCCCTCGTTCGCCTCGCTGTAGGTGTCGCCGATGACGTACCGCGCGAAGTTCGCGAGCCGCCGGAAGACGCCCGCCTCCTTGGACTCGGCGCGCCGCAGCATCTCCGCCCGCACGTCCGCGTCCCGCAGCCGCTCGATCCGTTCCGGCACGGGGAGGCCCAGGATCGGGCCCCAGCCGGGTATCAGGTTCAGCGCGCAGAACGTGCCCAGGGACATGTTCATCGGCGTGAGGATCGGCATGGTCAGGGCGACCACCCGCCCCCCGGCCTTCCGCGCCCGCTCGCTCGCGAACAACTGCCGGGGCACCCGCTCGGGCACGGACGCGTCGATGGTCAGCACGTTCCAGTTCAGGGGCCGCCCGGCCGCCGCGCTCATCTCCGCGAACAGCTCGATCTCGGCATCGCTGAACTGATCGAGACACCCGGCCACGATCGCCTCGATCTGCGTCCCCTCGTGCTCTCCAACGGCCTTGGAGAGAGCGATCAGTTCGGCGGGCTTCGCGTGCCGCGAGGCGACGGGCTGTCCGTCCCCGTCGGAGTGCGTGGAGGACTGGGTGGTGGAGAATCCCCAGGCCCCGGCCTCCATGGCCTCGTGCAACAGCCGTACGATCTCGGCCAGTTGCTCGTCACTGGGCTGCCCACCGACGGCATCCGGCCCCATCACATGCCGGCGCAGCGCGCAATGCCCCACCATGAAACCGGCGTTGACGGCGATCCGCCCCTCGAGAGCATCGAGGTACTCCCCGAAGGAACTCCAACTCCAGGGCGCCCCCTCCTCCAAGGCCACCAGCGACATCCCCTCGACCTTGGACATCATCCGCCGCGTGTAGTCGGCGTCGGCGGGCCGGGAGGGATTGAGAGGGGCGAGCGTGAATCCACAGTTCCCGGCGGCGACCGTGGTCACGCCGTGATTGAGGGAGGGGGTGGCATACGGGTCCCAGAACAACTGGGCGTCGTAGTGGGTATGGGGATCGACGAACCCGGGTGCGAGGACGAGCCCGGAGGCGTCCTCGGAGGTCCGGGACTCCTCGGTGACAGTGCCGACGACGGCGATCCGACCGTCTCGTATGCCGACGTCGGCGGTACGGGCGGGCGCACCCGTGCCGTCGACGACAGTGGCACCTTTGATGACGTGATCGAGCATGGAACGGATCCCCCCTACACGGACTGACGGAACCGCGAGGTCCGGTGGACCGGATCCGTGTCGATCTTCGGGATCACGTGCTCGCCGATCAGCCGGATCGTGCGCAGCGTGTCCTCCTTCGGCACCCCGACCGGCAGCCCGAAGCTCAGCTGATCCGCCCCTGCCTGCTCCCACCTCTTGCACTGCCGCGTCACCTCGTCGGGGTCGCCGCAGATCAGCAACTCCTCCTCGATCAGCAGCTCCACGAACTCCGCGTTGTACTCGGGCAGCGTCTCCGGCCACACCGGGAACCCCTCGGGACGGGGGAACGTGTCGTGGTAGCGGAACACCAGCGAGGGCAGATAGTGCAGCCCGCCGTTCACGGCGACCTCGATCGCCTCGGCGTGCGTCGGCGCGCAGATCGCCGTCGTCGTCACCATCACGTTGTCGTTGACGAAGTCGCCGATCGGCTCCGCGTTCACGACCGCCGTCTTGTACTGCTCCAGCACCCACTCCATGTCGGAGACCTTCTGGATGCTGAAGCCGAGCACGCCGAGCCCCTTGCGCGCGGCCATGGCGTACGACGGAGGGGAGCCCGCCGCGTACCACATCGCCGGGTGCGACTTCCCGTACGGCTTCGGCAGGATCTTCCGCGGCGGCAGCTGCCAGTGCTTGCCCTGGAAGCCGACGTACTCGTCCTGGAGCCACATCTTGGGGAACTCGGCGATCGTCTCCTCCCAGATCTCCTTGGTGTAGTTCATGTCGGTGATGCCGGGGAGGAAGCCGAGGATCTCGTGCGAGCCGGCCCCGCGGCCCGAGCCGAACTCGAAGCGGTTGCCGGTGAGATGGTCGAGCATGGCGACCTTCTCGGCCACCTTCACCGGGTGGTTGACCTGGGCCAGCGGGTTGAAGATGCCCGATCCGAGGTGGATGCGGTCGGTCGCATGGGCGAGGTAGCCGAGGAAGACGTCGTTGGCGGAGAGGTGCGAGTACTCCTCCAGGAAGTGGTGCTCGGACGCCCAGGCGTACTTGAAGCCGGACTTGTCCGCCTGGATGACGTACTCGGTCTCCTCCATCAGCGCCTTGTGCTCGGCGAGCGGGTCGGTCTCGGCGCGCTTGCCCACATATCCCTGTACAAAGAGCCCGAATTCCAAGGAGGTTCACCGTCCCCGGTTCTGGTGTCCACGGTTTCTGACGATCCGTCAGCTCAGTTGGCCCGACTGTTGCACCACGCGCATGGAGGGTCAATACCTGACGTGGAGTCAGATGACGGAGACCCCGGCGAGCCAGCCCCCGTCGATCACGAAGGGCTGCCCGGTGATGTAGGAGGAGTCGTCGGAGGTGAGGAAGAGGGCGAGGCGGGCCACTTCCTCCGGGCGCCCGATCCGGCCGAGCGGCACGAGCTTGCGGTACAGGTCGTCCAGCGCCCTCGACATCCCCTCCACGTCCGCGCCCGGGTCCAGTTGGGCCGGGTTGGACATCGCGGTGTCGATCGCGCCGGGGCACATGGCGTTGACCCGGATGTGCCGGTCCGCGAGTTCGAGGGCGGCGACGCGGGTGAGTCCGAGGATGGCGTGCTTGGTGGCGGCGTACGTGCCGACGGCCGCCATGCCCGTCACCGCCGTGTACGAGGCCGTGTTGACGATCGTGCCGCCGTCCTCCATCGCAGGGGCCACGGTCTTGATGCCGAGGAAGCAGCCGACCTGGTTCACCCGCACGACCTGCATGAACTCGTCCAGAGGCGTGTCGACGAGGGAGTTGAAGCGCAGGATCCCGGCGTTGTTGATCAGTCCGTCGATCCGCCCGTGGGCCTCCTTGACCGCGGCCACCGCGGCGCCCCAGCCCTCCTCCTCGCCGACGTCGAGATGGACGTAGAGCGCGCCCAGCTCCTCGGCCAGCGCCTTGCCCTGCTCGTCCAGCACGTCCGCAACGACCACGCTCGCGCCCTCGGCCGCGAACAGCCGCGCCTCCTGCTCCCCCTGCCCGCGCGCCGCCCCGGTGACGAGGACGACGCGTCCGTCGAGCTTGCCCATGGCGCACTCCTTCGCATCGGTGGATACCGGCATCGTAGCGCCGCATCTGACGGAGCGTCAGACAGTCGTCCGACCATTGCACAAGCACACATCAAGTGACCTACGGGTAGGGATATTTGACCCTGGCCACACCTCTCCTTGGCTCCAACAATGCCGGGTATGGCACAGCGGAGATTGCGCAACAGGAAAGTCAGGTATGTGGCGATCGGCGCGGCGCTCGCCACCGGCGGGGTGGTCGTCACCCTTCTTCCGTCGGCGAACGCGGCCGAGGAGAAGACGGCGGACCAGATCATGACCATGTGTGAGCGGTCCGCGGTGGTGAATGGCGAGCAGCGGTCGGTGGAGGATTTCGGCGGCGCGTTCGCGGACGGTTTCCAGGCCGACAACTGCGATTTCGTCGAGACGAATTTCGAGACCTTCGACGGGTCCACCGAGAAGGCCTCCATCGACTTCCCGAACTGCGAGCCGAACGCCACCGAACCGGCCAAGGTGTCCGTCTCCTGGTCGTCGACCGTGGCGCAGGGGCAGGGCACGTACGTCTCCACCCAACAGGGCGCCGCGGGTGGCCTCTTCGGATTCCTGAGCGGGTCCTGGACCAAGCACAAGGGCACCCTGGACATGACCGTGAAATCGGCGACGGCCGGGGACACGGAAGCGCGGGACGTACCGGTCGGGAAGGTGCTCCACATGGAGTTCACGCCGAAGGTGCAGCGCATGACCGGCGAGTGGCGGGTGCGGATCGACGCCGACCCCGGCAGCTTCGCCGTCAACCCCTCCCCCGAACAGAACTTCGTCGCGCCGGACGTGGTCGAGGGACCCGTCGTCCTGCCCGGCGCCGCCGGCGCCCCGGGTGTCGTGGACGGCACCTCCAAGGCGGTCCTGGAGGACTGCTGAGCCTCCGGCCGGTCGTCAAGCAACCGCAGCTCACCCCCACTTCACCCTTACGGGAGACACCCATGACCCGGACCGGCCGCATCAGAAGCCACCGGAGCAGGAAGAAGCGCATCACCCTCGCCCTGGCGCCCGTGGCGGCGCTGGCGGTGATCGTCCCGCTGATGAACCAGGCGAGTGCCGCCACCCCGTCCGAGGTGGCCGCCGACTGTTCCTCGGACTCCGACGGGCTGGCCGACTGCCAGTTCGTCGATGTCCAGTTCAAGGCGAACAGTCTCGGCCCCAATGAACGCGTCTCCCCGGTGACCGACAACTGCGGTTCCACGAGCACGGCCACGAAGACCTTCAATGTGAGCACCTCGGTGACGAGGACGCTTCAGGTGGAGGAGGGAACCGTCGCCGAGGCCGGTACGAAACTCGGCAGTTCGCTCTTCGAGGTCGGCCTGGAATACAGCACGTCGACCATCAACATCACGCGTGACGACAAGACGACCACCCTCGCGTTCAGCCGGACGGACACCGTGCAGGCGGACAGCACCGCCTTCTTCATGTGGTCCGCCAAGCGCACCGATGTCAGCGGATTCCTGCGGGCCACGTACAAGGAGGCGCAGGACGGGCAGACGGTGTTCTTCTCACCGAGCGAGGGCGCCGCGACCGTGCACGTCTTCTATCCGCAGATCCTGAACAACGGAACGCCCGACGGGCGCCTTTGGCTGCGGAATGTGACATGCGGAACCGCCGCGGCCGACGCGGTCCCGAACTCGACGAAGGCCGTCCGGTCGGAGCCCGGATTCGGCCAGGGCGGCGCCGATGTCACCGACGTGGAAATACCACTGACGGAGATCCCGGCCCCCTGACCGCCACCGGCATCGGTTCTCAGGTGCGAAGCACGGGCGTGGTCCCCAGCCAGCGCAGGACCGCGTCCGTGCCGCTGCGGGCGTCCAACTTGGCATAGATGTTGCTGAGGTTGTTGCGGACCGTCTTCTCGCTCAGCCGCAGGCGCAGGCCGATCTGCCGGGCGCCCAGGCCCGTCGACAGCAGCTCCATGATCTGCTGCTCGCGCGGCGAGAGCAGGCCGCGCAGCCGCTGCATCGCGCCGTCGGTCGCGGCCATCCGGCGGGCCCCCTCCCGCAGGGCGGCGGACGCGGACGGCGAGAGGTAGGTGTGCCCGACGGAGGCGGCCATGGCCGCCGAGGACAGCACCTGGTCGCAGTAGTCGCCCTCGACCAGATAGCCCGCCCCGCTGCGGAACACCTCGACCACCGTCCCGGTGTCCTGGCGCGGGCTGATGACGACCACCGGAACGCCCCGGGTGCCGAGGTGCGCCAGCAGTCCCGGGAAAGTCTCCGCCGGATCCTCGCAGCGCAGCAGGACGACGTCCGCCGTGGTCTCGCGCAGCCCGCGGTAGGGCGGGAGAACGCGCAGCAGACTACCGACGAACGCGTCGTCCGGGGCCGGCCAGTCGTCGTAGGGCCAGCTGTCCCCCGTGGAGGCCAGTACGACGGAGAGCCGCTGGAGGGATCGCACTTCGGGGGTCCTTCCGCCGGAGCCATCACGTCCGTACGTCCGTACATACGCGGCTCGGCGTGACCATGTTCAAACAGGGGGTGATCAGAGCAGGGGCGCCACCTCGGTGCCGAACGCGGTGATCTGGTCGGTGAGTTCGGCGCGGTCGCGGCAGCGGAAGCGGACCTGGATCTGGTGCGCGCCCATCGCCCGGTACGCCCGCAGGGACTCGGCGAGGGCGTCCGGCGGGCCGGTGAGGGTACGGCGGCCGACGTCCCAGCCGGCGGTGCCGACGTAGAGCGGCTCGGTGATCGCGCCGTTCGTGAACGGGCCCTCGATGCCCGCCCGTTCGCGCAGTTCGCGGATGCGGGCGAACTGGGCGGGGAGGCGGTCGCGCGGGTCGCCCTGGGGCAGCCAGCCGTCGCCCTTGAGCGCGGCGCGGCGGACGGCGGCGGGTGAGGAGCCGCCGACCCAGAGGGGGACGCGCGGCTGGGCGGGGCGGGGGCGCTGGCCCAGGCCCTCGAAGTCGTAGAGCTTGCCGTGGTGTTCGGGGAACTCGTCCGGGCCGAGCGCCTCGCGCAGGGCGTCCACGCACTCGTCCAGGACCGGTCCGCGCCGGTCGAAGTCGACGCCCAGTGCCTCGAACTCCTCCCGTACGTGCCCGGCGCCGACCCCGAGGATCAGCCGGCCGCCGCTGAGGTGGTCGAGGGTGGCGTACTGCTTCGCGGTCACGAGGGGGTGGCGCAGACCGACCACCGCCACGTGGCTGAGCAGACGGACGCGTTCGGTGACGCCGGCCAGGAAGGAGAGGGTGGCCACGGGGTCGTACCAGGTCGTGCCCATCGCGGCGGCCAGGCGGCGCGGGACGCCGACATGGTCGCAGCCCGCGATGTAGCCGAAGCCGGCCCGGTCGGCGGCGCGGGCGATCTCGACCAGGTCGGCCACGCCGGCCGCGGCCTCCCACGGCTCGGCATAGATCGTGCTCTGGGACTGGACCGGGAGTTGGATGCCGTACGCCGGGGCGCTCACCGCCACAGTCCCTCGGGGGTCAGGCCGAGCAGGTCGATGGCGTTGCCGCGCACGATCCGTTCCACCACGTCCGGGGCCAGGTGGCCCATCTGGGCCTCGCCGACCTCGCGGGACTTGGGCCAGGTGGAGTCGGAGTGGGGGTAGTCGGTCTCGTACAGGACGTTGGCGACGCCGATGGAGTCGAGGTTCTTCAGGCCGAAGGCGTCGTCGAAGAAGCAGCCGTAGACGTGCTCGGCGAACAGCTCGGACGGCGGGCGGTGGACCTTGTCGGCGACCCCGCCCCAGGCGCGGTTCTCCTCCCAGACCACGTCGGCGCGCTCCAGGATGTACGGGATCCAGCCGATCTGGCCCTCCGCGTACATGACCTTGAGGTTCGGGAAGCGCTCGAACTTGCCGCTCATCAGCCAGTCGACCATCGAGAAGCAGCAGTTGGCGAAGGTGATCGTCGAACCGACCGCGGGCGGCGCGTCCTTGGAGGTGGAGGGCATCCGGCTGCTGGAGCCGATGTGCATGGAGACGACCGTGCCGGTCTCGTCGCAGGCGGCGAGGAAGGGGTCCCAGTCGTCGGTGTGGATGGAGGGCAGGCCCAGGTGCGGGGGTATCTCGGAGAACGCGACGGCCCGCACGCCCCGGGCCGCGTTGCGGCGGACCTCGGCCGCGGCCAACTCCGGGTCCCACAGCGGGATCAGGGTGAGCGGGATCAGGCGGCCCCGCGCGGCGGGGCCGCACCACTCCTCCACCATCCAGTCGTTGTAGGCCTGGACGCAGAGCAGGCCCAGTTCGCGGTCGGTGGCCTCGGTGAAGGTCTGGCCGCAGAAGCGCGGGAAGGTCGGGAAGCAGACGGCGGACTGGACGTGGTTGACGTCCATGTCGGCCAGGCGCTGCGGGACGTCGAAGGAGCCGGGGCGCATCTGCTCGTAGGTGATGACTTCGAGTTTGATCTCGTCCCTGCTGTAGCCGACGGCGGTGTCGAGGCGGGTCAGGGGGCGGTGCAGGTCCTCGTAGACCCACCAGTCGCCGATGGGTCCGTCGTCCCCCGGCTCACCCATGACGGGGGCGAACCGGCCGCCGAGGAAGGTCATTTCCTTCAGCGGGGCGCGGACTATGCGGGGGCCGGTGTCGAGGTACTTCTTCGGGAGGCGGTCCTGCCAGACGTCCGCGGGCTCCACGGTGTGGTCGTCCACGGAGATGATCAGGGGGAACTCGGCCTGGGCGGTGTCGTGGGTGTCCATGGCGGCCACGGTAGCGCCGATCTGACGGGTCGTCAGCTAGGCGGATGACGGCTTCTTGGCGGCTTCTCGGCCCTCCGCTCCGCGCAGATGTATGCACGGAGCGTGTGAGGGCTTTGTGATATCCCGCGCGGCCGGCTGTGACCGTGCCCTCCACAGCTGACGCATCCGCCATGAACAAGGCAAACTGACGGGGTTGAAGACAGGCTCTAGGGGGACGGCCATGGACGTACCGCGAGTACCGGAGCAGCGGCGCCGCGATGTCGCGGACCCGGAGGCGCTGGGCTTCGGTGTGCTCGGCCCGGTGCGCGCCCGGCGCGGCGCGGAGCAGCTGAGCACCGGCTCCCCGCAGCAACGCGCCCTGCTGGCGGCCCTGTTGCTGCGCGAGGGCCGGATGGCGACGGCGGCCGAGCTGATCGACGCCCTGTGGGGCGAGGAGCCGCCGTCGCAGGCGCTGGCCGCGCTGCGCACGTACGCCTCCCGGCTGCGGAAGGTGCTGGGCGCCGGGGTCCTGGTCAGCGAGTCCGGCGGGTACGCGGTGCGCGGACTCGACGAGGGCGCGCTGGACCTCGCGGTGGCACAGGAGTTGGCGGCCGAGGCGGAGAAGGCGAAGAACGCCGGTGACCTGTGCCATGCCCGGGAGGTGCTGGGGCGGGCGCTGGCGCTGTGGGACGGGGAGGCGCTGGCGGGGGTGCCGGGGCCGTACGCGGAGGCGCAGCGGGTCCGGTTGGAGGAGTGGCGGCTGCAACTGACCGAGACCCGGCTGGACATGGACCTGGAGCAGGGCTGCCACGCGGAGGCGGTCTCGGAGTTGACCGCGCTGACCGCGGCGCATCCGCTGCGGGAACGGCTGCGCGAGCTGCTGATGCTGGCCCTGTACCGCAGCGGCCGGCAGGCGGAGGCCCTCGCGGTGTACGCGGACACCCGCCGCCTGCTGGCCGAGGAACTCGGCGTCGACCCGCGCCCCGGCCTGCGCGAGCTCCAGCACCGGATCCTCCAGGCCGACCCCGGCCTCGCCGAGCCCTCGGCGCCGCAGCCGGAGCCCGCCACGGCCTCGGTCCGCCCCGCGCAACTTCCCGCCACGGTCCCGGACTTCACCGGCCGCTCGGCCTTCGTCGCCGAACTCGGCCAGGTCCTCGCCTCGGCGGAGGGCCGGGTGATGGCGGTGTCGGCGCTCGCGGGCATCGGCGGTGTCGGCAAGACGACCCTCGCCGTGCACGTGGCCCACGAGGCACGGGCCGCCTTCCCGGACGGACAGCTCTACGTCGACCTCCAGGGCGCGGGGCCCAGGCCCGCCGAACCGGAGACCGTACTCGGCTCCTTCCTGCGCGCCCTGGGCACGGCCGACTCGGCGATACCGGCCACCCTGGAGGAGCGCTCGGCGCTGTACCGGTCCGTCCTGGACGGGCGCCGGGTGCTGGTACTGCTGGACAACGCGCGGGACGCGGCGCAGGTACGTCCGCTGCTGCCGGGCACCGCGGGCTGCGCGGCGCTGGTCACGGCCCGGGTGCGGATGGTCGATCTCGCCGGGGCCCATCTCGTCGACCTGGACGTGATGTCCCCGGACGAGGCGCTGTCCCTGTTCACGAAGATCGTGGGCGAGGAGCGGGTGGCCGCGGAGCGGGAGGCGGCCCTGGACGTGGTCGCGGCCTGCGGGTTCCTGCCGCTGGCTCTGCGCATCGCGGCCTCCCGGCTGGCGGCGCGCCGGACCTGGACGGTGTCGGTGCTGGCGGCGAAGCTGGCGGACGAGCGGCGCCGGCTCGACGAACTCCAGGCCGGTGACCTGGCGGTGAAGGCGACCTTCGAACTCGGCTACGGCCAACTGGAGCCGGCCCAGGCCCGCGCCTTCCGCCTGCTGGGCCTGGCCGACGGCCCGGACATCTCGCTGGCCGCCGCCGCGGCCGTACTGGATCTCCCGGTGGAGGCGACGGAGGACCTGCTGGAGTCCCTCGTCGACACCTCCCTGGTGGAGTCGGCGGCGCCGGGCCGCTACCGCTACCACGACCTCGTACGGCTCTACGCGCGTTCTTGCGCGGAACGGGACGAGTTGCCGCCCGCGGAGCGGGAGGCGGCCATGTCCCGGCTGCTGGACTTCTATCTCGCGACCGCCGCGGGCGTCTACGCGATCGAGCGGCCCGGCGACCGCCTGGTGCACCATCTGGAGCGGACCGCCTATCCGGGTCTCACCTTCGACTCCGCCCGCGCCGCGCAGGACTGGCTCTACTCCGAGGCCAACTGCCTGATGGCCTGCGTACGGCAGTCCGCCCACGACCGGAGTCTGCGGCGGGCCGTCGACCTCCTGTGGGCCACCAAGGACCTGGCCGAGTCGGGCGCCAACGCCCGCGTGTACGAACTGGCCGCGCTGACCGTCCGGGACGCCGCCCACGAGGTCGGCAACGCCCACGCGGAGGGCCGCGCCCGCACGGTGCTGACGACCGTCCACCTCATCGCGGGCCGCTTCAAGGAGGCCGACGAGGAGGCCCAGCACGCCATGGCCCTGGCGGCCGACGCGAACGACCCGCTGCCGAGCTGCTGGGCCCCCAACGACCGGGGCATCATCGCCCTCTACGAGAACCGGCACGCCGACGGCGAGCGCTATCTGCAGCTGGCCATCGACAACTTCCGGGCGGACGGCAGCGATGTCGGCGAGGCCAGCGCGCTGTGCAACCTCTCCCGGATCCGGCTCGCCATGGGCCGTACCGCGAGCGCCATCGAACTCGCCCAGCAGGGCATCGACATCTACGACCGGATGGGCCTCACCCTGCGCCTGGCCAACGGCCGTTACGCCCTGGGCATCGCGCTGACCGAGGCCATGCGCCTGCCCGAGGCGCTCCACCAGCTCACCGAGGCACTGGCGTTGTTCCACGAGCACCGCCAGCCGCTCTGGGAGGGCGTCACCCACTTCCGGATCGCCGAGATGCACCTCGCGGCCCAGCAGCCCACCCTCGCCGCGAGCCACGCGGAACAGGCGATCGCGCTGCGCGGGATCGGCGGCGAGTGGCGGCGCGGGACGGTCCTCACCGTCCTGGGCAGGGCCCTGGCGCGGCTCGGCCAGTCCGACCGCGCACAGGCCTGCTGGCGGGAAGCCCTCACCATCTACGAGCAGTTGGGCTCGGCCGAGGCCGTCGAGGTCCGGGCGCTGCTGGCGTCGAAGGCCGCCGCATAGCGCGTTCATCGTTCGTTTATCGGCGCGCGCCAGTCTTGCCTCAGTCGATCCGTCGCGTCGGGGGGCAGACGGATCTCGATGAGGGCGCCCCATTAGGGTGAACGGCCCGCGACGGCCCGTCCGACAGCCCCCGGGGGAGCAGTCGGACGGGCCGCTCAGATTTCGTGCACCGTCTCGCAGGAGTTGATGATCATGACCCAGCCCGAGCAGAACGACGACGTCGTCAAGCCACTCGACAACCACGCCTCCCTGGTGGAGGAGAACCTCATCACGGCCGCGAAGGACAAGGCGCCGCAGGCCACGACCCAGACCCCGGGTCAGGTGACCACGCTGGACAACCACGCCTCCGGCGAGGAAGCCCGTCTCCTGGACAACCACGCCTCGGACGAGACCGTCTGACCCAGTACGCGCGACGTCCCGACGGGGGACCCGGCCGCGGCGGCACCGAGGGGGAGCCGTCGCGGCCGAGGCATGTCCGGGCACCCGGCCGAAGGGCCCGGCTAGCGCGCCCGCAGCTCCCTCTTGAGCACCTTCCCGCTGGCGTTCCGCGGCAGTCCGGCGACGAACTCCACCGACCGCGGCACCTTGTAGTTCGCCATCTCCCGCCGCGCCCAGGCGATCAGGTCCTCGCCCGTGGTGACCGCGCCCGCGCGCCGCACCACGTACGCCTTGCCGACCTCGCCGAGCCGCGCGTCCGGGACGCCGATCACCGCCACGTCGGCCACATCCGCGTGCAGGCCGAGGAGTTGCTCTATCTCCGCCGGGTACGCGTTGAAGCCGCCGACGATGAACATGTCCTTGATCCGGTCGGTGATACGGAGGTTGCCGGCCTCGTCGAGGATGCCGACATCGCCCGTGCGCAGCCAGCCGTCCGGCGTCACCGCCTCGGCGGTCGCCGCCTCGTCCTCGTAGTAGCCGCGCATGACGTTGAAGCCGCGGACCAGGATCTCGCCGGGTTTGCCGGGGGCCGCGTCCACCTTCACCTCCGTGCCGGGGATCGCGCGGCCCGAGGTCGAGGCGATCACCTCGGGCGGGTCGCCGCGGCGGCACATCGTGACGATGCCGCTCGCCTCGGACAGTCCGTAGGCGGTGAGGACGGTGCCCACGCCCAGTTCGCCGCGCAGGCGTTCCACCAGGCGCAGGGGGACCACGGCCGCGCCGGTCACCACCAGGCGCAGGGCCGACAGGTCGTGGGAGTCGCGGGCCGGGTGGTCCAGCAGGGACTGGTGGAGGGTGGGCGGGCCCGGCAGGACCGACACCCGTTCCGCCGCGATGTTCGCCAGCACCGTGTCGATGTCGAAGACCGGCTGCGGGATCATCGTCGCGCCGCGCATGAGGCACGCGATCACCCCCGCCTTGTAGCCGAAGGTGTGGAAGAACGGGTTCACGATCAGGTAGCGGTCGCCGTGCCGCAGGCCCGCCAGCTCGCTCCAGATCTCGTAGCCTCGCAGCGTCTGCGCGTGCGTGATCACCGCGCCCTTGGGGCGGCCCGTGGTGCCGGACGTGAAGACGATGTCCGACGGCGTCGAGCCGTCCAACGCCGCGGCGCGGGCGGCGACTTCGGCCTCCGGCACCTTGTCCCCGCTCGCCAGGAAGTCCTTCCAGGATCGGAAGTCGGCCGGTGCGTCGTCGGAGAGCACCACCACCTGCTCGAGCGCGGGCAGCCCCGGCAGCGGCCCGTCCCCCGCGCCCTCCCCCGCCGCCCGCCGCAGCGCCGCCACGTACGAGGTCCCCAGGAACGTGCCGGTCACGAACAGCAGCCGGGTCCCGCTGCGGCGCAGCACGTCCGTCGCCTCCGTGCCCTTGAAGCGGGTGTTGAGCGGCACCAGCACCCCGCCGGCCGAGACCGCGCCCAGCGCCGCGACCATCCAGTCCAGGGAGTTGGGCGCCCAGATGCCGACCCGGTCCCCCGGCATCACGCCGTTCGCGACACAGGCCGCCGCCGCCCGCTCCACCCGCGCGCCCAGCTCGGCGTACGAGACGCGGGTCCGCCCGTCCACCACCGCCTCGGTGTCCGCGTACCGCTCCGCCGCCGCACGGACCAGCTCCGGGATGCTGCGCCACTCCACAATCGGCCTCCCCGCACCTGAACTTCCAACGTCCGACGCATTAGCTGACTACCCGTCAGATTAGCTGTAGCCTGACGGGCTGTCAGCAGGCCTCACAAGGTGCGGAGGTGCGTGCAGCGTGACCATCAAGGACGCCACGGCGATCGTCGGCATCGGCCAGACCCCGTTCGCGAAACACCTCGAGGACGACGAACGGACCCTGGCCTGCCGGGCCGTGCTCGCCGCGCTCGACGACGCCGGCATCGCCCCCGGCGAGGTGGACGCGCTCGCCTCGTACACGATGGAGGAGACCGACGAGGTCGAACTGGCCAAGGCCGTCGGCTTCGGCGACCTCACCTTCTTCAGCAAGGTCGGCTTCGGCGGCGGCGGTTCCTGCGCCACGGTCGCGCATCTCGCCGCCGCGATCGCCACCGGCCAGGCCACGGTCGGCGTCGCCTGGCGGTCCCGCAAACGCGGCAGCGGACCGCGCCCGTGGTCCAACACCACCCGCCAACTCCCCACCCCCGGCCAGTGGACCCGCCCCTTCGGCCTGCTCCGCCCCGCCGACGAGATAGCCATGCTCACCCGCCGCTACCTGCACGAGTACGGCGCCACCCGCGACCACCTCTTCAACGTCGCCCTCGCCTGCCGCAACCGCGCCAACCAGAACCCGGCCGCGATCATGTACGAGCGCCCCCTGACCCGCGATATGTACATGACCTCCCGCTGGATCAGCGAGCCTCTCTGCCTCTTCGACAACTGCCTCGAGACGGACGGCGCGTTGGCCTGCGTGGTCGTCAGCGCCGACCGGGCACGGGACTGCCGCCGGCGGCCCGTCCACATCCACTCCGCCGCCCAGGGCCTGCCCGCCCAGCACCACGGCATGGTCAACTACTGGAACGACGACCCGCTCACCGGGCCCGCCTGGAGCGCCGCCCGACACCTGTGGAAACACGCCGACTTCACGCCCCAGGACGTCGATGTGGCCCAGATCTACGACGCGTTCAGCGCCCTGGTCCCGCTCTCCCTCGAGGGCTACGGCTTCTGCGGGCGCGGCGAGGGCGGCGCGTTCACCGAGCAGGGCGCCCTGGAGATCGGCGGCCGGCTGCCGATCAACACCGGCGGCGGCGGACTCAGCGAGGCCTACGTGCACGGCTTCAACCTCATCAACGAGGGCGTCAAACAGCTCCGCGGCACCAGCACCGCCCAGGTCCCGGGCGCCGCGACCTGTCTCGTCACCGCCGGCGAGGGCGTCCCGACCTCCGCGCTGCTGCTCACCAACAGGAGCTGACCCATGCTGACTCCGGTCACCGACGCCGACGGCGCCCCCTTCTGGCAGTACGCGTCCCAGGGCGAACTCCGCGTCCAGACCTGCGCCGAGTGCGCCGAACCCCGCTTCCCGCCCCGCCCCTGCTGCCCGCACTGCCAGTCCTTCGCGAGCGAGTGGCACCGGGTCTCGGGCCACGGCCGCATCTGGTCCTACGTCGTCCCCCACCCCCCGCTCCTGCCGGACTACGCCGAGCAGGCCCCGTACAACGTGATCGTCGTCGAACTCGCCGAGCATCCAAGGATCCGCCTGGTCGGCAACCTGGTCGCGGAGGCAGGGGCACGCCTTGACTCGGTACCGCCGGAGCGGATCCGGATCGGGGCGCGGGTGCAGGTCGTCTTCGACGATTCCGGGTTGCCGCAGTGGGTTCTGGAGCGGGCATGAAGGCGGGCCGCGAGACCCCGGACATCCGAGCGACGGCGGAGTCGTCCGCCCGGGCGGCCGCCGCGCGCCCTGGAGGTGCCATGAACACCGTCCTGCTCGACACCGACAAGGACACCGGGGTCGCCGTCGTCACCCTCGACCGGCCCGAGCGGCTCAACGCCATCGACCTGACCATGCGGGACGAACTCCAGCAGGTCTGGCGGGAGTTGCGGTTCGACGACTCGGTGCGGGCCGTCGTGCTCACCGGCAGCGGGGAGCGTGCCTTCTGCACCGGGCTCGACCGGGACGCGGACGTCCCGCAGCCGAACTCCCCCTACATGGCGGACGATCCGCTGCTGCGCGTCGGCCCCAAGGCCAACGACCTGTGGAAGCCGGTCGTCGCCGCCGTGCGGGGCATGGCCTGCGGGGGCGCGTTCTATCTGCTCGGGGAGTCGGAGTTCCTGGTCGCCGAGCCGAGCGCGAGCTTCTTCGATCCGCACACCACGTACGGCATGGTCAGCGCGTACGAGTCGGTGCTGATGGCGCAGCGGATGCCGTACGGGGAGGTCGCCCGGATGATGCTGATGGGAACCGCCGAGCGGATCGGGGCGCGGCGGGCGTACGATATCGGTCTGGTCTCCGAACTCACCGAGCCCGGTGGGGCGTTGGCGGCGGCGACGGCGTGCGCGGCCGTGCTCGCCGGGTATCCGCCCGAGGGCGTCCAGGGGACCGTGCGGGCACTGTGGGCCGCGCGGGAGAGTGCGGTGACCGCCGGGTTCGCGCAGGCACCGCACCTGGTCTCGCTCGGGAACCTGCCGGGCGAACGCCAGGCGGAGCTGTTCGCGCAGCGGAACAGGGAGTTCCGTATCCGCTGACGCCCACCATGGATCCGCCGACCCTCGCCATGGATCCGCCGACGCCCGCTAGGACGTCCGCGCCGTCCCCGTCCCCTTCTCCGCGTCCAGCGCGTACACGCAGCGGTCCTTGCTGCACGCGTACACCACGCCGTCCTTGACCACCGGGGAGCCGGTGATCTCGCCGCCGGTGGCGAGCTTCCAGCGCAGCCGGCCGTCGTCGGCCTTGAGCGTGTAGAGGAGGTGGTCGGTGGAGCCGAAGTGGATCCGGCCCTCGGCGACCGCCGGGGCGCCCACGATGTCGCCGCCCGCCTGGAACCGCCATTTGGGTGTCCCGGTGACCGCGTCCAGGGTGTAGAGGCCCTTGCCGCTGCCCACGTGGACATGGCCCGCGGCCACCAGCACCGGCTCGATGGAGGCCCGGGACTCGGTGGCGATGCGCCAGCGGTCGCGGCCGTCGGTGGCGTCGAGGGCGTAGACCGTGCCGAGGTAGTCGGCGAGGTAGACGCCACCGCCGGTGACCGCCGGTCCGGGCGCGAAGGTGGGCGCGCACAGGAAGGCCGCGGGGGCCTCGAAGTGCCACCTCACCCGGCCGGTCGCCACGTCGATGGCCAGCACGCGGGTGCCGGCGCTGGCGTACACATAGCCGTCGGGCGCGTACGTCAGCCGGACCGGGACCCCGCCGCAGGAGGCCGCGTCGCCGATCGGGTAGGACCAGCGCTCCTCGCCCGTGCGGGCGTCCAGGGCGCGCAGCCGGGCGTCCTGCCAGACGAACACCGTGCCCTCGTGGACGGCGGGCCCGGCCTCCGGGGACTCGAAGTCGCTCTGACAGCCGGTGAGCTCCCAGAGTTTCTGGCCGTTGGAGGCCTCCCATGCCTGGACGCCACCGCCGCGGGTGCCGGTGACGACCGTGCCCCGGTCGGCCTTGAGGGAGTACACCCAGGCGTCGAGGGACAGCCGCCACAGATCGCCGCCCTCGCGGGCGTCCAGGGCGTACAGCGTGGGCCCGTCGGAGGCGTGGATGCGGCCGTCCGCGACCGCCATCGACCAGGCCACGTCCCGCGTCTTGAAGCTGCGCCGGCCGGTGGCCACGTCCAGGGCGTGCACCTCGAAGGAGGTGACGTAGACGAGCGCGTCGGAGACGGAGGGGGTGCCCCAGACGTCGTTCGACATACGGAACCGCCAGGGCCGCCAGCCGCTCGCGGTCTCCGGCGGAACGGGCGGCAGGGCGGGTACGCCCAGACCGGGGTCGGCGCCGTTGACGCCGGGGCGGGCCTTGGCCCAGGAGGCGGCCAGAGCGGTCTCGGGGCGCGGGGCCTGTACGGCGGCGGCGCGCACGTCGGAGACGCGGGGCCCGGGGCCGATGGGCACCTGGCCGCCGGCCAGCCGGACCGGGCCGGTGTCCGGGGCGCCGACGGGGGCCGGGATCACCGGGTCGTGCGGGGGCGGGGGCGGGGGCGGCAGGGCGCCGCGTCCGCCGCTGCGGCCGCCGGGACCGCCGGGGCCCGGCTTGGCCGGCGGGCGTCCGTTGCGGCGGGCCTCGATCAGGCTGACGGCCCGCTCGGGCAGCCATGCGGAGGCGGTGCCGCTGTCGTCGGAGCCGGAGCCGAAGAGGTGCGGGGCGAGCTGGGACTGGAGGTCGGCGGGGTTGGGCCGGCCGGTGGCCTCCATCTGCATGCAGGACTCGATCAGCGGACGCAGCTCGTCCGGCATGCCCTCCAGGTCCGGGCCCTCGCGCAGCAGCATGAAGACCGTCTCGACCGGGTTGGCCCCGTGGAAGGGCGGATGCCCGGTGGCGGCGAAGACCAGCATCGAGCCGAGCGAGAAGACGTCACTCGCGCCGGTGACGCTGCGGGAGTCCTTCGCCTGCTCGGGAGACATGTAGGCGGGCGTGCCCACCGCCACGTTCGTCATCGTCAAACGCGTGTTCGACACACCGGAGGCGATACCGAAGTCGATCACCCGGGGGCCGTCCTCGACGACGAGGACGTTGGAGGGTTTCAGGTCCCGGTGCACGAGCCCGGCGCCGTGGATGGACTGCAGCGCCTCCGCGACCCCGGCCGCCAGCCAGCGCACCGCCTGGGCCGGCATGGGCCCGCACTCGTTCACTATCTCTTCGAGGGAGGGCGCGGGAACGTACGCGGTTGCCAGCCACGGCACGGCCGCGCGGGGATCGGCGTCGACCACGGCCGCCGTGTAGAAGCCGGAGACCGCCCGGGCCGCCTCCACCTCACGCGTGAAGCGGACCCGGAAGAGCTGGTCCTCGGCGAGCTCCGTACGGACCGTCTTGATCGCCACGCGCCGGCCGGACGCCGAGCGCGCGAGATAGACCAGCCCCATGCCGCCCGCACCCAGCCGTCCCAGCACCTCGAACGGACCGATCCGCCGCGGATCGTGCTGCGTCAGCTGATCCACCACTTGCCTGCCACCTCCCCGTACGGGCCGCGCCACCCACATATGTACGCGACCCCGTGCAGCGTCTCACCACCGCACCGCCCTGGCGGCACGCACCCTGATTCTTCCTGTCCGGGCCACAGGTTGCGAACCCGGGAACATATCGGGATGTCTCGCGCAAAACGGCATGATCCATCACCGATCCACCCCGGATGCCACCCCGATTCCGTCCCGATACCGCCCCGATCGACCCCCGACTACCCCTGAAGCCGCTCCAGGACCGCGAACGACGCCCCTTGATTGTCCGTGACGACCGCCACTTTTCCGTACGACGTCTCGAATGGCGGAGCCTGCACCCGCCCGCCGAGCCGCTGGACGACCCCGACCACGGCCGCGCAGTCCTCGACGGCGAAGTGGACCAGGAAATGCGGGGGCATCTCGGCCGGGAAGACGTCGGAGACGGCCGCGCGGCCGAAGTCGGGCTCGGCGTCGGGACCGAACAGGGCGTCGTGGAAGAGACCGCCGTAGAAGTCGTTCGCGGCCTCGGTGTCCCGGGTGTACAGCTCGACCCAGGCGAAGGTGCCCGGCTCGTGCCGCCGGCCGAAGCCGGGGTGCCCGGACGGCTCCCAGAGCCCGAAGACGGCCCCTTCCGGGTCCGTCACCAGCGCCGTCGTGCCCAGCTCGGCGACCGGGAGGGGCGCGGTGACGACCTGGCCGCCGGCCGCCCAGACCCGGTCCGCCAGGGCCTCCGCGTCCGGGGTGGCGAAGTACACCGTCCATACGGTGGGCATCCGCCCGTCCGTCTTGTGCGCGAGCGCGGCGACGGGCTCCCCGTCCTGGCGGGCCCACACGGATCCCCCGTACGCCTCCTCGAAGGTCCACCCGAAGAGCCCACCGTAGAACCGCTTGCCCGCCTCGACGTCGGGAAGCTGCGCGTCCATCCAGCAGGGGACGCCCTCTCCGTACGCGGATGCCCTGTTTTCGGCCATACCGCCAAGCTAACGGCGACTCACGCACCCCGCAGACCAGGCACACCCGCCTCTGAGCACCCGTGCACCCCATTTGCAGTCGGCCGAATCGCGCTCCGATCACCCCTCGGTAAGCTGACGGCATGACAGGACAAGTGCGTACCGTCGACGGCCGCGTGGCCGGCCGGCGTGGGCAGGCGACCCGGCAGAAGCTGCTCGACTGCCTGAGCGAGATGCTCAGCTCTTCCCCCTACCGGGACGTCAAAGTCATCGATGTCGCCCGGAAGGCGGGCACTTCGCCCGCCACCTTCTACCAGTACTTCCCGGACGTCGAAGGCGCCGTCCTGGAGATCGCCGAGCAAATGGCCACGGAGGGCGGCCAGTTGACGGCGCTGCTCGACGGCCGGTCGTGGGTCGGCAAGGCCGGATGGGCCACCTCGCAGGAACTCGTGGACGGCTTCCTGGAGTTCTGGCGCCGCAACGACGCGATCCTCAGGGTCGTCGACCTCGGTGCCGCCGAGGGCGACAAACGGTTCTACAAGATCCGGATGAAGATCCTTAACTCCGTGAACAACTCCCTCTCGGACGCGGTCGCCGAGTTGCAGTCCAAGGGCAAGGTCGACAAGGACGTGAACCCGGCGGCGGTCGCCGGTTCACTGGTCGCGATGCTCGCGGCCGTCGCCTCGCACCAGAAGGGCTTCCAGACCTGGGGTGTCAAGCAGGCCGAACTCAAGCCGAACCTGGCGCTGTTGGTGCACCTCGGCGTGACCGGAAAGAAGCCGACCAAGTAGTACTCGACCTCCAGTACTCCGGCTCAAGTCCTGTCTGACAGGCGGTGGTCCACCCCGGTGGACCACCGCCTGCCGTGTCATTCCCTACGCTCCTGAATTCCCTACGATCCTGAAGACCCGGATCTCGCGCTCGACGCGTTCCTGATACGTCGCGTACGGCGGCCAGAACAGGAGCAGCTGCTTCCAGACCTCCGCCCGTTCCTCCCCCTCCAGCAAGCGGGCCGTGACCGGGATGTCCGTGCCCCGCCAGTTGATCTCGGCATCGGGGTGGGCGAGGAGGTTGGCGGTCCAGGCGGGATGGCCCGTACGGCCGAAGTTGGAGCCGATGAGGATCCAGGTGCGGCCCTTCTCCTCCGGCATGCAGGCCAGCGGCGTACGCCGGACCTGCCCGCTCCTCGCGCCGGTCGCGGTGAGGATCACCCCCGGCAGCATCTGGGCGCTGAGCAGCACCCTCCCCCGCGTCAGCCGGTGCACGGCACGGTCGAGCGCGGGGATCACATGCGGGGCGACCTTCGCGAACCCCCGCGTCGACGAGACCTTCTGCACCACCCGGACGCCGATCACATCGCCACCTCCCGTCCCTCGAAGAGCCGTGCCGCGTCCGCCGCGTGCGCCCGCAGCCGGTGCGCGGGGCCGAACAGCAGCTCGTCGCCGCAGGCCCGCTTGAAGTACAGATGCGCTTCGTGCTCCCAGGTGAACCCGATGCCGCCGTGCAGCTGGATCCCCTCGGCGGCCGAGTCCCGCAGCGCCTCCAGGGCCTGCGCGAGCGCCACCCCGCCCACCCGCTCCCCGTGGACGGTCGCCCAGGCCGCGTAGTAGGCGGCCGAACGGGCCGCCTGGACCTGCACATACACATCCGCCAGCCGATGCTTGACGGCCTGGAAGGACCCGATCGCCCGCCCGAACTGCTCCCGCTGCTTCACGTACTCGACGGTCCGCTCCAACGCCCGGTCGGCCGCCCCCACCGCCTCACAGGCGAGCGCGGCGGCGGCCCGGTCACCGACGGAGGAGAGCGCGGCGAGAACACCGTGCCCGTCCTCCTCCCCCAGCAACTCGGCTTCCACATCCCTCAGTTGGACGCGGGCCTGCGGCCGGGTGGCGTCCAGGGTGGTCTGCCGCGCCCGCACCAGCCCCTCCGCCTCCCCCGCGACCAGGAAGAACAGCGTCCGGGACCGGGCGAACCCCCCGGCATGCGCGGCGACCACCAACAACCGCGCACTGTGCCCGTCCAGCACCTGGTCGGCCTGCCCGTACAACCTCCACCCCTCCCCCACCCGCCGCGCCTGCACCCCGCCGGCCCGTCCGCCGCCGGCCCACTCGCCGCCGTTGTCGCCGGTCAGGGCGAGGGCGGCGGCCAGGGCGGTGCCGGGGACGGCGAGGGCGGCGGTGAGGTCGCCGGCCGCGAGGCGGGGCAGCAGCTCCGCGCGCTGGGCGTCGGTGCCGAGGGCGAGGACGAGGGGCGCGGCGAGCACGGCGGTCGCCAGCAGCGGCGAGGGGGCAAGGGCCCGGCCCGTCTCCTCGCAGGCCAGGGCGAGTTCGGTGGCCGAGCAGCCGACACCGCCATACGCCTCGGGCAGGGCGAGCCCGGGCAGGCCGAGTTGCCGGGCCAGAGCCGTCCACAGGGCGGGGTCGTGCCCGCGGGGCAGGTCGACGGCGGCCCGCAACTCCTCGTACCCACAACGCTTGTCGAGGAGTTCGCGCAGGGTACGGCGGATCTCGTCCTGTTCGGCGGTGAAGCTCGCGTCCATGGCACTTCCCTCCGGATCTGACGGTCCGTCATATTAGGAGTCCGGGAACGATATGCACAGAGGAAGGCGGGCCCCTCATGACACCGGTCGGCACATCGGTCGGCACCTCAGCCGCGACACCGGCCGGGACACGGGGAGGGCGGAAGGTCGCCGTGGTCGGCGTGGCCCTGTCCGACTGCGGCCGGGTCGACGAGGCGACCCCGTACGCGCTGCACGCCCAGGCGGCCCGGCGCGCGCTCGCGGACGCGGGCCTGGAGCGCCGGCACGTCGACGGCTTCGGCTCGGCGGGCCTGGGCACGCTCCCGCCGGTCGAGGTGGCCGAGTACCTGGGCCTGCGCCCCACCTGGGTCGACTCGACGGCGGTCGGCGGCTCCACCTGGGAGGTCATGGCGGCCCACGCGACGGACGCGATCGCCGCGGGCCACGCGAACGCCGTCCTGCTGGTCTACGGCTCCACGGCCCGCGCGGACATCAAGGCGGGCCGCCGCACCGGCAACCTCTCCTTCGGCGCGCGCGGCCCGCTCCAGTTCGAAGTCCCCTACGGCCACACGCTGATCGCCAAGTACGCGATGGCGGCCCGCCGCCACATGATCGAATTCGGTACGACGATCGAGCAGTTGGCGGAGGTCGCGGTCCAGGCCCGGGCCAACGCGGCGCTCAACCCCGAGGCGATGTTCCGCGACCCGATCACCGTGGACGACGTCCTCGCCGGCCCGATGATCGCCGACCCCTTCACCAAGCTGCACTGCTGCATCCGCTCCGACGGCGGCGCGGCGGTGCTGCTGGCGGCCGAGGAGTACGTACGGGACTGCCGTACCGCGCCCGTGTGGGTGCTCGGCACCGGGGAGCACGTCTCGCACTCCGCGATGTCCGAGTGGCCCGACTTCACGGTGTCCCCGGCGGCGGTGAGCGGCCGCCTGGCCTTCGAGCGGGCCGGGGTCGGGCCGGCCGAGATGGACTTCGCCCAGCTCTACGACGCCTTCACCTACATGACCCTGGTGACGCTGGAGGACCTCGGCTTCTGCGCGAAGGGCGAGGGCGGGGCGTTCGTGGAGAAGGGGCGGCTGCGGGTCGAGGGCGGCGAGCTGCCGGTGAACACGGACGGGGGTGGGCTGTCGGCCCAACACCCGGGAATGCGGGGGCTGTTCCTGCTGGTGGAGGCGGTACGGCAGCTGCGCGGCGAGGCGGGGGCGCGGCAGGTGCGGGGACGGGACGGGGAGGTGGCACGGCTGGGGGTGGCGAGCGGGACCGGGGGGTGGTTCTGCTCGGCGGGGACGGTGGTGCTGGGGCGGTGAGGGGGTCGGGAGCGGTGGTGCCGGGCGGGTGAGAGGGCTCAAGCAGGGCGGGCGTCAGGTCAGTTGAGGACCGGGACGGCGGCCCGGTCGTCGGTCGGGTCCGGGTCCTGGCGGCCGAGGTGATCCAACTGGTCCGGCGGATCGAAGAGGTTGGGCTTGTTGTCCACTATGCGTACGCTGCCGGCCGTATCCGGTTCGCCGAGCCGCAGGGTGAACTCGAAGGTGCGGTCCGAACCGGGGGCCAGTGCGCCGATCAGGCAGGTGTAGGCGCCGTCCTCGTCCTCGCAGTAGGGCTCGTAGGCGTCCTCGTCGATCTCCTCCATGGGCTGCTTCCGCACCTCGGCGCCCGGGGGCGGGGTGAAGACCAGGTCGGCCGCATTGCCGGGGTCGCCGGGGCCGTCGTTGCGGACGGTCAGCCGCAGGAGCCGCTCGGTGCCGGGGGCGCCGTGCAGGGCACTGGCGGAGACGGCGTAGTCGGCGCGGACGGCGAGGCCGACGGAGGTGCGCAACTCGCCCTGGGAGAAGGCACGGACGCCCTCGGCGGGGCCGAACTCGGGCGTGAGGGTCGACCCGTCGCCGTGGTCACCGCTGCTCAGCCAGTCACCGCCCTCACCCGGGCCGACGTCGAGGGGCCAGGCGGCCTGCGTGACGACGTCGTACATCTCGGTCTCGGCGGCGCGCATCGTGAACCCCGGTCGGGTCCCGGGGCGGAGGACGACGGTCTCGCCGGGTGCGACCCGCAGGTCCGGGAAGGTGCAGACGGCGGTGTGGTGGGCGGTGCCGGGGTAACGGCAGTTGGCGTACCGCTCGGTGAACTCCATCTGCCCCGAGCCGAGTCGGATGCCGAGCCCCTCGACCGTACGCTCCCCACTGTTGCGCACGACGAACGGCGTGGTCACCACCGCGCCCGGCCGTACCTCCCGCACGGGTCCGGTCCGCCCGATCTCGACGACCGGCTCCCCGACGACGACCTTGGTGCGCGCGGTGAGTTTCCTGCCGTCCGCCTTCGTGAACGTGAAGCGGACGTACCCCACGTCACCGACGTGACTGCCCTGCGCGGCGACGGCGAAGACGCGGGTGTCGGCGACATGGTTGAGGGAGCCGCCGGTGATCTGGCAGGTGACGTGGGTGCGAGCGGGGGTGCTTGTGCAGTCGGGCCCGTGCTTGCGCAGGCGTACGACGTCCTCGGAGCCCGGCTCCACGTCGGCGGTCATCCGGTGCCGGCCCCTGGGCTCCACCGACCCGCCCTTCGCCTCCACCGACAGCGCCCGCGGGTCCGCGGCACCGGCCGAATCGCCGTGGGGCCGCAGGTAGTAGACGTCGGGCGCGTCCAGCGTCCGCGCGTCGCCACTGCCGAACGGGGTGCCCGTGCTCCACCAGTTGAGGCCGACCAGCAGGAGCAGGAGCGCCAGGACGCCACCGCCCCAGCCATAGATCGTTTTCGCGGGGGCGGTCATCGGTGCAGCGTACGCGGGGCCCGTCTAAGCTCACCGGATGACCTTGGAATGGGAACAGGTAATCGTCCACTCGCTGGATCCGGCTGCCCTGGGCCAGTGGTGGGCCGACGCTCTCGGCTGGGTCGTCGTCCACTCCTCCGACGACGAGTTCGAGATCCGCCCGGCGCCGGATCGGGTGCCGGGGCTGGACTTCGTACGGGTCGACGAGCACAAGAAGGCCAAGAGCCGGCTGCATCTCGACTTCCGGCCCGACGACCAGGACGCCGAGGTGGCCCGCCTGGAGGCGCACGGGGCCAAGCGCGTGGACATCGGCCAGGGCGAGCAGTCGTGGGTGGTCCTGGCGGACCCCGAGGGCAACGAGTTCTGCGTGCTGGGCGGGCGGCGCCAGTAGGACGACACGGAAGGGGACACGGCGGAGGGAACACAGCCCTGCTCGGCCCTCGTTGTATGGATGTACATGGACGTACACGGATGTAGTTCGACGCCGCCGAGCCGCTGGAGGAAACCCGCATGGCCCTCAACCGCGAAGAGCGCGAACAGTTCCTGGCCGAGCCGCACGTCGCCGCGCTGGCGGTGGACGCCGGAGCGGGGCGGGCGCCGCTCACGGTGCCGATCTGGTACCAGTACGAGCCCGACGGCACGGTCTGGATCATGACGGCGCTCAACTCCCGCAAGAACGAACTGATCCAGGCGGCGGGGCGCTTCTCCCTGATGATCGACCGGCTCGAGCCCACGATCCGGTACGTGTCGGTGGAGGGCCCGGTGATCGCGACCGAGCCCTCCACGACCGACCATCTGCGGGAGATCAGCGCGCGCTATCTGCCCGCCGAGAAGGTCGACGGCTACGTCGAGTTCGCCGAGAAGAACCACGGCGATCAGGTGCTGGTCCGGATGCGGCCGGAGCGGTGGCTGTCGTCGGACCTGGGCTCGCTCTGACCAGGAAACGGTCCGGCGTGGTGATCCGCGGGACAATCCCCGCATGGGAACGGAAACGGATCTTCACGAGCTGCTGAGGTCACTGCGGGTGTGGGACCCGAAGGTCACCTCACTGCCGCCCTTCGACCCGACGACGGCTCCGGCGACCCCGCTCGCCCTCTTCACGACGTGGTTCGCGGAGGCGGTCGCGGCGGGCCAGCCGGAGCCGCACACCATGTCCCTGGCCACCGCGGACGCCGCCGGCGACCCGGACGTGCGGATCGTCATGCTGCACGGCGCGGACGAGGACGGCTGGTCCTTCGCGACCCACGCGACCAGCCGCAAGGGCACCCACCTGGCCACCCGCCCGCACGCCGCGCTCGCCTTCTACTGGCCCGTGCTGGGCCGCCAGGTCCGCGTCCGCGGCCCGGTGACCGCGGCCCCGTCCCAGGAGGGCCGAGCCGACCTCCACGCCCGCTCCACCGGCGCCCTGGCAGCCGCCCTGACCGGCCGGCAGAGCGAAGTCCTGGGCTCACTGGAGGAGTTGGCGAGCGCGTCGCAGGCCGCCTGGGACCGGGCCCAGCGCGAGCCGGACGCCCCGGTGTCGACCTGGACGCTGTACCGACTGCGGCCGGACGCGGTGGAGTTCTTCCAGGGGGACGAGCGGCGGCGGCATGTGCGGGTGAACTACCGGCGTGCGGGCGGGACTTGGGAGCGGGAGCTCCTCTGGCCGTAGGGAGCGCAGGGGCCGTGGCGGCCGTGGAGACCGTGGAGCGGCCCGCACCTGCGGACTACTACGGCCCCTCCGGATCCGTGGCCAGCCGTCCGTGCAGGTGGCTGTCGCGGAAGGCGTCGTGCCGGCCCGCCTCGAACATCGAGCCGCGCAGGGTGCCCTCGTAGCGGAAGCCGCACCGTTCGGCGATGTGGCAGGAGGCGTCGTGGCCGAGGGCGTGACCCAGGTCGAGGCGGTGCAGGCCGAGGTCGGTGAAGGCCCAGTGGGCGACGAGGCGCAGCGCGCGGGTGGCGACGCCCTGGCCGCGGGCCTCGGGCAGGACCCAGTAGCCGATGTGGGCGTTGCTGAAGATGTGGCTGATGCCGTTGGCGCTGATGTGCCCCAGCGTCGTACCGCTCGACTCGTCGGTGATGCAGTACGACGCCGTCGTGCCCTCCGCCTGCTGCCGGACCCGGTCGCGCAGCAGCCCGCGGGCGCCGTCCAGGTCGCTGATCAGCGTGAGCGGAGTGTTCCAGCGCTGGAACTCCGGGTCCGCGACCCCGCGCAGCCAGGCCTCGGCGTCGGCGTCCGAGTCCGCGTCCCACGAGCGCAGGCGGAGGCCTTGGCCCCGCAGGTCGGGGAAGGGGGCGGCGGAGGGGGACGGGGAATCGGCGGGGTCGGTCACGTGGTGGGCGTCTGCGTGGGCCATCCGGCCATTCAAGTCGTTGGGGCCGTGCCGTGCGGCCTGAATTTCGGGACGCCGTCCGGGAAGGTCGCCGCCAGTTCCATCCCGGCCCGCAGCTCCCCCTCCCCGCACCCCACGATCTCCGTCATCATCCGCGGTCCCTCCGCCAGGTCGACCACGGCGGCGATGTACGGGGTGCGGGTGGCGAAGGGCGGGAGGTCGTTGCGGTGGACGGTCGACCAGGTGTACAAGGTCGCCCGGCCGGTCGCCGGCTCCCAGGTCACGTCCTCGCTCCAGCAGTGCGGGCAGAACTCGCGGGGGTAGTGGTGGGCGCGGGTGCAGCTCGCGCAGCGGCGGATCAGGAGGCGGCCCTGCGCCGCCGCCTCCCAGTAGGCGCTGGTGAAGGCGTCCGGTTCGGGGACGTCGAAACCGCGCGGGGACCCGGTCGTCGTCATCCGCCGAACCAGCCCAGCGCGCTGTCCACCGACCAGGTCTGCCAGGCCATCCCGAACAGGGCGACCAGGGAGATCAGCGCCATCATCGCGTTCTGCCCCTGCTCGGCCCAGTCGTGGATCATGAGCGTGAAGTAGAGGACGTTGAGGAGCAGTCCGCCGATCAGGGCGACGGGGGTCAGGAAGCCGGCCACCAGGCCGAGGCCCAGGGCCAGTTCGGCGTAGACGACGACGTACGCCATCGTGCGGGGGCGTGGGCGGACAACGACGTCGAAGCCCGAACGGACCGCGTTCCAGCGGTGTTTGGCCGCCACGCCCGCCGCCCACTCGATGCCGGTCCCGCGTTCGAACCAGCCCTTCTTGTCCTTGTGCCGCCAGCTCTCCAGCCACCACAGGCCGAGTCCTATCCGAAGGACCGCGAGCCATTCCGCCCCGCTGAGCCAGATCGTGTCCATGGCATCTGACGGTACGTCAGATATGTGCGGAAGCCGAGGGGGGCGTCGGAAAAACCTGTGAGTCCAGGAGAGGGCTGTGGGCTCCCCATGAAGGCACCGCAGATTGTTGACGATTTTGTTCGCGACCACTTACGTTCGCAAGCGCAAGGCCAGGAAGTCAGGCCAGGAAGTCAGGCCATGACGTCGGAGCGGCGAGAGGCAGCACGGTGAAGCACAGGGCAGTGAAGCGCAGGACAGTGGTCATGGGGCTCGGCGCCACCGCCGGTGTCGCGGCGGTCGGCGGCATCGCACTCAGCGCGAACGCGAGCGACGCGAAGTCCTCGGCGTCCGCGGCGTCCTCCTCCTCGGACGCGCTGGTCTTCGACCCGGACGGCTACACGAAGCTGACCAAGACCGTCACGGACACCGACGGTGACGAGCACACGGTCGTCTACCACTTCTGGAAGGCGATGACGTACGTCGCGAACCCGGTGGACGCCACCTACCAGTCGCTCATCGTCAGCGCCCCGGTCGAGATCGACGGCGAGACGGTCGACCCAGCGAACGCCCCGATTCTGCTCGCGAACTCCATCGGCGGCTATCTGCCCGCCTCCGTGGCGGACGCGACCGAGGTCGGCGGCGGGGGTTCGGCGATGGGCGGGGGCGGCGCGGCACCCAGCGGTGCGCCCAGCTCCTCGGCCTCCGCGAGCGCCTCGGCGCCCGGTGCCAACGGCAACACCAACGCCACCGGCGGCGCGACCGCCGGCAACCAACTCCTCGCCCTGGCCGCCGGTTACGTCGTCATCGAGCCCGGCGCCCGTGGTCGTACCCTCAAGAGCTCCAGCGGCGAGTACTACGGCACCGCCCCCGCCGCGATCGTCGACCTCAAGGCCGCGGTCCGGTATGTGAAGGCCAACAAGGGCCGTATCCCCGGCAATGTCGAGCGGATCGTCTCCGCCGGTACGAGCGCCGGTGGCGCCCTGTCCTCGCTGCTCGGCGCGTCCGGTGACAGCCCGATCTACGACAAGTACCTCAAGGAGATCGGCGCGGCCGACGCCTCCGACGCGATCTTCGCGACCGGCGCCTGGTGCCCGATCACCGACCTGGAGCACGCCGATGGCTCCTACGAGTGGAACTGGGGCGGCAACGACCTCAACACCGGCAAGCAGGTCGACCAGACGGTGTCGAAGGCACTGCGGGCTCAATTCGCCGAGTACCAGGCCTCGTTGAAGCTGCGTGGCCTCGGCGGCTTCGGGCCGCTGAACGCCCGCAACCTCGACGCGTACCTGGTCGAGCAGTACCTGGAGCCGTCGGCGACGACGTACCTCGCAGCGCTCTCGGACTCCGCCCGCGAGACCTATCTCGCCGCCAACACCTTCATCACCTGGTCCGGCGGCAAGGCCACCTTCACCTGGGCCGACTTCCTCACCCATGTCGGCGCCCGCAAGAAGGACGCCCCCGCCTTCGACGCCTTCGACCTGTCGGCCGGCGAGAACAACGAGTTCGGCGCGGGCACGACCCTGGCCCGGCACTTCACGGCGTACGGCGCGAAGAACGACTCGACGGGCCTGAGCGGCAAGCGGGTCGCGAGCGACATCCCCGAGCTGCTGCACCTCATGAACCCGATGTACCACCTGGTGGAGAAGGTCAACTCCAAGCGCTCCAAGCACTGGTGGATCCGCCTCGGCACCAAGGACTCGGACACCTCGCTGACGGTGTCGGCGAATCTGGCGGCCCGCCTGGACAACCTCGGCGACGACGTGAACCACCTCTACTACTGGGACGAGGGTCACGGCGCGAACACCGACCCGGGCGACTTCATCAAGTGGATCGCCCAGGTGACCGGGCATCGGGGTGCGCGGAAGTAGCACCGTCCGGTCAGGCGAGGGCGGCGGCCAGCAGGGCGAAGGCGCCGACGATGACGGCCACGCGGACGTAGTGGAAGCGGTCCCAGCGGTTCATCTGCTCCTTCCAGTCCGCGGGCCGGTTCTCGGGGGTCCAGGTCTTGCCCCGGTTGTTGATCGGGACGAGCAGCAGGACCGACATGACCACGCTGACGATCAGCAGCGCGCCGGCGGTGACGACGAGTCCGACGCCGTCGTGGTCGCGTCCCGCGACGGCCCAGACCGCGACGAGGACGAGCGAGCCGATGTACCAGAACGGCATGACGGCGCCGAGCATCCGGCCCCCGTGGGCGCGGCCGAGTTGGTTGCTGTCGTCTGGGAGGGCGTTGAGGATCCGGTTGATGACGAAGGCGACGGAGAACTCCACGCCCACCATCAGGCCGACGATCACGGTGGTGCCGATCTCAAGCGCGTTCAGCATGACTGCCCCTTCAGGAATCCAGTGTTGCCGGCTTCGAATCTAGCGTTGCTAGCCGATGGTGCAACGCTAGACCTACTGCCGCTTGATTGTCTAGCGATGCTAGGATCGAGTCATGTCGGTACAGGAACGCAAGGAGCGCGAACGGGCCGTCCGCGAGCGCCTCATCGTGGCGACGGCCCGCGAACTCGCCGAGCGGCAGGGCTGGGACGCGGTCACCACCCGCCGGCTCGCCGAGCGCATCGAGTACAGCCAGCCCGTCCTCTACAGCCACTTCCGAGGCAAACGCGAGATCATCGGCGCGGTCGCCCTGGAGGGCGCGTCCGAGATGGCCGCGGCGCTGCGGGCCGCGGCCTCCGCCGCCGACGGCCCGCGCGCCCGGGTCACCGCCCTCGCCCGCGCCTACCTCGACTTCGCCGAGCGCAATCCGGCGGTCTACGACGCGATGTTCCAGCTCGACGGCGGCCTGGCGTTCGCGGCCGAGGAAACCCCGGCGCCGTTGAAGGACGCCTTCGCCGCCCTGCTGGAGACGCTCGCCGAGGTCGCCGGGGAAGGCGTCCACCCGGGACTGTTCACCGAGCTGTTCTGGGCGGCCCTGCACGGACTGGCGACCCTGACCCGGGCGGGACGGCTGCCGCCGGGGGACGCGGAGCGGAGGGCGGAACTGCTGGTGGACCGGCTCGCTGTGATCTGACGCGTCGTACGACCGCGCCCTAGTACGCTCCCGCTGGGGGTGGTGTACAAGTGGAGGAACTACGGGTGTCGGTCGCGGCGACCAGCGATCGCTTCGACGGCGATGACGACAGATGGCTGTCCCAAGTACGGCTGCTGCACGAGGACTTGGGGCAGCAGACGCCGTTGGTGACCGGGCGGACGACCGCTGTCCGGCCCGGCACGAAGGGTGGCTGGCTGCCGGATGTGGCCCTGCTGCTCAGCCCGGCCGTGGTCGCCGGCGTGGTGGCGGTGGTGAAGGCCTGGCTCGTACGGGACCGCGACCGCACGGTCCACCTCGCCTGGGAAGTGAACGGCGAGAAGGGCGAGTTCACTGCCACGGCGTCCACGGCGGACAACGCCACGTTGCAGGCAGCGCTGGAGCACGGGTTGCGGGCGGCCACGGGCTCCGCCGGGCAGGGCGCGGCGGACGAGCCGGAGGCGGAGCCGGAGCCTGACGGCGACTCCGTTGGCTGAGGCGGGCAACTCCGGTGACTGAGGCCCCCGTTGCGTACCGCGCCCTGCTGATCGGCAACGCCGAGTTCCCCGACGAACCGGCGCTGGAGCGGCTGCGCGGCCCGGCGAACGACCTCTCGGAACTGCGCGCCGCGCTCACCGACCCCGAGGCCGGGCTGCCCTGGGAGGTGACCTCGGTCCTGGACGGGACGGCCCAGCAGGTCCAGGAAGCGCTGTTCACCTTCTTCCACCGGGCCACCGCACGCGAGCAGTTGCTCCTCTACTACAGCGGCCACGGCCGACTCGACCTGCACAACCGGCTGCACCTGTGCACCCGTGACACCACCGTCGACTGGCTGCGCACCCGCGCGGTCCGGCAGTCGTACGTCAACGAGCTGATGGACGACTGCGCGGCCCGCGCGATCGTCGTCGTCCTGGACTGCTGCTTCAGCGGACGGGCGGCCACGGCCAAGGGAGACGAGGCGGCGGCCCGGTTCGCCGGCCGGGGGCGGTTCGTGATGACCGGGTGCGGGCTGCTGGAGACGGCGGCGGATGCGGCCGGCGAGGGTGAACCGAGCCCGTTCACCGCCGCGTTGGTGGCGGGGCTGCGGCACGGGGCGGTGGGTGCGGACGGGTACGTGACGGTCGAGGACGTCTATCGGTACGTCGACGACCGTATGCGGGGGTCGGGTCAGCATCCGGAGATGAAGACGGAGGGGCGGGCGGGGAACGTACCGCTGGCGCGGCGGGCGGGGGTGGACGAGGGGGTACCGGAGACGGCCGCCGTCGCCGGCTCGCCGGACCTGCGGCCCTTGTTCACCAACGCCCACGGCGTGAGCGAACGCCCGTTGGTCGAGAGCCACTTCAGCGGAGTGCTGCACGTCCTGCTGACCGAACCGGCGGGGACGCTGACCGTGCACCGGGACGAGCTGGTCGTGGCCGGAGGCAGGCGTCAGGTTCAGGGCTGGTGGTTCACCGAGGAACGGTTCAGGTTCCGTCGGAAGCAGGTCCGACCGGTCGCCTCGGTGGCACCGACCGGGGACGTACAGTTCGCCCTTCCCGGCGGCACGGGAACAGTGACCTGGTCGGCGAAGCAACTGGCCGGCTTCGAGCGGGCACGGACCGCCGGGAACTGGCCCACCGCGGTGCGGCCGACCCAGACCGAGGGCACCCACACCGTCCTGAAGTCTCGCGACCGGGTGTACCGCAGGCTTACGCGCGAGGCGTGGTTCGCGCTGGCGTCGCTGCTCGGCTGCGCGGCGTCCGTGAGCCTGTTCGTGCAGTTGCTGGCCTGGGACGGGCACAGTTACTGGCGCAAGATCGCGCTGGTCGTCGTTCTTCTCCTCGCCGTCATCAGCCTGTCGATCCTGATCGCTTCCGTGAACGTCGCCTGGATCTTCTTCCGCCTGCGCCGGTTCCTCCAACTCCCGGCGTTGCCGATCACCCGCATGCTGCTGAAGGCCTACATCGAGCCTTCCAAGTACGACGAGTACGACATCGAATCGATCACTGAAGCCCCGCACCCACGCGTCGTGCTGTGGTCCGAGGAGTTCAGTCTGACGCTGCCCCACAGCTTCTACGCCACCCGCGTCAACGGGGGCGACCCACCCTTCGGCACGGAAGACCCCGTACCCGTCGAGGTCATCGGCCTCCCCGCCCCCGGCCAATGGGTGGTCGTCCGCACCCCCGACGGCCTCCTCTGGCCGAGCGGCCGGGCCAGACCCGTCTCCGCGCCGGCCCTCGCCGCGGTGACCGGCCGCCCCTAGCCGAGGGCCCTAGTGCTCTACGCCACACATCCCACCCACTCCTCCTACACCCGTGATCAATCCGCAACCAATTCCCCTCTTGACCGAGACCCATCAACGGGGCGCGTGATTACGCTCGCGCTCATGGCCGACTCCACAGCGTCCGCACCAGCCGCCGCACCCACGCACACGAACCGCCCCGTATACGTCATCGGGGGCGGTCCAGGCGGCCTGGCCGTCGCGTACGCGCTGCGCGCCCGCGGTATGCGCGCGGTCGTCCTGGAGAAGTCCGACCACGTCGGCGCGTCCTGGCGGCGGCACTACGACCGGCTGCACCTGCACACCACCCGGCGCCTGTCGTCCCTGCCGGGGCTGACGATGCCGCGCCGGTTCGGGCGGTGGGTGTCGCGGGACGACGTCGTGCGGTACCTGGAGAAGTACGCCGAGCACCACGAGCTGGAGATCGTCACCGGCGTGGAGGTGTCCCGCGTCGAGCGTTCCGCGGACGGCGACGGCTGGCTGCTGCACGCCACCGGCGGTCGCGAACTGACCGGCGCCGCCGTGGTCGTCGCCACCGGCTACAACCACACCCCGAACGTCCCGGACTGGCCCGGCCTCGACACGTACAAGGGCGATTTCCTGCATGCGGGCGCGTACCGCAACGCCGAGCCGTACGCGGGCCGTGACGTGCTGGTCGTGGGCGTCGGCAACACCGGTGCCGAGATCGCCGTGGATCTGGTCGAGGGCGGGGCCTCGCGCGTGCGGCTCGCCGTGCGCACCACCCCGCACATGGTGCGCCGCTCGACGGCCGGCTGGGCCGCCCAGTACACGAGCGTGCTGGTACGACGGCTGCCGGTCCGTCTGGTCGACCGGCTGGCCCGGCCGATGGCGAAGCTCAGCATCCCGGACCTGTCGGCGCACGGGCTGCCCAGACCGGACACCGGGCTCTACAGCCGGGTCAAGGAGGGCTCCGTGCCGATCCTGGACGTCGGTCTGATCAACGCCGTACGCAAGGGCCGGGTCGAGGTCGTGGCCGCCGTCGCCGGTTTCGAGGACGGGAAGGTCGCGCTCGCCGACGGGAGCCTTCTGTCGCCGGACGCGGTCGTCGCGGCCACCGGTTACGCGCGCGGACTGGAAGAACTCGTCGGCCATCTCGACGTACTCGACGAGCGCGGCAAGCCCGTCGTGCACGGCTCGCGCACCCCGAGCCAGGCACCCGGCCTGTACTTCACCGGTTTCACCAACCCCATCAGCGGCATGCTCCGCGAGATGGCCATCGACGCGGAGAAGATCGCGAAGGCCGTCGTGAAGGACCGCCGGCGCACGCGGTCGTGAGAAACCGGTCCCGTACCGAGAAGTAAGTTCCGTCAACTTCCCGACCTGCGACTCCTGTTACGTCCGAGACGGATGTGGCCAAGGAGCTGTACCGCGCCCCGCCATGGGTCCAGAATGTGAGCGCTGCTCAGCTTTTCGCGCCCGTTCCCCCACCCGGTGCGCATCTTTCAGCTCCGCCCACCTCTCGCTCATCGACGGAGGACGCACGTGGCACGTGAAAGACAGCTATCGCTCTCCCGACGCTCCCTGATCGGCGGCGCGGCCGCCACCGCCGGAGCCGTCGCCCTCACCGGCACCGCCGCGGGAACGGCCGCCGCCGCCACCCGTGACGTGGACGTCGCCATCGTCGGCGGCGGGCTCGCGGGACTGACGACGGCCCGCGACCTGGTCGCCGCCGGCAAGACCGTGGCCGTCCTGGAGGCCCGGGACCGCGTCGGCGGCCGGGTGGTGAACCTGGCGCTCGCCAATGGCGGGGTCACCGAGGGCGGCGGCGAGTTCATCGGCCCCACCCAGGACCGCATCAAGGCGCTGGCCGACTCGCTCGGCGTCGCGACCTTCACGACGTACAACACCGGCAAGAACCTGCTCTACAAGGACGGCAAGAAGACCCCGTACGCCACCGACGGACTCCTCGGTTCGGTCCCGCCGATCGACGTGGCGGGCCTGGCCAACGCCGCGATCGTGCAGGCCGCGCTCGACGACATGGCGACCAAGGTGCCGGTGAACGCGCCCTGGACCGCGGCGAAGGCCGCCGAGTGGGACAAGCAGACCTTCGAGAGCTGGCTGAACGCCAACGCGATCGTGCCGTCGGCGAAGTTCCTGCTGGACGTGGCGACCACGTCCATCTTCTCGGCCCAACCCCGCGAACTCTCCCTGCTCTTCGTGCTGTTCTACATCGCCGCCGCCGGCAACGAGTCCACCCCCGGCACCCTGGAACGCCTCACCGACACCGCCAACGGCGCCCAGGAGTCCCGTTTCGTCGGCGGTTCCCAGCAGGTGCCGATCAAGCTCGCGGCCACCCTCGGCGACCGCGTGGTGCTGAGCGCGCCGGTGCGCTCGATCACGAAGTCCGGCGCCAAGTACGTGGTGACGGCGGACGGTGTGACGGTGACCGCGAAGAAGGTCGTGGTCGCCGTACCGCCCCCGCTGGCCGGCCGCATCACCTTCGACCCTCTCCTCCCGGCCGCCCGCGACCAGTTGGGCCAGCGCCTCCCGATGGGCTCCATCGGCAAGGCCATCGCCGTCTACGACACCCCGTTCTGGCGCGCCGACGGCCTCAACGGCCAGGTCGTCAGCGACACCGGCGCCGTCCGCTCCACCTTCGACAACTCCCCGCCGGACGCCTCCTACGGCGCCCTGATGGGCTTCATCGAGGCCGACGAGATGCGCGAGTACGACGCCGCGTCGGTCGCCGACGTGAAGGCGGCCGTCCTCAAGGACTACGCCACCTACTTCGGCGACAAGGCCAGGACCCCGACCTCCTTCGTCCTCCAGCGCTGGGACAACGAGGGCTTCACCCGCGGCGGCCCGGTCGCCTACGCCCCACCGGGCGTCCTCACCGAGTACGGCACCGCCCTGCGCACCCCGGTCGACGGCATCCACTGGGCCGGCACGGAGACGTCGACGTACTGGAACGGGTTCATGGACGGGGCGGTGCGTTCCGGCGAGCGGGCGGCGAAGGAGGTGCTGGCGGCGCTGTGAGCCGGCCCGCCCGCCTCGGCGGGAGCCGGTGCGTGAGCCTCCGGGGGTACTGACCCGCACCACGTGGAGACCATTTCATTTGGCGAGTCTGCGGTGGCAGATGAGGGTGCAGGCGATGCTGGTGAAGGCCAGGAAGTGGTCACCGCCGGCGGAGCAGGTGGGTTCGACAGCGGCGCGCCCGGGTTCCGGCCGCGCCGCTGTCGCGCTGTGGTCAGCCCTCGGGGGAGCCCCCGGGTCAGTGGAGCTTGTTGACTGCAGTCTTCGTCGTGGTGCGGAAGGCGGTCAGCGGGGCGTCCTTGAGGTCGCCCATCTGGCCCCAGCGGACGAGGGTGACGGTGCGGCCGTCGCGGCCGACGGAGAACAGGTGGATGTCGGAGATGCCGATCTGCGGGTCGGCGGTGTCCAGGCTGTAGACCCAGGCGCCCTCCTCGACGGCGAGCTTGCCGTGGGAGGCGCTGACGGCCTGCAGGCCCGGGTTCTGCTGCTCCAGCAGGGGGCCGCAGCCGGCGAGGGCCCCGCGGAGGGTGTCGACCAGCTTCACGGCGTCGGCCTCGGTACGGGCGACGGTGGTGACCTGGACGCCGTTGGTGTCGAGCTCGGTGCTGAACTCGCGGTAGCGGGTGTTCTGCGCCGGGATCTTGTACGGGGCGCAGAGGACGCCGCCGTTCTCCGGGACGCCGGTGAAGACCTGGGTGGCGGTCCACGGCGTCGACGACGGCGGCATCTGGGAGGCCGCGAGGAAGGCGGGCTGGGCAGCGGCCTGCGCCGGGGCTGTGGCGAGGGCCGCGAGGCCAAGTGCGGCAGTGGCTGCGGTGGCGAGTGCGGTGCGGAGCTTGTTCATGGTGGTGGATCCCCCGTCAGGTCGTTCGTTCGGTCAGTGCTCAACCAGCGTGGGGCCGGCGCCCGCCGGCTGCAACGATCACGCGCCCACCAGCCGTCCCGGAACCATTCCACCCCCGCTGACGTGCAAGGACGTGAAGGATGGGACGCAGGGTCGAGGGGGATGGAATGCCGAAGGACGCCGCCGTCGAGGAGTTCGCGGGGCTCGTGCGCGCGCTGAAGGCGCGGGACGGGAGGAGTTACGAGGCGCTGGGCCGACGGCTGAGCGTCAGCGCGTCCACCCTCCACCGCTACTGCTCGGGCGCGACCGTCCCGGAGGAGTTCGCCGTGGTCGACCGCCTCGCCCTGCTGTGCGGGTCGGACGAGGAGGAACGGCGGGCCCTGGAGGCGGCCTGGACGGAGGCGGACCGCGCCCGCCGCCGAGCGGCCTCGCCCGCGCCCACGCCTGTGCCGACCGTGTCGGCCGCGCCGGAATCGAGCCCGGAACCGTCCGCGCCGGAACCGGGCCCCGGCCCCGCCCCGGACCCGCCCGCCCCGAAGGCGCCCCGCGCCCGCCTCCGTCGTGGCGCCCCCGCTCCCCTCCTCGTCGCCGCCGCCGTGCTCGCCCTCGCCGCCGCCCTGCTCGGCCACCCCACCCGTACGGCTTCCGCCCCCGCTCCCGCTTCCACCGCTCCGGGGCGGACCGCGGCCCCCCTCCCCTTCACCTGGAGCATCGGTTCCCAGCTCTGGGAGGGCGGCTGCGGGCACACCTACCTCGTGGACCGGGCCCCCCGCGCGGTCGCCCCGCCGCCGGTCGCGGCCGACTCCGGGGCGTGGGCCGGGACGCACGGTGCGGTGCACGGCGGGGAGGCGCTGGTGCGGATCACGGTCCAGGGCCGGTCGCCGTCCGACGCCGTCGTTCTCCATGCCCTGCACGTGCGCGTGGTCGACCGCGCCGCGCCGCTGCCGTGGAACGCGTACCGGATGGACAACGGCTGTGGCGGCGCCGTGACCCCGCGCCACTTCGCCGTGGACCTCGACCGGCCGCGCCCGCTCGCGAGGCCCGTCGACGGCCTTGACGCCTCCGGCGCCGAGGTCCGGAAGATCCCGGCCGTCTCCTTCCCGTACAAGGTCACCTCCTCCGACCCCGAGGAGCTGCTGGTCTCCGTGCGGACGGCGGCCTGCGACTGCCGCTGGTACCTGGAGCTGGAGTGGAGCGCCGGGGGCCGTACGGGGACGGTGCGGATCACGGACGGCGGGAAGCCGTTCCGCACGAGCGGGACCAGGGGGAGGCCGGCGTACGTGCACGACTCCGCCGAAGGGCGCTGGATCACAGACTCGGCCTCTGGACAGACCGGGTGACCGATGAGCAACTTCGACCGACATAGGCTGAGCAAGCGCTTAGAGATCATCTCACGATCGCGGCCGGCACCTCCCGGTCACCGTGCCGCCGCCGGCCACCACCTTGCGGCCGCGACGGCGCCTCCGGCACCACCCGCTGGAACAACTCCCGCAGCGCGTCCGGCACCAGCCGCTCAACGATCCCCACCGTGACCCAGCGAATACCGGTGCAACCAAACGAGATGGTCTCTTAGTTCAACTTTGCACGCACGCCCGTTCCTGACACCGCGTCAGTTCAGTAATCTGACAGTGCGTCAGTTATTTGGCTGTCTCACAGGAGCGGGCGGACGATGCTTGGATCAACCCACGGCACTCTCACCACCGACTCCCGCCGGGCCCGGGTCATCGCCTGCGGCGAGCAACCCGCGCCTGCCGTCCACGGCAGGCCCGCCGAGGTGGACGACCTCGATGTCGGAGGCCGGCCGCTGTATGCCGGCGTACCCGATCTGGACCGGTTCTTCCGGCCCGAGTCCGTCGCCGTGATCGGCGCCTCCGACGCGGAGGGGCGACCGAACACCGGTGTCACCGGGCAGTTGGTGGCCTGGGCGGAGCGGGTCGGGGCGCGCCTGCACCCCGTGCATCCCACGCGTACGTCCGTCTTCGGGCTGCCGTGCGTCGCGACCGTCGCCGATCTGCCCGAACAGGTCGACCTCGCCGTCCTGTTGGTCGCCGAGCCACTGCCCGTGATCGAGGAACTCGCCGAGGCCAAGGTGAAGTTCGCGGTCGTCTTCGCCTCCGGGTTCGCGGAGACCGGCGCCGAGGGGGCGGCGGCGCAGGCCCGACTCGCGGCCGCCGTACGGCGGTCGGGGATGCGGCTGCTGGGGCCCAACACCAACCTCAACGCCTTCGAGCGGTTCCGGGACGACCTCGACGGTCCCGCGATCGCGCTGATCACCCAGTCCGGGCACCAGGGGCGGCCCGTCTTCGCGCTCCAGGAACTCGGCATCCGCCTCTCCCACTGGGCGCCCACCGGCAACGAGGCAGACCTGGAGACCGCCGACTTCCTCTCCTACTTCGCGGAGTTGCCCGAGGTCGGCGCCATCGCCTGCTACGTCGAGGGCCTCAAGGACGGGCGCTCCTTCCTGCTCGCCGCCGACCGGGCCGCCCGGCGCGGGGTGCCGGTGGTCGCCGTCAAGGTCGGCCGCACCGAGACCGGCGCCCGTACGGCCGCCTCCCACACCGGCAAGCTGACCGGCGCGGACACCGTGGTGGACGCGGCGATGCGGCAGTTCGGCGTGATCCGGGTCGACGGTCTCGACGAACTCCAGGACACCGCGGCCTTGTTGGCCCGCGCCCGTCCACCCCAGGCCGACGGCGTGGTCGTCTACTCCATCTCCGGCGGCACGGGAGCCCACTTCGCCGACCTGGCCACCGGGGCGGGGCTGTCCCTGCCGGTGCTGTCCGAGTCCAAGCAGGCCGAACTGCACCAGTGGATACCGGAGTTCCTAAGCGTGGCCAACCCCGTCGACAACGGCGGCCACCCGGTCGGCGACCACCGCGGCCGCAAAATCATCGACGCGATCCTCGACGACCCGTCGGTCGGGGTGCTGATCTGCCCGATCACCGGCCCGTTCCCGCCGCTGAGCGACCGGCTCGTACGGGACCTGGTGGACGCGGCCGAGCAGACCGACAAGCTGGTCTGTGTGGTCTGGGGCTCCCCCGTCGGCACCGAACCGGCCTACCGCGAGGTGCTGTTGGGCTCCTCCCGGGTCGCCACCTTCCGCACGGTCGGCAACTGCGTCACCGCCGTCCGCGCCTACCTCGACCACCACCGCTTCACCGCCCGCTACCGCTCTCCCTTCGACGAGGCCCCCCGCACCCACTCCCCGTCCTTCCGCAAGGCACAAGCCCTGATGCGCCCGGGCCAGCAGCTGAGCGAACACGCGGCCAAACAACTGCTGCGCGCCTACGGCATCCGCGTGCCGCGCGAGCAACTGGTGACCAGCGCGGCGGCGGCCGTCCGCGCGGCAGGCCTGGTCGGCTACCCGGTGGTGATGAAGGCCTCCGGCGCGCAGATCGCCCACAAAACCGAGCTGGGCCTGGTGAAGATCGGCCTCACCTCGGCCAGCCAGGTCCGGGACGCCTACCGCGAGTTGACCGACATCGCCCGCTACGAAGGGGTCACGCTGGACGGTGTCCTGGTCTGCCAGATGGTCGAGCGGGGCGTCGAGATGTTCGTCGGCGTCACGCACGACGAGCTGTTCGGACCGACGGTCACGGCCGGGCTCGGCGGGGTGCTGGTCGAGGTCCTGCACGACGCGGCCGTACGCGTACCGCCCTTCGGCGAGGAACAGACCCGGGACATGCTCGCGGAGTTGCGCGGGCGGGCCCTCCTCGACGGGGTGCGGGGGCGGCCGCCGGCCGACCTCGACGCCCTCGTCGAGGTGATCCTGCGGGTGCAGCGGATGGCACTCGAACTCGGCGACGACCTGGCGGAGTTGGACATCAACCCGCTGATGGTGCTGCCCCGGGGACAGGGCGCGGTGGCGCTGGACGCGCTGGCGGTGTGCCGATGACCGAGCCGACGGCCGAGCCTGCGGCCGACCTCGTCCACACGGTCGCGGACCAGGTCACGTACCTCACCCTCAACCGCCCCGAGGCCCTGAACGCCCTCACCCCGGACCAACGGGACCGGCTGATAGGCCTGTTGGCGGAGGCGTCGGCCGACCCGTCCGTACGGGCGGTGGTCCTCACCGGCACCGGGCGCGGCTTCTGCGCGGGCGCGGATCTGCGGGCAGGCGGGACGGCGACCGGCGAACGGGTGTCCGGAGACGTGGCCCGCACGATCCGCCTCGGTGCCCAACGCCTGATCGCGGCCGTTCTGGACTGCGAGAAACCGGTGATCGCGGCGGTCAACGGCACGGCGGCGGGCCTGGGCGCGCACCTCGCCCTCGCCTGCGACCTGGTCCTGGCCGCGGAGTCGGCGAGGTTCATCGAGGTGTTCGTACGCAGGGGCCTGGTGCCCGACGGCGGCGGCGCGTACCTACTGCCGAGGCTGATCGGTCCGCAACGGGCGAAGGAGCTGATGTTCTTCGGCGACGCGCTGGGCGCGGCGGACGCGGAACGCCTCGGCCTGGTCAACCGGGTCGTCCCGGACGAGGAGTTGGAGAAAACGACCCGCGAGTGGGCCACCCGCCTGGCCACCGGCCCCACCCGCGCCCTCGCCCTCACCAAACAGCTGGTCAACGCCTCCCTGGACAGCGACCGGGCTACGGCGTTCGCCGCAGAAGCAGCGGCCCAGGAGATCAACATGACGACGCGGGACGCGCAGGAAGGAGTGCGGAGTTTCGTGGAGCGCAGGACTCCGGACTACAAGGGTCGCTAGCCCTTTCACTCTGACGAACCGTCAGCTCTAATGGGAACGGTGATGGAATCGTGATGGGACACGCAGGGGCAGCAGCGGCAGCCGTCCGCTACCTCAGGTCGGCCGGAACCCCGGCCGGCGTGGAGGCGCTGCCCCGACCGGAGTTGCGGTGCGTCGGCGAGGACGAGCGAGCGCCGCTCGACGCGACCGAGTTCCGCCGAGTCCTGGGCCACTTCGCGACGGGCGTCACGGTCATCACCGCCACTGACAGCGAGACCGGCCCCGCCGGCTTCGCCTGCCAGTCCTTCTCGTCCCTCTCCCTGGACCCGCCCCTGATCGCCTTCATGGTCGGCCGTACGTCGACCACCTGGCCCCGCATCGCCCGCGCCGGCGCCTTCTGCGTCAACGTACTGGGCGCCGGCCAGGGCGAGTTGTGCCGCGGCTTCGCGGTACGCGGCGCGGACAAGTTCGCGGGCGTGGCGTACGACGCGTCCCCGATCTCCGGCTCACCCCGCCTCGCGGGCACCGTCGCATGGATCGACTGCGCGATCCACGCGGTGCACACCGGCGGCGACCACCTGATCGTGGTGGGGCGGGTGGAGGCGCTGGGCACGGGCGACGACACCGACGCAGAGCCGCTGTTGTTCCACAAGGGGCGCTTCCTCTGAGGGGCCGGCCCTAGGCGACGGCCACCGCCAGCTGCACCGGCCTCCGCCGGATCACCAACGCCATCAGCGCCGCCACCGCGCACAGCGCCCCGGAGGCGTACCAGACCATGTCGTAGGAGCCGAAGGCGTCGCGGGCGACTCCGCCCAGGAAGGCGACCAGGGCGGCGCCGACCTGGTGGGAGGCGAGGACCCAGCCGAAGACGATCGCGCTGTCCTCGCCGTACTGCTCGCGGCACAGGGCGACGGTGGGCGGGACGGTGGCGACCCAGTCGAGGCCGTAGAAGACGATGAAGAAGAGCATCGGCGGGTGGACCGAGGGGGCCAGGAGCATGGGGAGGAAGAGGAGCGAGACGCCGCGCAGGGCGTAGTAGACGGCGAGCAGGCGGCGCGGCTCGAAGCGGTCGGTGAACCAGCCGGAGGCGATCGTGCCGACCACGTCGAAGACGCCGATCACCGCGAGCAGCGAGGCCGCCGCCGTGACGGGCATGCCGTGGTCGTGGGCGGCCGGCACGAAGTGGGTCTGGATCAGACCGTTGGTGGAGGCGCCGCAGATCGCGAACGTGCCGGCCAGCAGCCAGAAGGTACCGGTGCGGGAGGCCGAGAGCAGGACCTTGATCGTGCGCCGGGCGGCGCCCTGCACCGGCGCCGGCTTCGGCACGAACTCCGTTGCGCCGTACGGCTTCTGGCCCACGTCGGCCGGGTGGTCGCGCAGCAGCAGCCAGACGAAGGGGACGACCGCGAGGGCCGCGAGGGAGACCGTGACCGCCGCCGGGCGCCAGCTGTGCTTCTCGACGATCCAGGACAGCACCGGCAGGAAGATCAGCTGGCCGGAGGCGGACGCGGCGGTGAGGATACCGGTGACCAGGCCCCGGCGCTCGGTGAACCAGCGGTTGGTGACCGTGGCCGCGAAGGCGAGTGCCATCGAGCCCGAGCCGAGGCCCACCAACAGCCCCCAGCACAGCATGAGTTGCCAGGCGGCCGTCATCCACACGGTCAGCCCGGCGCCGAGCGCGATCACGCTCAGGGCCACCGCGACGACCCGCCGGATGCCGAAGCGGTCCATCAGCGCCGCCGCGAACGGCGCGGTGAGTCCGTACAGCGCGAGGTTCACGGAGACCGCCGCGCCGATCGTGCCGCGCGACCAGCCGAACTCCTGGTGCAGCGGATCGATGAGCAGGCCGGGGAGGGAACGGAATGCGGCGGCACCGATGATCGTCACGAAGGTGACGGCGGCCACGAACCACGCACGATGGATGCGGTGCTTCTTGATCGGCTTGCCCGGCCGGGTGTCCTCGGTGGCGGCGCCCGCCTCGGTTGTCTGGGTCACGACATACAGCTTCCGGCCTCCGCCCGCTCCGGACGACTGGCCCGAAGGACAGTATTCGCTAGGATCGGGCCATGAGCCAGCAGCCGGAGACCCGCTCCGAACCGGAATATCGCCAGGAACCGGAGTTCCGCCCGCACCGCGTCGTCGTGCTCGCCCTCGACGGCCTGCTCCCCTTCGAGCTGGGCATCCCGCACCGCATCTTCGGCCGCCCCAGAGACGCCGAGGGACGGCTGCTGTACGAGGTCGCCACCTGCTCGATCCGGCCGCCGGGCCCGGTCGACACCGACGCCGACTTCGCCCTGCACGTCCCGAACGGCCCGGAGGCCCTGGCCACCGCCGACACGGTGATCGTCCCGGCGTCGTACGAGCTCGGCCCGGTCTTCGAGGAGGGCGTGCTCACCCCGGAGCTGGCCGCCGCGTTCGCCCACATCCGCCCCGGCACCCGTCTCGCCTCGATCTGCACCGGCGTCTACGTCCTCGCCGCCGCCGGCCGCCTCGACGGCCGCCCCGCCACCACGCACTGGGCGGACGCCGAACGCTTCCAGCGGCTCTTCCCGCAGATCGAGGTCGACGCGGACGTGCTCTTCATCGACGACGGCGACGTGCTGACCTCGGCGGGCGTCGCGGCCGGCATCGACCTGTGCCTGCACATGGTCCGCCGGGACTTCGGCACGGCGGTCGCCAACGACGTGGCCCGCCGCACCGTCGTACCGCCGCACCGCGACGGCGGTCAGGCGCAGTACATCCACCGCCCGGTCCCCGACCCGCAGTTGGCGACCACGACGGCCGCCCGGGCCTGGGCGCTGGGCCGCCTGCACGAGCCGATCCAACTGCGCGACATGGCGGAGCAGGAGGCGATGTCGGTGCGCACCTTCACCCGCCGCTTCCGCGAGGAGGTCGGCGTCAGCCCCGGCCAGTGGCTCACCCAGCAGCGCGTCGAACGCGCCCGCCACCTGCTGGAATCCAGCGACCTGTCCATCGACCAGGTCGCCACCGACGCGGGCTTCGGCACGGCCCAGTCCATGCGGCAGCACCTCCAGGCGGCACTCGGCGTCACGCCGACGACCTACCGCCGCACGTTCCGCACCGGGATCGTGAGCGGAATCCGGGGCAGCAGGCCCGAGGGTTACGGCGGTTTGGACGCCGCTTCCTGAACCCGCCCCCTCGACCTGCGCCCCGGACCCGCGTCTTCGGGCACCGCACCCCATCGCTCAGCCCGCGACGATCCCCTCGCCGCCGATAGCACCCGGCACCACGACCGACCCGATCGCGGTGAGCGACCCGTTCTTGTTGACCCGGAACTCGTCCACGATCCCCTTGGCACCGGTCTGGACGTAGAGGTACCGGCCGTCCGAGGAGGCCGCCGCGTCCACCGTGCCTGCGTCGGTGGCCGTGTTGCCCAGCGCGGTCAACTTGCCCTGGGGGCCCACCCGGTAGCCGGACAGCGTGCCGCTGGCCGCGTTGGACGCGTACAAGTAGCCTCCGGCGGTCACCGCCCAGCAGGTGGCGGTCTGGCCCGTCGGCACCGTGCCCTTCGCCGTCAGCTTCCCGTCGCGGCCGACGACGAAGGTGCCGACCGAGTTCGTCCCGGCCTCCGTCACGTGGATCCGCCCGGCGGAGTCGAAGTCGAAACCGAACGGCACGGCCCCCGGGAGCGAGGTCACCACCGGCTTGGCGGACGGTCCGCCGTGGCTGCCGTACCCGCCGACAGGGAAGACGTCGATGCTCTGCCCCGAGGCCTTGGTGGTGACCACGAGCTTCGAACCGTCGGGCGTGAAGGCGATCTGCCCGACGGCCGAGGCGGCCGCGTCCAGACCGAGCTCGCGGTGCCAGGCGGGGACCTTCACCAGCCGCTCGCCGGTCCGCACGAAGCCCTGCACGGAACCGCCGCCCAGCGCGTTGGCGACGTAGACCTGGTTGCCGTGGAAGGTGACGCTGACCGGGAACTTCCCGCCGCTGGAGATCTCCTGGACCCGCCGCAGGTCGGTGCCGCGCACGGCGAAGACGGTCACGGTGTCGCTGCCCGCGTTGACGGCGTAGAGCAGGTGGTGGCGCCGGTCGTAGGCGAGCGACCCCTGCGAGGCCAGGTGGTCCACGACGGTGCCGGCCAGCACACCGCCCTTGCCCCCGGTGCGGTGGACGCCCTTCTGGTGCAAGGTGCCGTCGGCGGCGCGCTCGTAGGCGACGACGGTGTTCGCGGTCGTGTCGTCGGTCTGCACGAACACGGTGGAACCTCCGGCGGCACCGGCGGCACTGGCGGAGGGAGCGGCGAAGAGAGCGGCGGCGGCGAGGGCGACAGCGCCCACACCTGTCGTGCGGACGATGCGGGCGGCACGAGCCTTGGCGAGAGTCATGAGTGAGTACTCCTCGGTGCGAAATGCGAAAGCAGAAGCCGGCACGCTCATCACCGGACGACTGCAACGCTAGGCCGCACTCGAGGCACATAAGCGGGCAAATGACTCTCAAGAAGCCCGACGTCCGGGCTTCGTAAGAATCACCGCCAACTCCGCACCGCCGCACACCACTTCACCGCAGCGCACCACTTCATCGCCGCACACCACTTCACCGGAGCGCCACGCCTTCGCTAGAACGTAAGCACCCCCCGAGCCACCCGCCCCGCCTCCGCGTCGGCCCGTGCCTTCTCGAAGTCCTCGACCGGATACGTCTCCGTCACCAGCTCGTCCAGCAGCAACCGCCCGGCCCGGTACAGCTCGGCGTACAGCGCGATGTCCCGCTGCGGCCGCGAGGACCCGTACCGGCACCCGAGGATCGACTTGTCCAGGTACATCGACGAGACGAGGAAGGACGCCTCGGCGCTCGCCGGCGGCACCCCCAGCAGCACCGCCTGCCCGTGCCGGTCCAGCAGGTCGATCGCCTGCCGGATCAACTCGACCCGCCCGACACACTCGAAGGCATGGTCGGCCCCGGTCGGCAGCAGGTCCTTCACACCCTCCGTCGACGTCAGGAAGTCCGTCGCCCCGAACTGCCGGGCCACCGCCTCCTTCGCCGGGTTCGCGTCCACGGCGACGATCCGCAACGCCCCCGCGATCCGGGCGCCTTGGATGACGTTGAGCCCGATGCCACCGGTGCCGATGACGAGCACCGACTCGCCCCGGTCCACCTTGGCCCGATTGAGCACGGCCCCCACGCCGGTCAGCACACCGCACCCGATCAACGCGGCGGACGGCAGCGGAATGTCCTTGGGGATACGGACCACCTGTACGGCCTTCACCACGGTCCGTTCCGCGAAGGCCGAGTTGGACGCGAACTGGTACACCGACCGCCCGCCCTGCGTGAACGGCTTCCCCGGCCGCCCGATCGCCTGCCGGCACATGGTCGGCCGCCCCCGGTCACACTCGGCGCAGGTACCGCAGTTGGCGAGCGTGGACAGCGACACATGATCGCCGGCCGCCACATGCGTGACCCCCGCGCCCACGGCCTCCACCACGCCGGCCCCCTCGTGCCCGAGCACCACCGGCACGGGAAAGGGAATCGTCCCGTCGATCACGGACAGATCGCTGTGGCACAACCCCGCCGCCGAGATCGCGACCAGCACCTCGCCGGGCCCCGGATCCCGTACGACGAGGTCGTCCACGACCTCCACCTGCTTGCCGTCGAACACCACACCGCGCATCACACGACCCCCTTGGGCTCTCTCGGCAGACCGAGCACCCGCTCGGCGATGATGGTGCGCTGGATCTGATCCGAGCCGCCGTAGATCGTGTCGGCCCGCGAGAACAGGAACTGCCGCTGCGAGACGTCGAGTTCGTACGGCGCCGACGCCGACCAGTCCCCCGGCCCGACGGTCGCCCCGGCTCCCCGTACGAGCATCGCGACCTCCCCCAGCCGCTGGTGCCACCCCGCCCACAACAGCTTGGCCACGCTGGGCGCCCCGGCGTCCCCCGAACTCCCCAGCGTCCGCAGGGCGTTCCACCGCATCACCCGCAACTCGCCCCACAGCCGCAGCAACCGCTCCCGCACGACGGCATCCCGCACCGCCCCGCTCTCCACGGCCTCCCGCACCACCCGCCCCAACTCCTCGGCGAACCCGACCTGTTGGGCAAGCGTGGACACCCCCCGCTCGAACCCGAGCAGACTCATGGCGACCTTCCAGCCACCCCCTTCACCCCCCACGACATGCTCGGCCCGAGCCACCGCCCCATCAAAGAACACCTCGTTGAATTCGCTCGTCCCGGTCATCTGCCGAATGGGCCGCACCTCGATCCGCCCGGGCTGATCCATGGACACGAGCAAGAAAGTCAGCCCGTGATGCCGCACAGACCCCGCCTCGGTCCGCGCGAGCACAAAACACCAGTCGGCCTCATGCGCGAGCGAGGTCCAGATCTTCTGCCCGGTGACGCGAAAACCGCCGTCCCCATCCCGCTCAGCCCGGGTCCGCACCCCCGCCAGATCCGACCCGGCCCCCGGCTCGCTGTAACCCTGACACCACAACTCGTCCCCGGCGGCAACCGCCGGCAGAAACCGCCCCTTCTGCTCCTCACTGCCATGAGCAAGAAGAGTCGGCCCCAACAAATTCTCCCCAATATGCCCGGACCGAGGCGCCGCCCCCGACCGCGCATACTCCTCGGCCCAGGCAACCTGCTGAGTCAGCCCGGCAACCCGATTCCCATATCCGGCCTCGGACCAACCGAGCCCGATCCATCCGCCTTTCCCCAGCTCCAATTCCCACGCACGACGATCCCGCCCCGGCTCGACGTGCTCCGAGAGCCAGGCCCGCGCTTCCGCCCTGAACGCCTCATCCTCAGCGGTGAACCCGAACTCCACGCCGGTCTCCTCTCGAGCCACGCTCATCCAACCCACCCAGGGGCGCGGGGAACTGCGCGACCAGCCACACTCCACCCGCACCCGCAAGACCCACAACACCCCCCGAGCTATTAGGCATTGGGCCGAGCCCCATCCCGCGCAGCCTTCTCCATCTCCTCCAGCCGCAAAAGCATCGGCATCGGATCCACCCCAACAGACCCCGGCAGAAACTCCGCAATCTTCTCCGGCGTCCAGGACCCACCCTCGGCATACGCAGCGCGAAGCTCCCGCGGCTGTGCCCACACCGCAATCTTCGCCCCCGCCACCGTATAAACCTGCCCAGTCACTTCCGCAGCCCGCTCGGACAGCAGATAAACGACAAGCGCCGCCACATCCTCCGGCTCCCCCATCTCCGCCAACTCCATGGGAACGTTGGCGGTCATCCGCGTACGCGCCACGGGGGCCACCGCATTGGCCCGCACCCCATATTTGTGCAGCCCGAGCGCGGCGCTACGGACCAGCGAGATAATCCCCCCTTTCGCCGCGCTGTAATTCGCCTGCGAAACGGACCCCTGATGATTCCCGCTGGTGAACCCGATCAGAACCCCCGCCCGCTGCTGCCGCATCACCGCGGAAGCCGCCCGGAAAACGGTGAACGTGCCCTTCAGGTGCGTGGCGATCACCGGATCCCACTCGCCCTCGGACATGTTGAACAACATCCGCTCGCGCAGAATCCCGGCGACGCATACGACCCCGTCGAGCCGCCCGTACGACGCGAGGGCGACGTCCACGACCCGCTGCCCGCCCGCCATCGTGGAGATGTCGTCGGCGACCGCGACGGCCTCGCCGCCCGCCGCCTCGATCTCCTTCACCACCGCGGAGGCGATCTCGCTCGCGGGGGACGCGCCGTCCACGGAGACGCCGTAGTCGTTGACGACGACCTTCGCCCCCTCGGCCGCCGCGGCCAGCGCGACCGCCCGTCCGATGCCCCGCCCGGCACCGGTCACGGCGACGACCTTGCCTGCCAAGAAGTTCCCCACGCCGGCCCCTTCCCGCGGTTTCTGACGGACCGTTAGATTTTATGTCGCGTCCGACGCACGGACACAAGCCCCGGGGAGGAACCGGATGTCACTGCCTGCCGAGTTCCACGACATAGCCAAGCGCGTGAACAACTGGGGCCGTTGGGGACCGGACGACGAGATCGGCACCCTCAACCTGATCACCGACGAGGTCGTACGGGAGGCCGCCGCGAGCGTCCGCACCGGCCGCCGCATCCCCCTCGCCCTCCCCCTCAAGCAGGACGGCGTGCAGACCGGCATGATCCCCGGCCGCGTCAATCCGCTGCACGCGATGGTGCAGATCAACCAGGAGCTGTTCGGCCCCGGCACGATCGCGTGCAGCGACGACGCCGTGACGATGGGCCTGCAGGCGGGCACCCACTGGGACGCGCTGACCCACGTCTCGCACTCGGGCCGGCTCTACAACGGCCGCCCGGCCGCCACCATCACCCCGCACGGCGGCGCCGAGTTCAGCGGCATCGACAAGGCACGGCACATCGTCTCGCGGGGCGTGCTCCTCGATGTGGCCCGCGCACGCGGGGTCCGCCGACTGGAGGGCGGGCACGCGGTCACGCCGGAGGATCTGGAGGCCGCCGAGGAACTCGCCGGCACACGCGTGCGCGCCGGCGACATCGTCCTCGTACGGACCGGGCAGGTGCAGGTCTATCTCGCCGGGAACAAGGAGGCGTACGGCTATCCCTCGCCCGGTCTGTCGGTCCGGACGCCGGAGTGGTTCCATGCGCGTGATGTCGCCGCCGTCGCCAATGACACGCTGACGTTCGAGATCTTTCCGCCCGAGATCGAGGATCTGTGGCTGCCCGTGCACGCGCTGGACCTGGTGGAGATGGGCATGTTGCAGGGCCAGAACTGGAATCTCGAAGAGTTGTCCACAGCCTGTGGAGAAGCGGGCCGGTACGCGTTCCTGCTGTCCGCGATGCCGGAGCCCTTCGTCGGCGCGACGGGCACTCCGGTCGCACCGGTCGCCGTCCTGTGAACGACTCGCGAGACCGACGGGAGAGCCATCGGCCGGCGGCGCGCCTACCCCCCACCCCTCGATCGCGCCGCCGGCCCGACTCCGGCGTTCCCGCCCGACGCCGAACCACGACCCACACTCGCCGAGGGCTCCCCGTCACGAAACCCTCGCCGTCCCCTCGCGGCGAATCGCTGACCACCAGCGTGATCAGGTGGTCACGACGCGTCAACAGCACTACGGGGATATGTCAGTTACGCCCTCTTTGCCATGGGCGCGCACGGAAGCACGTCCCGGCGCATCGCCTCACCCCGGGGGTCACACGACGTCGAAAGCCAGCACCTCGTACGTCGACACGCCACCGCCGTACGCCGTCGCGGTCTGCCGGGGCTCGGTACATCGGTCGAGCTCGCACCAGATGCGCTTGCCGCCGCCCTCAGGGCTCCAGCCCCAGCGGTCGGCCAGTCCGTCGACGAGGGCCAGGCCCCGGCCGCCGGTCGCGTCGCCGTCCACGCAGCGGGGCACCGGGGCCCGGTCGCTGGTGTCGGCCACCTCCAGGCGGACGGTGGCCGAGTCGGCGGCGGCCAGGGGCAGCGACAGCCGCAGGACGGCCGGACAGCCGGTGTGCACCACGGCGTTGGTGACCAGCTCGGAGACGAGCAGGACCAACGTCTCGGCGAGCGACTCGTCGGCCGCTATGCCGGACCCCGCCAGGCGAGAACGTGCCCAGCGCCGGGCGCGCCCCACCTCGGCGGGGTCGGGCCGGATCTCCAGCTGCACTTGAAGCACCTGCACCGCTCACACCATCCGAACCGGCGGACACATGACCCCACGCCACGCACGCGCCGCGACGAGGGCCACGATCGTAGCCATTTTCTGCATGGCCAGAACAATGGCCAGAACAGTGGCCAGAGCAAGGGTCACGGAACGTGAATCCCTTGCGAGACAGCATGGTTGACGTTCCGTCACCCCAACAAGCGCTTCGGGCATATTCCAGCGCGAAGGAGTACCCGTGCGGCATACTGTGCGACGCTCGCCATAAGGAGTCGAACAGGCGGGGGTGTCGACCTCTCCCGCCTCGCGAGCAGCGGCGCGCACCGCCCGGTCCGGAGTCGCCCCAGAGGCAACACCGGCATGGCTCATGCTCGGAACCACTCGCATCTCACACAAGGTACCGGAGCTGACACCCGACTCCGGGCCGTGACGAGTCACACATAGGACACAACCCGATATCAACGCTCTGTGATATGGCCTGTGATTCGTGCATGCCACGATCCGCGACATGAAGTGGGAGCGGTCCCGCGGACAACCCGGCCCCCGCGCCTCAGGCCACCAGCTCCGCCGCGAGCAGTTCCTCGCACTCCGCGCTCCCGCCACCACGCTGTTCCCGCACCCACGCCCGCTTCAGATGCAGGTGCACCTCGGACTCCCAGGTGAAGCCCATGCCGCCGTGCACCTGGAGGCAGTCCCGGGCGCCCCGCACGGCGGCCTCGTCGGCGAGCAGCCGGGCCGCGGCGATGTCGGTCCGGTCGGCGGTCACGGCGGCCGCGTAGACGGCGGCCCGGGCCACCTCGGCCCGCACCAGCAGCCCCGCGCACAGGTGCTTGACGGCCTGGAAGGCTCCGATGGGCTGCCCGAACTGCTCGCGGGTCCGGGCGTGTTGCACCGCCAGCTCGCACACGCGCGTGGCGGTGCCGAGCTGCTCGGCGGCGGTGAGGAGCACGGCGACGGGGTCGGTACGCGCCGGGGCCGGCACCCGGTGCAACGGCGTCGACGGATCCACCGACCGCAGCGGCACGGCCCCCTCGGCCCCCGGCAACACGACATCGGCCTCGTCCAACCACTCCACGAGCCGCCCATCGGCAGCGGCGACCACGGTCTCCCCGGTGGCGGCCCCCGGCACCACCCCAGCAGCAAGGTGCGTGGCGACCAACGGCCCAGGAACCAGCGCCGCCCCGACCTCCTCAAACACCAACACGGCTTCGGGCAGCCCGAGTCCGGCGCCTCCATCGCTTTCGGCCAACCGCAGGGAAAACAGCCCAAGGTCGCCGAGGGCCCTCCACATTCCCCGGTCCAGCCGAGGAGCCTTCAGGGGCGCGGGGCTGTGTACATCAGCGGCTCCGCCGCGGGGCGCGACCAGCCCCGACGCACCCGCAGCCGACCGACTACCAACCACGGCTCGCACCGCATCCCGCAAATCCTTCTGCTCGACGGTCAGTTGAAACCGCACCACTCACCGCCCCTTCGGCAACCCAAGAATCCGCTCGGCCACGATGTTCCGCTGAATCTGCGAGGTACCGGCCGCGATGGTGTACGAGAGCGACGACAACCGATCAAGCACCCAAGCCCGCTCAAGATCCAGCGACTCCGCCCCCAGAACCTCCGCCGCCACGTCGTACAACTCCTGCCGCGCATGCGAGTACCGCAACTTGAAGACCGAGCCCCCGACCCCCGGCACTCCCCCACTCGCCTCCGACTCACTCACGTTCCACTGCGTGAGCCGCCACAACGCCCGGAACTCCGCGTTCAGCCGCCCCAGTTGCCGCCGCAGCACGGGATCGTCCCACCGCCCGTTCCGCCGCGCCTCATGGGCCAACTCGCCCAACACCCGCCGACAGGCGACGACCTCACCCACGAACGCCGTCCCGCGCTCGAACGACAGCGTCACCATCGTCACGCGCCACCCGTCGTTCTCGTCCCCCACCCGGTTGCCGACAGGCACCCGCACCTCGTCGAGGAACACCTCCGCGAACTCCGCCGACCCGGCAAGCGTCCGCAACGGCCGTACCGTGATCCCCGCCGCGTCCATCGGCATCGCGAGCCAACTGATCCCCCGATGCTTCGGGGCATCCGCATCCGTCCGCACCAACAGCTCGCACCAGTCGGCGACTTCCGCGTGCGAGGTCCAGATCTTGGAGCCGGTGACCACGTAGTCGTCGCCGTCCCGCACCGCACGCGTGCGCAGGGCGGCGAGGTCGGAGCCGGCGCCCGGTTCGCTGAAGCCCTGGCACCAGACCTCCTCGCCGCGCAGGATCGGCGGCAGCCAGCGGTCCCGCTGCCCGGCCGTCCCCTCGGCGGCGATGGTCGGCCCGGCGTGCAGCAGCCCGACGAAGTTGGCGCCGACGTAGGGCGCGCCCGCCTGCTCGGTCTCCTCCAGGAAGATCAGGCGGGTGGTCGGGGACGCGTCCCAGTGGACGTCCGCGTACCCGGCGTCGTACAACATCCGCTGCCAGCCCAGGTCGTGGGCACGGCGGCCGGGCCAGTCGTCCGGGGACGGCTTGGGCCCGAGCGTCGGCAGCACCTTCGCCAGCCACTCCCGCAGCCGCGCGCGGAAGTCCTCCTCCTCGGGCGTGTACGAGAGGTCCATCAGCGGTCGAGGTCCAGGCCCAGCATGCGGATCGCGTTGCCCCGCATCAGCTTGTAGACCGTCTCGTCGTCTAGGCCCTTCACATGGTCGAGGGCGACCTCCTTGGTGTGCGGGAAGGTCGAGTCGACGTGCGGGTAGTCGGTCTCGAAGGTCGCGTTGTCCCGCCCCACCACGTCCAGCGAAGCGACCCCGTGCTTGTCGCGGAAAAAGCAGCAGAACATCTGGCGGTAGTAGTACGTGGAGGGCGGGTCGGGGATGAGATCCCTTACCCCGCCCCACGCGCGGTGCTCCTCCCACACGTCGTCGGCGCGCTCCAGGGCGTACGGGATCCAGCCCATCTGGCCTTCGGAGTAGGCGAGTTTGAGGGTCGGGAACTTCACCAGGACCCCGCTGAAGAGGAAGTCCATCATCGAGGCCATCGCGTTGTTGAAGGAGAGCGAGGCCTGGACGGCGGGGGGCGCGTCCGGGGAGGCGGCGGGCATCTGGGAACTGCTGCCGATGTGCATGTTGACGACCGTGCCGGTCTCCTGGCAGACCGCGAAGAACGGGTCCCAGTGGCCGGAGTGGATGGACGGCAGCCCCAGATACGTCGGAATCTCGCTGAAGGTCACCGCGCGGACCCCACGCGCCGCGTTGCGCCGGATCTCCTCGACCGCCAACTCGACGTCCCACAACGGGATCAGGCAGAGCGGGATGAGCCGGCCACCGCTGTCGCCGCACCACTCCTCGACCATCCAGTCGTTGTAGGCGCGGACGCAGGCGAGGGCGACCTCCTTGTCGTGCGCCTCGGCGAAGGTCTGGCCGCAGAAGCGGGGGAAGGTCGGGAAGCAGAGGGAGCCCTCGACGTGGTTGAGATCCATGTCCGCGAGCCGCGCCTTGGGATCCCAGCAGCCGCGCCGCATCTCCTCGCGAGTGATGCCCTCCAAGGTCATCTCGTCGCGGTCGAAGCCGACGGCGGCGATGTTGCGCTTGTACGGGAACTTGAGGTCCTCGTAGATCCACCAGTCGGTGGGCGGGCCGTCCGGGTCCATCGTGATCTGGTACTTGCCTGCCACGTAGGCGAGTTCGCCGATGCCCGCGGTGAGCGGCTGGGGGCCGCGGTCCCGGTACTTCTTCGGCAGCCAGGTCTCGAAGAGGTGCGCGGGTTCGATCACGTGATCGTCGACGCTGATGATGCGGGGCAGTTCGGTGGCCATGGGTTCCCCTCCGCCGGGACGGTACTTATCTGATGACCCGTCAGATAGCATGTCACCTGACGAGTCGTCAGCCAAGGAGGGGGACCCATGAACGAGACGCCGCACTCCCTGAGTTCCTCCCGCACCCTGTGGGAACTGGTCATCCGCCGGGCCGAGTTGACCCCCGACCGGCCGGTCTTCCTCCAGGACGACCGCGCCCTGAGCTTCGGTGAGCTGCGCGACCGCTCCGAGCGGGTCGCGGCCGGCCTGTACGACATGGGCGTACGCCCCGGCACGGTGGTCGCCTGGCAGCTGCCCACCCGGATCGAGACAGCTCTGCTGTCCTTCGCGCTGGCCCGCCTGGGCGCCGTGCAGACGCCGATCATCCCGTTCTACCGGGACCGCGAAGTCGCCTTCGCGCTAAGGGAGTCGAAGGCGGAGTTCTTCGCCGTACCGGGCACCTGGCGCGGCTTCGACCACACGGCGCTGGCCCGCCGGCTCGGCGCCAAGGGGATCTTCGAGGCGTACGAGACCCTCCCGGACGGCGACCCGGACGTGCTCCCCGCGCCGCCCGCCGACGGCACCTCCGTGCGCTGGATCTACTGGACCTCCGGCACCACCTCCGACCCCAAGGGCGTGCTGCACACGGACCGTTCACTGCTCGCGGGCGGCTCGTGCCTCGCGCACGCGCTGCGCCTGACAGCGGACGACGTGGGCTCGATGGCCTTCCCGTTCGCGCACATAGCGGGGCCCGACTACACGGTGATGCTGCTGTTGTACGGCTTCCCGGCGGTGATGTTCGAGCAGTTCGCGCTGCCGGACGCGCTGGAGGGCTACCGCAAGCACGGGGTGACGGTGGCCGGCGGGTCGACCGCCTTCTACTCCATGTTCCTCGCCGAGCAGCGCAAACAGCCGGGGACGAAGGTCATTCCTTCGCTACGGCTGCTCGCGGGCGGCGGCGCTCCCAAGCCGCCGGAGGTCTACCACTCCGTCGTACGGGAGATGGGCGTCCAACTCACCCACGGGTACGGCATGACCGAGGTCCCGATGATCACCATGGGCGACCCGCAGGACACGACCGAGAACCTCGCGACGACCGAGGGACGGCCGCCGGAGGGGATGGAGATACGGATCGCCGAGGGCGGGGAGGTGCGGCTGCGCGGGGAAGCCGTGTGCCAGGGGTACGTGGACCCGGCGCAGACGGCCGAAGCCTTCGACGCGGACGGGTTTCTGCGCACCGGGGACCTGGGGCGGGTGACCGACAGCGGGCATCTGATCCTCACCGGGCGGCTCAAGGACGTGATCATCCGCAAGGGCGAGAACATCTCCGCGAAGGAGATCGAGGATCTGCTGGCCGCGCATCCGGACGTCGGGGACGTGGCCGTCGTGGGACTGCCGGACGCGGAGCGCGGGGAGCGGGTGTGCGCGGTGGTCGAACAGCCGCCCGGGGCGGGCGAGTTGACCTTGTCCGCCGTGACGGCCTACCTGCGCGCGGAAGGGCTGTCCGTGCACAAGCTGCCGGAGCAGCTGGAGATCGTGGACGCCCTTCCGCGCAACGAGGCGCTGCGCAAGGTGCTCAAGTACAAGCTGCGGGAGCGCTATTCAGGGACCGTGAAGTAGCGGGCGAAGGCGGGCACGATCTCGGCCTCGCCGATCCTGCCGTCGCCGTCGGTGTCGAGGCTGGCGGCGGCGACCCGTGCGATGTCCTCGCTCGCCCCGAGGGCTCGCAGTACGCGCGCCGTGTCGTCGACCGTGACCTCGCCGTCGCCGTCCGTGTCGGCGACCGCGAGGGCCGCGTGCAGGAAGGGGCGGGCGATCTCGGCGAAGCGGTCGGGGGTGTCGCGCAGGCGCTTGACCGCGCCGTTCACGAACTCGTCGCGCGTGATGCGCTGGTCGCCGTCCCGGTCCGCTATGCCGGCCATGCCCTGCCAGAACGCCTCCGCGCCGGCGTACAGCTCCTGGCCCTTGTCGGACCGGGCCGCCGTGCCGAACTCGGCGAGCAGCGCCTTGGCCGCCGTACTGAAGTCCGCCCGGTCGATGTAGCCGTTGCCGTCCTGGTCGAAGACGGCGAACCGGGCGGCGATCCTGCGCTCGTACTCGCTGCTGACCATGTCTTTTCGTGCCGCCTCACGTCACGTCGGGTGCATCGGTACGGAGCGTACGACGGCAAGGTGTCCCCGGGAGCGGGAAAGCGGCGCTTGTGCCAAGACCGGGGGAATTTTGGGACAACGATGTGGCAAAGAACCGCCCGTGGGGGTGAGCCGGATCACGCCGACAGCGGGTCCGCCTCCGCCGTGACGGCCGAGTCCACGTCGACGTACACGTCGAAGAGCCGGCGGACGCCGAGGGCGCCCAGGACCCGGTTGACGTGCGAGCCGTCGGCCGCGCCGCGGGCCGGCAGTATCAGGCGCAGCCGGCCCTGGCAGGAGCGGATGAGACGGCGGGCGGCGATCAGTACGCCGACGCCGCTGGAGTCGCAGAAGAACACCTCGGAGAGGTCCAGGACCAGGCTGTGCCGGCCCTCGGCCACCGCGTCGTGCACCCGCTGGCGCAGCGCGGGCGAGGTCACCAGGTCCAGTTCGCCGGAGACCTGGAGCACGGTCCAGTCGCCCTGCTCGTCGTCGATCACGTAGAACGCCACCACCACGCCTTTCGCTCGCCGTCACCCCCGCAAACGGAAGCCTCACCTTCGCTTCCATGCAGCGCGGCTGCCCACCGGCCGTTCCCTGAAACACGACAGGAGAAACGGGAAGCGAACGAAAGAGGCTTGTTTTAGTCGACTTCGATCCTGTTCGATCAGGTGTGGAACGGAAGGTGAAGGTCCACTACCACCTGCGGCCCCTCAGGGGGCGCGCATTGCAACAAAGGGGCGTGCGCTCTCGGACGTGCCGACTACATTCGAGGTGACAGTGGACGCAGGCTGGGCACACACACGGTCAGGTGAGGGGGCCGCATGACGAAGAAGGACGCACCGCCCCGCTGGGACCGCAAGATGCAGCAGCGGCTCGCACGCGGTGAGGCGGCCGCCCTCGGCGAGCTCTACGACCGGTTCGCCTCCCTCGTGCACGGCCTCGCGCACCGCGTCCTCGGCGACGAGGTCGCGGCCGACGGCATCACCCGCGAGGTCTTCGCCCACGTCTGGGAACACCCCGACAGCTACGACCCCAAGCAGGGCCCCCTGCGCTCCTGGGTCGCCGCCCTCACCCACCGTCTCGCCGTGCAGCGGCTGCGCGCCACCGAGACCGCCGCGCTGGCCGAGGACGGCGGCGGCTCCACCGAGGAACTGGAGCGCAAGGTGCGCCGTGCCGCCGTCGCCGCCCGTGCCGACTACATCGTCACGTCGATGCCCGCCCCGCTGCGGGCCGCCCTGGACCTCGCCTATTTCCAGCGCCGGGACTACCGCCAGACCGCCGTCGACCTCGGCGTCACCGAGGACGAGGCCCGCCGCCGGCTCCGCCTGGGCCTCCAGCTCCTGTCCACCGCCCACGACGCCGGCACGGCCGCGGCTCCGCCCGGGTACGGGGGTGCGGTGTGAGCGACGCGTTCCGTTCCGACGACGGGAGCGAGGAGGAGCGGCCGGAGGATGATCGACAGCCCGGCCCCGGCGGCCCGACCAGGGGGAACGGCCCCGGCGGCCCGACCGACGGCACCGGCGCCGACCGGTCCCCCTCGCCCGACCGCGCGCCCCGCATACCCACGCCCCGCGCCTCGGTCGAGGACGGCGAGCGGCCCCTGCCGACCCTGTCCGCCGAGGAGAACCCGCCCGTCCCGGCGACCCTCGTACTGGCGCACCCCGTGCTGAAGTCGCTGCTCGGGGCGTGGGCGCTGGCCGCGTGCTCGGCGGCGGAGGCCGTGGCCGTCGAGGAACACCTCGGCGACTGCGGAAGCTGCGCGGAGGAGGCGCTGCGGCTGCGCGAGGCGGTCGGGCTGCTGCATCCGCCGGAGAGCCTCGACCTGGACCCGGCCCTGCGCACCCGCGTCCTGGAGAGCTGCCTGGACCGGCGCCCGCCGCGCATCCCGGTGCCCGAGTGGGCGGCCCCGTACGACGCCGAGACGGCCCGCCTGGACGCCCTGCTCCAGGACATAGGGGACGCCGAGTGGCACGCGCCCGTACGACTCCGCTGGTTCGACGGCGAACACCCCACGAGCCGTCGTACGACCGTCGCGGGGGTCATCGCCCACCTGCTGTCCGTCGACGGTCTGGTCGCGCTCGCGCTCGGCCTCGACGATCCGCTGGCCGACGTGAAGGCGCCCACGCGGGCGCCGGCGGTCCGTACGGAGACGTACTGGCAGACCTCGCACTTCCCGCCCACGCGGTCCGTCCGGACACCCTGGCGGGAGCAGAGCCACGACCTGGTCCGCACGGTGTCCTTCGCCGGCGGCTCCGACTCCGGCTCGGCCAAACTCGCCGTCTCCTACGGGGACTTCTCGCTGCCGCTGCATGACGCGATGCTCGACCGGGCGTTTGAGTGCTGGGTCCACGCGGAGGACATCGCCGAGGCGGTGGACTATCCCTACGGGCCGCCGTCCGGGCGGCACCTGAACCGGATGATCGACCTTGCGGCGCGGATGCTTCCGGTTGCCCTCGCGGCGAGGCGTCCCTCGGGTGGCGCGGGGAAGGTCGGTCGGACGCTGAGGTTGGAGATCGAGGGGTCGGGGGGTGGGGAGTGGTTGATCCCGCTCGATGGCCCGCTCGGCTCCGCGGTTGGCTCCGCCGGGGAGGAAGTGGCTCATATCGCGTTGGACGGGGTGGAGTTCTGCCACCTCGCGGCGGGGCATGTGCCTCCGGCGGAGGCGGCGGCTGGGCAGTTGGGGGACCGTGAGGCGATCAGGGACGTGCTGTTCGCGGCTGCGTCGTTGAGCCGGATGTAGGGGGGGCGGCTGCGGGTGTGTGGGGGCTGGTCAGGCAGGTTCACTGCACGTCCCTGTTTTTAGGAGCGCGGGGAACTGCGCGACCAGCCACGAACTGTCCGCAGTCGCCGGGAAACAGCAGCCCCCACCCCACTAGGCGAAGACCACCGTCCGACGCCCGTTGAGCAGAATCCGGCGTTCCGCATGCCACTTGACGGCCCGCGCCAGCGCACCGCACTCCACATCGCGCCCCACTGCCACCAACTGATCCGGCGTCACCTCGTGCCCGACCCGTTCGACTTCCTGCTCGATGATCGGGCCCTCGTCAAGATCCGCGGTCACGTAGTGCGCCGTCGCCCCGATCAGCTTCACGCCCCGCGCATGCGCCTGGTGATACGGCTTCGCGCCCTTGAAGCTCGGCAGGAAGGAGTGGTGGATGTTGATGATCTGCCCGTTGAGCTGCTTGCAGAGGTCGTCCGACAGGACCTGCATGTAGCGGGCCAGCACCACCAGTTCGACGTTCTGCTCACGCACCAGAGCCAGCAGCCGCGCCTCCGCGTCCGCCTTGGTGTCCTTGGTGACGGGGATGTGGTGGAAGGGGATGTTGTACGACCCCACCAGCTCCGCGAAGTCCGTGTGGTTGGAGACGACCGCCGCGATCTCGACGGGCAGGGCTCCCGTGCGGGCGCGGAACAGCAGGTCGTTCAGGCAGTGCCCGAACTTGCTGACCATGAGGACGATGCGCATCTTCTCGTCGGCGCGGTTGAGCTGCCAGTCCATGTGGAAGGAGTCGCCGATCGCGGCGAAGCTGGCCCGCAGTTTGTCCACCGTCACCGGAGCCTCGGCCGAGAAGTGGACGCGCATGAAGAACAGACCCGTGTCGTGGTCGCCGAACTGCTGGCTGTCCTCGATGTTGCAGCCGGTCATGAAGAGATAGCTCGACACGGCGTGCACGATGCCCTGCTTGTCGGGGCACGAGAGGGTGAGGACGTACTGCTCGGACGCGACCGTCGCTCGGCTGGACTGCTCATTCATGCAGGACAGGGTCCCACACCTGGCCGAACCCTCGGCCGAGCCGTCCGCTACGCGGACCTCGTCATGATCCGCAGTACCTCCAGCGTGCGCGGTGGTACGTCCGGGTCGTCGCCGTCGGCGACCGCCAGCCGTACGTGCGCGTCCCGCGCCGCCCGTACCGCGTCCGGCCAGGCCTGGTGCTCGACGTACGCCGAGACATGGGCGTCCGGTCCGACCTGGTGCATGATCCGCAGCACCCGGAGCACGGCGGTGTCGACGAGGGCCGCTTCCTGGGAGTCCCGGAAGATCGTGCCGACGTACTTCTCGGCGGACCAGTTGTCGAGCCAGGTGTCCTCGACCAGGCGGTACACGGCGTCGGTGACGTCACCGTATCCGTCGACACCGGCGAGCCAGACGTTCTGCTGGAAGGCCGGGTCGGAGAGCATGTGCAGCGCGGAGCGCACATTGCTGCGCCAGCGCCACCACGGCATGTCGTTCTGTGGCATGTCGCCCATGGTGGATGAGCGACGGCCGCGACGGGAAGAGTTCTCCGAACCTTGCACGGTCACCGATCGTACGTTCTTACCGCACGGCCCCTCGCCGCCCCCCGTAATTCACCTCCAGGTCACCGATCGCTAACCCTGGGTCACCCGGGCATTGGCGGGGTCCCGGAAGCGTGTGCGTACATGACCGGCAGTCGACGCACCCGCAGCACCTTCCTCCCCAGGTTCACCGGGGCCGGCACGAGAACCGCCCGCGCGGCGGGGGCCCTCGTCGCGTGTGCGTCGCTCGCCGTCGGCTGCGGGGTCATCCCCGGCACCGCGGCGGCCGGTGACGACTCGATCACCGTCATGACCTGGGCGCCCTCGGACACGAAGGCGACCAACAAGCCCGGCATGCCCGCCTTCGCGCAGGCCTACGCCCGCTGGATCAACTCCAAGGGCGGGATCAACGGCCGCAAGCTCAAGGTCCTCACCTGCAACGAGCACAACGACAGCGTGGCCGCCGCGAAGTGCGCCCGGATCGCCGTCAAGCGGAACGTCGTCGCGGTCGTCGGCTCCTACAGCCAGTACGGCGACTCCTACCTGCCCACTCTCGAGGGTGCCGGCATCCCCTACATAGGCGGCTACGGCATCACCAACTCGGAGTTCACCAGCCCGCTGTCCTACCCGGTCAACGGTGGCCAGCCGGCCCTGCTGGCCGGTCTCGGCAAGGAACTGGCCGCCGGCTGCGGTCCCGTGGTGCTGATGCGGCCCGACACCATCGCGGGCGACGAACTGGCCCCCATGCTCGACTCGGGTCTGACGTGGAACAAGCACGCGGTCGCGATCGACCTACGCGCGGCGGACGACACCACCGAGTACTCGACGCCGGCCGAGCGGGCCCTGGAAGCGGCGAGCGACGACCCCGACAAGAAGGGGTGCGTGATACCCACGCTCGGGGACCGGACCGGCACCTTCATGGACTCCTTCCGGCGCGCCCGCGACCAGTACCCCGCCGTGAGCACCGCGGCCACGCTCGGCAACGTGGACCAGACGGTGATCAACGAGTCGGGCGGGGCGTCGAGTCCGTACGAAGGGTCGTACATCACCGGCTGGTACCCGGCGGCCACCGACAAGCTCTGGGACCCGATGAAGAAGGTCATCAGCGAAGAGGCCTTCGGTGACAACCGCATCGACGCGGCGGACGCCGGGGTGCAGACGACCTGGATCGCGTACACCGTCCTCAAGACGGTCATCGAGTCGCTGGACGGCGGCGAGGTGACCGCCGAGACCATCCGCCGGGCCCTGAACAACGGGCTTGAGGTGGAGACGGGCGGACTCACGCCGACGCTGAAGTGGGGCTTCCAGGGGAAGCTCGCCACGATCGGCTTCTCCCGCATGGTCAACGCCGACGTGACCCTCCAGGTGGTCCGCAAGGGTCAACTCGTCGCGGCCCGCAAGGGTTTCCTCGACGTCACGAAGACCCTCCAGACCGCCGAGGTGAACTGACCCTCCCGGGCGGCCCGTTGCTACAGCTGGGTCGGCTGGCGCTGGGTCAGGCCGTACGTCTTCGCGATCGCGTTCCACAGCTGCGCGGCCTTGGCCTTCTGGGCGCTGGCGGTGCCGCTGTCCCGGTTGCCCGCCGCCGTCTGGCCGGTGGCGCGGGCCTGGCCCTTGCGGCAGCCCTTCTTGCCGGCGGTCTGGTCGGCCCAGGCCGCGTAGTGGTTGTCGGCCGACGCGGACGCCTGCCAGGCCTGGGTGAGGGCGGTGGTCAGCGCGCTGTGGTCCGCCAGCTTGTCGACGGACAGACCGGAGAGCCGGGTGACCAGCTGGGTGCGCTGCTTGGCCGCGTCGCGCAGGTTCGAGGCGGCCTGGCCCAGGTTGTCGCAGCTCTTCACGTCGGCGACGGCCTTGATCACCGAGGCCCGGCTGTCACCGCTGTCGGACAGCAGCTTGTCCAGGGCCACCGCCTGCGCCTTCGCCGGGTCGGCGGCCGGTGAGCCGGAGCCGTCGTCGGTCACGGGTGCCGTCGCCGAGACGGTCTGGTTGTTGTCCTTGGAGTCGTCGCTCCCGCCACCCCCGAGCAGCGCGCCCGCCCCGACGCCGAGCACGACGATGCCGATGCCCACGGCGGCGATGAGCGGCACACGGGAGCGCGAACGCCCGCCGCCACGGCCCGAGTCCTGCGGCTCGTGGCCGTTGTTCTGCCCGTACCCGTTCTGAGGCGGCTGCTGGCCGTAGCCCGGACCGCCGGCCTGCGGGTACGGCTGCGCCTGGGGCTGCGCGAAGCGCGGGAGGTGCTGGGTGGCCGGCGCGGGCTGCGCGCCGCCGGGTCCGCTGCGGAAGAGGTTGTCGAACTCGGCGGGCGGCTGCCGCTCGCCGTACGCCGCGCCGGGGTGCTGGTCGGTCACCGGCGGGATGTACTGCGTGGCCTCGGCGTCGGGGCCCGCGGCGGGCGGCAACGGACCGGGCCCGGCCTGCGCCGCCGCCTGCGGCGACCGTCCCAGGAAGTGCGTCTGCTCACCCTGCGCGGGCCCGCCCACCTCGGGCGGCAGCGCGCCGGGCCCCACCGGGGGCAGGAGCTGCGTCGCCCCTTCGTTGTTCAGGGGCGCGGCGGGTACCGGCGGGATGAACTGCGTGGCGCCCTCGTCCCCACCGGGTGCGCCCGCGGCGGGCACGGGCGGGATGAGCTGGGTGGCTCCCTCGTCGACGGCGGGCGGGAGCGGGGAAGCGAAGGCACCGGGAGCCGACGGGACCACGGCGGAGCCGGGCTCCGGAGTGCCGTACGGGCCGTTCACGATCGGCGGCAGGGGCGCGCTCGGGGTCGAGGCTCCGTAGCCGTCGGTGCCGTAGGCGTCCGGGGCGGGAGTGTCCCAGGTCTGGTCCGGCGGGGCCGGCCAGCTCTGGTCCTGCGCCGGGGGCTGGGGCTGGTCGGGGCCCCAGGGCGTGCCCCAGGCCTGCCCGCTGGGCGGGGCCGAGGCCGGTATCGGCCCGTTCGACTGCTGGCCACCGCCGTAGGAGCCGTTCTGCTGACCGCCGTACGGGCCGGGCTGCTGCCCCGGGTAGGGGCCGCTCTGCTGCTCGCCGTAGGTCCCGGCCTGCTGCTCGCCGTAGGAACCGCCCGGTTCAGAGCCGTAGGCCCCGGTCTGGCGGTCGCCGTACTGGCCGGTGGGCTGCTGACCGGCGTACGAGCCGCCCTGGTGGCCGCCGTACGGGCCGGGCTGCTGGTCACCGCCGTAGGAACCGCCGGACTGGGCGCCGTACGACGTGCCGGGCTCGGCTCCGTAGGAACCGCCCGGCTGAGCGCCGTAGGAGCCGTCCTGCTGGGCGGCGCCGTAGGCCGGCCCCTCCTGCTGGGTGCCGTAGGTCCCGTCCTGTCGGCCGCCGTAGGAGCCGGCGCGTGGGCCCGGTGGGACAGGGGTCGCCCTGCCCGCCATGCCCGGGAGCAAGGGCTCTCCGCCGTCGGAGGGCAGCACGATGCCTTCGCGCGGCTGCCGCGCCGAGGGCTCCTCGCCCTGTCCACTCTGCGTCACCGGGACTCCTACGAATGGGGGACCTTCGGAATCATCGGCTCACGCTACCGGGTCCCCCGAGCCGGGTGCCACGCAGCTCAGGCCTCAACCTCCTTACCTGTGACAGCACTAACAGCGGACCTGTACAGGCCGTGGCGTCTGTCCACCCGCTGCTCGCTCCTGCGCGTCAACCGGCCGTTCCCCGCGTATTCACGCAGCGGCCGGTCCCGCGTCAACCTCCTTCACGCCGCCGCCTGCAGCTCCATCCGGGCCCCGAACTCCCGTACCACCGGCTCTTCCTGGTACGGCTCCAGGCGCTGCTGGAAGTCCTCCAGGTACTCCGCGCCCCGGTTGGAGCGGACGGATTCGAGCAGTTCGACGGCCTTCAGGCCGGTGTTGCAGGCCTGTTCGATCTCCCGCTGCTGCACCTGCGCGGTGGCCAACAACACGTATCCGATGGCCCGTCGGCGTGCCTTCGACTCGGGAAGCCCGGCCAGCGCCTCCTCCGCGCACCGGGCCGCCGCCTCGGCCTGGCCGAGGTCGCGGTGACAGTGCGCCAACTCGTCGGCCAGGTACGCCTCGTCGAAGTGCGTGATCCACGCCGGGTCGTCGCCGGACGCGGCATCCGCCGACTCCAGCGCCGAGACCGCCCGCCCGGACGCCGCCTGCGCCGCCCGCGCGTCGCCCATCAGCGCGTGCCCGCGGGCCTCCGCCGCGTGGAACATCGCCTCCGCGCGCGGGGTCACCCGACCACGCGCCCCCTCCTGCGCCGCCCGCGCCAACTGCGCGATCTCCCGCGGGTTTCCGAGCTGCGCGGCGAGGTGGCTCATGGACGCGGCGAGGACGTACCCGCCGTAGCCGCGGTCGCCCGCCGCCTGGGCGAGCCGCAGCGCCTGGATGTAGTACCGCTGGGCCAGGCCCGGTTGACCGGTGTCGATCGCCATGTACCCGGCCAGTTCGGTCAGTCGGGCCACCGCGGCGAACAGATCGCGGCCGACCGCCTCCCGGTACGACCCGGCCAGCAGTCCGGAGACGACGCTGTTGAGGTAGTGCACGACGACCGGGCGCACATGCCCGCTGCCGTACTGGTGGTCGAGGTCGACCAGCGCCTGGGTCATCGCGCGCACGGCCGCCACGTCGGACTGGCCCACGCGCGGTCCGGCCGAGCGGGCCACCTGCGAGTCCGGCGAGGAGATCAGCCAGTCGCGGCTGGGCTCGACCAGCGCGGACGCGGCGACCGAGGAGCCGGACAGGAAGTCCCGGCGCCCCACGTCACTGCGCCACAGCTCGCAGACCTGCTCGATGGCGCCCAGGACCGTCGGGGAGAACTGGAGCCCGACGCCGGAGGCGAGGTTCTTGCCGTTGGCCATGCCGATCTCGTCGATCGTGACCGTACGGCCGAGCTTGCGGCCCAGCGCCTCCGCGATGATCGCCGGCGCGCGGCCCCGCGGCTGTTGTCCGCGCAGCCAGCGGGCGACGGACGTCTTGTCGTAGCGCAGGTCGAGCCCGTGCTCCGCACCGCACATGTTGACCCGGCGGGCGAGCCCGGCGTTCGAGCACCCCGCCTCCTGGATGAGCGCCTGCAACCGTTCGTTCGGCTGTCGCGCGACGAGAGGCCTTGCGGCCATGGCGTAACCCCCTGCGAACCTCTGGAGCGAAAAGATCCGGCCGTGAAGATCAATGCCCCGCGGACATACCGACAATGCGAGACATGCGAGGATTGCCGGGGTAAAGGCATCAGCCGACCCCCCACTCCTGGCTACCCAGCCCACGCCGCGGTTCCTCCCGCGCGCCCCCTCACGTGCATCCATGCGCCCCAGTTGCGGAATCGATGCCCCTCCCCCGCGCGCGCTACGCCCGTAACTCCAGGTGGGTGCGGGAGTTGTGTTCACCGTGGAAGAGACGATCGCGGGCACCGAAGCCGCTCAGATTCCGAAGCAGCGCGGGGAATCGCTGCTGGAGACCGCCGTACGCTACGCCGAGGAGCGCCACTGGGACGTCTTCCCCGGCACCTGGCTGGAAGCCGTCGACGGGGTGCAGCGCTGCTCCTGCGGCGACGCCGCGTGCGCCGCCCCCGGCGCGCATCCGGCGCGTGAGGACTGGGCGACGCAGGCGACGGGCAGCGCGACCGTCGCCCGGCGGATGTGGCAGAAGCAGCCGACGGCTTCGATCCTGCTGCCGACGGGGCGGACCTTCGACGCGGTGTCCGTCCCGGAGACGGCGGGGTTCCTCGCGCTGGCCCGCATGGAGCGCATGGAGTTGACGCTGGGTCCTGTCACGTTGACGCCCGATCGTCGGATGCGGTTCTTCGTGTTGCCGGGTGCGTCGGCGAAGATCCCGGATCTGTTGCGCAAGCTCGGGTGGTCTCCCTCGTCTCTTGATCTGACCGTGCTCGGGGAAGGGGCGTATGTGGCTGCGCCGCCTACGCGGTTCGGGTCGCGGGGGGCCGTGCAGTGGGCCTGCCGGCCTACTGCGGCCAATCGGTGGCTGCCGGATGCTGAGGAACTGGCGTCGCCGCTCGCCTATGCGTGTGGGCGGGATCGGTAGTCTCGCGGCCTTCGGTCGGTGGGGGCTGGTCGCGCCCACGCGGCGGAGCCGCATATCGACACAGCCCCGCGCCCCTTTGGGTCGGACGCCCGGCCGTAGGGTTCTGCCATGACGTCTGCTGTACGCGTTGAAGGGCTCTGGAAGCGGTTCGGGCAGCAAATTGCCGTCGCCGGGATCGATCTCGAGTTGCCTGCCGGGAAGTTCATCGGGCTGGTCGGGCCCAATGGAGCCGGGAAGACCACCACGCTCTCCATGGTGACCGGGCTGCTCAGGCCCGATCATGGGGTCGTCGAGGTCGGCGGGCACGACGTATGGCGTGACCCCGTGGCCGTCAAAGCCCGGATCGGGGTGTTGCCCGAGGGGTTGCGGCTGTTCGAGCGGCTGTCGGGGCGGGAACTGCTGGCGTACAGCGGGCGGTTGCGGGGGCTGCCCGGTGGCGAGGTGGACAAGCGGGCCACGCAACTCCTCGACGTGCTCGACCTGGCCGGGGCCCAGCACAAGCTCGTCGTCGACTACTCGACCGGTATGCGCAAGAAGATCGGGCTGGCCGCCGCGCTCCTCCACAACCCCGAAGTGCTCTTTCTCGACGAGCCGTTCGAGGGCGTCGACCCGGTCTCCGCGCAGACCATCCGCCGGGTCCTGGAGCGGTACACCGGCTCCGGCGCCACCGTGGTCTTCTCCTCCCACGTCATGGAGCTGGTCGAGTCCCTGTGCGACTGGGTGGCCGTGATGGCCGCCGGCCGCATCCGGGCCCACGGCACCCTCGCCGAGGTCCGCGGCGACGCCCCCTCGTTGCAGGAGGCGTTCCTCGAACTCGTCGGCGCGGGCGGCCGGGACACGGGATCCGACCTCGACTGGCTGGGGGGCGGGGCGCGATGACGGCGCCACTCGCACCGGCCCCGCGGACACAGGACCCTTTCGTACCGGCCGACATCACGCCCGTCTTCGTCCGGCTGAAGCTGTCCCTGCTGCGCAACGGGCTGCGGCAGTCCGGTGGGCGGCGGGCCGCGTACATCGCGTCCGCCGTCGTCGTGCTGCTCTTCGGGGCGCTGCAACTGCTCGGGCTGATCGCGCTGCGCGGGCACGCGCACGCCGAGTCGCTGGTCGTGCTGCTGATCGCCGTACTGGCGCTGGGCTGGGCGGTGATGCCGCTGTTCTTCCCCGGCGGCGACGAGACCCTCGACCCGACCCGGCTCGTGATGCTGCCGCTGCGGCCCCGGCCGTTGGTGCGGGCGCTGCTCGCGGCCTCCCTGGTCGGCATCGGACCGCTGTTCACACTCTGTCTGCTGGCCGGTTCGGTGATCGCGGTCGCGCACGGCGCGGCGGCCTACGTCGTCGGGGTGTTCGCCCTCTGCCTCGCGCTGCTGGTGTGCGTGGCCCTCGCGCGGACCGTGGCCGTCGCCAACATCCGGCTGCTGACCAGCCGCAAGGGCCGGGATCTGGCGGTGCTGAGCGGGCTGGTCATCGCGGTCGGGGCGCAGTTGGTCAACTTCGGTGCGCAGCGCCTCGGTTCGTCCGGGCTCGCGCAGCTCGACCCGGTGGCCGACGTGCTGCGATGGGTGCCGCCGGCGTCGGCGATCGGCGCGGTGGACTCGGTGAGCGAGGGTTCGTACGGGATCGCGGTCGCCCAACTCTCGCTCAGCGTGGCCGCGTTGGTGCTGCTGCTCGGGGTCTGGTCGCGGCATCTGACCCGGCTGATGACCGCACCCGACGGCTCCACCCTCCAGACCGCCGAGCCCGTCGCCCGCGACCGCACCGCCTCCGGCGGCCTCGCCCGGCTGCTGCCGGCCGGGCGCACCGGGACGGTCATGGAGCGCAGTCTGCGGTACGTGTGGCGGGACCCCAAGACCAAGGCAGCGTGGGTGACTTCGCTGGCGATCGGGCTGATCGTGCCGGTGTTCAACGCGCTCCAGGGCACCGGCTCGATCTACTTCGCCTGCTTCGCGGCGGGGATGCTCGGCATCCAGATGTACAACCAGTTCGGGCAGGACACGTCCGCGTTCTGGATGGTCGCGACGACCATCTCCTCCGCGCGCGACGCGTACGAGGAACTGCGCGCCCGGGCGCTGGCGTTGCTGGTGATCACTCTGCCGTACGCCACGCTCGTGACCGTCGTGACGACCGCGATGCTCGGCGACTGGGCGCGGCTGCCCGAGGTGCTGGGCCTGTCCTTCGCGCTGCTCGGCGCGATGCTGGCGACCGGCGCGTGGACCTCGGCCCGGTTCCCGTACTCCATCCCGCAGGACGGCTACAAGAACGTGGCCCCCGGCCAGTCCAGCATCGCCTGGATCTCCATCTTCGGCGGCATGATCGCCTCGGCTCTGCTGTGCGCCCCCGTCATCGTCGCGACCATCACCCTGAACGTGATCGAGGGCGGTGACCGGTGGAGCTGGGTCCTGCTGCCCCTGGGCGCGGTCTACGGAGCCGGTCTCACGTGGTCGGGGCTGCGCCTTGCGGCTCCGCGGACGGCGGCCCGGCTGCCGGAGATCCTGTCGGCGGTGAGCAAGGGGTGAACGGGGGCTGACGCTGCCCGGCGGCTACTCGTCGGTGCCGTCGGGGTGTTCGGGTGTGTCCGTGCCGGTGTCGATGCGGTAGCCGACGCCGGGCACGGTGGCGATGAGCCAGGGTTCGCCGAGTCGTTTGCGCAGGGCGGAGACGGTGATGCGGACGGCGTTGGTGAACGGGTTGGCGTTCTCGTCCCAGGCCCGGGTCAGCAGTTCCTCGGCGCTGATGACACCGCCCTCGGCGGCGACGAGGACTTCGAGCACGGCGAACTGCTTGCGGGTGAGCGCGACATGGCGTCCGTCGCGGGAGACCTCCCGGCGGAAGGGGTCGAGGCGCAGGCCCGCGATCTCGCTGACCGGGGGCCGGGCGTACGCGCGCCGACGGTCCAACGCCCGCAACCGCATGACGAGTTCGCGCAGCTCGAACGGTTTGGTGAGGTAGTCGTCGGCGCCCAGCTCGAACCCGGAGGCCTTGTCGTCGATCCGGTCGGCGGCGGTCAGCATGAGGATCGGGATGCCGCTGCCGGACGCGACGATACGGCGGGCGATCTCGTCGCCGGAGGGCCCGGGGATGTCCCGGTCGAGGACCGCGAGATCGTATGAGTTGATGCTCAGCAGCTCCAGGGCCAGGTCTCCGTCACCGGCGATGTCCGCGGCGATCGCTTCCAGCCGGAGACCGTCACGGACGGCCTCGGCCAGGTAGGGCTCGTCCTCCACGACTAGCACACGCATACCCGCAGCCTAGGCAGGACGGGATATCGCCGACGTATGCGAACCCGACACGTCCTCGAGTTCTACGAGGGTTCGGCCGTCGCACGCCACCCCGGCCGTGCACGCCACCACGGTCGTGACGCCAGCGCGGCCAGCCCGGCGCCGGCCGCATTGAGCAGCACGTCGTCCACGGAGGACACCCGGTCCAGGCGCAGGACGTACTGCGCGGTCTCGACCAGCACCGAACAGGCCGCCCCGAGCGCCAGGACCCGCCAGACCGACGCCAGCGCCCTGAACCGCAGCGGGACGAGGAAGCCCAGGGCCGCGAAGACCAGCAGGTTGCCGACGATCTGGCCCGCGTCCATCGTGGCCAGGTCCCGCAGCGGTACGAGGCTCAGGACAGCGCCGTCCTCGTCGCCCGGCAGCAGGATCATCCAGACCCACGGCACGGTCCCGTAGACGATGCCGACCTCGGCCGACGACGTCCGCCACGGCGACGGGTCGCCAGCGGCAGCACGACGGCGGGCCAGCGCCCATGCCGTCAGCGCGGCGAGCGGCAGGGCGATCACCGTGATGAGGGCGATGCCGTTGAACGTGCCGAACCAGACGAACGACTCCCGTGAGTGCAGCGGCATGGACAGCATCCGCAGCACCACGCGCAGCGGGCCGAACACGGCGAGCGCCGCCACGCCGAGGATCGCGAGAGCGACGATCACCGTCCCGCGCGTACGACGGGGCGGGACCGGGGCCGGGAGCGGGGCCCGGGTCGGCAGGGAGGTGCTGTTGTCCATGCCCTCATTGAAGACGGGCGCCCGTATCGCGGGCGTATCCGTTTCCCGACGCCTCCTCCGGGCGCCCCGACTCAGACGGTGAGCACCGCGTCCAGGAACGGCTCGATGGCCGCGCGCCACGCCTCGGGCTGGTCGTAGTGGACCAGGTGCCCGGCGTCGGCCACCTCCGCGTACTCCCCGCGCGGCAGCACCCGCACCATCTCCTGCGCCTCCGCGCGGCCCAGCTCCCCGTCCAGCCCCCGTACGACCAGCGCGGGGCACCGCACCTGCGCCAGCTCCTCCCAGTGCGCGTCGTACACCCAGGTCTCCCGGGTCTTGAGCATCTGGTCGGGGTCGAAGACGGGCCGCCAGCCGTCGGCGCACTCGTGCATCACCTCGGCGTAGAACTCCCCCCGCGCCGGATTGGGCCGCTCCACCCAGGGGTCGTCCTCGCCGAACCACTTGCGTACGTCGGCCAGCGTGGCGAAGGGCATCGGCCAGGCCCTGAACCAGTCCGCCCACTCCCGCTGCGAGGCCGCGCCGAGGGCGGAGGCCCGCATGTCGCAGATGACCACGCCCCGGACCAGGTCGGGCCGTTTGGCGGCGAGCTGCCAGGCGGTCAGGGCGCCCATCGCGTGGCCGACCAGGACGACCGGGGTGAGACCGAGCTGTTCGAGGGCGGCTTCCGCGTCCTCGACGTAGGCCTCGCGGGTGAAGGAGGCCTGTGGGGGCTTGTCGCTCTGGCCGTGGCCGCGCTGGTCGAGTGCGACGGCGCGATGGCGTCCGGAGAGCCAGCGGGCGGTGGACGCCCAGTGCGAGGCGCGGCCCATCAGGCCGTGCAGTAAGAGCACGCCGGGTGTGTCCTCGGCGCCGGTCGCCCCGCCGGTCCGCTCGGGGAGGCCGGGTCGGTCCAGGGGTCCCGGCTGGTCCGGTACGAGCTTGGCCGGGTCGCTCTTGGGAGGATCTCCGAACTCCCAGGCCGCGAGGCGTACGCCGCCCGCTCCGGTCACGTCGATACGCCGCGCCATTGGTCCTGGCACCCCCCTAGCTCCGCTCGGACCGAACGAGCCGTCGGCCCTGTGCACCGTGTCCTGCCGTTGCCGTGCAGCTGCCTTTCCGCGCTCACTCCTGAAGCGCACATTCCGCGTTTCGCGTCACTCGCAGGCTATCGAATGGGCATTCGAAGTTACTCTCTCCGTGAGCAACACCCCTCGTTTGAGTGACCCACCTCAAGGAATGATCGCCGCTGCCGAGGGGAGATCTTGAGCGGGAGGCGGACCACTCGGGGAAAACGGTCCGAGGGGATTGACCCTGGGAGCTCGGGGCTCCGGGTCAGCACAGGGGAGGACAGGCCCCGGCGCCGTAAGGCGCCGGGGCCCTCCGCACGTCTCCGGCACATCTTCCCGCCCCCTCAGGTCATATGCCTCACGCGACAGCCTTGCACGCGAAGCGTCCGAGCGCTGCGATTCGACGGACTGAATCTTGGAGCCTCGCAACTGCCACCCGTATCACGGCAGTTGACGCGAGGAAACGCTCTCGGCGCTTACTCGTCGCCGGCTCGGTGCTTGCCGCGTGCTCGCTCCGTGCTCGCTCAGCGCTTGGCGACGAACACGTGCGAGGCGACGTCCGCCTCCAGTTCGGCGGCCTCGCCGCCGCTGCCCACCAGCACTCCGCCCGCCGACTCCGTCACGCTGACCACCGAGCCGGGCTGCACGCCCGCGCGACGCAGCGTGTACATCAGCTGGGCGTCGGTCTGGATCGGCTCGCCGATCCGGCGCACCACGACCGTCTTGCCGTCCAGACCCGGGTCGAGGTCCGCCAGCGAGACCATGCCCTCGTCCAGGAACGGGTCCGCGCCGTCCTTCTCGCCCAGCTCCTCCAGGCCCGGGATCGGGTTGCCGTACGGCGACTCGGTGGGGTGGCGCAGCAGCTCGAGCACGCGGCGCTCCACCGCCTCGCTCATCACGTGCTCCCAGCGACAGGCCTCGGCGTGCACCTGCTCCCACTCCAGGCCGATCACGTCGACCAGCAGACACTCCGCCAGCCGGTGCTTGCGCATCACGCGCGTGGCCAGCCTGCGGCCCTCGTCCGTCAGCTCCAGGTGGCGGTCGGTGGCGACGGACACCAGTCCGTCCCGCTCCATCCGCGCCACCGTCTGGCTGACGGTCGGTCCGCTCTGGTCCAGCCGCTCGGCGATCCGGGCGCGCATGGGGACCACACCTTCCTCCTCCAGCTCGAGGATGGTGCGGAGATACATCTCCGTGGTGTCGATCAGTCCGGACATACGTGCCCCTCGATGAGATCTGCCGGAAGCGCCACGGCTTCCCGGCGCGTGCGCTGGCCCTGGATTCAATTCTGACGCATAGCACTGACAACCGTGCCGCGCCGTTGAAACCAAGGCGTTACGCGGGGCACCGCGGTGTCTGCGTCGACATTCGCACAGGTACGTCGCCTGTGCGGCGACGAGCGCTTCACCGCCGTCCCGCCGGCGCCTCACCGCCGTATTGACAGGGCGCTGGTCCAGACCGCACCGTGATCCGCGACACAGACCGCCCCACGCCGCCTCGGAAGGACCCGCATGAGCGACGGCACACCGGCCGACCAGTTCCTCGACGCCGCGATCGGCCTGTTGCAACGGGTGCGGGAAGAGGAGGCGGAGAGCATCGCCGCGGCCGGCACGCTGCTCGCCGACACCGTGGCCGCGGGCGGTCGCCTGTTCGCTTTCGGCGCAGGGCACTCCTCGCTCGCGGCGCAGGACGTCGTCTACCGGGCCGGTGGACTCGCCCTGATGAACCTGCTCGCCGTGCCGGGTGCCGTCGGCGTGGAGATCCCGGCCACGCTGGGCTCCGCGCTGGAGCGGGTGGACGGGCTCGCGAGCGCGGTCCTGGACACCTCGCCGATCCGCGCGGGCGACGCGCTGGTGATCATCTCCCTGTCGGGGCGCAACGCCCTCCCGGTCGAGATGGCCATGAACGCCCGCGCGCTGGGCGTGAAGGTCATCGGCCTGACCTCGGTGGCGTACGCGTCCGAGACCCGGTCCCGGCACACCTCGGGCACGTACATGCGCGACCACTGCGACGTCGTCCTCGACTCGAAGATCTCGATCGGCGACGCGGAACTCACCCTCGACACCATCCCGGCGCCCTTCGCCCCCGCCTCCACGGTCGTCACCTCGGCGATCCTCCAGTCCGTCATGGCCACCACCGCCGCGACCCTGGCCGACCGCGGCATCGAACCCCCGCTGCTGCGGTCCGGGAACGTCGACGGCGGGCACGAGTGGAACGGACGCGTCTTCAAGGAGTACGCGGACCGGATCTTCTACCAGCGGTAGGGGCGGTACGCGGCCGGGGGTACGGGGTCTGGGGGTACGGGCCCGCGCGCTACGTCTTTTCCGTCGCCCCCGCCAGGTCCAGCGCCGCCGCGATCCGGACCGCCACGTCCTCCGCGTACACGGCGTCCGCGCGCTCGAACTGGCTGCGGGCGCCGCCTCGCAGGAACGTCACGACGCCCAGGGTGCGGCCCCGGCTGCGCAGGACCGTGCACAGGGAGTGCACCGCGTCCGTGGGCCACTGGCGGGCCGCCGCCCACTCGCGGGCCTGCTCGGGCGGCACCGCGCCCACGCTGGCCCGCACCGACCCGGTCCGCTCCACGCACTGGAGCGCGGGGTGGCCCTGCGCGTACCGGACGGGCAGCCCGGCCCGGCCGGTCAGCAGGCTCGGTCCGGGCGCCCCGGAGGGCGTGGCCGCGACCCGCACCAGTCGCAGGGCCGCTGTGGCCTCGCCGTCGGCGAGCGAACCGCCCGCCACCCGGTCGATCAGGGCGTGGTCGGCGAAGCCGGCGAGCGCGAAGTCGAGATGGACGGTGGCCGCCTCCGCGGGGTCCTCGCACTCGGCGGCGGCCCGGGCGGCGCGGTGCAACTGGTTGGTGCGGAAGCGCAGTTGGGCCGCCTCCTGCTCGCCCTGCTTGGACTCGGTCACGTCCTGGAAGAGCCAGGCGACACCGAGCGGCACCGGCTCCTCGGCGAGCGGCGAGGCCAGCCGGACGAAGCCGCAGCGCCAGCAGCGGCGCTGCTCGCCCTCCGGGGTGCGCACGCCGACCCAGATCTCGGCCGGCGCGGGCGGCGCGCCCTCCGCGAGCACATGGGTGAGCGCGCTCTCCAGTTCCTCGACGCCCTGGGCGAGCAGTTCACCGAGGGGGCGGCCGAGCGCGGCGGTGCGGCCGATGCCCAGCGAGCGGGCCGCGTGCGCGTTGAGCACGGCGGGGCGCAGGTCGGCGTCGACGAGCACGACACCCCAGGAGGCGTCCTCGAAGAGGGCCTCGCTGAGCGCGATGGACCGCTCCAGGTCGATCTGGGTGTGCACCTCGCTGAAGGCGCAGTACACCCCGGCGGGCTTCCCGTCGGGGCCGCGCACCGCGGCGGACTGGGTGCGCACCAGCACGCGCCCGCCGTCCTTGGTCAGCAGCGCGAACTCGTGCACCTGGCGCCCCGGGGCCTCCATGGCGGACATCAGCCGCGCCTCGACCTCCTCGGCGTCGGCGCTGCGCACGGCCCAGCCGGCGAACCCGTGCCGCCCGACGGCCTCGGCCGCGGTCCAGCCCAGGATCCGCTCCGCCTCGCGGTTCCAGTGGGTGACGACCCCGTCCGCGTCGAAGGCGCAGAGTGCCGCGTCCATCCCGTCCAGCAGCGCCGCGAGCAGATCCGAGCCGTCTGGGCCCACGGGGCCGGCCCGCTCGGGCTCATCGGGCCCGAGTTCGTCGGTGGCCCCACTACGCCGGGAAGCACTCACCTGGACCCCCTGCCAAGCTGCGTCCGCACGTACGGCGCGTCGGTTCGCTCACTCACAATCATCTAACTTCAACGTGACGCAGCCCACACCGAGTTCCCCAAGATTGAGAGAATCGTTGTACGCCGCCGTCCGGCTGCGCCTACCCCGACCTCAGGTCGATCCACACATCCGATTTCCCGTCGAGTACGTACTGTTCCAACTCGACGAAACCACGCGCCTCGGCGAACCGCAGCCCGTCCTCGTTCACGGCGAGCACACACGTCTCGACCGCCCCTGCGCCCAGCACGCGCGCGTGGGCCAGACCGTGCTCGTACAGGACCGTCCCGTGGCCGCGTCGCCGGTGCTCGGGCAGCACGCGCGCGATGACCGTCGCCGCGCCGCCCGCCCGCTCCGGCGGCCGCACGGTGGAGCACCCGACGAGGACGTCCCCCAGGTAGGCGTTCGCCAGCAGGTACCGCTCCGACCGCTCGCGCGCCTCTGCCAGGTCCATGGCGGCCGGCGGCACGATCACGTTGTGGACGTGCCGCCACTGCTCCAGCATGGCGTCGCCCCGTACGGTCTCGATCCGCAGCTCACTCACCGGCGATCACCGTCAGGTACTCCTCGGTGCGGAAGCCGGCCGCCGCGTACACGGGCTCGCCCATCTCGCTCGCGTAGAGGTAGGTGGTGGTGGCGCCGGCGGTGAAGCCCGCGCGGACCATTTCCAGGGTGATCGCCCGGCCGTAGCCGCGCCTGCGGTGGGCCGGGAGGGTGGTGATGTTGAAGAGGCCCGTCAGCTCGCCGGAGACGGCCGCCATGCCCGTGCCGACCGGTACGCCGTCCAGTTCCGCCAGGTAGAACGTCATGCCGTCGATCTTCGCCAGGGACGGATCGGTGAGCAGTCCGAAGAGGTCGCGCGGTGCTCCGAAGCCGTCCGCGAGGGTGGCGGCGTAGAGATCGAGTTCGTCGCCCGACACGGGCCGCACGACCAGGGAGTCGATCTCCGGCTCCGGCGGCGGGCCCTGGTCGGGGTGGCGCACCATGAGGGGTTCGCGGGTGAGGCGGGTCAGGCCGTGGCGGGCCGCCAGCGCGGTGACGGGCGGGGTCGGCACTCCGCGGACGTGGATGCTCCAGGGCAGCTCCCAGGGGCTCTCGAAGGCCGCCAGGGCGGCTATCTCGTCCGCGCTCGGGTCCGGGGACGGGCTGATGATCGCGTTCAGCGAGGCGATCCGCGCGCCGGAGATCGCCAGGACCGTCCCGTCGGGGCCGCGGCGGGTGCGGCCCGTGGTGGCGGCGGACAGCTTCTCGAACACGGCGGCGTACGCGGCTACGACCGGCCCCGATGGATCACGTCGATTCATGCGGTGATCGTAGGCGGAAGCCTCTTCCGGTAAATCGGTTGAACGGTCGCCGATCGGTTCCTAGTGTGTGGCTCACGCATGAGAGGAGGTGATCGGGTACATGAGTGAAACCCGGACGCGCGAGGTGGCTGCGGGCTGAGGCCCAGCACCCCACCCTGTGCGGTGCCGGACCGGCGTGCGCGCGTCGCACGCAGCCGGCCCAATCCAGTGCAGTCACCCGACCCGCGAGCTCGCCGGTACGTCCGGCCGGCTCCTCCGCCACCAGGCGGGGGACCCGAGTTCGCGGGTCGTCTGCGTTCATGACGGAGTCCCCGGCCACCTTGAGCCGCGCGGGGTACGGATCCTTGCGCGCGCAGTAGTCTGGGCCAATGCTTCCGATGCTTGTTCGACGCCGGCACGTGGACTACGTGCGCGTCACGAGCATGGGCTGTCGGCGCTCCGCCTGACCCAGCCCCCGTATGCCCAATTCTTCTTCTTTCGGACGCATCTCATGACGCATCCCGCGACGGTCCCGTCCTACGACCAGCTCCCGATCATCGACCTCTCCGCCGCCGGCCGCGGTCCCCAGGCCCGGGCGCTGCTCCACGCCCAACTGCACAGCGCAGCCCATGACGTGGGCTTCTTCCAGCTCGTCGGGCACGGGGTCCCGACCGCCGAGGCCGACGCGCTCATCCGGGCCACGCGTGCCTTCTTCCGGCTGCCCGAGGCCGACCGGCTGGCCCTCGACAACGTCAACTCGCCCCATTTCCGCGGCTATACGCGGGACCAGTTGGACCTGGGCGCCGAGCGGCCCGTCCGCGTGCCGGTGCCGGGCGAGCCCGCCTACTGGTGGCTGGAGGGGCCGAACCAGTGGCCCGCCACTCTTCCCGAACTCCGTACCGCCACGCTGACCTGGATCGACCGGCTGAGCGGGGTCGCCCGGCGGCTGCTGCACGAACTGCTCACGGCGATCGGGGCGCCCGCCGACTTCTACGACCCGGTCCTCGGCGAGCACGCGCATCCGCATCTCAAGCTCGTGCGGGACCCGGGCAGCGGCGGAGTCGGTCGTCGTGCGGGGGCCGGCAAGGACCACGGCTTTCTGACCCTGCTGACGCAGCACCACGATGTGCCGCCGCTGGAGCGGGCGTTCGTGGTCAACCTGGGTGAGCTGCTGGAGGTGGCGACCGGCGGGTACCTGATCGCCACCGACCACCGGGTGGTGTCCCCGCCCGGCGCCACCGAGCGGTTCTCCGTGCCCTTCTTCTACAACCCGCGCCTGGACGCCCGCATCGAACCGCTCCCGTTCCCGTACGCCTCGGCCGCCCCCGGCGTGACCGACGACCCGGCGAACCCGCTCTTCGCCGAGTACGGCCACCACGAACTGAAGGGCAAGTTGCGGGCGCACCCGCTGGTGGCGGAACGGCATCACGCGGGGCTCCTGACTCCCGCGTGAACTCCGTTGCGGTGTCCGTCAGTTCGCGATGTCCCCGTACCCCTCGATCTCCTGCGGGTTGCGGGTGCCGGGGCCGATGTACCGCGCGGACGGCCGCACGAGCCGGCCGGTGCGCTTCTGCTCCAGGATGTGCGCCGACCAGCCCGCGGTGCGGGCGCAGGTGAACATCGACGTGAACATGTGCGCCGGGACCTCCGCGAAGTCCAGGACGATGGCCGCCCAGAACTCGACGTTGGTGGCCAGGACGCGGTCCGGGCGGCGGGCGTGCAGCTCCGCCAGGGCCGCCTTCTCCAGTGCCTCGGCGATCTCGAAGCGCGGGGCGCCCAGTTCGCGGGCGGTTCGGCGCAGCACGCGCGCGCGGGGGTCCTCGGCGCGGTAGACGCGGTGCCCGAAGCCCATCAGGCGCTCGCCCTTGTCGAGGGCCTGCTTGACGTAGGCCTCGGCGTCGCCGGTCCGCTCGATCTCCTCGATCATGCCGAGGACGCGGGAGGGGGCGCCGCCGTGCAGCGGTCCCGACATGGCCCCCACGGCGCCGGAGAGGGCCGCGGCGACGTCGGCGCCGGTGGAGGCGATCACGCGCGCGGTGAAGGTGGACGCGTTCATGCCGTGCTCGGCGGCGGAGGTCCAGTAGGCGTCGACGGCGGCCACGTGCTTGGGGTCCGGCTCGCCCCGCCAGCGGATCATGAACCGCTCCACGACGGACTGCGCCTTGTCGATCTCGCTCTGCGGCACCATGGCCCGGCCCTGCCCGCGGGCCGACTGGGCGACGTAGGACAGGGCCATGACGGCGGCGCGGGCCAGGTCGTCGCGGGCCTGCTCCTCGTCGATGTCGAGCAGCGGCTTCAGGCCCCACACGGGCGCGAGCATGGCAAGCGCGGACTGGACGTCCACCCGGATGTCGCCGGAGTGCACGGGGATCGGGAAGGGCTCGGCGGGCGGCAGGCCGGGGTTGAAGGCGCCGTCGACGAGCAGGCCCCAGACGTTGCCGAACGAGACGTGGCCGACCAGATCCTCGATGTCGACGCCCCGGTACCGCAGAGCGCCGCCCTCCTTGTCCGGTTCGGCGATCTCCGTCTCGAACGCGACGACTCCCTCGAGGCCAGGTACGAAGGAGGGGTCGAAGTCGGACATCAGGCGGCTCCTCGTGATGTGTGCGACAGATGGCGCTATGGGGTGGGAAGACCATGTGTCATACGGCGTGTCATACGGCGGAAACTGCGACTCGGCCGGTGGATCCGCGGTCGGTCCCGACTCGCGGCCCGTGTGGCCGTCCTGGTGATGCCCCGTGCGGCTGGCGGTCATCCAACCGGAACGGCATCAGCACGATATCCCGGAGTGCCACCTTTGGGGAGCCCTGCGGCACTGAGTGCCACTCGGCTGTCGTGGACTCCGCGTCGGACGGCACCCGCGATACGGCAGGATGACAAGGTGACCGACCCAGACGCCGTCCCCCTCGATCCCTCCACGATGCGCAAGCAGTACCGGGCCGAGGGCATCGCCGAGACCGACCTGGCCGCCACCCCGGTCGAGCAGTTCGCCCGCTGGTTCGAGCAGGCCGCGACCGAGGCGCAGCTCTTCGAGCCGAACGCCATGGTCGTCTCCACGGCGAACGCCGAGGGCCGGCTCAGCTCCCGCACGGTGCTGCTCAAGCACTTCGACGAGCAGGGCTTCGTCTTCTACACGAACTACGGCTCCCGCAAGGCGACCGACCTCGCCGAGAATCCGTACGTCTCGTTGCTCTTCCCGTGGCATCCGATGGCCCGCCAGGTCATCGTCTCGGGCGTGGCCCGGCGCACCGGCCGTGACGAGACCGCCGCGTACTTCCGCACCCGCCCGCACGGCTCCCAGCTCGGTGCCTGGGCCAGCGCGCAGTCCAGCGTCATCGCCTCCCGCGCCGAGCTCGACGCCTCCTACGCGGAGCTCGCCGCCCGCTACCCCGAGGGCGAGCAGGTGCCCGTCCCGCCGGACTGGGGCGGTTTCCGGGTGGCCCCGCGGTCGGTGGAGTTCTGGCAGGGCCGCGAGAACCGGCTGCACGACCGCCTGCGCTACACGACCGAGTCGGACGGCGGCTGGCGGGTGGAGCGGCTCAGTCCGTGACGACATGTCCGAAACGTAGCTCCCGGCACTGACAACGGGACCGGGCGCCAGGGCCGCTCAGCCCAGCGCCCCCTCCAGCAGGGCCGCCCACTGGGCCACCACGCGGTCGCGGCGCGGGCCGTCGTCCGTGAGCAGGTTGGCCAGGCCCAGACCGCGCGCCATGTCGAGGAGACCCTGGACGGTCTCGCGGACGCCCGGCCTGGACTCGTCGGCATTCAGCAGCTCGACCGCGATGCGGTGGGTCTCGCGGCCGACGCGGGACTCCAGTTCCGTCACGCGCGGGCGCAGCTGCTCCTCGTCGGAGGCGGCGACCCACAGGTGCAGGGCGGCCCGGAAGAGCGGGCCCGTGTAGAGGTCGACCAAGGCGGACACGACCACCCGGCGGTCCTCGCCCGCGCCCTCCGGGAAGAGGGCGCGCAGGGCCGTGGAGCGTTCCTCGGCGACGTACTCGACGGCCGCGGTGAAGAGGTCCTCGCGGGTCGGGAAGTGGTGCTGGGCGGCGCCGCGGGAGACGCCGGCGCGTTCGGCGACCACGGAGACCGTGGAGCCCGCCCAGCCGTACTCGGCGAGACAGGCCACGGCGGCCTCCAGGAGCCGCTGCCGGGTGGCCCGGCTGCGGTCCTGCTTGGGAGCGCGGTCGCGTTCCGCCGTACTCACACCCATCGCGTGCTCACACCGTCCCCGTGGATCGCGCCCACGCGGGATCCACCCAGGCGGGATCCCGTCGTTCCAGGAAGGCCGTCATCCCCTCGCGGGCCTGCGGGGAGGCGAACAGCCGGGCCGAGAGCGCGGTGAGATCGGCCGCGTCCCGGTCGAATGCCTCCAGCACCCTAGCCGTGAGCAGCCGTTTCGTCTCGGCCAGGCCCTGCGGCGAGGAGCGCCGCAGACCGTCCAGGACCGGTTCCAGTACGATGTCCACGTCCTCGCCCGCCGCCGTCAGCAGGCCGATGCGGGCCGCCTCGGGGGCGTCGAAGCGCTCGCCGGTCAGGTAGTAGCGGGCGAGTGCGCGGGGGTCGGTGCGGGGCAGCAGCGGCAGGGAGATGACGGCCGGAGCCACCCCGATCCGCACCTCGGTGAACGCGAACGTCGACGCGGCCGAGGCCGCCGCGATGTCACAGGCGCCCAGGAGGCCGAGGCCGCCCGCGCGCACGTGTCCCGTCACCCGGGCCACCACCGGCTTGGGCAGTTCCACGATCTGCCGGAGCAGGCCCACCAGGGCGTCCGGGTGCGGCGGGTCCTTGAGGTCGGCGCCCGCGCTGAAGGTGTTGCCGGTGTGGGTGAGGACGATCGCGCGGACGTCGGTGTCCTTGGCGCAGTCCGTCAGCGCGTCCGCCAACTCGCCCACCAGGGCGGCCGAGAGGGCGTTGCGGTTGGCCGGGGAGTCGAGGACGAGGGTCTCGACGCCACGCGCGCGTGTCCGTCCGATCGGTGTCACAGGCGCTCCCTGAGTTCGCGGCGCAGGATCTTGCCGGAGGCGGCCCGCGGGACGGTGTCGATGAAGGTGACCTGGCGGACCCGCTTGTAGGGGGCGACACGTTCGGCGACGTGCATCATCACCTCGCCCTCGGAGAGGTCGGGCGCGGCCTGCTGGCGGACGACGAAGGCGTGCGGGATCTCGTTGCCCTGGTCGTTGTACGCGCCGATGACGGCCGCGTCGGCGATGCCCGGGTGGGTGAGCAGCAGGGCCTCCAGCTCGGCGGGGGCCACCTGGAAGCCCTTGTACTTGATGAGCTCCTTGACCCGGTCGACGACGAACAGCCAGCCGTCGGCGTCCACATGACCGACGTCACCGGTGCGCAGCCAGCCGTCCTTGTCGATCATCGCGGCGGTGTCGTCGGGGTGGCCCAGGTACCCCTTCATGACCTGCGGGCCGCGGATGAGGATCTCGCCGGGCTCGCCGATGTCGAGGTCCTTGTCGGGGTCGTCGAGCGAGACGATCCGCATCTCGGTGCCCGCGATGAGCTTGCCGACCGTGCCGGCCGGGGCCTCGCGGACGGCGTCCAGGGGCACGACGTGCGTCCCCGGCGACAGTTCGGTCATGCCATAGGCCTGGCCGATCGGCGGCAGCCCGAGCCGCCGCGCGCAGGCCGCCGCGAGCTGTGCGTCCAGCGGGGCGGCGGAACTGAGGATGTACTTCAGGGACGACAGGTCGTACTGCTCGACCAGCGGATGCTTGGCCAGCGCCAGGACGATCGGTGGCGCCACGTACAGGCCGGTGATGCGGTGCTCCTGGATGGCCGCGAGGAAGGTGTCCAGCTCGAAGCGGGTCAGCACGACGACCGTGGCGCCCTGGCGCAGCGGCGCGTTCATCAGCGCGGTCAGGCCGTAGATGTGGAAGAAGGGGAGCACGGCGAGGATGCGGTCGCCCGGGCCGGCCGTCATCATCGGTTCGAGCTGGGCGAGGTTGGTGGCGATCTGCCGATGGGTGAGCATCACGCCCTTGGGTATGCCGGTCGTCCCCGAGGAGTACGGCAGCGCGGCCACGTCCTGGGCGGGGTCGATGTCGACCACCGGCTCGGGCGCGTCGGAGGCCAGCATGTCGATCAGCGAACGGTGTCCCGGCGCGCTGTCGCAGACCAGGATCTCCTCGACCCCGCCGGCCAGTTCGGCGGCCCGGCGCGCGGTCTCCAGGAGCGGTGACACGGTGATGATCCAGCGGGCCGCCGAGTCCTTCAGCTGCTTGGCGAACTCCTCCGCCGTGGCGAGCGGATGCACGGTGGTCACCGACGCCCCCGCCCGCGTGGCCCCGTAGAACGCGGTCGGGAAGGCCACCGTGTTCGGGCTGTGCAGGGCGACGACATCGCCCTTGCGCACGCCCGTCTCGGCCAGCGCGGCGGCGATCCGCCGGTGGAACCTGTCCAGTTGCTCGTACGAGAGCGTGGTGCCGTTCGTGCCGTCGATCAGGGCAGGCGCGTCACCGAACTCGGCGGCCCTCCCCAACACCGCCTCGTGGATGGGGAGTTCTACGGGCGAAACGTCTGCGTACTCGCTGCGGAACACGGTTCCTCCTCGCACAACGCTGTGCTGGATCAGTACGACTTGGGCAGGCCAAGGGTCTGGTGGGAGACGTAGTTGAGAATCATCTCCCGGCTCACCGGAGCAATACGAGCCACGCGGGAGGCGGTTATCAAGGTGGCGAGCCCGAATTCACGGGTGAGCCCGTTGCCGCCCAGGGTGTGCACGGCCTGGTCGACGGCCCGCACACAGGCCTCTCCGGCCGCGTACTTCGCCATGTTGGCGGCCTCACCGGCGCCGACGTCGTCCCCGGCGTCGTAGAGATGGGCGGCCTTCTGCATCATCAGGCGGGCGAGTTCGAGGTCGATGTGCGCCTGCGCGAGAGGGTGCGCGATGGCCTGGTGGGCGCCGATCGGGGTCTTCCAGACGGCACGCTCGCGCGCGTACTCGACGGCCCGCGCGAGGGCGTAACGGCCCATGCCGATCGCGAACGCGGCCGTCATGATCCGCTCGGGGTTGAGCCCCGCGAACAGTTGCAGCAGGCCCGCGTCCTCGTCCCCGACGAGCGCCTCGGCGGGCAGCCGTACGTCGTCCAGGGCCAGCTCGAACTGCTTCTCCGCGCCGTGCAGTTCCATGTCGATCTTCCGGCGCGTGAAGCCCGGCGCGTCCCGCGGGACGATGAACAGGCAGGGCTTGAGGTTGCCCGTGCGGGCGTCCTCGGTCCGGCCGACGATCAGGGTCGCGTCCGCGATGTCGACGCCGGAGACGAAGACCTTGCGGCCGGTCAGGAGCCAGTCGCCGGTCTCGGGGTCGCGGCGGGCGGTGGTGGTGATGCGGTGGCTGTTGGAGCCGGCGTCGGGTTCGGTGATGCCGAAGGCCATGGTGCGGGTGCCGTCGGCGAGGGCGGGGAGCCACTCTTGTTTCTGCTCGTCTGTGCCGAACCGGGCGATGACCGTTCCGCAGATCGCCGGGGAGACGATCATCATGAGGAGGGGGGCGCCTGCGGTGCCGAGTTCCTCCAGGACGATGGAGAGTTCGGCTATGCCTCCGCCGCCGCCTCCGTACTCCTCGGGGAGGTTGACGCCCAGGTAGCCCAACTTGGCTGCCTCTAGCCAGAGTTCCTTGGGGTAGCCGCCCGAGTCGACGATGTCCGTCATGTAGTCGCGGCCGTAGCGTTTGCCGAAGGCCGCGACGGCGGATCGGAGGGCCTTGTGTTCTTCGGATTCGATGTGGGTCATGCGGTTTCCTTCGGGGTGCGGGTTGTGTGTGGCTGGTCGCGCTCACGCGGCGGAGCCGCAAATTGATACAGTCCCGCGCCCCTAGGTGGGCTCGACCACTGCCAGCAATGCGTTGACCTCTACCTGATGTCCCGTCACGGCGTGCAGAGCCGTCAGAGTTCCTGTGACCGGGGCTGCGATCTTGTGCTGCATCTTCATCGCCTCCAGCCACAGGATCGGCTCGCCCGCCTGGACCGTTGCCCCTACCTTCAACCCCTCCGCCACCTTGACGACCGTGCCCGGCATGGGGGCCACCAAGGAGCCGGGGGCCAGTTGGGCGGTCGGGAGGGGGAAGCGGGGTAGCGCGGTGAGCGCCGTTGTGTTCACGTACACCTGGTCGCCGTACCTCGCGACCTCGAACTTCCTTCGTACGCCGTCCACTTCGAGTACGACCAGACTCGCGTCGGCGTGCACCACGCGCACTCCGTCCGCGGCCAGGCCCTCCCTGGTGTGCCGGTACTGGACCTCGTGCTCGGTGCCGTTCACCGCGTACCGCTTGAGCTGTGGCTGGGACGCGAGGTTGCGCCAGCCGCCGCCGAAGCGGGAGCGGCCGTGGGCGTCGGCGAGGGCCGCGGCCAAGGGGGCGTGCGGGTCGGGGGTGGGCTCGGTCAGTGTCGTGAGGTGGCGGTCGTAGAAGCCCGTGTCCATCCGGGCCGTCGTGAACTCCTTGTGGCGCAGGGAGCGTACGAGGAGGTCGCGGTTGGTGACGGGGCCGTGGACGACCGCGTTCTCCAGGGCGCCGGAGAGTCGGCGGACGGCCTCCGCGCGCGTGGGTGCGTGGGCGACGACCTTGGCGAGCATCGGGTCGTAGTGGACGCCGATGTCGTCGCCGTCGGTGTAGCCGGTGTCGAGGCGGACGGAGTCCGGTACGGCCAGGCGGTGCAGGGTGCCGGTCTGCGGGGTCCAGTCGTGGGCCGGGTCCTCGGCGTAGAGGCGGGCCTCGATGGCGTGGCCTCGGGCGGGGGGTGGGTCGGTGTCGAGGGGCTCGCCCTCGGCGATCCGCAGTTGCAGGGCCACCAGGTCCACGCCGAACACGGCCTCCGTCACCGGGTGTTCGACCTGGAGGCGGGTGTTCATCTCCAGGAAGTGGGCCTTGCCGTCGGGAGCGACCAGGAACTCGACGGTTCCGGCGCCCTCGTAGGCGACCGCGCGGGCGGCACGTACCGCCAACTCGTGCAGTTCCCGCGTCTGTTCCTCGGAGAGGCCCGGCGCCGGGGCCTCCTCGATCACCTTCTGGTGGCGGCGCTGGAGGGAGCAGTCCCGGGTGCCGAGGGCCCACACCGTGCCGTGGGTATCGGCGAGGATCTGCACCTCGACGTGGCGGCCGTCCTCCACGTAGGGCTCGACGAAGACCTCGCCGTCGCCGAAGGCGCTCAGGGCCTCCGCGCGGGCGGCGGCCAACTCGTCGTCCAGGGCGGCCAGTTCGCGGACGATCCGCATGCCGCGTCCGCCACCGCCCGCGGCCGCCTTGACCAGGACGGGCAGGTCGGCCTCGGTGACCTCCTTGAGCGGCTCCAGGCCCATGAGGTGCTTGGCGCGGGTCTTGGAGGCCATCGCCTCGATCGCCTCCGGGGGCGGCCCGATCCACACAAGTCCCGCGTCCAGGACCGCGCGTGCGAAGTCGGCGTTCTCGGAGAGGAAGCCGTAGCCGGGGTGCACGGCGTCCGCGCCGGCCGCGACGGCCGCCTTCACGATCAGCTCGCCGCGCAGGTAGGTGTCCGTGGGCGTGGATCCCGGCAGCCGTACGGCCGCGTCGGCCACGCGCGCGTGGAGCGCGTTCTCGTCCGCGTCGGAGTGCACGGCGACCGTGCGGATGCCGAGTTCACGGCAGGTGCGGAAGATCCGGCAGGCGATCTCGCCCCGGTTCGCCACCAGGACGGAAGCGATGGAATCACTCACTGGGACCTCACATCCGGAAGACGCCGAAGCCACCGCGCGCGCCCTCGTAGGGCGCGGTGTGGACGGCGGACAGGCACAGGCCGAGGACGGTTCGGGTGTCGCGCGGGTCGATGACGCCGTCGTCGTACAGCCGCCCGGACAGGAACATCGGCAGCGACTCGGACTCGATCTGCTGCTCGACCATGGCGCGCAGAGCGGCGTCCGCGTCGTCGTCGTAGGGCTGGCCCTTCGCGACCGCCGACTGGCGGGCGACGATCGACAGGACGCCGGCGAGCTGCTGCGGGCCCATGACGGCGGACTTGGCGCTGGGCCAGGCGAAGAGGAAGCGCGGGTCGTACGCCCGCCCGCACATGCCGTAGTGCCCGGCCCCGTACGAGGCGCCCATCAGCACGGAGAGATGCGGTACGCGGCTGTTGCTGACCGCGTTGATCATCATCGCGCCGTGCTTGATGATGCCGCCCTGCTCGTACTCCTTGCCGACCATGTAGCCGGTGGTGTTGTGCAGGAAGAGGAGCGGGATGTCGCGCTGGTTGGCCAACTGGATGAACTGGGCGGCCTTTTGGGACTCCTGGCTGAACAGCACGCCCTGCGCGTTGGCGAGGATGCCGACGGGATAGCCGTGCAGGGTCGCCCAGCCGGTCACCAGGCTCGTCCCGTACAGCGGCTTGAACTCGTCGAAGTCGGAGCCGTCGACGATCCTGGCGACGACCTCGCGCGGGTCGAAGGGGACGCGCAGGTCCCCCGGGACGACGCCGAGCAGCTCTTCCTCGTCGTACTTGGGCGGCGCGGCAGGGCCCGGATCCTCGTACGCCTTGCGGTGGTTGAGCCGGGCCACCACCCGCCGGGCCTGGCGCAGCGCGTCCTGCTCGTCGACGGCGAAGTAGTCCGCGAGCCCCGACACGCGTGCGTGCATCCCGGCGCCGCCCAGCGACTCGTCGTCGCTCTCCTCGCCGGTGGCCATCTTGACCAGGGGCGGTCCGCCGAGGAAGACCTTGGCGCGCTCCTTGACCATGATGACGTGGTCGGACATGCCGGGGATGTAGGCGCCGCCGGCGGTGGAGTTCCCGAAGACGACGGCGACGGTCGGGATACCGGCGGCCGAAAGCCGGGTCAGATCACGGAAGATGGCGCCCCCGGGGATGAAGATCTCCTTCTGGGACGGCAGATCGGCCCCGCCGGACTCCACCAGGCTGATGCAGGGCAGCCGGTTGGCGAGCGCGATGTCGTTGGCGCGCAGCGCCTTCTTCAGCGACCAGGGATTGCTGGCCCCGCCGCGCACGGTCGGGTCGTTGGCGGTGATGAGGCACTCCACGCCCTCGACGACCCCGATCCCGGTGACGAGCGAGGCGCCGACGGCGTAGTCACTGCCCCAGGCCGCGAGCGGCGACAACTCCAGGAAGGGCGTGTCCGGGTCCAGCAGCAGCTCGATGCGCTCCCGCGCGAGCAACTTGCCGCGCTTGCGGTGCCGTTCGACGTACTTGGGTCCGCCGCCGGCCAATGCCTTCGCGTGCTCGGTGTCGAGATCGGCGAGCTTGGCGAGGAGGGCCTCGCGATTGGCGCGGTAGTCGGGACTGTTGATGTCCAGGGCGGAGTCGATGACCGTCACAGGAGGGCCTCCGGAATGTCCAGGTGGCGGGAGCGCAGCCACTCGCCGAGGGCCTTGGCCTGCGGATCGAAGCGGTGCTGGGCGGCGACGCCCGCGCCGAGGATTCCCTCGACGACGAAGTTCAGGGCGCGGAGGTTGGGGAGCGGGTGCCGTACGACGGTCAAGTCGGCGGTCTCCGGCAGGAGTTCACGGAACCGCTCGACGGTGAGGGTGTGCGCGAGCCACCGCCAGGCCTCGTCGTTCCGCACCCATACACCGACGTTGGCGTTCCCGCCCTTGTCCCCGGACCGGGCCCCGGCGACGAGTCCAAGGGGGGCGCGGCGGGTGGGGGTTGAGGGCAGGGATGCGGGCAGCGGGGGCTGCGGCGGCTCTTCCAGTACGACGGTTTCGGGGGCCGGTGCCACCGGGATCCGTCGCCCGTCGGGGAGCACCGCCACGTGGGCCACGTCTCCCTGAGGCACATACGCATCCTCGAAGACCCCGTAGGGCGAGCCCTTCCCGGGCGGGACGAGCACGTGGAAGCCGGGGTAGCTCGCGAGGGCCAGCTCCACCGCCGCCCCGCTCAGCGCACGTCCGACGGCCCGCTCCTCCGGATCCCGTACGACGAGCCGCAGCAGTGCGCTCGCGGTCTCCTCGGTGTCGGCGTCGGGGCGGTCGGTGCGGGCCAACTCCCAGCGTGCGTCGGCGACTTTGGCGAGCGCGGGCTCCATCTGCTCGCGCACGAGGGCGGCCTTGGCCTCGATGTCGAGGCCGGTGAGGACGAAGGCGACCTCGTTGCGGAAGCCGCCGAGGCGGTTGAGGCCGACCTTGAGGGTGGGCGGCGGGGCCTCGCCGCGCACGCCGTCGATACGGACCCGGTCCGGCCCGTCCGGGCTGAGCCTGATCGTGTCGAGGCGGGCGGTGACGTCGGGTCCGGCGTACCGGGCGCCCTGAGTCTCGTAGAGCAACTGGGCGGTGACCGTGCCGACGTCGACGAGGCCGCCGGTGCCGGGGTGCTTGGTGATGACGCAGGTGCCGTCCTCGTGGATCTCGGCGAGGGGGAAGCCGGGGCGGCGGAGGTCTCCGGGGGCCTTGGCGAACGTCTCGGCGAAGAAGGCGTAGTTGCCGCCGGTGGCCTGGGTGCCGCACTCCAGCACGTGGCCGGCGACGACGGCGCCCGCGAGGCGGTCGTACTCCCCCGGCTGCCAGCCGAAGTGGGCGGCGGCGGGACCGGTGACCAGGGCCGCGTCCGTCACTCTCCCGGTGACGACGATGTCCGCGCCCCGCCGCAGGCACTCGGCGATGCCGAAGCCGCCGAGGTAGGCGTGGGCGGCGAGGCTGCCGGGGTGGGCGGCGGTGAGGTCGTCGCCCTCGACGTGGGCGACGCGGACGGGGATGCCGAGCCGGTCGGCCAACTCCCTTACGCGCCCTGCCAGTCCGGCCGGATTGAGCCCACCGGCATTGCTGACGATCTTCACCCCGCGCTCGTGGACGAGACCGAGGGACTCCTCCAACTGCCGCAGGAAGGTACGGGCGTAGCCGCCGGACGGATCCTTCAGCCGGTCCCGTCCCAGGATCAGCATGGTCAGTTCGGCGAGGTAGTCGCCGGTGAGGACGTCCAGTTCGCCGCCGGTGAGCATCTCGCGCAGGGCGTCGAAACGGTCGCCGTAGAAGCCGGAGGCGTTGCCTATGCGGAGAGGGTGGACCTCGGGTGCAGTCACTGACCGGTTCCCTTCGGGGCGCGGCCGGGTCCCGGCGGCCCTGCGAAGGCCTGGGCGAGGTCGAGCCAGCGGTCGGCGTCGGAGCCGTCGGCGTGCAGGGCGAGGTCGGCGCGGTGGGCACGCTGGGTGACGAGGAGGCAGAAGTCGAGGGCGGGGCCGGTGACGCGGTCGGTGGCGTCCTCGGGACCGTAGACCCACAAGTCCCCGGAGGGCGCGGTGAGTTCGATCCGGAACTCCTCGAACGGCGGCTGCGCCCCGTTCACGCCGAACGCGTAGTCACGCGTACGAACCCCGAGCCGGACGATGTGCCGGAGCCGGTCGGTGGGGGTGCGGTCGACACCGAGCGCCTCGGCCACATCCCCGCCATGGGCCCAGGTCTCCATGAGCCGGGCGGTGGCCATGGAGGCGGTGGCCATGGGCGGCCCGTACCAGGGGAAACGAGCACCGTCGGGGGCGGCGCGCAGGGCGTGGTCGAGCGCTTCCCGCCCGGCCCGCCAGTCCGCGAGCAACTGCGCCGGCGCCTTCTCCGCCCCCGCCTCCGCCCCGTTGTCCACGAACTCACCGGGTTCGGCCAGCGCCTTCTCGACCTCACGGGAGAAGGCCTCCCGGTCGGTCACGGCCAGCACGGAGTGGTGATCGGTCCAGGCGAGATGCGCGATCTGATGAGCGACGGTCCAACCGGCGGCGGGGGTCGCGAGCGCCCAGCGGTCCGCGGGCAACTCGGCCACGAGCGCGTCGAGTTCCTCGCTCTCCGCGCGCAGGTCGTCGATGACGGGCGTGGGGTCGGCCATGGGAGGAGCATGGCAGCGACGCCAGAAACAATCAAGCGTGCTTGTATTGATTTGGGTTTCCACAAGTTGAGTGCCGGTACGCGACCATTTGGCTACGCTCAGTGATGGGAGGTGGTGGTGACTGTGGCCAACATGCGGGAGCTCGATCCCAGTGCGTCGCCGTTGGACTACTACGGATACGAGCTGCGGCGGCATCGGGAGGCAGCGGGGCTGACGCTGGCGCAGCTGGGCTCGATCGTCTTCTGTTCGGGATCACTGATCGGACAGATCGAGACGACGTTGAAGGTGCCGACGCGGGAGTTCTCCGAACGGGTTGACGCGGGGTTGGGGACGGACGGGACGTTTTCCAGGCTGGTTGGGCTGGTGCTGCGGAGTCAGTTGCCGAACTGGTTTCAGCCGTATGCGGAGATGGAGGCGAAGGCGGCGTACATCTCCAGCTTCCAGGCCCAGTTGGTGGATGGGCTGCTTCAGACACCCGCTTACGCTCGCGCGGTGCTTGGTGCGCGGGACGAAGGCAACATCGACGGCAAGGTCGCTGCTCGGCTGGACCGCCAGCGGATCCTGGACCGGGACGAACCACCGGTGATGTGGGTGGTGTTGAGCGAGGCAGTACTTCATCAGGAGGTGGGAGGCCGGGAGGTCATGCGCGAGCAGTTGGCCCACATCCTGGCGATGCAGAAGCGGCGTTGGCTGGAGATCCAGATCCTCCCGTTCAGCGCGGGAGCGCACACGGGCCTGATGGGTTCCTTCAACCTTCTGCGCTTCGCCAATGACCCCGACATCGTCTACACCGAGGACTTCGTGCAGGGGCACATGACGGCCAATCCGGAAGCCGTCAAGGAGGGTTCGGTCCGTTACGATCATCTGCAGGCCGCCGCGCTCTCCGTTGACGACTCGGCGGCTCTGATCGCCCGCGTGATGGAGGAGCGGTATGGCAACCAACCGGAACCTGACGGGCGCGACCTGGCGTAAGTCGTCCTACAGCGGAGACACCGGAGGTCAGTGCGTCGAGGTCGCCGACCTCACCCCCCACATAGCCGTCCGCGACTCCAAGAACCCCTCGGCCGGGGCCCTCACCCTCACCCCTGCCGCCTTCACCGCTTTCGTCCGCGGTGCGGCCGAGGATCTGCCGGACTAGATGTTCACGGTGTCCCGGTCGTAGGCCGCCAGAAAGTGCGGAGTCACGACCGCGCAGGCAGCGCGCTGTGCGCCTGGAGCACGTTCATGGACCCGACGTCAGGGCCCTAAATCCCGGCCGTACTGCGAAATTCGCGCGCACCCCCGCTCCACCCCGCAGTACCGTCCCCCGATGGTCGATGACGACGGTTACTTCGGGGAGTCCGTGGCGGCGGCGTACGACGAGTCGTCGGCGGAGATGTTCGAGGCGGACGCGGTGGAGCCGGCCGTGGATGTGTTGGCGGGGCTGGTCGGGGGCGGGCGGGCGCTGGAGTTCGGGGTCGGGACCGGGCGGATCGCGTTGCCGTTGGCGCGGCGGGGTGTCGAGGTGTGCGGGATCGATCTGTCCCGGGCGATGGTGGCCCGGTTGCGGGAGAAGCCCGGCGGCCAGGACGTCGACGTGACGATCGGGGACTTCGCGACCACCACGGTGGACGGCGAATTCGCGGTCGCCTACCTCGTGTTCAACACGCTCATGAATCTGACCACCCAGGACGCCCAAGTCGACTGCTTCCGCAACGCCGCCGCGCATCTGGTGCCGGGCGGGTGCTTCGTCGTAGAGGTGATGGTTCCCGATCTGCGGCGGCTGCCGCCCGGACAGGACGCGGTGCCGTTCCACGTGGGCGAGCGCCGGCTCGGGTTCGACACGTACGACGTCGCCACCCAGGCGATGAGTTCGCACCACGTCAGGATCGACCCGGACGGGAGCGCCTCGTACTCGTCCATCCCGTTCCGGTACGTGTGGCCCGCTGAGTTGGACCTGATGGCCCGGCTGGCCGGGATGCGGTTGCGGGACCGGTGGGAGGACTGGGCGCGGACGCCGTTCACGAGTGAGAGTCGGCGGCATGTGTCGGTGTGGGAGAAGAGCGCCGATTGATTCCGGCGGGCTCCCGCCGAGTGCGGCCTACTCCACCGGCAACCGCACCTTCCCCCGCCGCCCCACCTGCGTCCGCACCGCCCCCATGCTCGCCACCACCACCAGCGCGATCGCCGCAGCCTGCACCGCCGACAGCGCCTGGTTCAGGATCAGGAAGCCGGCCGTTGCCGCGAGGGCCGGTTCGAGGCTCATGAGGATGGCGAAGGTGGAGGAGGGGAGACGGCGGAGGGCCAGGAGTTCCAGGGTGTACGGGAGGACCGAGGACATGATCGCCACCGCCGAGCCGAGCGCGATCGTCACCGGGTCCAGGAGCTTCGTGCCCGACTCCACGACCCCCAGCGGCAGCATCAGCAGTGCCGCCACTCCCATGGCCAGAGCCAATCCGTCCGCCTGTGGGAAACGTCGGCCCGTCCGTGCGCTGAAGATGATGTACGTCGCCCACATCGCGCCCGCGCCCAGTGCGAAGGCGACTCCGGCCAGGTCCAGGTCGCCGAAGCCCCCGCCGCCCAGCAGGAAGACGCCCGCCAGGGCCAGCCCCGCCCAGACGAAGTTGATCGCTCGGCGGGAGGCCAAGACTGACAGGGCCAGGGGGCCCAGGACCTCCAGGGTGACCGCCGCGCCGAGTGGGATGCGGGCCGCCGCCTGGTAGAAGAGGCCGTTCATCGCGCCCATGGTGACGCCGAAGACGATCACCGTGCCCCAGTCGGTGCGCGAGTGGCCGCGCAGGCGGGGGCGGCAGATCACCAGGAGGACCACGGCCGCCGCGAGCAGGCGCAGGGTCACCACTCCGAGCGCGCCCGCCCTCGGCATCAGACCTACCGCGAGCGCCGCACCGAACTGGACCGAGACACCGCCCGCCAGCACCAGGCCCACGGGACCGAGGGAGCCACGGCGGTGCGCGGTCGCTTCGCCGGACACTGATGCGGGCGCGGAAGAAGTGGTGGCTGTGCTGGGGGTGGTCACGGGCTGTCCTGGGGCTCGGGTCGGCAATTCCGGGTACGTCCATCATGATGCACTGTCGAGTCCAGGGTAGTGGACCTCGTCAGGCGTGAAAACCCATTATGGAACTGTCCTGAATGCTGGACTCGGCCGTCATGATCAGATGCCGGGCCAGGGCACCTCGTCCCGGAACAGGGGGCGGCCGTCGGGGAGGGTGGTCGGGACCGTCCCGTACTCGTATCCCGCGGGTACTCCATAACCGGCGTACCCGTCGTACCCGTAGGCGGCGTACGCGGCCGGCATGGGCACCGGCTCCTCCGTGAACAGCGGCAGGCGCAGCTCACCCGTGTCCATCGCCGCGTTGTTCTGCGAACGGTGCAGGCGGGAGTACGCCCCGCCCCACGCGAGCAGCTCCTCGTGGCGGCCGGTCTCCACGATGCGGCCGCCGTCGACGACCAGGATGCGGTCGGCGTCGGGGGCGAGGTTGAGGTCGTGGGTGATCATGATCGTGGTGCGGCCGGCCATCAGGCGGCGCAGGGGTTTCACGACCCGGCGGGCGGCGATCGCGTCGAGGCCGGTGGTCGGTTCGTCGAGGACCAGGACCGGGGCGTCGCGCAGGATCGCGCGGGCGATGGCGAGGCGCTGGAGCTGGCCGCCGGAGAGGCGGGCGGTGCCCGGGTCGATCCTCGTGTCGTAGCCGGCGGGGAGCTTGACGATGAAGTCGTGCGCGTCGGCCGCCCGCGCAGCGTCCTCGATCGCCTGCTCGCTGGCGCCGGGCCGGCCGCAGGCGATGTTCGCGCGGACCGTGTCGTGCAGGACGAGCGTCTCCTGCGGGAGCAGGGTGACGTACTCACGGAGGCGGGCGAGCGGGAACTCGCGCAGGGGCACGCCGTCCAGGCGGATGTCGCCCGCGTCGGGGTCGTAGAAGCGGAGCAGGAGCTTGGACACCGTCGACTTTCCCGCGCCGCTCGGGCCCGTGACGATGACCAACTCGCCCTGGCCGACGGTGAAGGAGAGGTCCGAGAGGGCCATGGCGTCGGCGCCGGGGTAGGTGAAGGAGACGCCCGTCACCTCGACCGTGCCGTCGGGGCGGCCGACGTCCGCGCCGCGTCGGGGGTCGGCGACGGAGGGGCGTACGTCGAGGATCTCGATGAGCCGTTCCGCGCCCGCCGTCGCCGCGGTGATCGTCAGGCCGAGCTGGGCCAGACCGCGCACGGGCGGGTAGAGGTAGCCCAAGAAGGCGGAGAAGGCGAGGAGTTGGCCCAGCGTCATGCGGCCGGTGGAGATCTCCCAGGCGCCGATGCCGATCACCGCGAGCACGCACACCGTCTCGATGACGGCGACGAGTTGCTCGTACGCCTCGTTCAGCCGCGTCGAGCGGACCGAGGCGCGGAACCAGGCGGTCGCCTCCTCGTGCAGCCGCCGGCGTTCCGCGTCCCGGCGGTCGTAGGCCTGGGTCAGCACGATGTTGCCGAGCGACTCCTCGACCACCGACGTGATCGCGCCGTCCGCGACCCGGCCCTCGCGCGAGACGTCCTTGATGGAGCCGGAGAAACGGCGGGCCGCCAGCCAGAACAGCGGCGCGAGCACGAAGGTGGCGGCGGCCAGGTCCCAGCGCAGCCAGAACGCGGCGGCCGCGTAGAAGATCGCGGAGAAGAGGGCGGAGGCGGTGCCGACCACGCCGGAGACCACGAGTGTCTCGATCGCCTCGACGTCACTGGTCAGGCGGGACAACAGGTCGCCCTGGCGGTGCCGTTGGAAGAAGTGCGGCGGCAACTGCTGTACGTGGTCGAAGACATGCTCGCGCAGCCGCATCACGAAGCGCTCGGTCGCCCACGCGGCAAGGGAGTTTCCGGCGTACGCGACGACCGCGCCGACGATCGCCACGCCCAGCCATTTGATCGCCGGGCTCCAGAACGCGCTCAGCGATCCCTTCGCCAGGGCGCGGTCGGTGAGGTCGCCGAAGAGCAGGATCGCCTCGGTCTCGGCGAGTGCGGCGAGCACCGTGCAGACCCAGACGAGGATCAGCCAGCGTCGCAGGCCGCGGGTCAGCGGCCAGAAGCGGCGGAAGGCCGTGCGGGCGGGAATGGTGGGAGTTTCGTCGCTTTCATCGTCCTCGTATTCGAGGTCAGCCGCTTCCGTGCCCATTTCGCATTCCCTCCGCTTTCCGTCGCTCCACATCACCGGAATTAAGTCGTGCGTTCCGGTTCGAATTCAGGAAAGAAAAGAGGGCCGACTGCGTGGGTCGGCCCTCCTCCTACCGCCGGATCAGCTGTCCTGGCCGGGCAGCGGCTTCGGCAGCGGCTTCGGCTGGTGCTTCTTCCGCGGCTTCGGGGGCGGGGGCGGGAGCTGCTTCGACTTGGGCTTCGGGGGCAGCGGGGCGAGCTTCTTGAGGCTCATTCCGGACTCCTAGGGTTGTGCAGTGGTTATTGCGTCAAAGTCGAGCGTGTTACCGCCCGGGGAATTCCCGACACCCAGGAACCTACACGGATCAGAACCCAAGGAGCGGCAAAGTCGGCGACCGAAAGGCAAACAACCCCTGTGAAAACCTTGGCATTCCCTGAGAGCGGGCGCCAAACCTGAGAGTTCCCTTATGAACCTGAGAGGAGCCTTATGGTCGGCGGGCCATGTAGAGCTCCAGCGCCTTGTGCAGCACCCGGCTCAGCGGGAAGTCCCACTCCCCGAGGTACTCGATCGCCTCGCCGCCGGCGCCCGCCTTGAAGCGCAGCAGCCCCAGCAGGTGGTTGGACTCCTCCAGGGTGTCGGTGATGCCCCGGAAGTCGTATACGGAGGCGCCCAGTTCGTGGGCGTCGGTCATCATGCGCCACTGCATGGCGTTGTTGGGCTGGACCTCGCGCCTGCGTGCGGTGGAGGCGCCGTAGGAGTACCAGACGTGGTCGCCGACGGTCAGCATCGTGGCCGCAGCGAGGACGTCGCCGTCGTGCCGGGCGAGGTACAGGCGCATCCGGTCGGGGTCCTCGGTGGTGAGGGCGGTCCACATGCGCTGGAAGTACGGCAGCGGGCGCGGGATGAACCGGTCGCGTTCGGCGGTCTCGGCGTACAACTCGTAGAAGGCGAGCAGGTCCTCGTAACCGCCCCTGACGACCGTCACGCCCGCCTTCTCGGCCTTCTTGATGTTGCGCCGCCACTGCTGGTTGAGGCCCCGGTGGATCTCCGCCAACGACCGTCCGGCGAACGGCACTTGGAAGACGTACCGCGGCTGCCCGGCCGCGAACCCGCCGTCCTCACCGCCCGGTTCGGCCTGCCGCCACCCCGCGCCGCGCAGCCGGTCACCGATCTCGGCGGCCCCCGGTTCGTACGAGGTCGGCTCGGCGTCCCGCAGCCGGTGGGCGTCCGCGTCGGCGATCGCGGCCTTCACCGCGTCCGCGCTCCAGCGGCGTACGACGACGGGCGGGCCCATCTTCACCGAGAAGGCGCCCTGCCCCTTCAGATACGCGAGCATCGGCACCAGCCACCGCTCGACGAGATCGGGCGCGGCCCAGTCGATCAACGGCCCCTCGGGCAGATACGCGAGGTACCTCTTCACCCTCGGCAACGGCCGGTACAGCACCAGCCCCGCCCCCACCAGCCGCCCGTCCTCCTCGAACCACCCCAGACCCTCCGCCCGCCAGTCCGGCTTCACCTCGCCCCAGGAGGGGACCTGCATGTGACTGGCGGCGGGGAGGGTCGCGACGAAGGCGAGATGCTCTTCGGGGGTGATGGGCCGGAGGCGGAGGGCGGTCACGGGCGGAACTCCTTACGGTGACGGAGTCCGTCAGCCTACGAGGGCCGTCCCAGGGACACGGTTCGCCGCTCTCCAGCACACGGATCGCCGCTCTCACGTACACGGTTCGCCGCTCTCAGGGACACCCAGGTGTCGGCGAGGACCGCGGTGCCTCTCCGCATGGCTCACTCCTGACGTGCCGGCTCAGTGGGTCGGGGTGAAGTCGGCGTCCCTGTGGCCGGGTTCGGAGGAGGCCGGGATCGCGGTGTCGAGCTTCTCGCCCTCGATGTCGACGTGCGGCAGGCGCCGGTCCAGCCAGCCGGGCAGCGACCAGGCCCGTTGGCCGAGCAGGGCCAGGACGGCGGGCACGATGGTCATGCGGACCACGAACGCGTCGAAGACGACCGCCGCGGCCAGACCGAGGCCGAGCGACTTGATCATGGCGTCGGCGCCGCCGACGAAGCCGCCGAAGACACCCGTCATGATCAGCGCGGCCGCGGCGACGACCTTGCCGCTGTGCCGGAAGCCCTCGGTGATCGCGGTGCGCGAATCGGCGCCGTGGACGTACGCCTCCCGGATCCGGGTGACGAGGAAGACCTGGTAGTCCATGGCCAGGCCGAAGACGATGCCGACCAGCAGGATCGGCATCAGGCTCATGATCGGGCCGGTGGTCTCAAGGCCGAACAGGTCCTTGAACCAGCCCCATTGGAAGACCGCGACCACCACGCCGAGCGAGGCCAGGACGGACAGCAGGAAGCCGAGCGCCGCCTTGAGCGGCACCAGGACCGACCGGAAGACGAGGATCAGGACCAGGAAGGCCAGGCCGACGACGAGCGCCAGATAGGGGACGATCGCGGCGGAGAACTTCGCGGCGACGTCGATGTTCATCGCGGTGGTGCCACTGACCAGGGCCTGCGCGCCGGTGGCGGTCTCGACGCCCTGGGCCTGTTCGCGGATGGTGTGGACGAGGTCCTTGGTCTGCTCGCTCGACGGGGAGCTCTTGGGGACGACGGTGACCATCGCGGTGTCACCGGCGGGGTTGTAGGTCGCCGGGGTGACGGCGGCGACATCCTTCAAGTCCTTTACCCTGCCGTCGAGTTCACCGACCGCGGTCTTCGTGACCGCCGGGTCGCCACCACTGACGACGAGTGTCAGCGGGCCGTTGAAGCCGGGGCCGAACGACTCGGCGAGCAGGTCGTAGGCCTTGCGCTCCGTGGTCGAGGTGGGCTTGGAACTGTCGTCGGGCAGGCCCAGTTCGAGCCGGGTCGCGGGCAGCGCGATCACACCGAGGCCGAGGACCGAGAAGAGCAGGACCTTCCAGGGCCGGCGCAGGACGAAGGCCGCCCAGCGCTCGGCGACCGGCGCCTTCGAGGCGGCGGTCTTGGGACGGGACTGCTTGTTGGACTGGTCGTTGGACTCCTTGTTGGACTTCTTCTGGGAGGTTCGGCCGAGGACGCGTTCGGGGGCGAAGGCGAGCAGCGCCGGGACCAGGGTGATGGCGACCAGGACGGCGACGACGACGGCACCCGCGCCCGCCATGCCCATGGCCGTGAGGATGGGCAGGTTCACCACGGCCAGGCCGGCCAGCGCGATCACGACGGTCACACCGGCGAAGACCACCGCGGAACCGGCGGTGCCGTTCGCCCGGGCGGCGGCCTCGCGCGCCCCGTGCCCCGCGGCGCGTTCGGAGCGGTAGCGGGAGACGATGAACAGGGCGTAGTCGATGCCCACCGCGATACCCAGCATGGTCGCCAGGGCCGAGGTGCTGCTGTTCAGGTCGAGGGCGGCGGTGAGCGCGGTGATGGCGCCCATGGTGGCGCCGACGCCGACCACCGCGGTCAGCAGCGGCAGGCCGGCCGCGATGAACGAGCCGAAGGTGATGACCAGGATCAGCGCGGCGAGCACGAACCCGATCGCCTCGGAGGAAGCGGCCTCCGCGTCGGGCGCCAGCGCGCTGCCGGACGCCTCGACGGTCAGGCCCTGCTCGCGCGCGGTGTCGAGGGCGTCGTCGAGGCGGTCGTGGTCGGCGTCGGTCAGGTCGGCGGCCTTGGCCTTGTAGGTGACCTGGGCGTAGCCGGTGGTGCCGTCGGCGCTGACGGTCTTCGCCGCGAACGGGTCGGCGACCGAGGCGACGCGCGGCGAGGAGTCCTTCAGGTCGCCGAGCAGCGCCTCGACCTCGGCCCGCGGACCTCTGTCGGCCAGCTTCCGCCCCTCGGGCGCCCGCACGACGACTCGGGCGCTCGCCCCGTCGGCGTTGGCCGCGGGGAACTTCTTCTCGAGTACGTCGTACGCCTTCTGCGCCTCGATGCCGGGCAGGGTGACGTTCGAGTCGCCGCCGCCACTGCTGCCCGCCGCCGCGGCGCCGGCGATGCCCAGTACGACCGCCCAGAGCAGCAGGGTCAGCCAGCGGCGCCGGAACGCGCCGCGCCCGAGCCGGTGCAGAAATGTAGCCATGAGAAAGACAACTCCGTACGTCAGGAACGAGAGGAGGACGGGAGAACAGAAGAGGAGGACGGGAGAACAGAGGGAGGTAGGGAAAGCGGGACGAGGACGGGAAGGGGGGCGGGGCCCGGGCCACCCGGCCCGTCGAAGGGGTCCGGACGCGGTCCGTCGTCGTCGACGGTCGGGGTGGGGCACCGGCGCCGGGGGAACGCCCGTGCCCGTCAACCATGCTGTGGCCGGCCCCTGCGGCCCGGCGTCAGACCTGGGGACGTACTGCGGCGGGCCGTGTCGGCCATCCGGCCGACAACGCGGGAGCGGTCCGGCTCCCTAGGCTGGCCGCGTGGACTGGAAGTTTCCGTTTTCGACCGGTATCCGGCGCGTCATCTCCGCCGCCGCGGTGGTCTCCCTGGGCCTGCTGTGGGCGGCCGACATCCTGGTGCTGGTGTTCGTGACCGAGCCGCCGATCGCGCCCACCACGTGGCTGCCGGTGTTCGTCACCGGTCCGCTGGCCGCGCTCGCGGTGCCCAACGCCCGCTACCCGCTGTCCCTCCCGGCCCGGGCCCTGGCAGTGGCGGCCGTGTCCCTCACGGTCAGCGTCCTGTGCCTGTTCGTGCCGGTGAGCGGGACGGACGTCGGCTACCTGGAGGCTTTCGCGCTGCTGTTCCTGATCATCCGGGCGATCGCCCAGATCCATCCCGTACGGCCCATGGTGTGGACCGTCGCCGCGCTCGCCGTCTGCCTGCTGATGCAGACAGCGCGCACCCGCACACTGGACGGCTTCGTCGGCGGCAGCTACATGGCCACGATCATGCTCTCGCTGGGCATCGCCATGGGCTGTCTGGTCCGCGCGACCGAGGCCCGCCGGCAGCGTGCGGTGCGGGATGTGCGGCAGGCCGAGCGGCTGGCTCTGGCCCGGGATCTGCACGACCTGATCGCCCACCACATGACGGCCATCATCGTGCAGGCCAACGCGGCCAGGGCCGTCCACGCGTCCGCGCCCGAGAAGGTCGAGCCGGCCCTGGACGCCATCGCCCGGTCCGGCACGGAGACCCTGGAGTCGATGCGGCGCCTGGTACGGGTGCTGCGCGAGGAAGGCCATCAGGCGCTGCGCCCCGGCGACCTCCTCGCCGAACTGGGGGATCTGGTCGCCGAGTTCTGCCGGCACCGGCCCGACGCCCCGGCGGCCCGGCTGGAGGCGAGCGCCGCGGCCCGCACGAGCCGGTTCAGCCCGGAGGTCGAGGCGACCGTGCTGCGGGTGGTCGGGGAGGCCCTCACCAATGTGATGCGGCATGCCCCCAGCGAGCGGGTCACCGTACGCCTGGACGCCGATCCGGAGTGGTTGCGGGTGACGGTGACCAACAGCGCGAGACTCCACCCGGCGGGCCACCCGGCGAACCACTCGGCGGACCATCCGGCCGGCGGCCGCGGCGGTTTCGGCCTGATCGGCCTGCGCGAACGCGTCGAGGCCCTCGACGGCACGTTCTGGGCCGGTGGCGCGGGCTCCGGTCAGTGGGAGGTACGGGCGAGCCTGCCCCGCGCTGTCATGGACGCCGGTCCCACGATGTGACGGGGCGTACCCCGCGACTGTCGGCGAGGACGCCCGGCCGCCCGGTTTCGCACGCCGAGGTCATCTCACGCCCCCTCCCCTTCCAGCCCCTCCGCCAGCACCTCCGCCAGATGCCGCCCCCGCACCCCGCCCACCTGCTCCAACTGTGTCCGGCACGAGAAGCCGTCCGCCAGGACCACCGCGTCCGTCGGGGACTCCCGTACCGCGGGCAGGAGTTGGTCCTCCGCGCAGGCCACGGACACCTCGTAGTGGCCGCGCTCGAAGCCGAAGTTGCCCGCCAACCCGCAGCAGCCGCCGGTCAGTTCACCGGTCAGGCCCGCGGCGGCGCGCACGCGGCGGTCGGCCGCGTCGCCCAGGACCGCGTGCTGGTGGCAGTGGGTCTGGCCGGTGACCGGGCGGTCCAGGCGGGGCGGGGTCCAGTCGGGGGCGAGACGTTCGAGGGCCTCGGCGAAGGTGAGGACGCGGGCGGCGAGGCGGGCGGCGCGGGGGTCGTCGTGGAGCAGTTCGGGGAGGTCGGTGCGGAGGGCGGCGGCGCAGCTGGGTTCCAGGACGACGATCGGCGACGGGTCGGTCTCGTCCAGTTCCGGGAGGAGGAAGGGGTCCATCAGGTCCAAGGTGTGCCGCAACACCTCGCGGGCGCGGTCGAGTTGACCCGTCGAGATGTACGTCAGTCCGCAGCAGACCCGGCTCCGGCGGCGCCCGAGCGGCGAGGGCACGCTGATGCCCTCCAGCCCGCCCTCGGCGAACCGGTGCACGCGCCACGGTCGCGTCGGCGGCTCCATGACCCGGACTCCCGCCGCCTCCAACACCCGTACGGCCGCCCGCCCGACCTCCGGCGCGAGGTGCTCGGTGAAGGTGTCCGGCCACAGGAACGCGGCCGTCTCCGGGACGCCGGGCCGACCGCCCGCGCGCAGCTCGTCCCGCCAGGTCCGCACCTGTTTCCTGAACCGCCGCCGCAGCCACCGGCTGTACGTCTGCGTCGCCACCCGCGGGATGCCCCGCTCCGGCGCGATCCCGCCCAGCCGTTTCGCCACCCACGCCAACGGCCGTACGGGGGCAAGGGCGTTGACGATCGGCGCGGTGCGCGTACGGTCCACCCAGCGCAGCCAGACCGGCAGCCGGCCCATGCTGTAGTGGGCGGCCGGGCGACGCCGGCCGGCGTAGTGGTGGTGCAGGAACTCCGCCTTGTACGTGGCCATGTCGACCTCGACCGGGCAGTCGGAGCGGCACCCCTTGCAGGACAGGCACAGGTCGAGCGCGTCCCGCACCTCCTCGGACCGCCAGCCGTCCGTCACCACCTCACCGGCGAGCATCTCGTGCAGCAGCCGGGCCCGGCCGCGCGTGGAGTGCGTCTCGTCGCCGGTGGCCCGGAAGGACGGGCACATGACGGCGGAGCCGGTCACCGATGTCGTACGGCATTTCGCGACCCCGACGCAGCGGCGGACCGCCGCGGAGAAGTCGCCGCCGTCGGCGGGGTAGCCGAAGGCGACGTCGACGGGTTCGCGGGGCAGGACGGCGAAGCGGAGGTTGGCGTCGAGGGGGGCGGGGCGGACCAGCATGCCGGGGTTGAGGAGGTCGTCGGGGTCCCAGACGCCCTTCACGCGCGAGAAGAGATCGACCATCTCCTCGCCGTACATCGTCGGGAGCAACTCGGCCCGGGCCTGGCCGTCCCCGTGCTCTCCGGAGAGCGATCCGCCGTGCGCGACGACGACTTCGGCGAGCTCCTCCGAGAAGCGCCGGAAGCGGGCGATGCCCGCCTCCGTGAGCAGGTCGAAGTCGATCCGGACGTGGATGCAGCCGTCCCCGAAGTGTCCGTACGGCGTCCCGCGCAGCCCGTGCGAGGTCAACAGCCCCCGGAAGTCCCGCAGATACGCGCCCAGCCGCGCCGGCGGCACCGCGCAGTCCTCCCATCCCGGCCACGCCTCGCTGCCGTCCGGCATCCGCGTCGCCGTACCGCTGGCGTCCTCCCGGATCCGCCACAGCGCCCGCTGTCCGCCGGGGTCGGTGACGACGAGCGCGTCGACGACGTCGGCGGCCCGCACGATCGCCTCCGCACGCGCGCGTGCCTCCCCGTCCGACTCCCCGCCTGTCTCCACGAACAGCCAGGCCCCGCCGCGCGGCAGTCCACTCGCCCCCGGGGGCACCAGATCGGCGGCCATCCCCTCGACCGTCAGGGGGTGGTGGGGCAACAACCCCGCCGCGGCCTCGGCGGCGGCGCCCTCATCGACGTATCCCAGCACCGCCAGCGCACGCGCGCGTGGCGCCTCGACGAGCCCTACGACCGCCTCCGTGAGGATCCCGAGCGTGCCCTCGCTCCCACAGAAGGAACGGGCGACATCGGCGCCCTTCTCCGGCAGCAACGCGTCCAGCGCGTACCCGGAGATACGGCGGGGCAGCTCCGGAAACCCGGTCCGCAACCGCGCCAACTCCCCCTCCACCAGCGCCCGCAGTCCCTCGGGCGCTCCGGCCCACTCCTGCCCGAGCCGCAACCGCTCCCCACCCACGGTGACGACGTCCAGCTCGCGCACGCTGTCGGCGGTCGTCCCCCACGCCACGCTGTGCGAGCCGCAGGAGTTGTTGCCGATCATCCCGCCGAGCGTGCACCGGCTGTGCGTGGACGGATCGGGCCCGAACCGCAGCCCGTGCGGGGCGGCGGCCTCCTGAAGCCGGTCAAGAACGAGCCCGGGCTGCACGACGGCGGTCCGTGCCTCGGGGTCGAGCGTCAACATCCGGTTCATGTACCGGGTGAAATCCAGCACGACTCCGGTCCCGGTGGCCTGCCCGGCGATGGAGGTCCCTCCGCCCCGGGCGACAACGGGCACCCCACGCTCCCGGCACACCTCCAGCACGGCGGCCACGTCGTCGGCGTCCCGCGGGGCGACCACCCCGACCGGCACCCGGCGGTAGTTGGACGCGTCCATGGTGGTCAGCGCCCGGGCGGTGACGTCGAAGCGCACTTCGCCGCGGACGGCCTTGCGGAGCGCTGCCTGGAGTTCCGTCATGACTCCAGCAAATCAAAGTCGCCGCCCGACCCGACCGTGGACGCCGTCTCACCCGACGGACGACGTTTCACCCAGGTTTCCTCCAGCGGCTAACCTCCCTCTCGTGGCTGAGATCGAGATCCCCTCTGACATCAAGCCCGCGGACGGACGTTTCGGCGCGGGTCCCTCCAAGGTGCGGACGGAGGCGCTGGACGCCCTGGCCGCCACCGGTACGTCACTCCTCGGCACCTCCCACCGGCAGGCTCCGGTGAAGAACCTCGTCGGCGAGGTGCGCGCGGGCGTCTCCGACCTGTTCTCCCTCCCCGAGGGCTACGAGGTCGTCCTCGGCAACGGCGGCTCCACGGCCTTCTGGGACGTGGCGACGCACGGTCTGATCGAGAACAAGTCGCAGCACCTGACCTTCGGCGAGTTCAGCTCGAAGTTCGCCAAGGCGGCCAAGCTGGCGCCGTGGCTGGCCGAGCCGACCGTCGTCGCGAGCGACCCCGGCACGCACCCCGAGCCGGCCGCCGAAGCGGGCGTGGACGTCTACGCCTTCACGCACAACGAGACGTCGACGGGTGTGGCAGCACCCATCAAGCGGGTCGCGGGAGCCGACGAGGGCGCACTGGTTCTCGTGGACGCCACGTCCGGCGCGGGCGGTCTGCCGGTGGACGTGAGCGAGACCGACGTCTACTACTTCGCCCCGCAGAAGTCCTTCGCCTCCGACGGCGGTCTGTGGATCGGCGTCTTCTCCCCGGCCGCGATCGAGCGCGCGGAGCGGATCCACGCGTCCGGCCGCCACGTCCCGGAGTTCTTCAGCCTCCCGACGGCGATCGACAACTCCCGCAAGAACCAGACGTACAACACCCCCGCCCTCGCCACGCTGTTCCTCCTCAACGAGCAGCTGAAGTGGATCAACGGCCAGGGCGGTCTGGCCTGGTCGACGTCCCGCACGAAGGACTCCTCGACCCGCCTGTACAGCTGGGCGGAGGAGTCCAAGTACGCGACCCCGTTCGTCACGGACGCCACCAAGCGCTCCCAGGTCATCGGCACCATCGACTTCGCCGACGAGATCGACGCGGCCGCGGTCGCCAAGGTGCTGCGCGCGAACGGCGTCGTCGACACCGAGCCCTACCGGAAGCTGGGCCGCAACCAGCTGCGCGTGGCGATGTTCCCGGCGATCGACCCGGCGGACGTCGAGGCACTGACGAAGTGCGTCGACTACGTCATCGAGAAGCTGTAGCCACCTCGAACAGGTCAACAAGAGGCGCCCCGCGGCTGGTTCAGCCGCGGGGCGCCTCTTCTGTCCTCCGGTCGCCTGTGGGTGAATGCTCGGGACGCGCCCACGACAGGAGACGAACCCGATGCACATGTTCCTCACGCTCGTGAGCGGCATCGCCTGGACGATCGTGTACATCGAGGCGAGCCGACTCGGACTGCGGGACCGCACCTATGCCATTCCGGCCGTGGCGCTGGGGCTGAACTTCGCCTGGGAGTGGACGTACGCGGTGCGCGGGCTTGCCGTCGACCCGTCGGCGCAGGCCGGCGTCAACCTGGTGTGGGGCCTCGCCGACGTCGTGATCGTCTACACGTTCTTCCGGTACGGACGGGCCGAGTTCCCGGCCTTCGTCACGCGGTGGATGTTCGTCGGCTGGGGCGTGGTGCTCTTCGCCATGTCGTTCGCCGTGCAGTGGCTGTTCCTGGCGAGGTTCGGCGCGGACGACGGGGCCGGGTACGCGGCGTTCCTCCAGAACCTGCTGATGTCGGGCCTGTTCATCGCGATGTTCGTCGCCCGGCGCGGACCGCGCGGGCAGTCGGTGACGATCGCCGTGGCCAAGTGGCTCGGCACGCTCGCGCCCACGATCCTCTTCGGCGCCCTGAAGGACAGCGGGTTCCTGCTCGGCCTCGGCATCATGTGCAGCGTGCTCGACCTCGCCTACATCTGGCTGTGCGTACGCGCGAAGCGGGACGGCGAGGCGTTCACCGACCCGGCGGCTTCGGAGTCAACCGCCCGCCCCCGCCCGTCAGTTACGGCGGAACAGCCGTCGTAGTCCGAAGACGGCCGCCACCACGGCCACGGCCACCACGCCGACCTTGAGCGTGCCGTCCGTGCCGGAGCCGTTGTCACCGCTCGCCGAACTCCCGCCCCCGGACGGCGACTTGGACGAGCCGGACGAGGACCCGCCGGGCGCGTCCTCCGCCTGCACCGAGCTGTCGGATCCCTCGCTGCCGTACATCAGCTTGGTGCCGTCGTCGGTGTAGGTGACGGACTCGCCCTGACCCTGGAGGGGCACGTTGAGGCGGCCCGCGCGCTTGATCTTCCCGCCGTTCCAGTCGTAGTAGATGCCGCCGAAGTAGCCGCGCACGGCGAGCTGCTTGCCGTTCGGGGAGATGGCCGCGTCGGTCGCCCAGAGGTCGACCGTGGCGACGGGCCTGAAGATGTTGGTGCCGGACGCGGAGAGCTTCGCCGGGCCCTCGTACAGGTGCCCGCCGTCCTCGTTCTTGTCGATGATGTACGCGCGCCCGGTCTTCGGGTCGACGACGAGCGACTCGGCGTTGCGGGCCCCGTCCGAGTACTTCACGACGTACTGCGTGGCCCGCAGGGTCTGGTCCTTCAGCACCTTCGGCTCGGGCAGCTGATAGATCCACACGTACGGCCAGGTGCCGCCGAGGTTGTCGCCGATGTCGCCGACGTAGATCTGGTTGTCGGGCCCGATGGAGATCGCCTCGACGTCACGCGGCGAGCCGATCCCGGTGAGCGTGAGCCGGGCGACGGTCTCGCCGGTGGCGCTGTCGACGGCGTACAGGTAGGGCCCGTCGTCGCTGTCGTTGTGGGTCCAGTAGATGCCGGGATGCAGGCGGGAGGCGGCGAGACCGCTGGACTCCGTGATGCGTGAGTCCTTGATGGTGAATCCCTTGTCACCGTCGGCGGCGGAAGCGGGGAGCGCGAAGGCACCCACGAGCAGGACCCCGGCGATGAGGGCGAACGGTCGGCGCATGCCCCAAGCCTGCCATCCCGCGCCCGCGTTCCGGCGAGGTGCCGGGCCCAGCGGGTCTCCGTCCCCGGCGAGGTGGCAGGCCTCACACCCCACCCGGCCCTCCGGCCGCCGTCGATCGTCCATCATGAGCGGATGCTCAGGTTCATGCCCGTCGGCGACTCCCAGACGATCGGAAGCGCCGGCGAACACACATGGCGTTACCGGATGTGGCAGCACCTGCGCGACACATACGGCGGCCCGTTCACGCTGGTCGGCCCGCGCGAGACGCTGTACGACAAGGCGACGGACACGCCGACCTCGTACGAGTACGCCGACCCGGACTTCCCCCGCGCCCACCTGGCCGGCTGGGGCGAGGGCTGGCTGCACATGGCCCCGCTGATCGGCGAGGCGGTACGCGGCTGCCGGGCCGACGTCCTGCTCGTCGCCCTGGGCCTGATCGACCTGGGCTTCTACACGAACGCACGGCAGACCACCGACAACGTACGGGCCTTCGTGGCCGAGGCCCGCGCCGCGAAGCCGTCCGTCCGCATGGTCTTCCTGCCGGTGATCCCGAACATCCGCGCCCAGCAGGACGCCCCCTTCGCCGCCGAGGTCGCCCTCTTCAACGAACTCCAGGCGAAGGCCGTCGCCGACCTCGACGACCCACGCTCCCCCCTCCTCCTGGCCTCCCTCCCCGAGTCGTACGACGTCAACCACGACACGTACGACGGCACCCACCCGAACGCGTCCGGCGAGCACAAGATCGCGGCGGCGTTCGCGGGGGCGATGCATCAGGCGTGGGGGTGGGGCGAGGAGTACTACGAGGACGACGGCGAGGAGGGCGGCGACGACGGCACCTTTGACTTCGACGCGGTGACCTCGGCCGGCAGGCGATAGCGCTCGGCCCACTCCTGATTGAGCCGGTCGGCCTGGCGCCGGTGACTGGGAGTGATCCGCCGTCCGGTCGGCAGGGCGAGCCCGAGGAAGTCGAGAACACCGTGCGTGACGGCGTGCGGGTCGGCGGAGAGGTCCTCGTGACGACTACGCGACCGAGACGAAGGTGGCGTTCGGGGACGACATGGATCTCACCGGCACCGTGGTCGGCCTCACCCTCTCCACCGCCGAGTTCCCCCGCGACTGACCCCCCTTGCATAGAGCGCACTCGAAGTCGTTGGCTAAGTACTCATGAAGTACACGCAGCTCGGACGCACAGGCCTCAAGGTCAGCCGACTGGTCCTCGGCACGATGAACTTCGGACCGCAGACGAACGAGGCGGACAGCCACGCGATCATGGACGCGGCGCTGGACGCGGGCATCAACTACTTCGACACCGCCAACGTCTACGGCTGGGGCGAGAACAAGGGCCGCACCGAGGAGATCGTCGGCAGCTGGTTCGCCAAGAGCCCCGACCACCGCGACAAGACGGTCATCGCCACCAAGGTCTACGGCAACATGGCCGCGGACGGCGACGCCTGGCCCAACCACGACAAGCTCTCCGCCGTGAACATCCGGCGCGCGGTCGACGCCAGCCTCAAGCGGCTCCAGACCGACTACATCGACATCTACCAGTTCCACCACATCGACCGGGCGACGCCCTTCGAGGAGATCTGGCAGGCGATCGACACCCTCATCCAGCAGGGCAAGATCCTCTACGTCGGCTCCTCCAACTTCCCCGGCTACAAGATCGCCCAGGCCAACGAGATCGCCGCCCGCCGCGGCGGCACCATCGGCCTCGTCAGCGAGCAGTGCCTCTACAACCTCGCCGAGCGCCGCGCCGAGATGGAGGTCATCCCGGCCGCGCAGGAGTACGGCCTCGGGGTCATCCCCTGGTCGCCGCTGCACGGCGGGCTGCTGGGCGGGGTCATCAAGAAGGAGGTCCAGGGTGGCCGCCGCGCCTCCGGCCGGGCCGCCGACGCCCTCGCCAACCCCACCTCACGCGCCCAGATCCAGGCGTACGAGGATCTGCTCGACAAGCACGGGATCGAGCCCGGCGAGGCCGCCCTGGCCTGGCTGCTCACCCGTCCCGGCGTGACCGGCCCGATCGTCGGCCCGCGCACCGCCGAGCAGCTGGAGTCCGCGCTGCGGGCCGTGGAGCTGGAGCTGAGCGAGGAGATCCTCGCCTCGCTGGACGAGATCTTCCCGGGCCCGGGGCCGTCTCCGGAGGCCTTCGCCTGGTAAACGCCGTGAGGGCGAACGCCCCGTCTTTCAGGGGCGCGGGGCTGTGACATGTGCGGCTCCGCCGCGTGGGCGCGACCAGGTCCCGCCCGGCGGAGTCGCACGGCGAGGCGCAATCCCCCACGCCTCCGCCCTCACTTACCGAGCGCAGCGGCAAGCCCGACAACGACGAACAACAGCACAAGCACACCGGCCATGATCCGGTTCCGGGTTTTGGGGTCCACGCGTCGAGCCTAACCGTCCGTCCCGAGCCCCCAGCGGGCGACCGCCTCGTACCGGGGTTCCGCCCCCGCCCCCGCCCTGGGCAGGTTGCTGCGTACCAGGACCAGCTCCGCCGCCGTCCACGCGCCGCCCGCGAAACCGTCGAGCCGCTCCAGGTACGGGCGTGCGTCCACCGCCTCCCGGCTCCGGGCCACGGTCAGGTGGGCGCGGTAGCGCCGGTGCTCCCGCATCTCCACCCCGGCCTCCCGGGCGGCGTCTTCACAGCGCTCGGCCAGCAGCCGCAGCGCCGTCAACTCCCCCTCCACCCCTGCCCACAGCGCCCGCCCGTCCCCGAACTGGCCGCCCCCGCGCACCGCGAGACCGAACGGCTCGCTCTCCCGCGCCACCCGCGCCAGCCGGGCGGACAGTTCCGGTACGACGTCGTCGTCGACCTCGCCGTAGAAGGCGAGCGTGAAGTGCCAGCCGGGGCGGCCGGTCCAGCGGAGCGCGTCCGCCCCCGGCAACCGCGTCAACTCGTCCACCACGGCCCCGAGTTCGGCCAGCACCCGCTCCGGTGGCAACAGCGCCGCGAAGAGTCTCATGGCGTCACCCTTCCAGGGAATGGATCACCGGGCCACCGTCCCTGACGCCCGTCGCCTAGCCTGCCCCCATGACGCACCCGGAGATCAGCATCAGAGCCGGCGGGTCCGGCGACATCCCCGCGATCCTCGGCATGTTCGACAGCGCCATGGAGTGGCTCGTCGCGCAGGGGCGGACCGGGCAGTGGGGCAGCAGGCCCTGGTCGGAGCGGCCCTCGACCGTGGAGCTGGTGACCGGTTACGTCACCCGGGGCGCGGCCTTCGTCGCCGAACTGGACGGCGTACCGGCGGGGACTTTGAGCCTCACCGACGGTCCCGGGACGTATCTGCCGCCCGCCGACGAACCCGAGCGGTACGTCCATCTCCTCGCCTCCGACCGCCGCTTCAAGGGCCGGGGCGTCGGGGCCGCGCTGCTCGCGCACGCCGTCGAGGAGACGCGGCGGGCCGGCGTCTCGCTGCTGCGGGTGGACTGTTACGCGGGCGGCGACGGCAAGCTCGTCCGCTACTACGAGAGCAACGGCTTCACCCGCACCGAGGCCTTCACGGGCACGGACGACTGGCCGGGACAGATCCTGGCCCGGAGGGTCTAGGTCCGACCCCCGGGCCAGGGACGGCCCTCAGGCCACCGCGGCCAGCTTCTCCTGCTGCTCGCGTGGTTCGAAGCGGACGTGCGGGTGGCCGCGGTTCCAGCCGACCGACAGGCGCAGGTTGCCCACCCGGGCCAGCACCAGGCCGATCGTCACGGCCGCGACGGCCGAGATCGCGCCGCCCACCGCGAGGCCCGCGCGGACGCCGTACGCGTCGGTGACCCAGCCGGCGATCGGCGCGCCCACCGGGGAACCGCCCAGGAAGACCATCATGTAGAGGGCGAGCACCCGGCCGCGCATGGCCGGGTCGGTGCTCATCTGGATGCTGGTGTTCGCGGTGACGTTGACCGTCATGCCGAACATGCCGATCGGGGCCATGAGCAGGGCGAAGAGCCAGAGGCTGGGCGCTGCCGCCGCGGCGAGCTCCATCGCGCCGAAGGCGACCGCCGCCGCGATCATCACCCGCATCTTGGCCGTGCCGCGCCGGGCCGCGAGCAGCGCGCCGCCCAGGGAGCCGACCGCCATCAGCGTGTTGAAGAGGCTGTAGGAGCCCGCGCCCGCATGGAAGACGTCGTCCGCGAAGGCCGAGAGGTACACCGGGAAGTTGAAGCCGAAGGTGCCGATGAAGCCGACCAGGACGATGGTCCACATCAGGTCGGGCCGTCCGGCGACGTACTGGAGTCCCTCGCGCAGCTGGCCCTTGGCGCGCGGGGCGCGCTCGACGACGTGCAGTTCGCGGGCCTTCATCAGGAGCAGTCCGGTGAGGGGCGCGATGAAGGACAGGCCGTTGAAGAGGAACGCCCAGCCGGTGCCGACGCCGGTGATCATCACGCCCGCGACGGCGGGGCCGACCAGGCGGGCGGACTGGAAGTTGGCGGAGTTCAGGCTGACCGCGTTCTGCAGCTGGTCCGGGCCGACCATCTCGGAGACGAAGGACTGGCGGGCCGGGTTGTCCATGACCGTGGCAAGGCCCGCGGCGAAGGCGGCGAGGTAGACGTGCCAGACCTGGACGTGGCCGGAGAGGGTGAGGGCGGCGAGCGCGAGGCCGATGAGGCCCATCGAGGACTGCGTGAACAGCAGCGTGCGGCGCTTGGGCAACCGGTCGACCAGGACACCGCCGTAGAGACCGAAGAGCAGCATCGGCAGGAACTGCAGGGCCGTCGTGACGCCGACGGCGGTCGCGGAGCCGGTGAGGCTGAGGACCAGCCAGTCCTGGGCGATGCGCTGCATCCAGGTGCCGATGTTGGAGACGACCTGGCCGGCGAAGAACAGGCGGTAGTTCCTGACCCGCAGCGAGGAGAACATCGAGGACTTGGAGGGCTTCGAGGTCTTCGAGGACTTGAGGGACTTGGCCGGGGCCGCGTCGGGGGTGGGCGGGGATTCGTGGGTGGACGGTGCGGGGGCGGAGTCTGCTCCGGGTCCCGAACTCAAAAGGGTCGCCTCCTTGGTGGCACTGCTTACAGGTGTGCGAGCTTCTCCAGCACGGGGGCGGCGGCACGGAGTTTCGCCCACTCGTCCTCGTCGAGGTCGTCGACCAGGGTGGCCAGGAAGGCGTTGCGCTTGGCGCGGCTCTCCTCGAGCATGGCCTCGGCCTGCTCGGTCTTGGTGACGACCTTCTGGCGCCGGTCCTCGGGGTGCGGCTCCAGCCGGACCAGTCCCTTGGCCTCCAGCAGCGCGACGATGCGGGTCATCGACGGCGGCTGGACGTGCTCCTTGCGGGCGAGTTCGCCCGGCGTGGCACTGCCGCAGTTCGACAGGGTGCCCAGCACCGACATCTCGGTGGGGCTCAGCGACTCGTCGACCCGTTGGTGCTTGAGTCGGCGTGACAGCCGCATGACAGCTGATCGAAGCGAGTTCACGGCGGCTGCGTCGTCGCCATGGGTGAGGTCCGGCATGTCCTTAGCGTAACTCATTACCCTCTCTAAAGACCACCTGGGACACGCAAGGTGCCCATGACCCCGGTCACCGAACCTTTCCGTCACCCATATGAGTGAGCCAGAACGGAAAAGCGACGCACGCCCCGCACCGCTCCCGCGACCCTCGTCTCCATGGGGACCAGTGTGCTCAGCCTGCGGATAGACGGGGAGCTGCTCGACCGGCTCCGGGATCATGCGGCCAAAAGGGGAATGAGCGTCCAGGACTACGTGGTCCAGACGCTCATCCGCGACGACTTCGACGAGCGGTTCCAGACCGCTGTCGAGGAGACAGAGAAGTTCTACGGGGTTCCGTGAGCGGAACTGGCGCACTCGCCGGTCACGTCAGACCCAGCGCCGGCATCAGGTAGTAGAAGCCGAAGACCGCCGCCACGACGTACATGGCCACCGGGATCTCGCGCCCGCGCCCGGCGACCAGCCGCAGGACCACGAAGGTGATGAAGCCCATCCCGATGCCGTTGGTGATCGAGTAGGTGAAGGGCATCATCACCATCGTGACGAAGGCCGGGATCGCGATCGTGTGGTCGGCCCAGTCGATCTCCTTGACCGAGCCGGCCAGGATCAGGAAGCCCACCGCGAGCAGCGCCGGGGTGGCCGCCTGGGACGGGACCATCGTGGCCACCGGCGTCAGGAACAGCGCGACGGCGAAGAGCGCCCCGGTGACGATGTTCGCGAAGCCGGTGCGCGCGCCCTCGCCGACGCCCGCCGTGGACTCCACGAAGCAGGTGGTCGCCGAGGAGGAGCTGGCGCCGCCCGCCGCGACCGCGATGCCGTCGACGAAGAGGACCTTGTTGATGCCGGGCATCTGACCCTCGGCGTCGGTCAGCTTCGCCTCGTCGGAGACGCCCATGATCGTGCCCATCGCGTCGAAGAAGCACGACAGCAGCACGGTGAAGACGAACAGGACGCCGGTCAGCACCCCGACCTTGTCGAAGCCGCCGAACAGGCTGAACTTCCCGATCAGGCCGAAGTCCGGGGTGGCGACCGGGTTGCCGGGCCACTTCGGGGTCGTCAGGCCCCAGGACGGGATCGTCGCGACGGCGTTGAGGATCACCGCGAGGACCGTCATCGCGACGATCGAGATCAGGATCGCGCCGGGGACCTTGCGGACGATCAGCGCGAGGGTGAGCAGCGCGCCGAGGACGAAGACCAGCACCGGCCAGCCGTTGAGGTGCCCGTCGCCGCCGAGCTGGAGCGGGACGGTGGTCTGGGCGGCGTCCGGGATGCGGGAGACGAAGCCCGAGTCGACCAGGCCGATCAGCATGATGAACAGGCCGATGCCGATGGCGATGGCCTTGCGCAGGCCGAACGGCACGGCGTTCATCACGCGCTCGCGCAGACCCGTGGCGACCAGCAGCATCACGACGAGGCCGGCCAGCACGACCATGCCCATGGCGTCCGGCCAGGACATCCGGGGCGCGAGCTGGAGCGCGACGACCGAGTTCACGCCGAGACCGGCGGCGAGCGCGATCGGTACGTTGCCGATGACGCCCATGAGCAGGGTGGTGAAGGCGGCGGTCAGAGCCGTCGCGGTGACGAGCTGACCGTTGTCCAGCTGGTGCCCGTACATGTCCTTCGCGCTGCCCAGGATGATCGGGTTCAGCACGATGATGTAGGCCATCGCGAAGAAGGTGGCGAAGCCGCCACGGATCTCACGGGGCAGCGTGGAGCCGCGCTCGGAGATCTTGAAGTAGCGGTCGAGTGCGCCGGTGGTGCCGGTGGCCATTGGAGGTTCCTACGAGCAGAAGTGGACAAACGGAAAACGGTTTCAGTATGAACATATGAGGTCGTCAGCGCCATCTCCGCGCGTAGACGGAAACGCCTCGTAAGCTGTGCGCATGGCGAAGTGGACACCAACGCACGAGGCGCCGGAGCCCCTGGAGGGCCCCGTGGTCGCCACCATCACCGGCCTCACGGCCGTCTGGTTCGTCCTCTTCCTGGTGCAGCTCCCCTTCTACGGCTGGTTCGACGACCACGGGCACCTGTGGTGGCTGTGGACGTGCCTGGCCGGCGGCGGTCTGGGGTTCATCGGCATCTGGTACGTCCGCGGGCGCGACGCGGCGCTCAAGCGGGCGGCGGCGGCAGCGGCGGCGGGGACCGGAACCGGGGCCGCGTCGGACCCGGGATCAGGGTCGACGGCGTAGGCCCTACAACCACGGCACGACCCGACTCCTCCCCAGGTCGGATCTTCCGCGCACTCGGCGGGTGAAGCCGCAAATCCGCACGTACCGTCGAAGGCATGACGCACATCGACGCCGGCGCCGAGCTCGACCCTGTGCACCCCGTACCCCTGCCGGAGACGGCGCGTGGGCTGAGCGCCGCCGAGGTCGCCGAGCGGGTGGCGCGCGGGCAGGTCAACGACGTACCCGTCCGCAGCAGTCGGTCGATGGGCGAGATCGTCCGGGCCAACGTGTTCACCCGGTTCAACGCCATCATCGGCGTGCTCTGGCTGATCATGCTGGCCGTCGCACCCCTCCAGGACAGCCTGTTCGGGTACGTGATCCTCGCCAACACAGGCATCGGGATCGTGCAGGAGTGGCGGGCGAAGAAGACCCTCGACTCGCTGGCGGTGATCGGGGAGGCCAAGCCGACGGTACGGCGGGACGGGACCGCCGCCGAGGTCAGCACCTCGGAGATCGTGCTGGACGACCTGATCGAGATCGGGCCCGGCGACAAGGCGGTCGTCGACGGCGTGTGCGTGGAGGCCGACGGCCTGGAGATCGACGAGTCGCTGCTCACCGGTGAGGCGGACCCGGTGGTGAAGCGGCCCGGCGACGAGGTGATGTCGGGCAGTTTCGTGGTGGCCGGCGGCGGCGCGTTCCGGGCGACCAAGGTGGGCCGCGAGGCCTACGCCGCCCAACTCGCCGAGGAGGCCTCCCGGTTCACGCTCGTCCACTCCGAACTGCGCTCCGGCATCTCCACGATCCTCAAGTACGTGACGTGGATGATGATCCCGACCGCGATCGGCCTGGTCATCAGCCAGCTGTTCGTGAAGGACAACGACCTCAAGGACTCGATCGCGCGCACGGTCGGCGGCATCGTGCCGATGGTCCCCGAGGGCCTGGTCCTGCTCACCTCCGTCGCGTTCGCGATAGGCGTCATCCGCCTTGGCCGAAAACAGTGCCTGGTCCAGGAGTTGCCCGCCATCGAGGGCCTCGCCCGCGTCGACACCGTCTGCCTCGACAAGACCGGCACCCTCACCGAGGGCGGCATGGACGTCACCGAACTCCGGCCCCTGAAGGGCACGGACGAGGCCTACATACGCACAGTGCTCGGCGCCCTCGGCGAGTCCGACCCGCGCCCCAACGCCTCCCTCCAGGCCATCATCGACGCCTACCCGGACGCCGAGGACTGGCGCTGCACGCAGTCCCTGCCCTTCTCCTCCGCCCGCAAGTACAGCGGCGCCCGCTTCAGCGAGGGCGACGGCGAGACCAGTACGTGGCTGCTGGGCGCGCCGGACGTGCTGCTGGCCGCCGCCGACCCCGCCCTCGCCGAGACCGTGCGCCTGAACGAACAGGGCCTGCGCGTCCTGCTGTTGGCCCGCGCCACCGGCGACCTCGACGACCCCGAGGTGGCCCGGGGCGCCGAGCCGGCCGCCCTGGTCGTCCTGGAGCAGCGGCTGCGCCCCGACGCGGCCGACACCCTGCGCTACTTCGCCGAGCAGGACGTGCACGCCAAGGTCATCTCCGGCGACAACGCGGTCTCGGTGGGCGCGGTGGCGGCGAAGCTGGGCCTGACGGGTACGACGCTCGACGCCCGCCAACTCCCTTCCGCGCAGGAGGAGATGGCGAAGTCCCTCGACGAGGGCACGGTGTTCGGGCGGGTCACCCCGCAGCAGAAGCGGGACATGGTGGGCGCGTTGCAGTCACGCGGCCATACGGTCGCGATGACCGGGGACGGCGTGAACGACGTACTCGCCCTCAAGGACGCCGACATCGGCGTCGCCATGGGGTCGGGCTCGGAGGCCACCCGGGCGGTCGCGCAGATCGTGCTGCTCAACAACAGCTTCGCGACGCTGCCTTCGGTGGTCGCGGAGGGGCGCCGGGTCATCGGCAACATCACGCGGGTGGCGACGCTGTTCCTGGTGAAGACGGTCTACTCGGTGCTGCTGGCGATCCTGGTGGTCTGCTTCCAGGTCGAATACCCGTTCCTGCCACGGCACTTGACCCTGCTGTCCACCCTCACCATCGGCATCCCGGCCTTCTTCCTCGCCCTGGCTCCCAACAAGGAGCGGGCGAAACCGCACTTCGTGCGGCGGGTGATGCGGTACTCGATCCCCGGCGGGGTGGTGGCCGGGGTGGCGACCTTCGTGACGTACATGATCGCCCGTCACCACTACACGGGCGAGGGGGCGTTGGACGCGGAGACCAGTGCGGCGACGCTCACGCTGTTCCTGATCTCGATGTGGGTCCTGGCGATCATCGCCCGCCCCTACACCTGGTGGCGGGTGACCCTGGTCGCCTCGATGGCCGCGGCCTTCGTCCTCGTCCTCGTCGTGCCCTGGCTCCAGCACTTCTTCGCGCTGAAGCTGGTGGGCGTGACGATGCCGTGGATCGCGGTCGGCATCTCGGCGGTCGCGGCGGTCGCCCTGGAGGTGGTGTGGAGGGTGGTCGACCGCCGCGCTTCCGTCTAGCCGGGCTTACGTGACGTAGGCCCCTTCACTGCATGCCCGTTTACTTCACGTCGACGTAGTCGCCCGCCGCGCTGACCGCGGGGGTCGTGGTGGTGCCGGCGAAGGTGAAGCGGTAGTACCCGTCGACCGTGGCCTTGGTGGTGGTCTTCAGGGTGCCCGTCGAGGACGAGGTGATGCCCTTGACGTTGGTGTAGGTGCTGGAGGTCTTCTTGCGGAACTGCAGCACGACCTTCTGGGTGGCGTAGCCGGCGTACTTGCCGGTCTCCCAGTTGGCGCGGCTGAGCTTGCCCGTGACGGTGACGGTCTTGCCCTTCTTCACCGGCTCGGGCGCGGCGTTGACCGTCAGCTTCGAGGTGCGCTGGACGAGGGTGGTGCCGAGGTCGCCCTGGTCGGAGATGTTGCCGGTGCTGTACTGGAGGGCGAGCGCCGCCGCCGACCACTTGCCCGCGTCGACGTTGAGCAGGTCGTCCTCGCCGGGGGTGATGTCGACCTTGCCGGAGCAGTTGGCGGTGGTGGTCGAGGTCGCGGTGCAGCTCGCCGCGTCGTAGCCGAACAGCACGGTGTCGGGGGTCTCGAAATCGCCCTTGTACAGGTACGGGCCGTTGGCGAAGTCGTCCGACGTGAGGTCGTAGTTCGCACCGTGGGTCAGCTTGTAGGTGACCGTGGTGGAGTAGTGGCCGGTGGCACCGACCTTGATCGCCTTGGCGACCTTGAGGTTGGAGAAGGTGACGCCCAGGTCGGCCGCGGCGGCGGCACGCGCGGACTTGGCGGAGCTCACGCTCTGGCCCGAGGCCGCGGCGCTCTTCGCGGCCTGCGCCTGGGCGGCCCAAGCCGAGTCGGCGGCGTGCGAGGCCGGGACGGCGAGGGCAGAGAGGGCCAGGGCGCCGGAGACGGCGGCCACAGTGGCACGTATACGCATGTGTTTCCCTCTGGGGGGAGAAAGTGATCGTGGAGCCTGTTGGCTCACGAGTTCAGATCTGTGGCGCTTGTGAATGGTTGTACGGTCCGACGGATTTTTGTTCGAGCATTGCGAAGGCCTTGCACGCACTGGCGAACGCGGCCGCCACGAAGGTGCTCAGAGCGTCGGCCACATGCTCCTGCCGGCCGCGAGTCCGCCCTGGCCGTCGCCCGCGTACCAGCGCAGGTCGCCGTTGGACGCCAGTGCGGCCAGGTCCGCCTTGCCGTCACCGTCGAAGTCACCGCCGACCAGGGTGCGCAGTGCGCTCCAGGTCTTGTCGGGCGACATCGAACGGGCCTTTCCGAATGTTCCGTCCGCCGCGCCCGGGTAGAGGCTCAGCGATCCGTCGGTGGCGACGGCGGCGATGTCTTCCCAGCCGTCACCGGTGAAGTCGGCGGTGGCGATGAGCTTCTTCTTCCACGTCTTGTCCGGCCACATCGACTTCTTCTGGTTGACCAGGTTGCCCGCGGTGTCCCGCTTGTAGGTGTACAGGGAGCCGTCGGGCCACTGGAAGAGCAGGGTCTGCCGGGCTTCCTTCCCGATCCGCAGGGCGGCGGCGGGCAGACCGTCCTTCCACGTGGCATCGGTCCACAGCGGGGTTCTGTCGTACCGCGACAACGGCCAGGCACGCTGGCTGTGCAGAACGAGCTCTCCGTCGCTGTCGGCCGAAATCAGTTCGATTCCGTGCGTGTCGTCGAAGTCTCCCGCGACGAGCCGCTTCTGGGTGACGCGCCCGACGGGAGTCAGGTAGCCCCCGAACTGCAACGTCCCGTCCGACCGGCCCTGGAACATGTGCGCCCTGCCGGGCTTCATCAGCGAGACGATGTCCGTACGGCCGTCACCGTCGAAGTCGGCCGCCGTCATGACGTCGGTGATCTCCTGCTGCTGACCGGAGAGCCGCACCTGCTGGACCCAGTCCGCCATGTCGTCGACCCGGGTGGCGACGGCTCCGTTGCGGGTCTCCTCCGAGTTGAAGCACCCGCCCTCCCAAGCCGCGCTGACCACTCCCACGACCCTGCCGCCGGAGTTGAGCACGGGAGCGCCGGCGTCTCCCTTGCACAGGGCACCGCCGCTCGCGGCGGGTGAGATCGCGAGGGTCGTCGGATTGACGAGGTCCACACCGTAGGAACCGGTGTGGGCGCGCTCGGGGGTCCATTCGACTCTGGTACGGCCGTAGCCGACGGCTCGCAGCTGACCGCCCTGGACCGGTGCGGCGCCGGAGAGCTGAGCGATGCCGATGTCGGGGAACGGGCCGTCCAGTTTGTCGGCGGCGGTCGTCGGGTCGTCCAGCCGGGCCATGACCAGGTCGCGGCCCTGGTACGGCACGATCTCGCGCACCTTCTGCTTCAGCTCGGCACTCGCCGTGGGCTTGTTGCCGTCGGCGGTCACCACGGTGGGCAGGGGCGGCGCGCCCCGGGTGAGTGCGGTCGGCTGCTGCGGGTTCGCGGCGAAGCAGCTCGCCGAGGTGAGGACCCACTGCGGGTCGACCAGCGTGCCGGAGCAACTGCGTTCGTCGTCGGGGTGGCCGGCGACGCTGCCCCCGATGTGGAGCTTGACCACGTACTGGTCGGCTCCCTCCGCGACCTGGTCGCCGACGACGGACCGGGCGGGTGGGGCGGTGGCGAGCAGACCTGTCGTCAGGCTCGCGGCCACGAGTCCGGTGGCCCACACCGTGCGCGTTCTGCGCGGACGGGCGTCATTCACGTGTGCCTCGCATGGGGAATTCGGCTCGACGGGACGGCGGTCCCGCGAAGCGTGCGGAAAGGTGGGGATCAGCCGGTGACGCGCAGCTCGACCAGGACCGACCTGGCGCCGCCGACGGTCCCCTCTCCGACGGAGGCCCATCCGCCCTGCTCGACGGGGACCGACGTGGTCGTGCCGTTCGCGGTGAGGTCGGCGACGATCGGGTGGTCCGCGGCTTCCACGGCGAAGACCCTGGAGAGCTCGAGCGTGAGCCAGCCGGCCTTCCCGACGGCCTTGAAGCAGTACGTACCCGCGCGGTTCGCGGAGGAGTCCGCGACGGCCAGCACGCGGATCTGCTGGGCGGCCTCATCGCAGTCGGCCAGCAGAATACGGCCGTCGCCCTTCTTCAGCTTGATTCCCTTTTCCGCCAAAATTCGATCGGCACCGGGATAGACATAGTCCTCCACCAAGGCAGGCGGATTTTCCGCCGACGGTGATTTCGGCGGATCGTCGGCAGCAGCCACAGAAATTCCGGCGAGCGTGGCAAACGCCAGAGCAGTTCCGGAGATAAAAAGATTTCGGGCGCGGAAAGGCACGAAAAAGTCCCCTCCGGCGCGGCTCCTCGCAGCGCGCGGAGTCGCGCCAGGATGCGGTCAAAAAGTAAAAAAGCCCTGATCATCCGGCCTGCGCCGAGCGCAGCCGGTCCCCCTCAACCCCCTGAAGTCCTCAGGCCAGGACGAGATTCCGGCTGGTCAGGCCGGTCATGTCCACAGCAAAGTCGAGGTATACCTTAGGCATAGTCACGATCAACGTCAACAGTTATTTTTCGTCAGCCGGATCAAACCCTTGGAACATGCCAGGGATATGCTTACCCGCCGACCATTCGGCGACTCACATATCGGGGGTCGTCGCCGATTACCGAGACGGGTACCCAGTGAATCGAAGAACCGACCAGTTCGATAGCGCCGGGAAAAGAACACGACCACGCGTCCTCCGTAGAGCCGCACTGGGTCTGCTGCCGCTCGCCCTCGCCGTCGGCCTGCTGAGCGCACCGCCCGCCACGGCCGCCGCGGGTCCGACGGACGGCATACCCGCCGCCGTGTCCGCCGTCGACCCCGCGGACCGCGGCCTGGTCGTGGACTACTGGAAAGCGGGCGGTCCTGGTGTGAAGGCTGCCGCCGAGGCAGCCCTGACCGGCAGCGACACCGACGTACAGACCTTCCTCGCCGCGGCCGACGGCGTGGCGTTCCAGGACGAGCGGGTGACCGCCGCGCAGTTCGCCTCCCTCGGCGGATCGGAGCTGCTGACCGCGGCACGCACCGCGCTGACCGGCACCCGCGAGGAGCTGGAGACGTTCCTGAGCTGGGGCTGGGAAGCCCGATGCAGCAGGACAACCGCGTCCGGGTCGCCCAGATCGTCGACACCGCCGGCGCCAACGTGCAGGACGCCGGACGCGCCGCGCTGAACGGCTCGTCCGACGACATCCGCGAGTTCCTGGCCAAGGGCCAGTACGTCCAGCGTGAGCAGGACGAGCGGGTGCAGCTCGTCCAGATCGTCAGCGTGGGCGGCACCAACGTCCGGGCGGCCGGACGCATCGCGCTGAGCGGCAGCGCCGAGGACATCCGGGAGTTCCTGGAGATCGGCCAGTTCGTCGCCCGCGCGAAGGACCAGGAACACGCCACCATCGCCGAACTCGCCGCGCAGGCGAAGGAAGCGGGACGCCAGGCCGCCGAGCAGACGGCCGCGGCCAAGACCGAGTCCGCCAACGCGGTCAAGGCCTCTCAGCTGGCCAAGGAAGCCGCTCAGGAGGCGGAGGCCGAGGCCAAGGCGGCCAAGGACGACACCGCCAAGGCCGCCCGGGCCGCCAAGCGGGCCGCCACCGCGGCGGCCCAGGCCGCGGCCTCCGCACAGCGGGCGATCGACGCGGCCAACGCGGCGAACAACTCGGCCCGGGTGGCCGCCAACGCGGCCTCGCAGGCAGCCGCGGCCGCCGCCGGTGCCTCCCAGGCCGCCTCCCGCGCCCGCAACGCCGCCGCCGATGCCGCGGTGGACGCCAAGAACGCGAGCGCCGCGCGTACCGCGGCCCAGGACGCCGAGAAGGCCGCCGAAGGCGCCAACCTGGCAGCCGACGCCGCCGACCAGGCCGCGAAGGCGGCCGACGCGGCCGGCGACGCCGCGCACTCGGCGGCCAGTGCCGGCACCAACGCCACCGCCGCCGCCAACGCGGCGATCGAGGCCGGCAACTACGCGGGCGCGTCGAGCTCCGCCGCCGCCGAGGCCCGCGCCGCCGCGGCCACCGCCAAGCGTCACGCGGCCGAGGCCAACCGCGCCGCGGCCGCCGCCGAAGCCCTGGCCCGCAAGGCGGCCACCGCGGCCCGCGAGGCCCGGGACGCCGCCAGATCGGCGGCCACGCACGCCAAGAACGCCGCCAAGGCAGCCTTGGAAGCGGCCGACCACGCCGGCGACGCCGCGCAGGCAGCCGCCAAGTCGACCGAGCACGCGAACGCCGCCACCACGGCCGCGAACGTCGCCGCCGACGCCGTGATCACCGCCCAGGGTGTCTACAAGCTCGCCCGCGAGGTCGAGGGCGAGGAACTGCTGGGCCGTACCAACGCGGGCATCGAACTGGCCAAGGACGACAAGGCCGCCTACGACGCCCGCACCACCGCACAGGCCTCGTCGGAGAAGGAGGTCAAGGACCGCAGGACCGAACGGGACCGGCTGGTCGCCAAGGCCGCCGAACCCGGCGCGGACCTCGCGTCCGTCGCCCAGCAGGGCCGCGATCTGGCCGTGCGGGCGATGAAGGGCGGTACGGCCTGGGGTCGCGGCGCAGCCGAGGCCGCGCTGTCGGGCCCCGACGAGGTGGTCGTCGACTACCTGCGCAACGGCTGGAGGACCGCGGAGCAGCAGGACGAACGCTCCTACGTGGAACGTCTCGCCGAGGAGAGCGAGGACAAGGCCGTCCGCGACGCGGCCGAGACCGCCCTCGACGGTGACGCCGCCGCGATCACCGCGTTCGTCGACAACGGGCAGTACCAGGCCGCTGCCGAGGGTATGCGCGTCGCCATCGCCCAGGCCCTCTCCGGCGCCGGGCCCATCGTCACCGAGGCCGGCCGCAAGGCGCTGGCCACGGGCGACCCGAAGAAGTACAGCGAGTTCCTGGTCACCACGCAGGGGACCGCGCGGACCCAGGACGAGCGGGTCAGGGCCGCGCAGCTCGTCGACAGCGGCAGCCCCGAGGTGAAGTCGGCGGCCCGGGTCGCCCTGGAGGGCTCGCCGGAGGCGTTGCACGCGTTCGTCGTCTCCGGCCAGTACAAGGCTCAGCGCAAGGACTATCTGGCCGCCACTCATGTGGCGCAGGTCCAGAAGCTGATAGCCGACGCGGCGAAGGTCGCGGCCACCGCCCAGAAGAACGCCGCGACCGCCCAGAAGGTCGCCGCCACCGCCCGCAAGGCGTCGGCCGAGGCCACCGCATGGGCCAAGAAGGCCGACGCCGCGGCGACCAAGGCCAACGAGTACGCCACGCAGGCCGACCAGTACGCCAAGGACGCGGAGGCGTCGGCCACCCAGGCCGCCGCGTCGGCGAAGACGGCCCGGGACGCCGCGAACCGTGCCGATGTCTCGGCCCACGACGCGGCCCGGTCCGCGGCCGACGCCACGCTCTCCTCGGAGACCGCCCAGGCCGCCGCGTCGAACGCCGCGTACTACGCCGAGGACGCGCGCAAGTCGGCGGTCGCGGCGGGCAAGGACGCGGATGCGGCGCTCAAGGCGGCGACCGACGCGTTCATCGTCACGGTCAAGAAGTACCGGGAGGAAGAGGAGGCCCGGCGCAAGGCGGCTGTCGAGGCCAAGGAGAAGGCCAAGAACGACAACGGCCAGCGTGCCGCCGAGATCTACCGCTGCCAGCAGGGCATGGTCCCGTGCGATCCGCAGGACTTCGCCCGTTGGTGCCAGCAGTCGGAGATCGCCTGCGAGATCGTCGCGAACGGCAAGGAGTTCGGCGATGCCATGGAGCAACTGTGGAACGCCGAGAAGGAGTTGCTGGGCCTCAGCCAGTTCGAGAAGTGCCTCCAGAAAAAGGACTTCGACAACTGCAAGGGCGTAGCGATCGACGCACTCCTCAGCGCCAAGCTCAAGTCCCTGGAACGGGTGTACGACGAACTGAAGCTGCTGAAGCGCGGCTGCAAGATCGCGGGCAAGGCGCCGCTACGATCCTCGTTGGCCCACGCGAGTGTGACCCAAGCCGCGGGACAAGGAGGGCTTTCCTGCGCGGACCACAACGTTCCCGGGCTTCCCAGGAGCGTGTCGGACATTCCCGGTTCTTCTGGTTGTGAGGTCTGTGCTCGGGAGATTCGAGACAGCCTCGGAGGCGGCGAGATCTTCACCATCCTGCCGACGATGTCGGCCTATCTTCCCCCCTACCGAGGCCAGGAGTCGGGGTGGCGCAACCATGTAGTGGTTGTATACAACGACCGGGTCTACGACGCCTGGACAGGGCGAGGCGGGGAGACCGTCTCGGAGTTCAAATCCAAGTGGCTTTGGCACGACGCGATCCACTTTGGGTTCTAGGAGGCAAGTGAACGACAAGGAGTTCGTCGAGGGGATCCGTGACAGACCGGGCTTGTTCGGCCTGAACGGCTGCTACTACCCGACCGCCATGTTCCTCGAGGGGTTCGACATGGCCAGCTCCGGTGGGCTGCTGCGGGGTTTCACGGAGTGGCTCGTTGTGCGCGGAGGCGAATGCAGCAGTCTCCACTGGCATGTGCTCGTCCTCCAACGAGCCCTTCCCGAATTCGAGTTCCGGGGCTGGAAACACTTGGGCCCTCTGCACCCGGATCAGGATCGAGAGGCCACCGAGAGTCTGCTCTCCCTCGTCCTCGAATTCCTGGACGTACGAGACGACCCACGGCAGCTCGCCCAGATGTATACGCAGTACGAAGCTCTGTACGCGCGCACGATCGGCTGAAACAGGAACGGCCGGAGGCTCCCCACTGGAACGGGTGGGGAGCCATCCTGTCTACTCAGGCAGCTCAGTCGAACCAGCGGTCCCGCCCCAGTTCCTCCGTCCGGGACGGGTCCTCCAGCAGGGCCGCCACCTCGAAGCGGCGGGGCCACTGGCGGGACGCCCACGCCAGGCCCGCGGCCACGCCCTCGACCGTGGACGCGTGCAGCACCCCGTCCGCCGTGAGGCGCCAATCCAACTCCACGCCGTCGACGACCAGTTCCTCGTGCTCGACGTACGTCGTCGGGGTGCGGTCCCCCAGCAATACCTGCACCGACTCCGGTACGTCGTGTTCCGTGCCCTCGGAGTCCACCGAGCCCGTGACGGACTCGCTCAGGCGGCGTACCTGGAACAGTTCCGCCAGCTCGGCCGCGCGGGCCGGGCGGACCGGCAGCAGGGGGACGCCCTCCGTGAAGGGGAGCAGGTCCGGGGAGTCGACGACCATCGCGTCGGTCGCGTCGACGACGGTCACCTCGCCGTCCACTACGGCCCGTAGCTCGTCCGGCAACGTGACCTGGTCCGGGTCCAGGTCCGCCAACGCTCCGTAGAGCGCGTGCAGTTGGGCGCCCGTGACCTGGCGGTCGGGGTCGGCTAGGCGGTCCAGGAGTTCCGCCGCGCCGCCCGGCTCGTCCAGCAGCGCCGCCACCGACGTGCGGACACCCAGCGCGCGCAGTACCTGTTCGTCGTCGAAGCCCGTCGCGTCCGCCTCGTCGTACAACCCGCGGAGCAACGGGTCGCCGCCCGCCGCCAGCAGGCCCGCGGGGCGGCGGCCGTCCAGGACCGGGTTTCCGCGCAGCCACCACGCCGTGTACGGGCGTACCAGCTCGTGGGTGCCGTCGTGGAGGAGGATGCGGACCGGCTGGACCAGGGCGTCGCGCAGCGGGGGGCGGGACAGCATGGCCAGCGCCTGGGGCCACTTGTCGTCGTCCACCAGGTCCAGGTCCCGTACGGCGATCAGTTCCGTGGCGACGGGCGGGACCGGCGAGTCCGGGAAGCGGTCCAGGACGTCCTCGCTCCATACGTCCACCGCGTCCAACAGCCCGGCGTCGTCGGGCTCGGCGAAGTCGCCGTCCCGGGGCTCCAGTTCATCGGGGTCGAGGACGACGTCCGTGGCGCGCACGAGCGCGAAGTCGGCGAGGACACCGCAGGCGGCCAGCGGCTGCCGGCCCCACTTCTCGGCCAACTCGGTGTCGACGGCGGCGAGTTCGTCCTCGCGGATGACCTGCGCGAAGGGGCTGCCGGGGAAGACGAGTTCACCGGCGGGCGCCAACTCGCCCTCCTCGTCGGGGAGTGCGAGCGCGCCGAGCCACGGTTCGTCACCGGGCTCCAGACCCGCGTCCCGCACCAGCGCGAGGACCGTGTCGGCCAACTCCTCGGCGTCGGGCGCCTCCTGCTCCCAGTCAAGGGCGCCCTCGTCGTCGAGGGACGCGGCGACGGCGGCCCGCACCTGGGGCGTGGTGAGCACGGCCCGGGGCGTCGCGGGCAGCGCGCCCAGCTTCTCCAGCAGCGGGTGGGCGGCGTCCGGGTGCGCGACCTTGAGCCCGAGCCGCGCGAGCACCTCGGGGTCGGTCAGCGCGTCCGACGTGGGCAGCAGCACCTGCCGGGGCCCGATGGTCGTACGCCCGTCGGCAAGCGGTACCGGCAGCCCGGTGAGCCGGTCGGGGTCGACCCCGGCGAGGCTGTCGTACAGCCGCTGCCACCAGCTGGGCTCCTTCTCCAGGCCGGCCAGCCGGTCCACCGCGTCGGTCAGCGGCACCCGGGCCACGCCCAACGTCCGCAGTTCCACGCGCCGTTCGAGCCCGGCAGGGAGAAGGGTCGGCAGGACCTCGGCGAGGACCCGCACGGTGTCGTCGCCGGCGCCCTCGACGATCTCCGCGTCCCGCGGGCGCAGCGCCTCCGGCAGCTCGGAGTCCTGCTCGTCGAGCACAGGGAGAACGGCCGGTTGCGCGCGCGGCAGGAACGCGGTCCGCGGCAGCCGCTCCAGGATCGCCGCACGCAGGGTCCCGTCCAGCTCCCCCTTCCCGAGCGGCCCGGGTACCAGGCCGATGATCCCCTCCCCCACCGGCCGCCAGCCGGCGAGGAGTTCGACGTACGCGTCCGCCGCCCGCTGCACGACGAAGTCGGTCAGCGGACCGGGCGCGGCATGCCGGCGGGTGGTGTCCAGCGGGAGGGAGGCGATGAGCAGCGCGGGCACGCCGAGCGGCTCGTCGCTGGGGGTCGGGGCATGGACGTACGGACTGGTCCGGGGCCGCTCGGGCGCGCCCTCGGCGTCCACCGGCACCGCCCACGTCACCGACCAGAACGGCCGCAACCGCTCCTCCACCGGCCGGTCGGCGAGCAGATCGGGTGTGAGCGGCCCGTTCGCGGCGGCGGTCCGCCAACGGGTGGTGCCGTGAAGAGAATCCTCTACGACGGTGAGGGCTTCGTCGCTGCCGCGGCGCAGCGTGCGGACGGTGTCGGTCTCGATGACGACCTCCGCGAGCCCCGGCAGGGCGAGGAGCAGGGCGTCGTCCACGGCGGCCAGGAGCCGCTCGGTGAGGTCGGCGGCGGCCGCGTCCCGCAGGGGCAGGATGACGGCGGTGTCGTACGGGTCGGGGGCGGTGCCCTCGGCGGCGAACGGGAGCCTCAGCAGCGGCACATGGCCGTCGCGGCGCCGGACCTCGTCCCCGAGCCCCGGACTGTGCCGGGCGGTCTCGGCGGCCTGCTCGCGGGCCTCGGCGAGCGACCAGCGCACCCCGCCGTGCCGCCCGACGACGGCGGGCTCGTCGGTGACGGCGAGGACGGAGGCGAATCCGACGCCGAAGCGGCCGACGGAGGGCGTGTCCCGCTTGGCGCTCGCGCGGAGCGTGGACAGCGATTCGACGCCGGCCGCGTCGAGGTGGGCGCCGGTGTTGGCGGCGACGAGAACGCCGTCGCGCAGGGTGAGCCGGAGCCGGCCGGGAACGCCTGCCCTGGCGGCCGCGTCGGCGGCGTTCTGGGCGAGTTCGACGACGAGGCGGTCGCGGTAGCCGCCGAGGACCAGGTCCTCCTCGGCGTTCGCGTCCTCACGGAAGCGGGCGGGGCTGGTGGCCCAGGCGTCGAGCACGCCCCGCCGCAGGCGCGCGGTGCCGAAGGGGTCCGCTCCCTCGGGGGCCGGCCGCACGAACTTGCTCACGTTCACTCTCCTCATCGACGTGAGGATGAAGGTACAGCCCGTGCGGCACGGCGACGGAAAGCGGTGGTCGGCCCCGGGCGTGCGGAGCGCCCCGGTCCGTGGTCCGGGACCGGGGCGCTCCGCACGGGCGTCAGCCGACCGACCGTGCGGCCTCCGTGATGAGGTCGGCGACGGCCTTGGGGTGACTGAGCATCACGACGTGGGACGAGCGGGGTACTTCGACGATCTTGCGCGCGTTCGCGCGGCTGTACATCCAGCGCTCGCAGGCCGGCGGGATCGCCTTGTCCCGGCCGGCGACCAGGCCCCACGACGGGATGGTCTTCCACGCGGCGGCCGTGGTCGGGAAGGTAAAGGAGTCGGCGTCGAACGGCCGCTGGGTGGCCTGCAGGACGCGGAAGTCGGCGGTGGAGATGTCGGCCGCGAAGGCCGCCTGGCCGTCCTTGCCGAGGTAGAGATCGATTCCGGTCGTGCCGTCGGCCTTCGTGTACGGGACCGGCACGCTGACCGGCTCGACCTCGCTGCCGGGGAACTTGGTGATGAGCTCGCCCTGCGTCTCGCCCACGTCGGGCACGAAGGCCGCGATGTAGACCAGCGCCTTGACGTTCGCCTTCCCGGCGGCGGCGTTCGTGATGACCGTGCCGCCCATGGAGTGCGCGACCAGCACGACCGGTCCGCTGATGGAGTCCAGCAGGCTCGCGACGTAGGGGGCGTCGGTCGGGATGCCCCGCAGCGGGTTGGCCGCGGAGATCGTGGTGTAGCCCTTGTCCTGAAGCTTCGCGATGGTGGCGTTCCAGCAGGACGAGTCGGCGTAACCGCCGTGCACCAGCACGATCGTGGGCTTCACCTTGGACTTCTCCGCACCGGTGCCGGCGGGGGCCGTCGCGGCGCCGGCCGTGCCTTCCGAACCGGCGATCAGCGCCGCGGAGCCGGCCAGCGCCGCGCCGGCGGCCAGTACATGACGGCGGGAAACCTCGGTACTCATGGGACTCCTCAGGCATGGGGTGGGCTCGACCGCACACGGGCGACGCGCTCGCCGTGACCTGCTCGGTACGACCCGCTCGGCGCGACCTGAGACGGACCCTATGAGGAGCGCTTTCGCGCTGGCATCCGCTATATGACCTAGCCGAAGCAGGAATGCCCGGCTCCGCCGGGAGTGCCCCCGACCCGCCAGGAGCACCCCACCCGGTCAGGAGTGCCCCCACCCGGTCAGGAGTGACCCAACTCCGCGCCGTCCTCGTCGGAGACGACCGGCACCGATCCCGAATCCGCCGCCGGTCGCAGCGGGAACGGGTCCACCTGGGTCTCGTCGATCACCGGGAGGGCCGGCTGGGGCGGTTTGGGCATGACCGCGGCCTCGGAGTGGCCGCCGCAGCCGTACGAGAAGGACACCACGCGGCCGTCCGCCGGGGAGAACTCGTTGGCGCAGACGCCGAAGGCCTGGCCGAGGGAGCCGCCGATGGGCTGGAGGAAGCCGCAGCTGACACAGGCGGCGGGGGCGGCTTGGGCCATGGGGGTCTCGGAGCCGAACGACTCCTCCCAGCGGTCGGCGGCGACGTGCAGTCCGTAGCGCGACAGGACGCGGGCGCGGCGCATGCCGAGTTCCTCGGCGACGGCGGCGATCGAGCCGCGGGTCGGCGCGACGGGCAGGTCGGCCGGGACGCCCTCGGTGAGTTCGATGTCCTCCGCGTCGACCAATTCGGCCATCTCCTCGGAGACGGCGGAGTCGGGCGCGGGGTCCTCCACGCCCGTGTAGCCGGGCTCCAGGCGCAGGTCCTCGGCGTCGGTGGGCAGCAGGTCGCCGGGGCCCATGTCGCCGGGGCGCAGGCGCTCGCTCCACGGCACCCACTCGGGGGCGAGCAGTGCGTCGGGGCCGGGGAGCAGGACGACCTCGTCCAGCGTGACCAGCTTGGCGCGGGAGGCGCGGGCGACCGTCACGGCCCAGCGCCAGCCCCGGTAGCCGAGCTCCTTGCACTCGAAGAAGTGCGTGACGACCCGGTCGCCGTCGGCCTGGAGTCCCGAGTGCTCGCCGACCACGCCGGGCGCGGCGGCCTCCTCGGCGGCGGCGCGGGCGAGGTCGACGGCCTCGGCGCACAGGCGGTCGGTGGTCCGGCTTCGCGTGGTCGCTGCGCTCACAGGTATCGCTTCTCTCCTACGCCGTCACTCGGGTGCGCCGGCCTGAAGGCGGCGGATGCGGACGGAGCGGACCGAAGGACCGCGTCGACGTCCACGCCCGATCGCACTCGGGCGCACCTCATCGTCCATTCTGCGGGATGACAGAGAGGCGCGCGGCCGAGAACGTTCGCCACGACGCGCTACGCACGCTACCTTCTCGCGACCGCTCGGCCTACACCGACGTGATGGTTCATCGCTTCATAAGCGTTCATACGCGCGGTAACCGCACTACCCACAGCTTTCTCGGGGCACTATGACGGGGTGGCAGTAGCAAGGACGCCCCACGGAGCCACCGGTGTCGGTGGGGTCAAGGGGAAGAGCCAAGGTGGCGGATCGGGCCGGTTCGGCGGACCCTTCCGCGCGGTCGGTCGTGCCCTGCACTTCCCGGTGACCGGCACGGCCCGGGGGATCAGGAAGGCGACCCACGCGCACGGCGCCGGCGAATCGGGCCTCGGCAAACTGATCGAACTGCACGGTGTGAACGGCGCGGGCGATGTGATGATCACGGTCGCCCTCGCCTCCACGGTCTTCTTCTCCGTGCCGACGGACGAGGCCCGCGGCCGGGTCGCCCTCTACCTCGCCATCACGATGGCGCCCTTCACCGTCCTCGCCCCCGTGATCGGCCCGCTCCTTGACCGCCTTCCGCACGGCCGCCGGGCCGCGATGGCCGGTTCCATGCTGGCCCGCGCCCTGCTCGCGCTGATCATCTCCGGCGCGGTCGCCACCGGCAGTCTGGAGCTGTATCCGGCCGCGCTCGGCGTGCTGGTCGCGTCGAAGGCGTACGGCGTGATCAGAAGCGCCGTGGTGCCCCGGCTGCTGCCACCCCGCATCTCGCTGGTGAAGGCCAATTCCCGGGTGACCCTGGGCGGGCTCCTCGCCACCGGTGTGGCCGCGCCCATCGGGGCCGGGTTGCAGGCGATCGGGCCGCGCTGGCCGCTGTACGGCGCCTTCGTGATCTACGTCGCCGGTACGTTCCTGTCCTTCACCCTGCCGCCCAAGGTCGACTCGGCGAAGGACGAGGACGTGGCGCTGCTCGCCTCGGACGAGGAGCACCTGCACGGACCGCACCTGCGGCCGGTCAAGCGCCCGGGGCTGCGGACGGTCGGCCGCGCGGTCACCCACGCGCTCGGCGCCAACGCGGCCCTGCGCTGGCTGTCGGGCTTCCTGACCTTCTTCCTCGCGTTCCTGCTGCGCGAGCATCCGCTGACCGGGTCCAGCGCGGCCGTGTCGCTGGGCATAGTGGCCGTCTCGGCGGGCGTGGGCAACGCGCTCGGTACGGCGTTCGGGGCCTGGCTCAGATCCCGGGCACCGGAGATCATCATCGTGGTGATGCTGGCGTTCGTGCTGGGCGCGGCGGTGGTCGCCGCGATCTTCTTCGGCGCGTTCCTGGTGGCCTGTCTGGCCGCGGTCGCCGGGTTCTCGCAGGCGCTGTCCAAGCTGTCCCTGGACGCGCTGATCCAGCGAGACGTGCCCGAGACGGTGCGCACCTCGGCGTTCGCCCGCTCCGAGACCATGCTCCAGATGGCCTGGGTCCTGGGCGGCGCGATCGGCATCGTGATGCCCCTGAACGGCACCCTCGGCCTGTGCGTGGCCGCCGCCGTCCTCGCCCTCGGCTGGCTGACCACGACCCGCGGCCTCCTCGGCTCGGCCCGCCACGGAGGCTCCTCCAAGCCCCGCGTGGCGTAACGCACGGGCACGCCGCACCCCACTTGGGAGACGGCCCGGACCGGCCCGATAACCTTCGCCCCATGACCTCGATGCCTCGCGGCGAAGCCGCCGACATGCTCCGCGCTGTGCGACGCCGTCGCGCCGTCGCCGCCGCCGGCGCGGTATCCGCCGGACTGCTCGTCCTCTCGGCCTGCGACAAGCCCACGCCGCTGTCGACGATCACGGTCGGCCGCTCCTCGGTCAGCGAAGAGGCCACCTGTGGCGGCGAGGGCAAGGCCCTGAAGTCCGCGGACCTCGCCGCGTGCCTCAAGGACGACGACATCAAGTCCATCAGCGTCGACCCCGACGAGACGGTCCGCTTCGGCGTCGACCCCGACGTCGCCGACAAGCGCTGGACGATCCTGATGAACGGCCAGCCGCTCACCGAGGACAGCGACAAGACGTACCGCACGATCCCGGGCAGCGTCTTCTTCAACGCCCAGTACGGCGCCCAGGGCAACTCCACCCTGGTCTCCATCAAGGCCGCCGACGGCAAGAAGAACAGCGACACGGTCACCGGGCTGTGGTCGTTCAAGCTGAAGAAGGACGACTGATCACGTCCGCCGCACGCGCGTTCCGCGTCCTCGTGGCCACCGCCGTCCCCGCCGAACGGGACGCGGTGGCACGGGCGTTCACGACCCACACCACGGCTGACAGCACGGCCGGCGTGAGCGTCGACGTCATCGCCGCCGGGGTCGGCCCGGCCCTCGCCGCCGCCTCCACGGCCACGGCCCTCACCACCGCCGCCCTCGAAGGCGCCCCCTACACCCTGGTCGTCTCCGCGGGCATCGCCGGCGGTTTCCAGCCCGAGGCGCCCGTCGGCTCCCTCGTCGTCGCCGACGAAATCACCGCCGCCGACCTGGGCGCCGAGACCGCCGACGGCTTCGTCCCGGTCACCGACCTCGGCTTCGGCACCGTCACCCACCGCCCCCCGGAATCACTCGTACGAGATCTCACGGCCGCGACCGGCGCGCGCACCGGAGCCGTACTGACCGTCTCCACGGTGACCGGCACCGCAGAGCGCGCCGCCGAACTGCGCGCCCGCCACCCCCGCGCGCTGGCCGAGGCGATGGAGGGCTTCGGGGTCGCGGAGGCCGCCGCCTCGCACGGCGTGCCCGTCCTGGAAGTACGCGCGGTCTCCAACCCCGTGGGCCCGCGCGACCGCGCCGCCTGGCGCATCGGCGACGCCCTCGCGGCCCTGACCGAGGGCTTCGGGAAGTTCGCGCCCGTCCTGGAGAGTTGGAACCCGTATGACGACCCACACGACCGGTGAGCAGCGGCTGCAGATCGCGTACTCCCCCTGCCCCAACGACACCTTCGTCTTCGACGCCCTCGCGCACGGCCGCGTGCCGGACGCGCCCGCGCTCGACGTGACCTTCGCGGACATCGACATCACCAACGGCATGGCCGAACGCGGCGAGTTGGATGTCCTGAAAGTGTCGTACGCCGTCCTGCCGTACGTCCTGGACGAGTACGCGCTGCTGCCGTGCGGGGGCGCGCTGGGCCGGGGCTGCGGCCCGCTGGTGCTCACCCGTGAGACGGGCGTCGACCTCACCGGCCGGACGGTCGCGGTGCCCAGCGAGCGGTCGACGGCGTATCTGCTGTTCCGGCTCTGGGCCGCGGACACGATCCCGGGCGGGGTCGGCGAGATCGTCGTCATGCCGTTCCACGAGATCATGCCGGCCGTGCGGGACGGGAAGGTCGACGCGGGTCTCGTCATCCACGAGGCACGCTTCACGTTCCAGAACTACGGGCTGCACAAGCTCGCGGACATGGGCGAGCACTGGGAGAACACGACGGGGCTGCCGATCCCGTTGGGCGCGATCATCGCGAAGCGCTCACTGGGCGCGGAAAGGCTGGAAACGCTCGCCGAGTCGATCCGCGTCTCGGTGCGGGCCGCGTGGGCCGACCCCGAGGTCTCCCGCCCGTACGTCATGGAACACGCCCAGGAAATGGACCCGTCCGTCGCCGACCAGCACATCGGTCTGTACGTCAACGAATTCACCGCGGACCTCGGCGAGGCCGGCTATGCGGCAATCCGTGGCCTGTTGACGCGTGCGGCGGCCGAGGGACTGGTTCCGCCCCTCGGCCCGGACGCGCTGAATTTTCCGTGACGGACGACTTGTCCGTGACTTACGTGGCTTATACGTCGAGTTGGTCGGCGACCGCGCGCAGCAGACCGGCGATCTTCTTGCCGGCCGGCTTGTCCGGATAGCGACCGCGCTCCAGCATCGGCGTGATGTTCTCCAGGAGCGTCGTCAAGTCCTGCACGATGGAGGCCAGTTCGTCGGGCTTCTTGCGGGTCGCCGCCGCGACGGAGGGGGTCGGGTCGAGAACGGTCACCGAAAGGGCCTGGTCGCCGCGTTGGCCTGCGACCACTCCGAACTCCACCCGCTGACCGGGCTTGAGCGTCTCGACTCCGGCGGGGAGGACCGAGGAATGGACGAAGACGTCACCGCCGTCGTCGCGGGAGAGAAAGCCGAAGCCCTTCTCGCTGTTGAACCACTTGACTTTGCCGGTGGGCACGTCTGTCCTCGTCCTCGTACTCGTCGGAAAACTGCTTCTGAAACGGCTCTTGATAGCACTGGGGCGGGTCGTCGGGACCCGCCGGTACCAAGGCTAATGGTCTTCAGGCCGGTGACAAGACGTCGCCGGGTTGTTCCTTCGGGCTGGGAACTACCCTGGTCCGGTGCGTGACAAAACCCAAACGAATTCCGCCGGGCCCGGTGACCGACTGATCCGTGCCGGTGCCATCGTGTTCTTCATCGGTGCGGTGGCCACACTCGTCACAGTGGCTCCGCTCTTCCTCCATGCGAAACCATTTCCGACGTACATGTTCGGACTGAGCATGCTCATGGGCGTCGGCTTCCTCGTCGCCGGTGCCGGAGTGCTCCAGTCGATTGCGGCGGGCCGCCGTCAGGCGGGCGCCGGACGGTAGTTGGCCAGCCACGCGGGGAACTCCGTCAGATCCGTGAGGACGACGTCCGCCCCGGCCGCCGTCAACTCCCCGGCGTCGCACGGCCCGGTCGCCACGGCCACGGACAGGGCACCGGCCGTGCGCGCCCCGCGGACGTCCCCGACGTGGTCACCGACGTAGACGCCCGCGTCGTGCTCCCGCAGCGCCTGGGCCTTCTGCTCGGCCCACAGGTCTCCGACGACCTCGTCGGGGGCCAGGCCGAGGTGCTCCAGGTGCAGCTTCGCGTTGGGCTCGTACTTGGCGGTGACGACGATCGCCCGCCCGCCGGCCGCCTGCACGGCGTCGATCGCCTCGCGGGCGCCGGGCATCGCGGGGGTCGCCTCGATGGCGAACGACGGGTACATCGAACGGTAGAGATCCCCCATGGCCTCGACCTGCTCCGCCGGGAACCAGTGGATCAACTCCTGGGCGAGCGGCGGTCCCAGCCGGGTGATCGTCAGGTCGGCGTCGATGTACGTCCCCGTCCGCTCGGCCAGCGCGAGGAAGCACGCGCGGATGCCGGGCCGGGAGTCGATGAGGGTCATGTCGAGGTCGAAGCCGACGGTGAGGGGGGCGGAGTCGGCGGTGCGCTCGGGGGTGGGGCTAGTGGAGGCCATATCGGCCATTGTGCCCAGGCAGGGGGGCGGGGAGACCTCCGGCCGGTGTGACCTACATCTGGTTGGCGCGCGGGCGGCGCCTGCCGGTCGAGGAGCGGCGGGCGCCACGTCGCGGGGACGGCCGCATCGGCGGATGCGCGCCGGCCACCGGGGCCGTGCGTGACGGAGCCACCGATGCCGGCGGGGCGTACCCGCCACCGTTCCGCCGCCGGACGGCTACCGGTTCCGCTGCGAGCGCCAGACCAGGAACAGGGCCGACAGGACCGCCGCGCCGCGGATCACCCACGGCCAGGTCTCGGAGATCGCGTCGTTCATGTGGTCCTGGGCGATGGGCTCGCCCCAGCGGCCCTCGTTGCGGCCCCAGAGCCAGACGATGCCGGCGGTGAGGGCGAGGGAGGGCATGCCGATGACCGCCCACTTGGACTCGTTCGGGGTGAGGCGGCGGGAGGCGTAGGCGATGACCCAGCCGAGGAGCAGGGCGAAGAGGTTGCCGAGGATCGCGCCGGCCACGAGCAGGGCGGCGGCGAGCAGGAGCAGCGGGTTGCTCCAGCCGACCGCGGGGCGGGGGATCAGCCGGCGCCGAACCTTCGGCGCGGGCTCCGCCACGACCTGCTCGACGACCGGTGCCTTCTCCAGGACCGGTTCCTTCGGCTTCTCCTCCTCCTTCGGCGGCGGGGGCTTGAGCAGTTCCGGGATCTCCACGCCGCCGACGAACCCCGGCACGCTGTCGTCGAGGGGCGTGCTGCCCACCCGCCACCAGTCGGGCCGCAGCGCGCTGTCGCCGAGTTCCTGCGCGCTGGCGAGGTGGGGCGGGGCGGGGGCGTCGGAGGGCTCGGGCGGGGCGGGTTCGGTGGGGCGGGGGCGCGGTACGACGCGGCGCAGGCCCTTGGGGCGCTGCTCGGGTTCGTCGTCGCGCTGCACGGGCACGTGGGCGCTCGGCACCTGGGGTGCCGTGGAGCCGGTGCCGCCGGCGGCCGTGACGACCTCGTCGGGGCTGCCGAGCCGGTCGATGATCTTGCGGACGGCGGCGGGGCTGTCGACGGTGACCTTGGCCCGGCTGCGGTCGATCTCGTTGCGCAGCTCGGAGACGAGCCGCATGCGCGTGCCGGACGGCAACTGGCGCTGGTGCGCGACGTCGCCGACGCGGCTCAGATACTCGTAGACGACCTGGTCGCTCTCGATGCCCAACGAAGTCCCTCCGGGATGGGCGCCGTTGAATCCCCGTTGGACGAAGGTACCTCGTGGGGACGGGTTCACGCCTCGCCCGCAAGAGCCGTACCGACCGGGATTGCCCTACCGTAGGTCGGATGAGCGATCCGGCAACACCGCCCCGTTCTCTCGCGGAGGCGCTCCGACACAGGGACGACGCCTCCCTCGGCGCGCTCCTGCGCGCCCGGCCCGATCTCATCACGCCCGTCCCCACGGACCTCACGCAGCTCGCGACCCGGGCCGGCACGCGGGCCTCGGTGGTGCGCGCGCTGGAGCGTCTCGACCGGTTCGCGCTCCAGACCGCGGAGGCGCTGGCGGTGGCGGCGGAACCGGCGTCGTACGCGGAGTTGCTCGGGCTGATGGCCGGGGACGAGCGGGACGCGGCCGTCGTGGAAGCGTTGCCCCGCGCCCTCGGCACGCTGCGCGAACAGGCCCTGGTGTGGGGCGGCGACGACCGGCTGCGGCTGGTGCGCACGGCCCGTGAGCTGCTGGCGCCCTCGCCGCAGCATCCGTCGCCGACGGGGCTCGGGCCGACGGTCGCGGAGGCGACGGCGGGGATGTCGCCGGGGCGGATCCAGGAGATCGTGGGCGCGGCCGGGCTGCCCTCGACGCACGACGCGGTCTCGGCGGTGGCCGCGCTCACCGGGCTGTACGGCGACCGCAAGCGGATGGCGGCGCTGCTGGAGCAGGCGCCGGCGGAGTCGCTGGAGGTGCTGGCGCGACTGGTGTGGGGGCCGCCGTACGGGCAGGTCACGGCGGATCCGGCGCCCCGGCTGCGGTGGCTGCTCGACCGCGGGCTGCTGCTGCCGACGGCGCCCGGCACGGTCGTACTCCCCCGCGAGGTGGCCCTCCACCTGCGTGGCGGTCATGCGCATCGCACCACCGAGCCGGTGCCGCCGGCGGTGGAGCCGACCGCCGTGCACCGTCCACAGGTTGTGGACGCGGCGGCGGCCGGGCAGGCGTACACCGCGCTCGCGACCGTGGCGGAGCTGCTGAAGGACTGGCACGAGGGCGGGCCCGCCGTGCTGCGGGCGGGCGGACTGAGCGTGCGCGATCTCAAGCGGACCGCCGTCGCCCTCGACCTGCCCGAGCCCGTGGCCGCGTTCTGGGTCGAACTCGCCTACGCGGCCGGGCTGTTGGCGTCCGACGGCGAGGCCGACGAGCGGTACGCGGCGACCCCGGCCTACGACGAGTGGCTGGAGCGGCCGGCCGCCGAACGGTGGGCCCGGCTCGCGGAGGCGTGGCTGACGGCGACGCGGACGTCCGGCCTGGTCGGGGGGCGGGACGCGAAGGACCGTTCACTGGCGGCCCTCGGGCCCGGCCTCGACCGCTCGGCCGCGCCGGAGGTACGGCACCGGGTGCTGAGCCTGCTCGCGGGGTTGCCGGAGGGCGCCGCGCCGGCCGCCGACTCCGTGCTGGCCCGACTGCGCTGGGAACGCCCGCCGCGCGGCCCCCAGCCCGGCGACGACCTGCGTGCCCGGCTCGCCGGGTGGACCCTGTCGGAGGCGGAGATGCTGGGCGTGACGGGCAGGGGCGCGCTGTCGGCACACGGCCGGGCGCTGCTCGGCGCGCCGGCTCCTTCGCCGTCGCAGACCCTGCCGGAGGTCCCGGGCGACAAACTCCCCGTCCACCACACCGCGGCCCCGACCTCGCGCCCTCCCCTGGAACCCCTCACCCCCGCCGAACAGGCCACCGCCTCGGCCGCCGCCATCCGTCTCCTCGCCCCCCTCCTCCCCGAGCCGCTGGACCACGTCCTGCTCCAGGCCGACCTGACCGCGGTGGCGCCGGGACCGCTGGAACGTCCGCTGGCGGACATGCTGGACGTGCTCGCGGACGTGGAGTCCAAGGGCGGGGCGACGGTGTACCGCTTCACACCGGGTTCGGTACGACGGGCCCTGGACGCCGGGCGCGCGGCCGGCGACCTGCACGCGTTCCTGGCCGCGCACTCGCGGACGCCGGTGCCGCAGCCGCTGACGTATCTGATCGACGACGTGGCCCGCAGACACGGCCGGTTGCGGGTGGGGGCGGCCTCGGCGTACGTGCGCTGCGACGACGACGCCGTGCTGAACGAGATCCTCGCCGACAAGCGGGCCGCCGGACTGCGGCTGCGCCGCCTCGCGCCGACCGTGCTGGCCACCCAGGCCGATCCGGCGGCGCTGCTCGACGGGCTGCGCGCGATGGGCTTCGCGCCGGCCGCCGAGTCGGCCGACGGCGACGTCCTGATCACCCGCGCCGACGCCCACCGCACCCCGCCGCGCACGGCCCCCGAGCCGGTCCCCGACGGTCCGCCCACCCCGGACGCCACGCTCCTGTCGGCGGCGATCCGCGCCATCCGCGCGGGCGACCTGGCCTCCACGACCCCGCGCAAGCCGTCCGCGGCCCCCGTCTCCGGCGGCGCCCTCCCCCGCACCACCGCCGCCGAGACCCTCGCCACCATGCAGGCCGCCGTCCTCACCGGCGAGACCCTCTGGATCGGCTACGTCAACGCGGAGGGCGCCGCCAGCCAACGCGTCATCGCCCCCATCCGCGTCGAGGGCGGCTTCGTCACGGCCTACGACCACACGGCCGACGAGGTACGCACGTACCCGCTGCACCGGGTGACGGGAGTGGCGGAACTGGCGGACGACGGGGAGTAGCCCGGGCCCGGCGGGGCGCTCAGCAGTCCCTGATCGGGGCGTTCGTCGGGAGGTTGAAGTGGGTGCGGGCTGCGGCTGCCAAGGGGGCGTGCTGCACGGAGTCGGTCGTGGTCGGCTCTGACGCGAGGCTGAAGTGGGCGGCCAGCCAGTCGCCGTAGCCCTCGCCGTCCGGGGGTTCCTCGCGGGAGGTGACCTGGTACGTGCCGTCGGAATCGCGTTTCAGGCGGACGACCTGCGGGATTGCGGCGCCGGCGCACTCCAGGAGGGCGCCCGCGCGGGTGCCGTACTCGAGGCACAGGGTGTTCACCCCGGCCCGGACGACGCCGTCGTGCTCGGCGAGGTCGAGGGGCTCGGCGCGGCAGAACCAGCGCGCGCCCCGGTACGGGTACCCCGTGCCCGCCGAGTCGGCCACCAGGCGGGCCTCGATCGCCGGCCGCACCTCGTCCCACAACCGCGCGTCGACGTCCGCCGGCAGCACCACCCACGCGCCCGTCGCCACCAGCACACCCGTGGCTCCCAGGCCGGTCCCCCACCTGCGTACCGACATCACCCCACGCTCCTCCCCGACCCGCGCGTGCACGCGGGTCCCGCCGGTCAAGACAGCTGGCGGGGGCTCGGGGTTGCACGGGGGGCATGTCGGGTGTGAGCCGCGCCCCACCCCGAACAGGGGGCGGTAAGGCACACTGGACGTTTGGCCCGTGCCGAAGGGATGTACGTACGTGAACGGTCCGCTGATCGTCCAGTCCGACAAGACGCTGCTCCTCGAGGTCGACCACGAGCAGGCCGACGAGTGCCGTCGGGCCATCGCGGCGTTCGCGGAACTGGAGCGGGCGCCCGAGCACATCCACACCTACCGCGTCACCCCGCTCGGGCTGTGGAACGCGCGGGCGGCCGGGCACGACGCCGAGCAGGTCGTGGACGCCCTCGTGCAGTACAGCCGCTACCCCGTGCCGCACGCGCTGCTCGTCGACGTCGCCGAGACCATGGACCGCTACGGGCGGCTGACCCTCAGCAAGGACCCGGCCCACGGGCTCGTGCTCACCACCACCGACCGGCCGGTGCTTGAGGAGATCCTGCGCTCCAAGCGGATCGCCCCGCTGGTCGGCATCCGGATCGACCCCGACACCGTCGCCGTGCACCCCTCCGAGCGCGGCCAGATCAAGCAGGCGCTGCTGAAGCTGGGCTGGCCCGCCGAGGACCTCGCCGGGTACGTGGACGGCGAGGCGCACCCGATCGAGCTGGACGAGAACGGGTGGGCGCTGCGGCCGTACCAGAAGCAGGCCGTGGAGAACTTCTGGCACGGCGGGTCCGGTGTCGTCGTCCTGCCCTGTGGGGCGGGCAAGACCCTCGTCGGCGCGGGCGCGATGGCCCAGGCCAAGTCGACCACCCTCATCCTCGTCACCAACACCGTCTCCGCCCGGCAGTGGAAGCACGAGCTGATCAAGCGGACCTCGCTGACCGAGGAGGAGATCGGGGAGTACAGCGGTACCCGCAAGGAGATCCGCCCGGTCACCATCGCCACGTACCAGGTGCTGACGACGAAGCGGAAGGGCGTCTACCCGCACCTCGAGCTCTTCGATTCCCGTGACTGGGGTCTGATCCTCTACGACGAGGTGCACCTGCTGCCCGCGCCGGTCTTCAAGTTCACGGCGGATCTCCAGGCGCGGCGCCGGCTCGGCCTGACGGCGACCCTGGTCCGTGAGGACGGGCGTGAGTCGGACGTGTTCTCGCTGATCGGTCCGAAGCGGTTCGACGCACCGTGGAAGGAGATCGAGGCGCAGGGGTACATCGCGCCCGCCGACTGCGTCGAGGTCCGGGTCAACCTCACCGACTCCGAACGGCTCGCCTACGCCACGGCCGAGGCCGAGGAGAAGTACCGGTTCTGTGCGACGACGGAGACCAAGCGCAAGGTCACCGAGGCGATCGTGCGGCGCTTCGCGGGTCAGCAGATCCTCGTCATCGGCCAGTACATCGACCAACTCGACGAACTGGGCGAGCACTTGAACGCCCCCGTCATCAAGGGCGAGACCTCCAACGCGCAGCGCGAGAAGCTCTTCGGCGCCTTCCGTGAGGGCGAGATCAGCGTGCTCGTCGTCTCGAAGGTCGCCAACTTCTCCATCGACCTGCCGGAGGCGACCGTCGCCGTCCAGGTGTCGGGGACCTTCGGGTCGCGGCAGGAGGAGGCGCAGCGGCTCGGCCGGGTGCTCCGGCCCAAGGCCGACGGCCACCAGGCGCACTTCTACTCCGTGGTCGCCCGCGACACCCTCGACCAGGACTTCGCGGCCCACCGGCAGCGGTTCCTGGCGGAGCAGGGGTACGCGTACCGGATCATGGACGCGGACGAGCTGCTGGCGGAGGAGAGCTGAGGGAGCAGTCCGGGAGGGGCCGCCGGGTCACTTGCGGCGGATGCCGGCTTCCTCGCCGTACTCGCCGAGTATCACGACGCTGAAGGCGGCGCCGGCGAAGACCTTGATCGCGCGCAGGGCGTTGCCGACGCGGTGGGGGTGGCTGCCCTCGACGGCCGTGGCACCGCTGGCGCGGGGCGGCCGGGGGGCGGGGGCTGGGGTGAAGGTTGCTGCGCTCATGTCTCCATGGTGGCTTTTGGCACGTAAGGAGGGCATCGGTCTGGGGGGCGAAGCGGGGTCGTCGTCTCGTACGACTGTGGGGCGACCCGTTCCCCCACGGGAGGAGGGGAGCATCCCCTAGGGGATGGACGCGGCCCCGCTTGCCGGCCCCGTCGATCGGTCGCCCTCCGCCCGTGCGTAATTGGTTGGCTTCCCCCTGCGCGCCTGACCTAGAATCTCCGCTCTTGCCCGCCTCCCTTCCCGGAGTGCCGTCGGCCGGACGGAAACCGGTCGGCATCCCGCACAGCCGCGCCGCTCCCCCGCGCCGGTCCACACCGCAGGCCTTCGGAGGCACCCCCTTGTCCACGCCCGCCCACGACCCTCTCGACGACCCCCTCTCCCGGGAGCGTTCCCACCTCGCCTCCTCCCGTGCCGCGCTGCGCGCCATGCGGGAGGACGTCGAGTCGCTGGACATCAGTGACGTCACCGCGAACTGGGTCAACGCCGAGGTGCTGTCCCGCCAGATCGACGACCGCATCAAGGCACTGGCCGACCTCAGCGACACCCCGCTCTTCTTCGGCCGCCTCGACTACCTGCACTCCCCCGGCGCCGACCGGGCGGAGGGCGCGGACGGTGAGCGCTTCTACATCGGGCGCCGGCACGTGCACGACCACGACGGCGACCCGATGGTCATCGACTGGCGCGCGCCGGTCTCGCAGCCGTTCTACCGGGCGTCCAAGAAGGACCCGCTGGACATCGCGCTGCGCCGCCGCTTCGGGTACACCGGCGGCGACCTCACGGCGTACGAGGACGAGCACCTCTCCGACCCGACGGAGGCCGCGCGGACCAGCAAGCTGCTCCAGCGGGAGATCGAGCGCCCGCGCGTGGGTCCGATGCGGGACATCGTGGCGACCATCCAGCCCGAGCAGGACGAGATCGTGCGCAGCGGGCTGGGCGGGACGGTGTGCGTGCAGGGCGGGCCGGGGACGGGGAAGACGGCCGTCGGTCTGCACCGGGTCGCCTATCTGCTCTACGCCCATCGCGAGCGGCTCGCCCGCACCGGCACCCTCGTCATCGGGCCGAACCGGTCCTTCCTGCACTACATCGAGCAAGTGCTGCCCGCGCTGGGTGAGTTGAGCGTGCGGCAGGCGACCGTGGACGACCTGGTCGCGGGGAGCGTCGAGGTGCGGGGCACGGACGACGCGGCGGCGGCGATCATCAAGGGCGACGCGCGGATGGCCGAGGTGCTGCGCCGGGCCGTCTACGCCCACGTGACGATGCCGACGGAGCAGGTCGTCGTGGTGCGCGGGTCACGCCGGTGGCGGGTGCCGGCGTACGAACTCGAGGACATCGTGCGGGAGTTGCTGGAGCGCGGGATCCGCTACGGTGCCGCCCGCGAGGCCCTGCCGCAGCGCATCGCGCATGCCGTGCTGGTGCAGATGGAGCGGTCGGGCGAGGCGCCGGACGACCGGGTGCAGGACGCGGTGGCCCGCAACAGCGCGGTCAAGGCGGCGGTGAAGGCCGTATGGCCGCCGGTCGACCCGGCGAAGCTCGTGCTGCGGCTGCTCACGGACGCGGATTTCCTCGCCGCGCACTCCGACGGGATCCTCACTGAGGACGAGCGCAAGACGATCCTGTGGGCCAGGCCCGTGCGGTCGGTGAAGGCGGCCAAGTGGGCGCCTGCGGACGCGGTGTTGATCGACGAGGCGACGGATCTCGTGCAGCGCACGCACTCGCTGGGGCATGTGGTGCTGGACGAGGCGCAGGACCTGTCGCCGATGCAGTACCGGGCGGTGGGGCGGCGCTGCACCACCGGTTCCGCGACCGTCCTCGGCGATCTGGCGCAGGGCACCACGCCCTGGGCGACGCGGAGTTGGGACGAGGCGCTGGCCCACCTGGGCAAGACGGAGGGCGTCATCGAGGAGCTGACGGCCGGTTTCCGCGTGCCGACGGACGTCATCACGTACGCCTCCCGGCTGCTCCCGCACATCGCGCCGGGCCTCACCCCGGTGGCGTCGGTCCGCGAGAACCCGGGCTTCTTCGCGCTCCGCCCGGTCACCGGCACGGCCGAAGTGGTCGCGGCCTGCGAGGAGTTGCTGGCCCACGAGGGCTCGACGGGCCTGATCGCGGCGGACGCGCGCGTCCCGGAGCTGGCCGAAGCACTGACGGCGGCGGGTCTGTCGTACCTCGCCCCGGGTGAGGAGACGACGGCGGAGACCCGTCTCACCCTGGTCCCGGCGTCCCTCGCCAAGGGCCTGGAGTACGACTACGTGGTCCTCGACGAACCGCGGGCCGTGGTCGACGGCGAACCGGACGAACGCACCGGCCTGCGCCGCCTGTACGTGACGCTGACCCGGGCGGTGTCGGGACTGATCGTGACCCATGCGGGGGCGCTGCCCGCGCAACTCGACTGACCTCGGGCCCACTTGACCGGCGGGGTCGGGGGACCGAGGGCTCACGCGACCCGCAGGGCACCTGCCCGAGGGCTCACGCGATCGGCAAGTCACCCGACCAAGGGCTCACGCGACCGGCAAGTCACCCGACCGAGAGGTCGCTCGGCCGGCAGGTCACCGCCCGCTCGCGTTCCGTTCAGTACCGTCCGCTCGCGTCCCGTTCAGTACGGGTCCGCTCACTTCCCGTCCAGCACCGCCCGCCACTCGGCGACCGCCGCCGTCGACACCGGCTCGTCCCAGCCGGCGGGGCGGGCCGCGCCGCCGATGTGGAAGGCGTCGAAACCGGCGGCGCGCAGTGCGGGCACGTGGTCGAGGCGCAGGCCGCCGCCGACGAGGAGCCGGGGCTCGTACCCGGGCTCCCCGCGGTGCGCCGCCTCGGCGAGCAGCGTGGGCAGGCCGTCGTCGACCCCGGCGGCGGACCCCGCGGTGAGGTAGGTGTCGAGGCCGGGCAGGTCGGCGAGCTGCTTGCGCAGGGCGGCCCGGTCGGCCGCGTGGTCGATGGCCCGGTGGAACGTCCACCGGCACCCGTCCAGCTCCCCGGCCAGCCGCTCCACGACCCCGAGGTCCACCCCGCCCCCGGCGTCGAGGAAGCCGAGCACGAACTCCTCGGCGCCCGCGTCCCGCATCTCCAACGCGATCCGGACCAGCCGCTCGACGTCCTCGGCGGGGCCGGCGGCGAAACCGTCGGTGAGTCGCAGCATCACGCGCAGATCGATGTCGACGGCGGCCCGGATCCCGGCGAAGGTCCGCACCGACGGGGTGAGCCCGTCGGCCGCCATGTCGGTGATCAGTTCGAGGCGGTCCGCACCTCCGGCCTGGGCGGCGACCGCGTCCTCGACGTCGAGGGCGATCACCTCCAGGACTGCACGCGTGCTCATAGGACCCCTTCCGTCGTGTTCCCCTGGAGCGGCTACAGGTCTAGTCCAATCTCAGGGTAGCCGGGCAGGCAGGGGACCGCGAGATCGCCCCGTCGCCCTCGTCACGCTTGTCACGTTCGTCACGTGAAGTCGCCGGGCCGAGCGCCTGAATCCGGTCACGGCAAGACCTTGACCGGTCAACGGCAAGACGCTGTCCCGTCAACGACAAGTCCCTGACCGTTCACCTGAAGATCTTCAGCTCCCCCTCCTCCGCCCCGGCGAGCTCGTACGAGGTTCCCGCCGCCACCGGCCGCCCCGCGTACAGCCGTACGAGCGTGGCGGCCTCGCCGATGTAGCGCGCGGGTGGGCGCGGCGCGGTCACGGCGCCCAGGCGCAGCGGCTCGTCCACGTCGTCGAGGTCGGCGTGCAGCGGGAGGTGCTCCCGCTCCCGGGTGACGCGCACGAGCAGGGTGAGCGCGTCCGGCAGCCCGGCCCCGGCGTACGCCCCCGGCGCCCCGAGGACCTCGCGCACGTCACCGGCGTGCACCCACTCCCCCAGCGCGATCATGTCCAGCGCCCCGCCGGCCTTGGCGATCACCGGCCCGGCCTCGGTCATCCCGCGCTCCAGCTCGTCGACGACCTGCGCGTTCGTCCACCCGGCCCGCTCGGCGATGTCCCGGTCGTTGGCCTCCGGGGAGAAGACACCCTGCTCGAAGCGGCTCTCCACCACCCGCATCAGCGCAGCCGCACAGTGCGCGAGCACCTCCCGCACCGTCCACGCCGGACAGCCGATCGTCGGCAGCGCGAAGTCCGCGTCGGACCGGGCCCGCAGCAGCGGCACGAGGTCGTCGCGCTCGACGCTCAGCAGCCGACCGGGGAGTTCGGGGTCCCGTACCTGGTATGGATCAGTCATGGCACCCACGCTAGGGCGACCGCCGCTCCGAGGTCACCGGGACAACGGGGACAATGGCGCCATGGCCGACTTCGATGCCCTCCGTCTGCGCTGGTCCCGTGCCCTGGACGGCGCCCGTGCCGCGGGCCCCGACCCGCTCCCCTACGCCGACGACCTGCTGGCCCGCTGGCAGGAGCCGCAGCGCCGCTACCACACGCTCACGCACCTCACGGCGGTCCTGGACCGCATCGACGTACTGGCGGAGTACGCCGAGGACCCGGACCTCGTACGCCTGGCCGCGTGGTTCCACGACGCGGTCTACCTGCCCGACCGCTCGGAGAACGAGGAGCGGTCGGCGCGGCTCGCGGAGCGCGCGCTGGCCGAGGCCGGGGTGTCGCCGGACGGGACGGCCGAGGTGGCCCGCCTGGTCCGCCTGACCGTCACCCACGCCCCCGAGCCCGCCGACGCGAACGGCGCGGTCCTCTCCGACGCGGACCTCGCGATCCTGGCGGCGCCTCCGTCGGCGTACGCGGCCTACACGGCGGAGGTCCGCGAGGAGTACCACTTCGTGCCGAACGAGGCGTTCAGGGAAGGCCGTTCGGCGATCCTGCGGCAACTGCTCGATCTTCCGGGGCTGTTCCGCACCCCCTACGGCCTGCGGGAATGGGAGGCGACGGCTCGGTACAACCTGGCCGCCGAGCTGGAAATGCTGTCGACCACGACGGACCCGGCCACCTAATCTGCGAACCATGCGTGAATGGGGTGTGGAACGGGTGGAAGAAGCCGTCGCGGGCTGTGTGGCGACGCTGCGGATGGCGCTGGACCGGGACTGGGAGTCGGTGCCGGCCGGTGGTCTCGAGTGGGACTGCCGACGCACGGCGTTCCACATCGCCGAGGATCTGATCGCGTACGCCGGGCAGTTGGCGGGACGCGCGCGGGACGCCTACGTGCCCTTCGAGGTGGTGCCCGAGGACGACATCGACAACGCGGGTGTCGTGCAGGTGATCGAGACGACGGGCGCCCTGTTCGCCGCCACGCTCCGCACCACCCCGCGCGAGGTCCGCGCCTTCCACCCGTACCCCTTCCGCAGCGCGAACCGTGAGGGCTTCGCCGCGATGGGGATGGCGGAGGTCCTGGTGCACACGTACGACATCGCCGAGGGCCTCGGTCTGCCCTACCAACCCCCGGCCGCGCTGGCCGAGTTCGTCGTCACGCGCATCTTCCCGCACGTCCAGCCCGACCCCGACCCGTGGCGCACGCTCCTGCACGCCACCGGCCGCATCGCCCTGCCCGGCCGTGCCCTGCGCACCGAATGGCGCTGGAACAACAACCTGGTCCTGCACTCCGACCGCCTCACCCTCGAAGGCGCCACCCCCGCGGCCGTCGCCGACCTGGCGGCGGGCGGTGACGGCGGCTTCAACTGGGTGGTGGGCGGCCCCTATTCGGGCACCCGGGAAGCGTCCGGGATGGTCCTCAAGGCCTACGAAGCGGGCGTGCACCGGCCCGAGTTCGGCCTCTTCGTCCTCGTCCGCGAGGACGGTCTCGCGGTCGGCGGCATGGGCTTCCACGGCGTCCCCGACGAGGACGGCCGCGCGGAGGTCGGCTACGACCTCGTCGAAGGCGCCCGCGGCCGCGGCTACGCGACCGAGGCCCTGCGCACCCTCTCCCAGTGGGCCCTGGCCCGGGACGACGTGAACGCCCTCCTCGCGACGATCGACCGGGACAACCTGGCGTCCCAGGCGGTGGTGTCGCGGGTGGGGTACACGCGGGTGAGCGCGGACGAGGAGGGGCTGGCGTTCGAACTGCGCTGACCCGGTTCAGCCCGGTCGACCCGGAGCCGCCCGTCCCTTCGGCCGCCGCAGCCCCGCCGCCGTCAGCAGCCGCACCACTTCCCGGCTGCTGACCTCCAGCGCCCCCGCCCCCACCGCATCCCCGTACCGATGCGACGGCAAGTCATAGTGATCCCGCTCGAAGGCACGCCGAGGCACGCCCAACGCGTCCGCGAACACGTGCAGTTCGTCGTACGAGACGTCGCTGACCAGGTGGGACCACATGCGGCCGTGGCCCGGCCAGGTCGGCGGGTCGATATAGATCGTCACGGGCGCCTCACCCGGACCGTCACGGGTGCTCTCATGAGGTCGGCGTCCCGCCCGTCGCCGGCCCCAGCGTGCCGACCGCCGCGACCTTCACGCCCGCCTGGTGGCAGACCCAGTGCGGGTCGGGGCCCAGTTCCGGCTCGACCTCCAGCGCGTGGGGGTCGCCCGCGCCGCACACCGGGCACAGGGGCCAGCGGCCGTACCGTTCCAGGAGGGCGTCCTGGACGTCCTGGGCGATCAGTCCGGCGACGTACTCCACGCCCTCCGGCCACTGCTCGACCCACCAGCGCCGCTGCACGACGGAGTCCTCGACCAGGGACACCACGTCCGCCTCGGCGACCGCGCCCGCGGCCAGATCGGCGAGCACGAGGGCGCGTGCCGCGTGCAACGCCTGCTCCAAGGGGTCGATCTCCGGAGGGTCGATGGGGTTCATGCCCCTATTGTGCGCACTCTTGACCGCGACACCGAGCCGAAAATATCTTTCATACGTGACCCAGAAAGTGAAGGAAATTTTCGCCGACCGCGCCGGCCCCGCCCCCGCCGCTCTCGCCGCCAAGGTCCGCACCCTCGCGCCCTCGATGACCCGCTCCATGCAGCGCGTCGCCGAGGCCGTCGCGAACGACCCCGCCGGCTGCGCGGCCCTGACGGTCACCGGCCTCGCCGAACTCACCGGCACCAGCGAGGCGACGGTCGTCCGCACCGCCCGCATCCTCGGCTACCCCGGCTACCGCGACCTGCGCCTCGCCCTCGCCGGCCTCGCCGCCCAGCAGCAGTCCGGGCGCGCGCCCGCCATCACGACCGACATCGCGGTGGACGACCCCATCGCCGACGTCGTCGCGAAACTCGCCTACGACGAGCAGCAGACCCTCGCGGACACCGCTGCGGGGCTCGACACGGTGCAGTTGGGGGCGGCGGTCACCGCGGCCGCCGCGGCTCGGCGGATCGACGTCTACGGGATCGGTGCGAGCGGGCTCGTCGCCCAGGACCTCACGCAGAAGTTGCTGCGCATAGGGCTCATAGCCCACGCGCACAGTGATCCGCATCTCGCCGTCACGAACGCCGTGCAGCTGCGGGCCGGGGATGTGGCCATCGCCATCACGCACTCCGGGTCCACCGGGGACGTCATCGAGCCGTTGCGGGTCGCCTTCGAGCGGGGCGCGACGACGGTGGCGATCACCGGGCGGCCCAACGGGGCGGTCGCTCAGTACGCGGATCATGTGCTCACGACGTCCACCGCTCGGGAGAGTGAGTTGCGGCCCGCGGCGATGTCCTCCCGGACGAGTCAGCTGCTTGTCGTGGACTGCCTGTTCGTGGGGGTGGCACAGCGGACCTACGAGGCGGCGGCACCGGCGTTGGCCGCGTCGTACGAAGCGCTGGCTCATCGGCACCGTCGCTAGACCGCACCTTCTCCGTCACCGCACGATTGAAAGAGCCGCACCTCATGACCTCCACCTCCAACAACCACCGTGATCTGCAAGCCCAGTTGGAGTCCCTGACCACCGAGGCCTTTCGGCCTGAGCTCGCCGAGATCGATCAGCTCCCCACCCTCGACATCGCCCGGCTCATGAACGGCGAGGACACGACCGTTCCCACCGCCGTCGCTCGGCGGCTTCCCGAGATCGCCGCCGCCATCGACGCCATCGCCGAACGCATGGCCCGCGGCGGGCGGCTCGTCTACGCCGGTGCCGGTACCGCCGGACGGCTCGGCGTGCTGGACGCCTCCGAGTGTCCGCCCACCTTCAACACCGACCCGGACGAGGTCGTCGGGCTCATCGCCGGTGGGCCGGAGGCCATGGTGACGTCGGTGGAAGGAGCCGAGGACTCCGCCGAGTTCGCCCGTGCCGATCTGGACGCCCTCTCCCTCACCCCCGCCGACACCGTCGTCGGGATCTCCGCCTCCGGCCGGACCCCGTACGCCATCGCCGCCGTCGAACACGCCCGTGGGCTCGGCGCGTTGACCGTCGGACTGTCCTGCAACGCGGGCAGTGCGCTCGGTGCCGCCGCCGAACACGGGATCGAGGTGGTCGTGGGGCCCGAGCTGGTCACCGGGTCGACCCGGCTCAAGGCCGGCACCGCGCAGAAGCTCGTACTCAACATGCTTTCCACGATCACGATGATCCGGCTGGGCAAGACGTACGGGAACCTGATGGTCGACGTACGCGCCTCGAACGAGAAGCTGCGGGCCCGTTCGCGGCGGATCGTCGCGCTGGCCACCGGTGCCGGGGACGAGGAGATCGAGCGGGCGCTCGCGGCGACCGACGGTGAGGTGAAGAACGCGATCCTGACGCTCCTCGCCGGCGTCGACGGGCCGACGGCCGCCCGCCTTCTGGAGGAGTCCGGCGGACATCTGCGTGCCGCGCTGGCGGCGGCACCCCGCTGACCAGCACTCTCGGGGGATGTCTACCCCCCGGGATCTCGCCGCCGCGCTCCTCCCCCTCGTCGGAGGAGCGGCCAACGTCACCTCCGTCGCCCACTGCATGACCCGGCTGCGGCTGGGGCTGGACGACCGGTCGCTCGTGGACGAGGAGGCGGTGCGGGGGGTGCCGGGGGTGCTCGGCGTCGTGGACGACGACACGTATCAGATCGTGCTGGGGCCCGGAGTGGTGGCCCGAGTGACGCCCGAGTTCGAGAAGTTGGTGGGCAGCGCCGGTGAACTGGCCGCGCGGGGAGCCGAGTTGAAGGAGGAGCGGCGCAGACGCAACGCGACCCCCGGCAAACTCCTGCTGCGCCGCGTCGCGAACATCTTCGTCCCCCTCATCCCCGCCCTCATCGGCTGCGGCATCCTCGCCGGCCTCAACGGGCTGCTCCTCAACCTGGGTTGGCTGCCCGGCCTGACCCCCGCCCTGACCTCCGTCGCCTCCGCCTTCATGGCGCTGATCGCCGTGTTCGTCGGCTACAACACCGCCAAGGAATTCGGCGGTACGCCCGTGCTCGGCGGGGCCGTCGCCGCGATCGTCATCTATCCGGGCGTGGCCAAGGTGACCGCCTTCGGGGTCGCCCTCTCCCCCGGGCAGGGCGGTGTCCTCGGCGCGCTCGCCGCCGCGCTCCTCGCGACGTACATCGAGAAGTGGTGCCGGAGCTGGGTGCCGGCCACCCTCGACGTGCTGGTCACCCCGACCCTCACCGTCCTGCTCGCCGGGCTCGCCACGCTCTACGGGCTGATGTACGCGGCCGGCGCGGTCTCGTCCGCCATCGGTACGGGCGCGAACTGGCTGCTGGAGACGGCGGGACCGTTCGCCGGGCTGGTCCTCGGCGGCCTGTTCCTGCCGCTGGTGATGCTGGGGCTGCACCAGGCGCTGATCCCCATCCACACCACGCTCATCGAGCAGCAGGGGTACACCGTGCTGCTCCCGTTGCTGGCGATGGCGGGTGCGGGACAGGTGGGTGCGGCGGTCGCCGTGTACGTCCGGATGCGGCACGACGTCTCACTGCGTACGACCATCAAGTCCGCGCTCCCGGCGGGGCTGTTGGGGATCGGGGAGCCGCTCATCTACGGCGTCTCGCTGCCCCTCGGGCGGCCGTTCCTCACCGCCTGCGCGGGCGGCGCGGCCGGGGGTGCCTTCGTCGGGTTCTTCGCGCTGCTCGGCGACCGGGTGGGGGCGACGGCCATCGGACCGTCGGGCTGGGCCCTGTTCCCGCTGCTCGCGGGGAACGGGAGCCCGGCCCTGACGGTGTCCGTCTACGGCGGCGGGCTGCTGACCGGCTACCTGGTCGGCTTTCTCGCCACGTACGCGCTGTTCAGGCCCGCGGTCACGACGACCGGCGTCCCGACGACCGGTGCCCCGACACCCGCGCGATCCACGTGACGAAATCACCGGGGTCGTTGTCGGCGCCGTGGCCCGCGTCCCAGTAGTACTTCAGGTCGACGTCGTCGCCCAGCTCACCCAGGCGGGCGGCGAGGTTGGACGCGACGGTGAGGGAGGTGTCGCTGTCCTTGGTGCCGAGGCGGATCCACCAGTGCCGGGAGCGGTGCGGGTTGACCTTGTCGACCAGGTGGTACATCGGGTTCATCGCGTGCAGCTTCTCGGGGATGTCGGCGTCGAGGCGGGTGGCGGTGGAGCCGGAGGTGTCGTGCTCCTGGCCGTAGCGCGTGAAGTGACGGGCGATCGTGGTGCCGTCGCCGAACTCGTTGCACTCCGGCGTCGACAGGTCGAACGCGTCGAAGGACGGCGCGCTCTTCTTGCGGGCGCCGACGTGCGTGAGGAAGTCCGCCCAGGTGAAGCCGGCTTTCGAGCCGTCCCAGGTGATGAAGGGGTTGGCCGTCAGGTACGTCGTGCGGTCGGCGTCCGAGAGGACGGCGAGGTAGCGGCCGGCCGAGGGCTCCAGGTGGGTCCTGACCAGGTAGTCGTCGAGGTTGCGGACGGTCAGGCGGCCGAAGCCGGGGGCCGTGAGGTGGAGGGCCGCCAAGTAGCCTGTGAACTCGGCTTTCAGGTCCGCGGAGACGGTCTGGTCGACCGATGTGCCGTCCGCGAGCGGGTTGTCGCCCCAGCACCACTCGTAGGACATGTCCGCGTGTTCGAGGTCGGTGATCGGGCACCAGTCGCCGCTCGCGAAGATCGCGTCGCTCGTGTCCGCCGCGCCCAGCTCACGCAGGTACGGCTCGTAGAGCGGGCTGTCGCCCGACGCGCCCAGCAGCGCGGACAGCGCGCCGCCCGCGCTCGTGCCGGACGACACGATCCGCTCGACGTTCCCGGGAATCAGGCCCCGGTTGAGGCGCAGGTAGCGCACGGCCGCCTTGAGGTCGACGATCGCGGCGGGCGCGACGCCGTAGTACACACCGGAGGAGTCGACGAGCGTACGGCCGCGGGCGCCCGGCTCGACGACCACGTACCCGGCGAGGAGCGAGAGCTGGGTGCGGTTCGGGCCGCTGTCGCCGCCGCCGGGACCACCGGGACCGCCCGGTCCGCCCGCGCCGCCTCCGCCGCCGATGCCGGTCGCGTTCGCCACCGAGGACGGCATGTAGCCGCCGACGGAGTTGGCGAACAGGATCGGCGCGCCGGTCGCGTCGACGGCCGTCCCGTCCACCGACACGGGGACGCTGACGTTGAGGCCCTGGTAGGTGACGTCGACCGGGTTCGCCACGTAACTGGCGACCTTGTAGAAGTGGTACGTCACCGAGTGCGCGGTGCCTTCGGTGTCGGTGATGCTGGTGGTGAGCTCGGTGTAGGCACTCGGGTCGAAGACCAGCGAGGCGTCCGTCCCGGACCCACTCGACTCGCCTGACACGCTCAACTCGTCGGACGCGCTCGACCTGGTGGACGCGCCGGCGCCGGTGGCGAACCCCACGGACGGTGCCGCGGCGGCCGCGGTGAGCCCCATGACCACAGTTCTGCGCTTCACTCGCTTCACTTCCGTCTCTTCTCTGAGCGGCTCGGGCGGCACGAGTGCAACAGTGGTTGCTTAAGACCTCCTGTGAATCCGATGAATTGGCGCCAGAATCGTCAACAATCGCCGGTCCGGGACCGCAGGTTGGCCTGAACCGTGCGCATTTGAAAGGCTCACACCGTGAACCACGCCCAGCTCACCGCCCTCGGTCGCGCCCTCCGGCTCCTCGGTGAGCACGGCGAGACGCTCTCCACCGACACCCCGGACGCCAAGCTGCACGAGGCCAGGGCCGATCTGCGCCGCGCCCTGGACCTGCTGGACGAGAGCGTCACCGGCGCCGCGCCCGCCACCCGCTGCCCCGAGCACCCGAACGGCCCGGTCGACGAGAACGCCCACGACCTGTGCCTGCTCTGCGAGACCCGCCGCCGCTCCGCCCGCCGGGCCGAGTTCAACGGACCCGCCATGCCGGCCAGGAGCGCCGACACCGCCGCCTCGTCCCGCTACGGCGTCCGCGCCGACCGCCCGCAGCCCCAGGAGCGCTGGCTGCCGGAGCTGTGGAACGGGCAGGAGTGGCAGCTGTGCGGTACGCCACGGCGGGACCGGCACGAGGCGGAGCTGTATCTCACCGCCCAGCGCCGCGCGCCCCGGGCCGCCATGGCGTACCGGCTCGTGCACGAGTTCACCGACTACGAGGTGCTGCGGGTGTGGGGCACGCCGGTGAAGGTCGACATCGAGCCGCTGGGCAACTTGTAGGCGCCGGCCGCTACTTGGGCAGCGCCAGCGATCGGAACTCGTACCCCTCCCAGAGGCGGCGCGAGCTCTCCCCCGGGTACGGCACGACCTGCGGGTCCACGTCCAGGACCTGGACCAGACGCCGTTCTCCGTCGTACGCCGGCCAGCCCGGGTCGCCGCCGCGCGCGAACGCCGTCCACGAGGAACGGAAGCGGGTGGACAGGGCCCGTGCCTCGGCCGGCGCCTCCGCGCCTCCGAACAGCAGGATGCCGAGGTCCGCCGCGTAGGTGCCGAAGAGGAGCGGGATGTCCAGGCCGTGGCACGCGCCGAAGATGCCGTCGGCGCCGGGGGCCGGCCAGGTCAGTTCGTAGACGTGCGCCCGGCCGCCGCCCCTGAGCTGCGCCTCGGCCAGGTGCAGGGTCGGCATGGCGAACAGCCAGTCCGTCCAGACCTGTTCGAAGAGTTCGACGGGTGTGGCGTCCGGGAAGGCGGCGCGGTAGGAGCGCTCGCCGTCCGGCCCGGGCGCGTAGGCCCGCAGGGCCCAGGCCGCCTGTTCGTCGCCGACCTCGGCCGCGGTTCCGGACAGTTGGGCCAGGACCGCGAACAGGCGGTACTCGTCGCGGTTGTGGCCGGTGAGGAGGTCCACGTCCCGGGCCGCGCCCGCCGCCAGCGCCTCCCAGGGCGTGACGGGGAGGACCTCGCCGTCGACGACCGGCGAGAACGGGGTCGCCGTCGCGGCCACCTGACCCCAACGGTCCCCGTACGCCCGCATCTTCTGGCCCAACGCCTCGCCGACCGCGGTGAGTCGGTGCGGGGCGAGGGTGGAGAGGTCGGCTGCCGTCGGGCGCAGGCCCGCCTCCTCGGCGATGGCCGCGGTGATGTCCCGGGCCAGGTCGTCGGAGAAGAACGTGCCGGGCACGCTCTGCGCGATCGCCCGCGAGAACAGGCCCCGCGCGCTCGGCATCGCCAGCAGCGAGGCCACCGACCCGGCCCCGGCCGACTCCCCGAAGACGGTGACCTGTTCGGGGTCGCCGCCGAACGCCGTGATGTTCTCCCGTACCCACTCCAGGGCCGCCACCTGGTCGAGCAGGCCGCGGTTGGCGGGGGCTCCGTCGATGCGGGCGAAACCCTCCATGCCCACGCGGTAGTTGAAGGTGACGACGACCAAGTCGCCCTCGCGCGCGATGTGCTGGGCGTCGTAGCCGGGGCTGCCGGCGTGGCCCAGCTTGTAGGCGCCGCCGTAGATCCAGACCATGACCGGGCGGCGGGCGGCCGGATCCGGGTCCGGGGTCCAGACGTTGACCGTCAGCCAGTCGTCGCCCGTCGGCTCGGTCGCCGGGCCCTTGAAGCCCTGGATCCCCGACTCCTGCGGGGGCGGCGGCCCGAAGGCGTACGCCTCCCGGGTGCCGTCCCAGCTCCGGACGGGCCGCGGCGCCCCGAACCGGGCCTCCCCCACCGGAGGTTCGGCGAACGGGATGCCGCGGAAGACGGCCAGCCCGTCCTCCCGCCGGCCGCGCACCGCCCCGGCGGCGGTCCGCACGACGGTCCCCGCGGGCTCGCTGGTCGTCATCGACTGCTCCTCACTCATGGGTTGCGGGACTCGTCGGCCCCGACGTACCGCTCGATCAGCTCCCGCGTCCGCGCCTCGTCGAGCTCGTACACCGTCTCGTGGGCACGCGGGTCGCGGGCGTGGAGGGTGTGGAACATCGGTCCCGTCGCGCCGCCCAGCTCCACCAGCGAGGCGGACGCGCCGCGCACCGCGCGTTCCGTGCCGGGCGGCGTCGTCAGGTCGATGCGGTTGACCACGCCGGGGGTCACCCAGACCGGGACCCCCGCCAGCATCCCGAAGAGCTGGAGATGGAAGTGACCGGTGAGGACGACCCGGACGTCACTGCCCCGGACGACGTCCGCGAGGGCGTCCGGGTCGCGCAGCCCGAAGACACGCTGTGTCTCGACGTCGAGGGCGAGGGGCGGGTGGTGGAAGGCGAGGATCGTGCCGTGGGCGGCGTCGGCCGGAGTGGCCAACACCCCGCGCAGCCAGGCGAGTTGCTCGTCCCCCAGCCATCCGTGCACCTTGCCCGGCACCAACGAGTCCAAGGTCACGACCCGCCAGCCGGCCACCGTGCTCACCGCGGCCCGCTCGCCCCGCGCCGACCCGATGACCGCCTCGGCCCGCTCGGTGCCGTCCGCCGCCAGATGCCCGCTCCCCAGCACCTTGCCGAACGCCTCGCGCTCGTCGTGGTTGCCGGTCGTGAAGAACACCGGCGCGGCCCACCGCCGCGCGAACTCCGTGATCAGCTCACGGGCGGTCGTGTACGCCTCCACGGCTCCGTCATCGGCGATGTCACCGGTGACGAAGACCGCGTCGACGTCTCGCTGGTGACGCAGTTCGCCGAGCATGAGACGGAGGGATTCGGTCGCGTTGACACCGTGCCGGTTGGGGGCGTCGGTGCGGTCCAGATGCGTGTCGGACAGATGGATGATCCGCATACGACGCAACGCTAGCCCAGCGTCCTGCCGGGGTCATCGCCCCGGATTCGGCCTTCCACCGCTCAGCTCAGGGTCTTCAGCGCCGCCGCGTCGTACGGCTTCAGTTCGTCGAAGCGGCCCGCCAGGACCTTCGAGGCCCACTCCGGGTCCTGGAGCAGGGCGCGGCCGACGGCGACCATGTCGTACTCCTCGCGCTCCAGGGCGTCGAGGAGGTCGTCGATGCCCTTGAGCGGGGCGCCCTCGCCGCGGAAGCCCTTGAGGAAGTCGCCGTCGAGGCCGACCGAGCCGACGGTGATGACGGGCTTGCCGGTGAGCTTCTTGGTCCAGCCGGCCAGGTTGAGGTCGGAGCCGTCGAACTCGGGGAGCCAGTAGCGGCGGGTGGAGGCGTGGAAGGCGTCGACGCCGGCCGCCGCGAGGGGCGCCAGGATCGACTCCAGCTCCTCGGGGGTCTCGGCCAGGCGGGCCTTGTAGACGTCCTGCTTCCACTGCGAGTAGCGGAAGATGATCGGGAAGTCGGGGGACACGGCCTCGCGGACCGACCCCACGATCTCCGCCGCGAACTTGGTACGGGCGACCGGGTCACCGCCGTAGGAGTCGCTGCGGCGGTTGGTGCCGGCCCACAGGAACTGGTCGAGCAGGTAGCCGTGGGCGCCGTGCAGTTCGACCCCGTCGAAGCCGATCCGCTCGGCGGCGACCGCGGCCTCGACGAAGGCGTCGATGACGTCGTCCAGGTCGTCCTGGGTCATCGCCCTGCCGGTGGGCTCGGTGGCACCGATCCGCAGCCCGGAGGGGCCGACCGCGGGGGCGTCGGCGTACGGCGGCTGGCCCTGCTCGCGCACCATGCCGATGTGCCACAGCTGCGGCACGATCCGCCCGCCCGCCGCGTGCACCGCGTCGGCGACCTTCGCCCAGCCCGCCAGCTGCTCCTCGCCGTGGAACCGCGGGATGCGGTCGCTCTGCCCGGCCGACTCGTGTCCGACGTACGTGCCCTCGGTGACGACGAGACCGACGCCCGCTCCGGCGCGGCGCGCGTAGTACGAGGCCACGTTCTCGCCGGGGATGCCGCCCGGGGAGAACTGGCGGGTCATCGGCGCCATCACGATGCGGTTGGGGACCGTCAGGCCGCCCAGGGTGATCGGCCGGGAGAGGATCTCGGCCGCGCGGGAGGGGGAGCCGGCGGGAAAGGCGGTGGCGGTCACGTGGGGGAACTCCTTGGGGTACCGGATGGTATGTGCGCGTGCATTGAACGTCGGTCAATGTTCAACACCCGCGCCGGCGATCTCATTCCGCCCCACCGACACCTGGCCCTGTGATCCCGGACACGCCGAAGGGCGGCACCCCCTGTCGGAACAGGAAGTGCCGCCCTCCGTAAGGACGTTGATCAACCGGAACCGGTCGATCAGAAGTCCATGTCACCGCCCGGCATGCCGCCGCCGGCCGGCGCGGACGCCTTCTCCGGCTTGTCGGCGATGACGGCCTCGGTGGTGAGGAACAGCGCGGCGATGGACGCGGCGTTCTGCAGAGCGGAACGCGTGACCTTCGCCGGGTCGATGATGCCCTCGGCGATCATGTCGACGTACTCGCCGGTGGCCGCGTTCAGACCCCAACCCACGGTCAGGTTGCGGACCTTCTCGACCACGACGCCGCCCTCGAGACCACCGTTGACGGCGATCTGCTTGAGCGGGGCCTCCAGGGCGAGCTTCACGGCGTTGGCGCCGGTCGCCTCGTCACCCGTCAGCTCCAGCTTCTCGAACACCGCGGAGGCCTGCAGCAGGGCCACGCCACCACCGGCGACGATGCCCTCCTCGACGGCCGCCTTGGCGTTGCGCACGGCGTCCTCGATGCGGTGCTTGCGCTCCTTGAGCTCGACCTCGGTCGCGGCACCGGCCTTGATGACGGCGACGCCACCGGCGAGCTTCGCCAGGCGCTCCTGGAGCTTCTCGCGGTCGTAGTCCGAGTCGCTGTTCTCGATCTCGGCGCGGATCTGGTTGACCCGGCCGCCGACCTGGTCCGAGGACCCGGCGCCGTCGACGATGGTGGTCTCGTCCTTGGTGATGACGACCTTGCGGGCGCGGCCCAGGAGGTCCAGGGACGCGTTCTCCAGCTTGAGGCCGACCTCCTCGGAGATGACCTCGCCGCCCGTGAGGATGGCGATGTCGCCGAGCATGGCCTTGCGACGGTCACCGAAGCCCGGGGCCTTGACGGCGACGGACTTGAAGGTGCCGCGGATCTTGTTGACGACCAGGGTCGACAGGGCCTCGCCCTCGACGTCCTCGGCGATGATCAGCAGCGGCTTGCCCGACTGCATGACCTTCTCCAGGAGCGGGAGCAGGTCCTTGACGGAGCCGATCTTGGAGTTGGCGATCAGGATGTAGGGGTCGTCGAGCGACGCCTCCATCCGCTCCATGTCGGTGGCGAAGTACGCCGAGATGTAGCCCTTGTCGAAGCGCATACCCTCGGTGAGCTCCAGCTCCAGACCGAAGGTCTGGGACTCCTCGACGGTGATGACGCCTTCCTTGCCGACCTTGTCCATCGCCTCGGCGATGAGCTCGCCGATCTGGGTGTCGGCGGCGGAGATGGAGGCCGTGGAGGCGATCTGCTCCTTGGTCTCGACATCCTTGGCCTGCTCGAGCAGGGCACCGGAGACGGCCTCGACGGCCTTCTCGATACCGCGCTTGAGGGCCATCGGGTTGGCGCCGGCGGCTACGTTGCGCAGACCCTCCTTGACGAGGGCCTGGGCGAGCACGGTCGCAGTGGTCGTACCGTCACCGGCGACGTCGTCCGTCTTCTTGGCGACTTCCTTGACCAGCTCGGCGCCGATCTTCTCGTACGGGTCCTCGAGCTCGATCTCCTTGGCGATGGAGACACCATCGTTGGTGATCGTGGGGGCGCCCCACTTCTTCTCGAGGACGACGTTGCGGCCCTTGGGGCCGAGCGTCACCTTCACGGCGTCCGCGAGCTGGTTCATGCCGCGCTCGAGGCCGCGCCGCGCCTCCTCGTCGAACGCGATGATCTTGGCCATGTGAAGTGGTCCCTCCAGGACTGGGGGTGATTCCTTCGGACCGCGCCCGCGCCCGCGACGGACGGCTCGCATGCCCCGTGGTTCCTTGCCCCACCTGGCCTGCGGGCCTCACCGACCCGGTCCTTCTTGTCACTCTCACCTTCAGAGTGCTAACGCCAATGATTAGCACTCGCCCCCTGCGAGTGCAAGCGGCTCTCGGGGATCGGGCAGGCGGCCGGGGCACCGTCGAGGGCACGCACAGACACGGCGAGGGGCCCGCACCCTGCCGGATGCGGACCCCTCGCCATGTGAAATGTTCAGGCGGTGACGCGAACCATGTCGGCCTGCGGGCCCTTCTGACCCTGCGAGATCTCGAACTCGACCCGCTGGCCCTCTTCCAGGGTGCGGTAGCCGTCCATCTGAATGGCGCTGTAATGGACGAAGACGTCCGCACCACCGTCGACCGCGATGAAGCCGTACCCCTTCTCCGCGTTGAACCACTTGACGGTGCCCTGAGCCATGCCTAACTCCCCTATTACTGGCCCTTGCACAGATCCACACTTCGCGGATCCGGGTCAGACCTCACCCCCCACGGATTGGGGGCGTGCGCCGGAACGCGTCGACCGCGGCCGAATGTATCCGTCCAACTGCCGTCTGCAACAGGTCAATCCGACGAGAATTCCGGGCACGACCGGTCGGGAATCTGGCGAGAATTCATTAGAATTCAGGGCAAGTCGGGCCCCATAAAAGGCGCAAAACACACAAAAAACCTGCTTACTTTGGCTACTTCTTGTCGCCCGTGCAGCAGGTTTCCGGGGAGGCCGACCCGTGGATCGGCGGCGCGTTCCCCAACTGTACCTCGCTCAACCCCACTGAATTGCCCCCTCCGCTTCTCTCACGGAGGGGGCAATCGGATGAACTCTTCGTAATCGCTGTTACCGAAGGTAATTATCGGCCGCGATCAACCACGTTCAGCCACCGGCGACGGCGGGGATGATCGAGACGCCGGCCCCGTCCGGGGTGACCGTCTCGAGCCCCTGCTCGAACCGCACGTCGTCGTCGTTCACGTACACATTGACGAACCGCCGCAGCTTGCCCTGGTCGTCCAGCACGCGCGCGGCGATACCGGCGTGGTTCTTCTCCAGATCGGCGATGACCTCGCCGAGGGTCGCCCCTTCGGCCGCGACCTCGGCCGCGCCGCCGGTGTAGGGCCGCAGGATGGTCGGGATACGGACGGAAACGCTCATGATGCGAGGCCTGCCTCTCGGAAGGAGTCGAGGTTCGGGCGGATGGTGGCGGTCAGACCGGTGCCGGCCACCGCGTCCAGGGTCTTCAGGCCGTCGCCGGTGTTCAGCACGACCGTGGTCTTGGTCGGGTCCAGGAGACCGTTCTCGATCAGCTTTTTCGCGACGCCGACGGTCACGCCACCGGCGGTCTCCGCGAAGATGCCCTCGGTCCGCGCCAACAACTTGATCGCGTCGACCACCTGCTCGTCGTTCACGTCCTCCACCGCGCCGCCCGTCCGGCGCGCGATGTCGAGCACGTACGGACCGTCCGCCGGGTTGCCGATGGCCAGCGACTTGGCGATGGTGTTCGGCTTCTGGGGGCGGACCACGTCGTGACCGGCCTTGTAGGCGACGGACACCGGCGAGCACCCCTCGGCCTGGGCGCCGAAGATCTTGTACGGCTTGTCCTCGACGAGCCCGAGCTTGATCAGCTCCTGCAAGCCCTTGTCGATCTTCGTGAGCTGCGAGCCGGAGGCGATCGGCACGACCAGCTGATCGGGCAGCTGCCAGCCGAGCTGCTCGCAGATCTCGTACGCCAGGGTCTTGGAGCCCTCCGCGTAGTACGGCCGCAGGTTGACGTTGACGAAGCCCCAGCCCTCGCCGGCCGGGTCGCCGATCAGCTCGGAGCAGAAACGGTTCACGTCGTCGTAGTTGCCCTCGATGCCGACGAGCTCGCCGCCGTAGATCGCGGCCATGACGACCTTGCCCTGCTCCAGGTCGTGCGGGATGAACACGCACGAGCGGAAACCGGCGCGCGCGGCGGCGGCGCCGACCGCGCCCGCGAGGTTGCCGGTGGAGGAGCAGGAGAGGGTGGTGAAGTCGAACGCGCGCGCGGCCTCGATGGCCTGGGCGACGACCCGGTCCTTGAAGGAGTGCGTCGGGTTGCCGGAGTCGTCCTTCACGAAGAGCTTGCCGGCGTCGACACCCAGCTCGCGCGCGAGGTTGTCGGCCTGGACGAGCTTGGTCCAGCCGGGGTTGATGTTCGGCTTGGTCGCCACGTCCGCGGGGACCGGCAGCAGCGGCGCGTAACGCCAGATGTTCGCGGGACCCGCTTCGATCCGCTTGCGGAGCTCCTCGGTTTCGTAGGCCGAGAAGTCGTACGCGATCTCGAGCGGGCCGAAACACTCCTCGCACGCGAAGACCGGTCCGAGCGGTACCCGGTGGCCGCACTCACGGCAGGAGAGCGCCGCGGCCGGGCCGAGGTCTACGGTGGAGTCGGTGGTGCTTGCAACAGTCTGCACAGCCATGGAGGCGAGGCCCTTTCTCCTCATCTTCCTCGCGACGCATCTCGCCACGAGACGGATTTGGCACCTTCCCTAGCCGGGAGCCTCGCGTAATGATCAACATTGATCTACGAGACCGGCTGGAGGGTTGCCGGGGCTTCATCGGGCCGTATCCCTCTGCCCCTCTGGATGAGCGGTATGCAGTTGTATGAGCGGTTGTGGGCGCCTCCGACCCTCGACATGCGATGGTCATCAGCGTTGTTCAAGACTGTAACCGAAGGCCAGGACAGTTGAGCTAGCCGTCCGAACCGCGAGATGGATCACACAAGATCCACTCGCCGAGAGAACGCAGAGGAGCCGCGCACTGTGCTGAACGAAGTCGAGCGTTGGCTGAGCACCCGCTCCTGGTCCGTGACCGATCGCCCGCTCCACAAGATTCTGGCCGCGAAGCACCGCACGGGCCAGTCGGTCAGTGTCGTGCTGCCCGCGCTCAACGAGGAGGAGACCGTCGGCGACATCGTCGCCGTCATCCGTCACGACCTCATGCAGCAGGTCCCGCTCGTGGACGAGATCGTCGTCGTCGACTCGGGATCCACCGACCGCACGTCCGAGGTCGCCGCGGCGGCCGGCGCGCGGGTCGTCCACCGCGACGACATCCTGCCGCACATCCCGCCCGTACCCGGCAAGGGCGAGGTGCTGTGGCGCTCGCTCCTGGTCACCACCGGGGACATCGTCTGTTTCATCGACGCCGACCTGAAGGAGTTCTCCTCGGACTTCGTCTCCGGCATCGTCGGCCCGCTGCTCACCGATCCCGGCGTCGACCTCGTCAAGGCGATGTACGACCGCCCCCTCGGCGGCGCCGCGGGCCAGGGCGGACGCGTCACCGAACTCATGGCCCGCCCGCTGCTGAACATGCACTGGCCGCAGCTGGCCGGCTTCGTGCAGCCGCTGGGCGGCGAGTACGCGGCCCGCCGCAGCCTGCTGGAACAGCTGCCGTTCCCGGTCGGGTACGGCGTCGAGCTGGGCATGCTGGTCGACGCCCTGCATCTGGTGGGCCTGGACGCGCTCGCCCAGGTGGACGTCGGGGTGCGCAAGCACCGCCACCAGGACGGGCAGGCGCTGGGCCGGATGTCCGCCGCGATCTACCGCACCGCGCAGCTCCGGCTGGCCCGCGGGCATCTGATCCGTCCCTCGCTGACCCAGTTCGAGCGGGGCGCGGACGGTTTCGAGCCGCGCACCTACTCCGTGGACACGGAGGAGCGGCCGCCGATGGTGGAGATCGCCGAGTACGCGCAGCGGAAGGTCGCCTGACGTCGGCGGGGTCGCCCGAGGACAGCAGGAGTCACCTGACGACAGCAGGTCACCCGCCGTATACGGCCTGCTCGCGGGTGCGCTCACACGTTTGAGCGTTTCCCGGCCGGGCTAGGTTGTGGCGTATGGCTTCCACGGCTTCCACGCAGGGCGCTGCCCAGGTATTGGTCGCGTCCAACCGCGGCCCGGTCTCCTACGACGTCCGGGAAGACGGCTCGCTGGCCGCCCGGCGCGGTGGCGGCGGGCTGGTCTCCGGGCTGTCGGCGATCGGGCCGGACGCGGGCGCGCTGTGGGTGTGCTCGGCACTGTCCGACGGCGACCGCGAGGCCGTACGGCGCGGGGTCGGCGAGGACGGCGTGCGGATGCTGGACATCCCGGCCGACGTGCACGCCGACGCGTACAACGGCATCGCCAACTCGGTGCTGTGGTTCGTGCACCACATGCTGTACCAGACGCCGCTGGAGCCGGTCTTCGACGCGGAGTTCCGGCGCCAGTGGGCGTCGTACGAGACGTACAACCGCGCCTTCGCCGAGGCGCTGGCCCAGGAGGCGGCCGAGGGTGCGGCGGTGCTGGTGCAGGACTACCACCTGTGTCTGGTGCCGGGAATGCTCCGCGAACTCCGCCCCGACCTGCGGATCGGGCACTTCTCGCACACGCCCTGGGCGCCGGTGGAGTACTTCCAGATGCTGCCCGACGACATCCAGGCGCGACTGATGGAGGGCATGCTCGGGGCGGACCGGGTGGGATTCCTGACCTGGCGCTGGGCGACGGCGTTCCAGAACTGCGCGGGCGCGGTCGACACCGACCGCTGGCTCTCCACGTGGCCGTCGGGCGCGCCAAGGGCCATCGAGCACCTTCAGCAGGACGGGACCACCCACCAGGAGCGGATCACCCGCCGGACGCTGATCGGTGTCCACGGCCTCGGTGCGGACGCCGAGTTCCTGCACGCCCGCTCGCACGAGGCGGACGTCGAGGAGCGGATGGCGGCCCTGCGCGAGGAGATCGGGGCGGGGCGCAGGGCGATCGTGCGGGTGGACCGGACCGAGCTGTCCAAGAACATCGTGCGCGGGCTGCTGGCGTACCGGCAGCTGCTCGACGACCGCCCCGAGTGGCGCGAGCGGGTCGTGCACGTGGCCTTCGCCTACCCCTCGCGGCAGGACCTCGCCGTGTACCGGGACTACACCGCCGAGGTGCAGCGGGTCGCGGACGAGATCAACTCCCTTTACGGGAAGCCCGGTTGGACCCCGGTCGTCCTCCACGTGAAGGACGACTTCGCCCGCTCCCTGGCCGCGTACCGGCTCGCCGACGTGGCCCTCGTCAACCCGATCCGGGACGGCATGAACCTCGTCGCCAAGGAGGTGCCCGTCGTCTCGGACGAGGGGTGCGCGCTGGTGCTGTCCCGGGAGGCGGGGGCGTTCCAGGAGCTGGGCAAGGACGCGATCGTGGTGAATCCGTACGACGTGATCGGGACGGCGCGGGCGCTGCACGAGGCGTTGTCGATGCCGGTGGAGGAGCGCGCGGAACGGACGAAGAGGCTGGCCGCGGCGGCGACGGCGCTGCCGCCGGCGCAGTGGTTCCTGGAGCAGTTGGAAGCGCTGCGGGACTGAGTCGCCCCGAATCGCCGACCCGCTGATCCGGAGTACCCCGTGCCAGGACCGCTCACCGTCGCCGTCGCCCAGCCCGCGTGCGTCGATCTGGACGTCGCCGCGAACGCCGCCGCCCACGCGCGAGTGATCGAAGGTGCGGGGGCGCGGCTGGTGGTCTTCCCGGAACTCTCCCTGACGGGGTACGACCTCACCGCCCCGTCCGTCGCCCCCGACGACGTCCGGCTGGACCCGGTCGTCTCCGCGTGCCGCGGCACAGGAGCGACAGCGCTGATCGGCGCCCCGGTGCGCGCCGAGGACGGACGGGAGCACATCGCGACCCTGGCCGTCACGGGAGAGGGCGCGACCGTGGCCTACCGGAAGGCGTGGCTGCACGGCAAGGAGTTCGATCGCTTCACCCCGGGCGAGAGGCCGGAGGTCATGGTCCTCGACGGGTGGCGGCTGGGGCTCGCCATCTGCTTCGACGCCGCCGTGCCCCAACATGCCGCGGACACCGCCGCGTTGGGCATGGACGCGTACGTGGCGAGCACCCTCTACGGAGCGAGCCCCGACGCGCAGGCCCGTCGCGACGGGCACATGAGGGACCGGGCGGCCGCCCACGGGATCTGGGTGGTGCTGTCGACCGCGGCAGGGCCGAGCGGAGAGTTCGCGGAGACGTCCGGTGGCTCCGGAGTCTGGGCGCCGGGCGGGGACGTGCTGGTCCAGGCGGGAGCCCGGGCAGGGGACGTGGTGGTCGCGACCCTCACCCGATCATCGACGCGTCGGGGCACCCCTCCCACGGACGAGCCCTAGCCGAGCCGTTGGGCCAGCGCCCGCAGCAGTCGTACGACCCCCTCGGGACCGTCCACCACCAGGTCCGCGCGCGCCCGCAGTTCCGTCACCTCGTCGCTGCCGCTGCACACCAGGAGGCCGGGGACGCCGTCGGAGCGGAGTTTGTCGACGGCCGCGAAGGCGGGGAGGTCGCCAAGGTCGTCGCCGGCGAAGAGGACGGCCTCGGCGGAGAGTCGGCGGACGTGGTCGAGGAGGGCGACGCCCTTGTCCATGCCCGGGGGGCGCAACTCCAGGACCAGGCGGCCGGGTTCGACGACCAGGCCGTGGCGGGTGGCGAGGTCGGTGAGGGGTTCGCGCAGGGCCTCGAAGGCGGCCTGGGGGTCGGCGGCGCGACGGGTGTGGACGGCGACCGCGCGGCCCTTCTCCTCGATCCAGGTGCCCTGCCAGGCGCCGATGTGGTCGAGGAACCCGGGCAGTTCGGCCCGGACGGCGGCCACGCCGGGGTGCGCGGCGGGTGCGGTGACCTCGCCGGTGGCCGCATCCCAGCGCTCGGCGCCGTAGTGGCCGAGGACGACCAGGTGCTCAAGTCCCGGCACGCCCGCGAAGCCGCCGTGCCGGACCGCGACGCCGGCCGGGCGGCCGGTGATCACGGCGACGGAGGCGACCTTCGGCGCGAGCGCGGCCAACGCGGGCACCGCGTCGGGGTGGGCGCGGGCCTGTTCGGGGTCCGGCACGATCGGGGCGAGGGTGCCGTCGAAGTCGAGGCCGACGACCGTCCCGGCCGGCCGCCGCAGAATCGCGGCGAGCCCGTCACGACCGGCCTGCGTGGCCGGGGCCGGCAGGGGTTCCATGGAGTGCGTCGAGTCCGTGTCCGCGGGGATGCCCATACGGCGACCCTAACCGGACGGGGCCGGGCGCACCCACGGCTCAGCGAAGCGCGCGGCCGGGCACCGCGCCTTGTCCTGGCGGGTGCCGCGCCTTGTCCCGGCGGGTGCCGCGCCCTGTCCCAGCAGGACCCGACGCCCACTCCGGCCGGACTCCGCACCCCGTCTCGGCGGGCCTCGCGCCCTGTCCCAGCAGGTTCAGCACCCACTCCGGCCGGACTCCACACCCTGCCTCGACGAGCCTCGCGCCCTGCCCCGGCAGGCCCCGGCGCCCACTCCAGCCGGATTCCACACCCCGTCCCGGCGGGCCTCGCGCCCTGCCCCGGCAGGACCCGCGCCCACTCCAGCCGGACTCCGCACCCCGTCTCGGCAGCCCTCGCGCCCTATCCCGGCAGGACCGGGCGCCCACTCCGGGCAGGCCCCGCGCCCACTCCGGGCAGATCCCGCACCCTGCCCACGCGAGCCCCGCGTCCGCTCAGCGCTCCGACCGGCGTCGGTCCCTGACCCGTCTCAGTCTGTTCACCGTGACCGGGTCGTGGGCGAGGGCCCGTTCGTCGTCCAGGAGGGCGTTGAGCAGCTGGTAGTAGCGGACCGGGGCCAGGCCCAGCTCCTCCCGTATCGCCCGCTCCTTGGCGCCGGGGCCGGTGAACCCCCGGCGCTCCAGGGCGAGGACGGCCCGTTCACGCTCCCCCAGCTGCTCGTGCTCCATGACCTCAACGGTAGGCCCCGCCACTGACAACGCGGGCCTCCCCGAAGTCACCGGCTATTGCCGACCGCCTTCCGTCAGCGGTCCTCCTTCACCGCCGTGGACTCCAGTCGGCCCAGGACCGTCGACGGGCGGGCGCCGGGGGCGACCGCCTTGCCTATGCCCTCCTTGACGGCCGCGCTGACCGTGGCCCAGGAGGTCTTGCCGACCGGGTACAGCTCGGACTGGGGCAGCTCCTGGAGGAACGGCTTGAGGTCGGTGTCCTGGTCGGCCGTGGTCATCACCTGGGAGGCGGAGTTGGTGACCGGCAGCAGGTCGTACTCGCGGGAGAAGGCGAGCACGTTCTTCTCGCTGTAGACGAAGTCGAGGAAGTCGCCGACCTGTTCGGCGTGGCCGCCCTGCTTGAAGGCCGTCATCCAGTCGGCGACACCCATGGAGTACTTGGTCGGCCCGTTCACCCCGGGCATCGGCACCATGCCGAACTTCACGCCCTTCTTCTCGGCGATCTTCATCAGCGACGGGTGTCCGTTGAGCATGCCGACGTCACCGGACGCGAAGGCGGCGAACGCGGCGGCGCGGTTGAGCTCGCCGGGCGCGACGGGACCGGTCAGGCCCTTGTCGACCAGGTCGTCCTTGAGCCAGGTGAAGGTGTCGACGTTCTCGGCGGAGTCGAGGGCGTAGGTCCCGAAACTGTCGGTGTAGCCGCCCCCGCCGCTGAGCACCCACTGCATGGTCTCGGCCTGCGCCTCCTCGGGCCCCAGCGGCAGGGCGTACGGGTAGGTCACGCCCCGCTCCTTGAGGGCCGCCGCGTCGGCGGCGAGCTGGGCCCAGGTCTTCGGCGCGGTGAGGCCGGCCTCCTTGAAGAGGGTCTTGTTGTAGAAGAGCAGCCGCGTGGAGGCGGCGAACGGCATGCCGTACTGCACGTCCTTGACCTGGCCGGCCGTGGAGAACTGCGCGGCGAAATCGGCCTGGGTGCGGATGGAGAGCAGATCGTCGGCCTGGTAGAGCAGACCGGCGTCCGCGTAGTCGGCGTACGCGCCGATCTGTGCCATGTCGGGGGCCTTGCCGGCGTCGACCTGTTCCTTGACCTTGCGGTCGACGTCGTTCCAGGAGTAGACGCTGACCTCGACCTTCACATCGGAATGTGTGCGCTCGTACTCCTCGGCCAGCCGGCCCCAGTACTTCTTCGAGCTGTTGGCGGCCGAGTCGCCGTACTCCGCGGCGACCAGTCTCAGGGTGACGTCCCCGGAGTCTCCCGTGAGGCCACAGCCGGCGAGTACCGCCGTCATGCCCAGCGCGGAACCCACCGCGATCGTTCCTGTCCTGCGCCCCTGGCGCTCTTGCCGCCGCTGCACCGCTGTTGCTCCCACCCTGCTGTCTCGCCGTTCAATAAAAGGACCCAATAGGTCTACACCACGTAAGTGGACTAGACCTCTCATGGGTCGGGGCGTCACACTGTCCCCTGTGAGACATGTCATCGCCCTCGACGTGGGCGGCACCGGGATGAAGGCCGCCCTGGTCGGCGCGGACGGCGCACTGCTCCACCAGGCCCGCCGGGCGACCGGACGTGAGCGCGGTCCCGACGCCGTCGTCGAGGGCATCCTCGACTTCGCCGCCGACCTGCGCGCGTACGGCGCCGAGCACTTGGGCGAGCCCGCCGCCGCGGCCGGTCTCGCCGTCCCCGGCATAGTCGACGAGCCGGCCGGCATCGCCGCCTACTCCGCCAACCTCGGCTGGCGGGACGTACCCCTGCGCGACCTGCTGGCCGCACGGCTCGGCGGGGTCCCGGTCGCCCTCGGGCACGACGTGCGCACCGGCGGGCTCGCCGAGGGCCGGATCGGCGCGGGCCAGGGCGCCGACCGCTTCCTCTTCGTCCCCCTCGGCACCGGCATCGCGGGCGCCATCGGCATCGCGGGCCGGGTCGAGGCGGGCGCGCACGGCTTCGCCGGCGAGATCGGCCACATCGTTGTACGCCCCGGGGGCACCCCCTGCCCCTGCGGCCAGATCGGCTGCCTGGAGCGGTACGCCTCCGCGGCGGCCGTCAGCGAGGCGTGGGCGACGGTCACGGGGGACGGGGAGGCGGACGCGGCGGACTGCGCGAAGGCCGTCGAGTCCGGGGACCCGAACGCGGTACGGGTCTGGCAGGACGCCATCGACGCCCTCGCCGACGGCCTGGTCACCGCCCTCACCCTGCTGGACCCGCGCACGCTGATCATCGGTGGCGGGTTGGCGGAGGCGGGGGAAACGTTGTTCACACCGCTGCGGGACGCCGTCCGGCAACGGGTCACCTTCCAGAAGACACCGGCCATCGTGCCGGCAGCCCTCGGAGACACAGCGGGATGCCTGGGCGCGGGCCTGCTGGCCTGGGATCTCCTCAACCACACCGACCGCACGGAGGTAACGCCCTGATGGACAACGACCCAGGGGCGCGGGGCAGTGTCGATTTGCGGCTCCGCCGCGGGGCGCGACCAGCCACCCTCGACGCGAGGCCCGCATCCGGCACTGTGCCGCAGATCCTGTCCGGCGCCGACGTGGTCCTCCCCACCGGAACGGTCAAAGCCGGCCGAGTCATCGTCGACGGCCCCCGAATCGCCGGGGCAGCCCCGGAGAACGCCCAGGTCATCGACGTCACCGACCACTGGCTGGTACCCGGCTTCGTCGACATCCACAACCACGGCGGCGGCGGAGCGTCCTTCACCTCCGGCACGGTCGACGACGTCCTCAAGGGCATCCACACCCACCGCCTGCACGGCACGACGACCCTGGTCGCCTCCACCGTCACCGGCGACATGGACTTCCTCGCCCAACGCGCCGGAATCCTCTCGGAGTTGGCCGAGCAGGGCGACCTCGCCGGGATCCACTTCGAGGGCCCGTTCATCTCCCCGTGCCGCAAGGGCGCCCACTCCGAGGAGCTCCTGCGCGACCCAGACCCGGCGGACGTGCGCAAGCTGATCGACGCGGCGCGCGGCCGGGCGAAGATGGTCACGCTCGCCACCGAACTGCCCGGCGGCCTCGACTCCGTACGTCTGCTGGCCGAGCACGGCGTCATCGCGGCGATCGGCCACACGGACGCGACGTACGAGCAGACGGTGGAGGCGATCGACGCGGGCGCGACCGTGGCCACGCACCTGTTCAACGCGATGCCGCCGCTCGGGCACCGCGACCCGGGTCCGATCGTCGCGCTCCTCGAAGACCCGCGTATCACCGTCGAGTTGATCAACGACGGTACGCATCTGCACCCCGCCTCCCTGGAGTTGGCGTTCCATCACGCGGGCGCGGGCCGGGTGGCGTTCATCACGGACGCGATGGACGCGGCGGGCTTCGGTGACGGCCGTTACATGCTCGGCCCGTTGGAGGTCGAGGTCAGCGAGGGTGTGGCGCGGCTGGTCGAGGGCGGTTCGATCGCGGGCTCGACCCTCACGCTGGACCGCGCGTTCAAGCGGTCGGTGACGGTCGACCGGCTGTCCGTCGAGGACACGGTCGCCGCTCTGTGCGCCAACCCGGCCCGGCTCCTTGGGGCTTACGGCGAGATCGGCTCCCTGGAGCCCGGCAAGTACGCCGACCTGGTCCTTCTCGACCGTCATTTCGACCTCAAGGGCGTCATGCGGCGCGGCGAATGGGTGGTCGATCCCCAACTGGGCTGATCTGTCCCGCTGTTGAGGCGGCGGCCGTCCTGGAACACTGGGGCGGCCGCCGTTCAATGTGCGCCTTCTCGGGGGGAGGTCGGCCCAGGTGATCCTCACGGTCACGCTGAACACCGCTCTCGACATCACGTACCGCGTACCGGGTCTGCGCCCGCACGCCTCCCACCGGGTCACCGAGGTGACCGAACGGCCGGGCGGCAAGGGCCTGAACGTGGCCCGCGTGCTCGCGGCCCTCGGCCACGAGGTGACGGTCACCGGTTTCACGGGCGGCGCGACCGGCCGGGTCGTGCAGGAGCAACTGACCGCCACCGCGGGGGTCGTGGACGCGCTCGTGCCGGTGACCGGGGCGACCCGGCGCACGATCGCCGTGGTGGACCAGGGGACCGGCGACACGACCCAGCTCAACGAGCCCGGCCCGACGGTCACTTCGGCCGAGTGGTCCGCCTTCCAGGAGGCCTACGAGGATCTGCTGGGCGGGGTCTCGGCGGTGGCGCTGTGCGGGAGTCTGCCGCCGGGGGTGCCGGTGGGGGCGTATGCCGGCCTGGTGCGGTCCGCGCGGGCGGCCGGAGTCCCGGTACTGCTCGACACCAGCGGGGAGCCGCTGCGCCGCGGGGTCGCCGCCCGCCCCGACATCGTCAAGCCGAACGCCGAGGAACTGGCCGAACTCACCGGCTCCCACGAGCCGTTGCGTGCCACGCAGGACGCCCGCAGACGGGGCGCCCGGGCCGTCGTCGCCTCACTGGGCGCGCAGGGGCTGCTGGCGGTCGCTCCGGAGGGGCGCTGGCGGGCCGCCCCGCCCGCCCGGGTGCACGGCAATCCGACCGGCGCGGGCGACTCGGCGGTCGCGGGTCTGCTGTCGGGCCTGGTCGACCAACTCCCCTGGCCGGACCGCCTGACCCGCGCGATCGCGCTGTCGGCGGCGACCGTACTGGCCCCGGTGGCGGGCGAGTTCGACGGGTCGGCGTACGAGGAGCTGCTGGGGCGGGTGGCGGTGACGAAGGAAGCCTCCGTGGCCTGACCGCCGCACGAGGACCGCTGCACGACGACCGCTACTGGTCGACGTTCTCCGTCACGGAGAACTGGTCGAGCAGGGCGTTGCACTTGTTGCCCTGCTGGCAGGAGAGCTGGATCGTGTTGGTGCCCTTGTTCAGGGAGACCTGAGCCCAGGTGGTCTGCCAGTTCTTCTCGAAGTCCTTGCCGACTCCGCCGAAGTTCTTCATGTTCAGCGGCCGGTCGCTGGCCTTGCCGTTGATCGTCAGCGTCCCGTCGGCATCCTGGTCGGCGATGCTGTAGCGGACGTAGACCCGGTAAGTGCCGGACTTCTGGATGCCGTTGACCGTCCAGGTGACCGAGGCGCCGACCTGGTTGAAGCCCTGTACGTAGACACCGCCGTCGGCCTTGGCGCCCTTCACGTCGGACGCGGTGCTGGTGCCGCCGTCCAGACGCATCGTCTTCGCGTCGCTCTCCGGCAGGTCGGCCGCCGCTGCCGACGAGCTCGACGAGCTCGGCTCCGAGCTCTGGGACGTGGACGGAGTCGCCGACGCGTCGCCGCCCGCCTTGTCCTCCGAGGAGTCGCCGTTCATCATCGCGACGCCGATGCCGATGACGACCGCGGCGACCACCGCGATCGCGCCGATCAGCAGCCCCTTGGTGTTGGGCCCCCGGCCCCGGCCGCCGCCACCGTCGCTGCGGAACTGCTGCTGCCCGGTGGGCGCGCCGCCCGGGAAGGTCTCCGGCGCCGCGTAGTGCGAGTTCGGCTGCTGGTAGGCGCCCGGCTGCTGCGGGACCTGGGCGTACGGGGCGGTCGCGGCGGCCGGGGCCTGCTGCTGGCCGCCGTACTGGCGCTGACCGACGGCACGCTGCCGGTTGACCGAGTTCGGGTAGCCGTAGCCACCGCCGGACGGCGGTTGGGCTCCCTTGGCCTGTCCGTCGGCGTAGAGGTAGCCGAACGGGTCGTCGTCCTCGGGCGTACTGGCGCCGTTGTTGCCGGACGTCATCCCTAGGTACTCCTCAGCGGTGCGGGTCGGATGCGATACGTGGAGTCAGAATGGCGAGCCTACCCGCTCCCGCTGACCCAAACGGGTGACTCGGATCGCATCGACCGGCGGACCTGGCTCCTGACCTGGAGATCATCCGGCCCGTCTGTGCTGTTTGGGACGAGATCGTTTCTCTACGTACATCCGCTCGTCAGCGGACTTCAGCACCTCGTCCGCGGTCATCCCGCAGTGCGCCCACCCGATGCCGAAGCTGGCGCCCACGCGCATGGCGCGGCCGTCGACGCGGATGGGCTGGATGATCTCGTTGCGCAGCCGTACGGCCAGGTCCTGGGCGTCCGCGCGGCCGAGGCCGTCGGCGAGGACGACGAACTCGTCGCCGCCGAGCCGGGCGACGGTGTCCCCGTCGCGCACGCCCCGGGACAGCCGCCGGGCGACCTCGATGAGAACCGCGTCACCCGAGTTGTGCCCGAACCGGTCGTTGATCGACTTGAAGCCGTCGAGGTCGCAGAAGAGGACCGCGAGCCCCTTGCTGCCGTCGTCCCGCTCGTCCTCGCCCTCGGGGGCGACGGTGTGCACGTGGTGGTCGAACCCGTCGAAACCGTCCAGTGCGCCGGAGCCGCCGATGACTTCGAGGCCGCCGCCGGGCCGGTAGTCGAAGCCGTGTCCGTTGGCGTCGTAGGCCTGGTGTCCGTAGGCCGCCGCGTCCAGGGTCTCCAGGGCGCCGGGTGTCGTCGCGCGCTGACAGAGACGGCTGGAGAGGCGGGAGCGCAGCTCGGCCGAGTTCGGCAGGCCGGTGAGGGAGTCGTGGGAGGCGCGGTGGGCGAGCTGAAGCTCGCGGCGCTTGCGCTCCTCTATCTCCTCGACGTGGGTGAGCAGGAAGCGCGGGCCGTCGGCGGCGTCCGCGACGACCGAGTTGCGCAGGCTGACCCAGACGTAGGTGCCGTCACGGCGGCCGAGTCTCAGCTCGGCGCGGCCACCCTCGGCGGAGGTTCTCAGCAGCGTGCCGATGTCCTCGGGGTGGACCAGGTCGGAAAAGGCGTAGCGGCGCATCGCGGAGGCGGGCCGGCCGAGCAGGCGGCACAGGGCGTCGTTCGTGCGCAGTATTCGGCCGTGCTGGTCGCCGCCCATCTCGGCGATGGCCATGCCCGAGGGGGCGTACTCGAAGGCCTGCCGGAAGCTCTCCTCGCTGGCCCGCAGCGCCTGCTGCTCCCTTTCGAGCCTGACCAGAGCGCGCTGCATATTGGCGCGAAGTCGTGCGTTGCTGATCGCTATCGCGGCCTGGAACGCGTACATCTGAAGCGCTTCGCGACCCCAGGCGCCCGGCCGACGGCCGTTGCGCGGGCGGTCCACGGAGAGCACGCCGATCAGTTCGCCGCACGCGCCGCCGTTCACGCCCGGCGTGAACAGGGGCGCGAAGAGCCGGTCGGAGGGGTGCCACTCGTCCTCGAAGCGGGGCGCGGGCCCGTCCGTGTACCACTGCGGTACGTCGTCGTCGTCGAGGATCCAGCCCTCGGTGTGCGGGATGAAGACCAGGTCGCCCCAGTGCTCACCCATGCCGAGGCGGCGCTCCCAGGAGTCGCGCGAGCCGACACGGCCGGTGATCAGTGCCTCGGCCGCGGGGTTGCCCGCGAAGGCGGCGACCACGAGATCGCCGTCGGGGCGGACCAGGTTGACGCACGCGAGCTCGTAGCCGAGGCCGTTGACGACGCCGTCGGCCACGGTCTGGAGTGTGTCGGCCAGGCTGCGCGCGGTGTTCATGTCCGCCATGACCTGGTGCAGTTGTCGCAGGGACGCGAGGCGGACGTAGGGCTCCGACTCGGTTTCCATGATCGCCCTCCCCCCGAGTCCTCGCAGCGAATCAAGGGTGCTCATCGGCGTATCGTTCTGGCAGCTTTCCCCGCCACTGAATCACAGCGCGCTGCCCACTCGGTACACAGGGTCAACAATTAGTACCCCTTGTGACTCAAGTCACAGCTAAACATGAACAATTGTGTGGAGTTTCTGCGTTTTCGCTGTGCGTTCGCTGAACGCAATCTTTGTACGTATGTGCAGGCCTCTGCCACTCATCCGTCGCCCCTCCGTCGCTGGTCCGACCTTGGTCCTAGGACCCGCCTCGGACCGGGGCCCGATGCCGGCGCGCAGGGAGGACATTAGCGTTTCGTACGTGCCGAACACTCCCGCCGCCACCTCCCCGCCGCTCCCCCTGCCCGCCGCCCGGCATCCTGAGGGCGTGAGCAATGACGAGTTCCGCGCCGCCATGTCCCGGCTGACCGCGGGCGTGGTGCTGGTGACCGCACAGGAGCCCTCGCTGGACCCCGACGACCCGTCGGCGCCGCCCGGCGAGGACGTCGGCATGACGGCCACGGCCTTCCTCTCGGTCTCCTTGGACCCACCCCTGGTCCTGGTCAGCGTGCGCGAGGGCTCCCGCATGGACGACCTGCTCGCCGAGCAGCCCCTGTGGGCGGTCTCGGTCCTCACCGAGAGCCAGCGCCACATCGCCGGCCGGTTCGCCATGAAGGGCCGCATCAGCGACCGCCTGCTCTTCGAGGACATCCCCTACACCCGCGGCAAGGCCACGGACGCACCCCTGGTGGGCGGCGCGCTGGCCACCCTGGAGTGCCGGACGGAACAGAGGATCACGTCCGGCGACCACACCCTGGTGATCGGCCACGTCCTGACGGCGTCCGTACCGAGCGCGGACGGGGGCCCGCTGGCGTACTTCCGGGGGCGGTACCGGCAGTTGGGCTGAGCCCCGGCCGCGGGAAATTGCGTGGCACGCGCGCGTAGTGCCTGCCTAGGGTGCGCGCATGGCGACGACGGCACCATGGCTGCACCTCGAAGAGATCACCCCGCGCACCTTCGAGGCCGCGACCGGCATCCGGGTCCGCCCGGAGCAGGAGTTCGCCGTCTCACCGGTCATGCAGTCCCTCGCCGAGGCGTACGTCCGTCCCGCCGGGGTCGCCTGGCCGCGGCTGATCGTCGACGGCGAGCGTCCGGTCGGCTTCCTCATGGCGTTCTTCGACATCGACTGGCACACCGACGGCAGCGTCTTCCGCTCCGGCCTGTGGCGCCTGAACATCGCCGCCGACGAACAGGGCCGCGGATACGGCCGGTTCGCCGTGGAGTCCGTCGCCGCCGAGATCCGCCGCCGGGGCGGCAAGGAGCTGTACGTCACCTGGCACCCCGGCGAGCACGGCCCCGAGAACTTCTACCTCCGCCTCGGCTTCCGCCCCAACGGGGAGCTCTCCGAGGGCGAGACGGTGGGCGTGCTGGACCTCGACCAGGCCGATGCCTAGCGGAGCCGGACGTCGAGGCGGGCGACCAGGTCGGGGGCGGTCACGATGTCGATCACGGCGATCCGATCCCGTACGAAGGTGAAGGTCAGCGCACGTTCCACGCGGTCGTCGACGAACGCGGCGATGCCCGGGACGCCGTCGACCAGTGCCGGTCGCGTCACGTGCGCGTAGCGTCCGTAGGTCGTCGCGCCGTTGGCCACCGCCGCCGCGCCCGAGGTGACTCCGGTGTCGGCGCGGGCGATGACGTCCGGGTCGAGCAGTTCGACGAGGGCCGCGAAGTCGCCGTCCCGCGTGGCCGCCAGGAAGGCGTCCACGACCTGCCACTGCCGAGCCTGGCGGGCCCGTTCCGCGCCGGGCGCCTCGGCGCCCCGCACCCGGCGCCGGGCCCGGCTGGCCAGCTGCCGCGCGGCCACCGGGGAGCGCCCCACGACGGTCCCGATCTCCTCGTACGACACCCCGAACAGGTCGTGCAGCACGAACGCGAGCCGCTCGGGCGGGGACAGCGTCTCCAGTACGACGAGCAGCGCGACACCCACCGAGTCGGCGAGCAGCGTGTCCTGCTCGGGATCGGCGCCAGCCGCGGCCGGCACGCGCGCGTGGGCCTCCAGCGGCTCCTCCGCGCGGGACCTGCGGGAGCGCAGCATGTCCAGGCAGACCCGCCCGACGACGGTCGTCAGCCAGCCCCCGAGGTTCTCCACCTGCCGGGCGTCGGTGCGCACGAGCCGGAACCAGGCCTCCTGCACCGCGTCGTCGGCCTCGGCGAGCGAGCCGAGCATGCGGTGGGCGACGGCGCGGAGATGACTTCGGTGCGATTCGAATCGCAGGGCGAGGAATTCTGTTTCGTTCGCGTCCATGGCCACAGCCCCTTGCCCGTCGTCCGGTGTCCGTCGTCGTCGACGACATGACGGACGGCGGAGGGCCGATGTGACGGGCGGCGGAGGGCCGCTGCGACAAAGGACGTTCTACGACTGTGTATATAGGGGATGCGCCAGGGCTAGGAGGCGACCGGGACCCTCAGCCCCAGTCCCGCCCCTGCCGCCCGCGCTTGGTGTCGGAGCGCTGCTTCTTCTCGCGCAGCCGGCGTTCGTTGATCCCGCGCGGGATGCGGGTCGCCCGGCGCGGTCTCGGCGGCGGCGCGGTGGCCTCGGCGAGCAGCGCGGCCAGTCGTACGGCGGCGGTCTCGCGGTTGCGCCACTGGGAGCGGTGCTCGGAGGAACGGACGCTGATCACGCCGTCGACGAGCCGCCCCGCCAGCCGCTCCAGCGCGCGTGCCTTCCACACCTCGGGCAGCGACTCGGTCTTGGCCAGGTCGAAGCGGAGCTCCACCTGGGAGTCGGTGGTGTTGACGTGCTGCCCGCCGGGTCCGGAGGAGCGCGAGAAACGCCAGATGAGCTCGGCCTCGGGGAGCGAGACGGAGCCGCGGATGGCATAGGGACCGGACATGACTCCATGGTCGCGGGTCTGTCCGGTCCACGTCACCCCGTTTTCACGGGCGAGCCGCCGAACGGTTGGTAAAAAAGGTAAAGGGGTGCGGAACCTTGGGGACCCCCCGCGGCGTTCATACGGGTGACGGTAGCTTCGTCCACAGTGCGAAGCCCGTACGACGTAACGAGGGAAGGGACTCCCAACAATGGCTGTAAGCCTGTCCAAGGGTGGCAACGTCTCGCTCACCAAGGAGGCCCCGGGCCTGACGGCCGTCACCGTGGGCCTCGGCTGGGACGTCCGCACCACCACCGGCACGGACTTCGACCTCGACGCCTCCGCGATCGCGGTCAACCCGCAGGGCAAGGTCTACTCGGACGGTCACTTCGTCTTCTTCAACAACAAGCAGACCCCGGACCAGACCATCGTCCACACCGGCGACAACCGCACGGGTGAGGGCGACGGCGACGACGAGGCGATCAACGTCAACCTGGCGGGCCTCCCGGCCGACGTCGAGAAGATCGTCTTCCCGGTCTCCATCTACGACGCCGAGAACCGCTCGCAGAACTTCGGCCAGGTCCGCAACGCCTACATCCGCATCATCAACCAGGCAGGCGGCGTCGAGATCGCCCGCTACGACCTCTCGGAGGACGCGGCCACGGAGACGGCGATGGTCTTCGGCGAGCTCTACCGCAACGGCGCCGAGTGGAAGTTCCGCGCGGTGGGCCAGGGCTACGCCTCGGGCCTGGTCGGCATCGCCCAGGACTTCGGCGTGAGCGTCTGACGCCTGTCGCTGCCACTGAGCCGCGCCGCCTTTGAGCGGAGCTGAACTGGAGCCCCCTGGTCGCCGTTCGGGACCGGGGGCTCCGGCGTTCGGGGAGACGAAAATACGGCGGCCATAGGCCGAGCTATGGGGCGACGAAGGTTTTGATCACTGCCCGGAAGCGTTCGACCTCGGCGCGGTCGCGCAGGAATTCACGGAATCCGGTCAAGGGGCTGTTGTATTCGGTGATGGGATTCCAGCCGCCGGGCGGCGTCACGTCGCGGCGGGTCGGCCATTGGAAACCCCGTACTTCTGCGTCACCAGGTAGAACGCGAACAGGATGGCGTCTTCCGAGGTGGGGTCCGGGACCACGATCCTGTCGCGGAACGCGGTCGTCAGGAAGTCGCCGGCGTCTCTGGGCGCCCCGGCCTCGGTGACGAGGTCGCTGTTGCTGACGCGGCCGAACGAACGGCCCAGGAGGCCGATGTAGGCGTAGTCGGAGTCCCGGTACTGCGAGAACACGCGGTGACGAACGCCTGCCGGGTCCCCGCCTCCTGGTTGGGAGAACTGCCGCCCGCCCACACGACCAGCTTGCCGCCCTCGTCGAGCGCGTCCTGGTAGAGCTGTTGCAGATACTCGGCCGAATCACCGCTCACCGCCGCGACCGGCGCCGCGACGGCTCTGTTCTGCGCGATTGCCGAAACGCCCACGCTTGCTGCGCCGGCCGCAGCGTATTTGAGGATTCCGCGTCGGCCAATAGCATCTGTCACCGCATCAGAAGTATTCAATGTGCGCTCCATCGGATTGGGCGGCGTCATTCGTCGACGTGAATACCCTGACACTGAGTCGCCGGCCGCTCCCCGATAAATTGCCACCCATGCAGCTGACTCCCCTCGCCGTCACCCCCGACCACGACATCCCCACCCCCCTCCTCACCGAGCTCACCGCCCTCTACGCCTCCAACCGGGAGTTCCACGCGCTCAGCGGCGACTTCCCGAACCCGGACGACATCCGGCCCGAGCAGGTCGCGGTCGCGCTGGCGGACGAGTTGGCGAATCCGGAGGTGGAGGTGCTGCTGGCGCGGAGCGCGGGGCGGTTGGTCGGGGTTGCGATCACCCTCGACCGACATCCCGACCCGGCCGATCCCGACCCGTGGATCGGGTTGCTGCTCATCGACGCCGAGGCCCAGGGGAAGGGGTACGGGCGGCAGTTGGCCGGCCTCGTCGAGGACCGGTTCCGGGCGGCCGGGCGGACCGCCGTGCGGCTGGCCGTACTTGACGCCAATCCCCACGGGCTCGCCTTCTGGACGGCCCTGGGATACGAGGTGATCGGGCATCGGGCCGACCTCCAACTCGGCCGACCCTGCTCGGTGTTGCGCAAGGAACTAGGCGGTCAGGGGCGGGCTTGAGCCTCATGGTTGGTCCGGCTTGCCGTCCCCGTACAGCCAGTCCTTCCAGATCTCCGTGAAGTCCTTGTCCGGTGCCTGTTTCTCCACGTACGCCGTGAAGTCGGCCGTGTTCGCGTTGCCGTGGCGGTGGGCGGCTGCCCAGCCCTGGACGATGTCGTAGAAGGTGTCGTCGCCGACCGCCTGGCGGATCTTGTGGAGGACCATCGCGCCGCGCAGGTAGACGGGGGTGTCGGAGATGCGGCCGGGGCCGCTCGGGCGGGCCGGTGGGAAGGCCCAGAGGTCCTCGTAGTCGTCCTCGCCGTGCGCGTAGAGGGAGGTGAAGGTCTGCTCCGCCGTGTCGCCGTCGTGGTCCTCGTCCCACAGCCACTCCGCGTACGTCGCGAAGCCCTCGTTCAGCCACATGTCGCGCCAGGTCTTCGGGGTGACGGAGTCGCCGTACCACTGGTGGGCGATTTCGTGGACGAGGGTCTCGGTGTCGGGGGCGCCGGGGAAGACGGGGCGGTTCTGGGTCTCCAGGGCGTACTCGGCGTCGTCCGGGCGGTCGACGATCGCGCCGGTGGAAGCGAAGGGGTACGGGCCGAAGTTGTACTGCGCCCAGTCCATGATCTCGGGGAGCCGTGCCAGCACCTTGCGGCTTGCCGCCGTCTGGGTCGGGTCCACGGCCGTGTGGATCGGCAGGCCGTCCGGCGTCGTCGAGCGGCTGATGTCGTAGTGGCCCACCGCGATCGTGGCCACGTAGCTCGCCATCGGTTCGGCGGTGTGCCACCTGAAGGTCGTGCGGCTTCCGGTGGTCGTCTCGTCCGTCAACTCGCCGTTGGAGACTGCCTGGAGGCCCTTCGGGACCGTGACCGCGATGTCGTACGACGCCTTGTCCGACGGGTGGTGGTTGCCGGGGAACCACGTCATGGAGCCGATCGGTTCGCCGAGGGCGAGGGAGCCGTCCTCCGTGGGGAGCCAGCCCTCCTTGGAGCCGTCGGGGTCGGTGATCGTCTGCGGGGTGCCGTGGTAGCGGACGGTGGTTCGGAAGGTCTCGCCCTTGTCGAGGTCGTCGTGGGGGCGGACGGTGAGTTCCTGACCGGCGCGGTTCCAGCGGGCGGACCGGCCCTCGACCATGACGTCCGTCACGTCCAGGCCCCTGAGGTCGAGGTCGAAGGCGGAGAGGTCATGGGTGGCGCGGGCGGTGATGGTCGCCTCGCCGGTGAGCCGGGTGCCCCGCTGCCCGCCGTCCTCCGGGTCGTACGCGAGTGTCAGGTCGTAGTGCGTGACGTCGTAACCGCCGTTGCCCGCCCGGGGGAAGTACGGGTCCCGCAGGCCGGAGCCGCCCGGTGTGCCCTTGACCCCGCCGTCGCATCCGACCAGACCGCACCCGACCAGGAGGACGGCGAGCAGCAGGTTGGCCGGGGCGACGGGGACAGATCGGGACACGTCGATGATCTTACGGCGGCGTGACACCATCGCATACGTGCTCGACATCGGCTACGCCCTCTCCAACCGCTTCCCCGACCCGCCCCAGACGGACTACCGCCGTGCGGACGTCCATGCGCTGCGGCACGACCTGTTCTGCGGGGACGTCTATCTCGCCGACACCGAGGGCGACCGGGAACTGTCCACAGCCTGGGGATGGGTGCCGGTGCTCGACTTCGCGTGGGCGTTGTGCGACATCGTGGAACGGCTGGACAGGGACCCGGCGGGATCGCGCGCCGCGCGTCCGCAGCGGGAGGAGCTGGACTTCACGGAGACCACCGACCGCATGCTCTTCGAGCGGCGGTTCGGGTGGGTGGACGTCGAGTCGGACTGGATGCCGGCCGACGAGACCCCGCTGTCCTTCTCCCACAGCGAACTGCGGCGCGAGGCACGGGACTTCCTCCAGGACCTGATCGCCGACCTGGTGGACCTGCACGAGGACCTTGGCGAGAATCCGGCGATCTGGACCCTGCAGGCCAAGTTTCCCCGGGTGAACTGACGCACGAGGGGCAGGGACGGGGTCCCGCCGATAGGCTGAGAACGCTCGGAAAAGAAGACGCTCGGAATACCAGTGCGCACTCCGCAGGAGCTTCCGCGATCGCAGCACAGGAGGAACCGTGGCCGGCCAGTTCGAGGCGACAACCGAGATCAACCGCTCCATCGAGGACGTCTTCGCCTTCCTCGCCGAGGGCACGAACGACCCCAAGTTCAGCCCACGGGTCCAGTCGATCACGAAGACCCCGGAGGGTCCGACGGCCGTAGGCACCGTCTTCACCAGCACGGTCAAGGACGCCGGCATGAAGACGGGCCGGACGTTCCGGATCACCGAGTTCGAGGCGCCCCACCGGATCCGGTGGGCGGAGACCTCGAAGAACGCGGTGACGGCGGACCGAGGCGGCTACGACCTGGAGTCCACCGGCCCCGACACCACCCGCGTGCGGATCTTCAACGTCCTCGAAGGCCACGGCATCGGAAAGCTGCTGGTGGGCTTCGCGGCGGCCGCGGCCCGCAAGGACGGTCCCGCGTTCGGGCAGCGGATCAAGGCCGCGGTGGAGGCGGAGACCAAGCCGGCCTAGAGGTCCGCGGGTTTCAGGGGCCCGAGGGGTCCTCGGGCCCCTCGGGGGTTCTGGGAGTCGCCCGCATCCCCCGCCACAGCAGATCCGTGAGATCCGCGATCTGCGCCCCCTGGTCACCGACGCGCCGGGCTCGGTGCGGGTCGGCCCCGCGGACGACCCGGCCAGTCAGCTCGGCCCGCTGATCGACAAGGCCGCCGTCGCCCGGGTGGACCGCCTCGTCAAGGAGGCGGCCGACTACGCGAAGGTGCTGGTCCGGGGTGGAGTCCCGGACGCGCCCGAGCTGCGCGACGGCGCGTTCTACCGGCCGTCCCTCATCGAGACCGACGACGTCGACGTGCCCGTCGTCCAGGAGGAGGTGTTCGGCCCGGTGCAGACCTTCGAGGTCTTCGTGAAGAGGTACGGCACCACACGGCCGAGGTGAGGGCACGCCCTGCGAGGGCACGCTCCGTGAGCCCTCTCACCCCTCCACCCTGATCCCCAGCTCCCCCGCCAACACCGCCGCCAGATCCACCAGTTGGGCCGGACTGATCACCGATCCGGACAGCCGGTCCACGCCCCGTGCGATGTCCAGCTCCGCCGCGCCTCTGAGGTCCACGTCCTTCAGGACCGCACCCGTCAGATCCACCTGTCTCAGCGCGCAGTCCACGAACTCCACGCGCTCCAGGCGGGCGCCGCCGAAGTCCGGTTCCACCAGGACGCAGGACTCGAAGACGACGTCCTTGAGCTTCGCCGTGCGCAGGTTGAGGTAGTCGATCTTGCCGCCGCGGATCACCACCCGCTCCAGTACGGCCCCGTGCAGCTGGGTGCCGCCCAGGCGCGCGTCGATCAGCTCGACGTCACGGAACGTGGACTCGGCGAGGTCGGTGCCGACTCCTCGTAGGCCGGTCAGGACGGAGTCCAGGACGCGTGCGTGATGCAGTCTCGTCTCGTCCAGCGCGCATCCCGTCAGCGCGCAGTCCATGAAACGGGCACCCCCGCCGTCCTGTCCCGCGAAGTCCAACTCCCGCAGCTCCAGGCCGTCGTAGTCCCCGTCCGGCATCAACTCCCCGTCCCCGAAGGGCTCCAGCGCGGGCAGCCGGATCTCGGGGCGGCGCGCCGCCTTCACCGCCGTAGCGCTCGTCGCTTTACTCGCCATGGCCCCATCCTGCACCCCGCCACTGACAATCCCCCGGGCCGGCCCCTGACCAGCGACTACGCACGCTCATGTCACATTTCCGGGCCCCGATCAGTCGTACAGGGAGAAAGGCCGTACAGAACGAGACCCGATCCGAGGGAGAGCCACCCATGCACCGCATCACCGTCATCGGCGGCGGATTCGCCGGACTGACCGCTGCCGTCACCGCTGCCGAGGCGGGCGCCAAGGTGACCGTGTACGAAGCGCATCACACCCTCGGCGGGCGGGCGCGGACCGCCGAGGGGCCGTACGGGACGAACGAAGGGCCGCACGCGTTCTACAGCGGCGGCCCGCACTGGACCTGGCTCAGGCAGCGGGATCTGATCGGGCCGCTCGCGCCCGTGCCGCCGCTGGAGGCGGCCCGGATGCGGGTGCGGCACCAGGGCGTGCTGCGCCGGACCCCGCCGTTCGCGATGCTCAAGCTGCTGCGGCCCGGTGTCCAACAGGCTCCCGTGGACGTCGACTTCCGCACCTGGGCGACCGGCATCGCCGGCGAGGAGGGGGCGCGGGCCGCCGCCAACTACTCGGCCGTGGCCCTGTTCCACCACGATCCCGGCGCGCTGTCCGCCGCGTTCGTGCAGGAGCGGTTGCGGCGGGCCACCCGGTTGCCGCCCGAGGCGCACTATCCGCGCGGCGGCTGGGCGACCGTCATCGACCGGATGGCCGCGCGGGCCTGGAACCTGGGCGTGCGGATGGAGACGCTGGCGCGCGTCGACACCCTGCCGACCGATGCGCCGGTCGTCGTCGCCACCTCCCTCGACGCGGCCCGGCGGCTGCTCGGGGACGACTCGCTGACCTGGCCGAGCGGCCGTACCGCACTCCTCGACCTCGCCCTGCGGACCCGGCGCGGGGACGCCTTCGCGGTGTCCGACCTGGACGCGCCCGGCTGGATCGAGCGGTTCACCGCGCAGGACCGGTCCCTCGCGCCGGCCGGCGAGCAGCTCCTCCAGGGGCAGATCCCGATCGCTCCGCACGAGTGCCGGGCCGACGGTGTCGCCCGCGCCGAACAGCTCCTCGACCTCGGGTTCGAGGGCTGGCGCGAGCGCGTGACCTGGCGGCGCGAGGCCACCGCCAACGGTCGTACGGGAGCCGTGGACCTGCCAGGCACGAGCTGGCGGGACCGGCCGGCCGTCGACCGGGGCGGCGGCGTCTATCTCGCGGGCGACCAGGTCGCGGTGCCCGGTGTGCTGTCCGAGGTCTCCTTCAACAGCGCGCTGACCGCCGTCTCCCTCGCCCTCGGCGCGCGTGGCCGCGCCGCCCTTGACCTCAAGCAAGCCTGAGGTTGGAGGGTGGGCCGCACAGGCCAGGAGGCCTCACCGACAGCTGGGGGAACCACCATGCACGCCATCCGTCTGCACACCTTCGGCCCGGCCGAGAACCTCACCTACGAGGAGGTCCCCGACCCGCTGCCGGGCCCGGGCCAGGTCCGTATCGCCGTCGAGGCCGCCGGCGTGCACCTGCTGGACACGGCCCTGCGCGAGGGCGACCAGGGGCCGCTGCCCCGGCCGACCGTGCTGCCCACCGTGCCCGGCCGTGAGGTCGCCGGGGTCGTCGAGTCGCTCGGCGAGGGGGTAGCCAAGCTGTGGCTGGGTCTGCGGGTGGTCGCTCATCTCGGCTTCGCCCCGGGCGGGTACGCCGAACTCGCCGTCACCGATGTCGACCGCGTGCACGAGATCCCGGCGAACCTCGACTTCGGCGAGGCCGTCGCCATGATCGGGACGGGGCGTACGGCGATGGGGATCCTTCAGTTCGTCGAGCTGGGCGGTGACTCGGTGGTCGTGGTCCCGGCCGCCGCGGGCGGGATCGGGACGCTCCTCGTGCAGTACGCCAAGCACGCCGGTGCCGTCGTCGTGGGCCTTGCCGGCGGAATCGAGAAGGTCGCGCGCGTGCAGGCCAACGGCGCCGATCTCGCCGTCGACTACACGGACCCGGGGTGGACGGAGAAGGTGCGCGCCTTTCTCGGCGGGCGGGCCGCCACCGTCGTCTTCGACGGGGTGGGCGGGGAGGTCGCGCGCGAGGCCGTGGGGCTGCTCGGGCCCGGGGGCAGGCATCTCGTCTTCGGCTGGTCCGCCGAGGGCATCCGGGGCGGCGCGCCCTACCTCGTGGAAGGGGTCTCCGAGCAGGTCCTGGGCCCCGTGATGATGCGGCGGGCCGGCGGCCCCGACCCCGTACGCACGCTCGAACTGCGCGCCCTCGCCGAGGCCGCCGAGGGCCGGCTGACCCCCGCCGTGCAGCGGTTCCCGCTCGCCGAGGCGGCCGCCGCGCACCGCGCGCTCCAGACGCGCGCGACGACCGGAAAGGTGGTACTGGAGCCATGACCAGCAAGTCCGCACCCGAAGATGCGACCGGCCCCCGTTCATGGTCTTCTGGCCAGATGAGTGGCACCCGGACAGGTGAGAACGGCCCGCCCGTGGACGCCGATCCCCGCCGCTGGTGGGGCTTGGTGATCATCGCGCTGGCGCAGCTGATGGTGGTGCTCGACGCGACCATCGTGAACATCGCGCTTCCGTCCGCCCAGACCGATCTGCACATGTCCGACGGCAACCGCCAATGGGTCATCACCGCCTACACGTTGGCCTTCGGCGGGCTCCTCCTGCTCGGCGGCCGGATCGCCGACCTGCTGGGCCGCAAACGGACGTTCATCTTCGGGCTCATCGGCTTCGCCGCCGCCTCCGCGCTGGGCGGCGCGGCCACCACCTCGGGCATGCTGTTCGGCGCCCGCGCGCTCCAGGGCGTCTTCGCCGCCGTCCTCGCGCCCTCCGCGCTCTCCTTGCTGACGACGACCTTCACCGACCCCAAGGAACGCGGCAAGGCCTTCGGCATCTACGGAGCGCTGGCCGGCAGCGGTTCGGCGATCGGGTTCATCGTCGGCGGGCTGCTCACCGAGTACCTGGACTGGCGCTGGTGCCTGTACGTGAACGTGCCGATCGCGGTCGTCGCGGTCTTCGGTGCCTTCGCGCTGCTGCACGACCGGCCGGGACACACCGGCGCCCGGCTCGACGTGCCCGGTGTGCTGCTGGGCTGCGGCGGTCTGGTCGCGATCGTCTACGGGTTCAGCGAGGCCGAACCCCGGGGCTGGAGCGACCCGTTGGTCCTGGGCCTGATCTTCGGCGGGGTCGCGCTCCTGGTCGCGTTCGTGTGGTGGCAGACGCGGGCGCCGTCGCCCCTGCTGCCGCTGCACATCGTCAAGGACCGCAACCGCGCCGGGTGCTTCCTCACCATGGGGCTCGCCGTCATCGGCATGTTCGGGCTGTTCCTGTTCATGACCTACTACCTCCAGGTCATCCTCGGCTACTCGCCCGTGAAGACCGGCCTGGCCTTCCTGCCGCTGACCGTCGCCATCATCATCGGCTCCACGCAGATCTCGGCCCGGCTGCTGACCCGTGTCGCGCCGCGCGCCCTGATGGTCCCGGGCATGGTGCTGGCCGCCGGCGGCATGCTGATCCTCACCCAGATGACCGTGCACTCCGACTACCCCACCGAGATCCTGCCCGCCCTGATCCTGATGGGCCTGGGCATGGGCCTCACCTTCATGCCGGTGTTCTCCACGGCCACCGCCGGAGTCGCCCCGCAGGACGCGGGCGTGACCTCGGCGACGGTCAACACCTCGCAGCAGGTGGGCGGTTCGATCGGTACGGCGCTGCTCAACACCATCGCCACCACCAGCGGTACGACCTACATCGCCGCGCATCTCCACAACCCCGCCCAGCGTGCCCTGGTCACCAGGGAAGGCATCGTGCACGGCTACACGGTCGCCATCTGGTGCGCCGTCGGCATCATGCTCCTCGCCGGTCTGGTCGCGGGCCTGATGGTCACGGCGAAGCCGCCCAGGCAGGGCGCGCCGGCGGAGGCGGCCGTGCCCGAGCCGGTGGCATGAGATCGGTGGCATGAGATCGGTGGCATGAGAAAAGGGGGCCGCGATCCGCGCGGCCCCCTCACCCCTCCCCCACTACGTCACTTGGCCACCGCCTTCGTCGCCTTGCTCACCGCCGACCCGTCCTTGTGACCGGTGCGGTGGGCGACGACCTTCACGGTGATCTTCTTGCCCTTCTGGGCCGCCTTGAGCACCAGCGAGGTCTTGGTCGCGCCGCTGATCGCCTTGCCGTTCGCGTACCACTGGTACGAGTACGTCGTCGGGCTCGGACTCCAGGTCCCCTTGGTCGACTTGAGCGTCCTGCCGACCTTCGCTGTCCCGCTGATCACCGGCACCTTGCTCGCCTTGGGCGCGTCCCCCTTGGCGACCGTCACGGCCGCCGAGGTCGCCGAGCCGCTCTGGTAACCGCTCCTGACCGCGACGACGGTCACGCTCAGCTTCTTGCCGACGAGCGAGGCGGGGACGGTGTACGTCGACGCGGTCGCCCCGCTGATCGCCGTACCGTCCGCCTTCCACTGGTAGGTGTACGACGACGGCGCGGCCGACCAACTGCCGGGCGCCGCAGTCACCTTGGCGCCGACCTTGGCCGTGCCCGTGACCTTGGGCGGGGCCGTGCTGGTCAGTTGGGGCAGGGTGACGGTGAAGGTGCCGCGCTGGAACTCGCAGCACCCGGCGAACACGCTGACGTTCCAGGTGCCGAACGCGACGCCGGTCAGGTCGACGGTCGCCTTCAGGGTGCGGTTGTCCGCGGAGACCGAGTCGGTCGTGGCGGTGAGGGTCTGACCGTCCTGGGTCAGCCGGACCGTGGCGTTGGCGGGGAGCGCGGTGCCGGTCACCGTGAGGGTGACCTTCGTGCCCGCCACGCCGGTGTCGGGGCTCACTGCCGTGACACCGACCTTGTCGGGGCCGCAGAGCGTCGCGGCACAGGCCAGCCTGGCGCTGTAGGCGGTGGTGGACGTCTTCTCCGGCAGGCCGAGCACCAGCAGCGTGGGCGCGGATTCGAAGGCGGGGCCGCCGACCCCGCATTCGTAGCCGGAGCTCGTCCAGAAACAGCCGTTGGCCCACTTCGCGTTGTAGAGCGCGGGCACCGCCGTGTCGGTGGCGCCGGTGGTGTCCTTGACCTGCGCGTAGAAGTGGTCGAACCCGGCCGTCGGCAGCACCGCGCACACCGCGCTGTGCTGCTCGTCGAGTGTGCCGGTGACCGGCCCGTAGCCGTAGGAGACCGACGGGACCCTGGTGCACTCCGGCGCGGGTCCCGCGGCGGTCGCGACGCGCAGGGCGTCCAGGTGGTACGCGGGCGCGGCCTTCAGGTTGTCCGGGGTCTGGACGAGCACCTGGTGGGTGGTGGACCCGGTGACCGCGCAGGGACTGTTGCGGTAGGAGCACTCGGCGCCGCCGTCGCCGCCGAACACGGCGATGTTGGCCGTGCCCAGCGCGTCGCGCACGTTGACGTGCAGGACGTCGGTGGCGGCGGCGGTGGTGATCTGGTGGCAGGTGACGGTGCCGGGCCCGTCGGAGGCGCCGGCCACGGACGGGCCGCCGACCTTGGCCGCGGCCGTGGGCGTGCAGCCCGCCGAGGAGGCGGTCGCGGTCACGTCACGCCGGGTCAGGGTGTAGCCGGCGGGCAGGTCGCGGCCGGTGACCAGCACGGTGTGGGCCACGCCCCGGGTCAGCGCGCACACCTTCCAGCCGTTGGTGGTGGCGACGCGGTCGCAGACCTTCTTGCCGGTGGCGTCCAGCACGGAGAACTGCGCGGGTACGCCGCCGGAGGTGCCGATCAGCTGGAAGAGCTCCGCGCCCGTGTGGGCGTCGGCGGGAATCGTCAGGCACTGCGAGAAGACGCCGTCACCGGTGGCGAAGGCGGCCTCGGCGCCGCCGGCCGCGAAGCTGCCCGCGGGCAGCACCGGGCAGCCGCTCGCCGCGTCGGTGCGGTGGAAGGCCACCGTGTACGCGCCGGTGGTCCCGTCCGCGTCCTCGGAGGCGTGGACCAGCGCGCGGAAGGGCGCGGTGCCGGTGAGCGCGCAGTCGCCCGCGGCCAGTTCGTCGGCGTCGCACTGGACGGCGCCGGTCCGGTCGACGACCGTGACCTGGGGGTCGACGCCGGAGCTGTCGAGCGGGGTGAGCGCGGCCAGCGCGGCGCCCTGCGGCACGTCCAGCTTCAGGCAGTCGTACTGCCCCGGCGTGCTCAACTCGCCCTCGTACAGGCCCGCTTCGGTCGGCACGCACCCGGCGTCGGAGGATCGGTCCAGGACGACCAGCGATGTCCGGGCGTCGTAGAAGGGCTTGCCGGCGTAGGGGTAGAGGGCGTCGAGGACCGCGGTGTACGTGCCCGCGCGCGGCACCCGGCAGGGTGCGGCGGAGGCGGTGGAGGCGCACACCGGCGTGCCGTCGGCGGCGTAGATCCGGGCCGCGCCGATGTCGCCGTCCTCGTCGACGGAGTTCACGGTGTACGGGCCCGCCGCGTCGGCCGTGAAGGTGTAGCAGGCGTCGGTGCCGAGGTCCGAGGGCGCCGACGCGCCGAACGGCCGGACGGGGGCGGTGGCGCAGCCCTGCGGGTCGTCGAGCCGGCGCGTCTTGACCGCGTACTCGGCGGGGAAGCCGTACTCCACGGTCAGCACCCGGGAGATCACCCGGTAGGGGCCGTCGCCGGGCAGCACACAGCCGTCCTGGGCCGTTTCGTCCTGCGTGCAGAGCGGCTTGCCGGTGGTGTCGGTGATCCAGGCGCGGGACTCGCCGTAGTGGCGGGGGCCGTGGGTGAAGCGGATGCGCTCGCCCGGCTTCGCGTCCAACGGCGCGCAGTCCACCTCCAGTTCGGTGGTGGTGCGCACGTCGTCCGGCTGGTCCCAGCGGGTGCCGACCGGCCCGGCGCAGCCGCGCGTGGAGGCGGTGGCCACCACGTTCACGTAGACGTGGATCTCCGAGACGCTGTAGCTGAAGATCTTCACCGTGTACGTGCCCGCAGCGGGCGCGTCACAGAGCTTGGCGAACCAGACGCCGTCGTTCTGGCACGCCATCTCGCGGCCGGCCGCGTCCACCATGTGCACGTAGGCCAGCGGCGCGTCCGTGGTCGTCACCAGGTACGGGCCCGGTGCCTCGGCCTCGAAGGTGAAGCACCCGTAGGACTCGGGATAGACCGTGATCCGGTCGACGGCGCCCTTCTCGTCGCCGAACGGCGACACCGCGAACGGCGAGCAGGCGGGGTCGGCGGCACTGGCGGCGCCTGTTCCGGTCAGCGAGAGCAGTGCGGTGAGCAGTGCGACGAGGACGACGAGAGCGGTCGGGCGTCTGTACCCCGGTCTCGGACAGGAAGCGGCGTCGGACATGAATTCCCCCCAGGATCAACGGCCGTTGAGGCGATGATCGCACAGGGGTACGACGACGTACACGTGTGATTCAGGAGGTTTGCCCCACGCCGGTGGCGGCCTCGGAAAGCGCTTCAGTGACGTCCGGACACTCGGTCCGCCAGCCGGGCCAGCCGCGACGACTCGGCGCTGTGCGTGGTCAGTTCGCGCCGGTCGGCCGTCCGGTAGGTGGCGTACATGCCCTGCACGCCCAGCCAACGCAGCGGCTCCGGCTCCCACTTGCGCACCCGGTGGTTCACCCAGGGCAGTCCGGTCAGCTCGGTCGGGCCGCTGTCGCCGGAGTCGGAGCGCACGAGGTCGCGGAGTGTGCGGGCCGCGAGGTTGGTGGTGGCGACGCCCGAGCCGACGTAACCGCCCGCCCAGCCGAGCCCGGTCGTCCGGTCCAGTGTCACCGTCGCGCACCAGTCGCGCGGCACCCCGAGGACGCCCGACCAGGCGTGCGCGACACGGACTCCGGCGAGCGAGGGGAAGAAGCGGACGAGGAGGTCGCGCAGCGCCTCGATCGTCGCCTCCTGCGTCCGCCCGTCGTGGTCGGTGCGGGATCCGAAGCGGTACGGCACCCCGCGCCCGCCGAGCGCGATGCGGCCGTCGGCGGTGCGCTGGGCGTACATGTACGCGTGCGCCATGTCGCCCAGCGTCTCGCGGCCCGCCCAGCCGAGTTCGGCCCACTGCTCGTCCGTGAGCGGTTCGGTGGCGATCATCGAGGAGTTCATGGGCAGCCAGGTGCGCTTCTGCCCCTTGAGGTTCGCGGTGAAGCCCTCCGTGCAGCGCAGGACGTAGGGCGCGCGGACGGTCCCGTACGGCGTCACCGCGTGCTTCGGCCGGATCTCCGTGACCGGCGTCGACTCGTGGATCGTCACGCCGAGGGCCTCGACGACCGCGGCCAGCCCCTTCGCCAGCTTCGCCGGGTGCAGCCGGGCGCCGTGCGGGGTCCAGGACGAGCCGACGGCGTCCGCGACCGTGATCCGCTTCGCTGTCTCCGTCGCGCCGTACAGCTCGCGGTCGTCCTCCCCGTACGCCAGCTCGTGCGCGTGGAAGTCCTTCAGCCGGGCCAACTGCGCGGGCGTGCGGGCGACTTCGAGCACCCCGCCCTTGTGCACGTCGGCCTCGATGCCCTCCGCGTCGGCGACCGCGATGACCTCGTCGACGGTGTCGTTCATGGCCCGCTGGAGCCGTACGGCCGCGTCGTGGCCGTGCAGGGCCGCGTACCGGTCGCGGCCCGCGACGCCGTTGTAGAGCCAGCCGCCGTTGCGCCCGGAGGCGCCGTAGCCGCAGAACTTCTGCTCCAGCACGGTGACCCGGAGACCGGGCGCCGCCTTCTTCAGGTAGTACGCGGTCCACAGTCCCGTGTAGCCGCCCCCGACGATCACGACGTCGGCGCTCGCGTCTCCGGCGAGCGGCGGGCGCACCGCGGGGAGGCCGTCGTCCGCATACCAGAAGGAAATGCCGCCGTTGACGATATCGGTCGCCGAGGTACCCATGGAGCGACGCTAACCCTTGACCGGGGCCCCTGTCTCCTTCGGATTCCGTGTTTTTCCGCGCCCTCTGGTCAACGGATAGCACCCGAGCCCGATCAGTACGGAGACGAAGTGCCCGAGATCGGTGAAGGTGGGCGACGAGGTCAGCGGGTAGCAGTAGACGCCGAGGACGACCGCCAGATACGGGTACCGCCAGGGCGCCGGGATCCGGTACGTCAGCACCGCGACGACCCCGGCCAGCGCGTAACTCACGCCGATGTCCAGGGTGTTGAGCGCCGAGTGCGGGGCCATCCCCTCGTTGACCGCCCGCAGCAGCGCGCCCTCGCTGATCAGCGTCGCGAGCACGTGCGCGGCCACGCAGACCGTCAGCCACCGCAGGGTGCCGAGCCAGCGCTCGGCCTGCGCGTGGAAGACGGTGTAGAGGACGGCGTACGGCACCCAGCGGCCGCCGTCGATCCACATCGCGCTCTGCACCAGCACCCGCACGGGGTTGTCCGACAGCTCATTGATGTTGGTGGACCGCTGCCGCAGGAACTCCTGCTCGAACTCCGGCGACATGTGGTGCATGGCGACCGTCGTGACGAACAGGATGGCCAGCCAGGCGTACGTCCCGGGCGCGCTGCGGACGTACGCGCCCACCCTCCTCAGCCCCCGGTCGATTCGCCCCCGATCAATTCGCATGAAGCGATTCACGCACGCAAGTATCGTCGCGAGGGTGATCGACATTCCGGGCGGGTTGGCGGCGGCGCAGGAGAAGTACAACGGGGCGGAGGGGCGGGACTTCGTGGCCGGGCTGCCGGATCTGGCGGCCTCGTTCCTGGAGCGGTGGGGGCTGCGCCTCGACGGCCCGGCGATGCACGGCGTCTCGGCGCTGGTGCTGCCGGTGGTGCGGGCGGACGGCGTCCCGGCCGTGCTCAAGCTGCAACTGCTCGACGAGGAGAGCGTGGGCGAGCCGGTCGCGCTGCGGGTGTGGGACGGCGACGGGGCGGTACGGCTCCTCGACCACGACGAGTCCACCGGCACGATGCTCCTGGAGCGCCTCGACCCGGCCCGCATGCTGTCCCACCTGCCCGACTCCCGTGAGGCCGTCCTGGTCGTCGCGCGTCTGCTGGCCCACCTGACCGCGGGCCCGGCCCCGGCCGGTCTGCGCGGCCTCGGTGCCATCGCGCAGGAGATGCTGGAGCTGACGCCCTGGGCCCTGGACCGGATCCCGGACCCCGCCGACCGCCGCCTGGTCGCGGACTGCGCGGCCGCCGTGCGCGAGGTGTCCGACGCCCCCGGCGACCGGCTCCTGCACTGGGACCTGCACTTCGAGAACGTCCTCGGCGCCGACCGCGCGCCCTGGCTCGCCATCGACCCCAAGCCGCTCGCCGGCGACCCCGGCTTCGACCTCCTCCCGGCGATCGACAACCGCTTCGACCCGGCCGAGGTCCACTGGCGCTTCGACGCGATGACGGACGTACTGGGTCTTGACCGGGAGCGGGCCCGGGCCTGGACGCTCGGCCGGGTGCTCCAGAACTGCCTGTGGGAGGTGGAGGACGGACGGCCGCTGGAGGAGGAGCAGTTGGAGATCGGGCGGCGGTTGCTGGGGGGCGGGATCGGTTAGGACGACCGTGGTCGCCCCGACCGACCCGCGGCCTCAGCGTTTGAGCGTGAAGGTGAAGTCGCCGGTGGTCCTGGCGGTCAGCCGGACCGCCGAGACGAGCTTCCCCTCCTCGATCAGCCGCTCGACCTCGGCCCGCGAGAGACCGCACCCCTCGGCGATCAGCCGCACGGGCCGGACCGGGATCCGTGCCGCGAAGCGGACCGAGATGTCGACCGCCTCATGGTCGAGGCGGTCCGATCCGCCGCCGGTGTCGAGCCGCCAGGCGCCGGTCCAGTCCAGGGCGATGCGATTGCGGCGCAGCACGACCGGATCCTGGAGCAACTCGGCTGCCAGGGCAGGGTCGTTGGCGTGCAGCCGGTCCAGCAGCTCGGGTCGTACGGAGCGCACGTTGGCCCGCTCCAGGACCGTGAGCTTCGTGGTCTCCCCGCACCCCGTGCAGAGCGCGAGCAGCCAGCCGTCGATGAGCTTGTGATGGGCGTTGACACGGAATTTCCCGCCGGTCCGGAAGGTCCCGGACGCGCACGCGTGGCAACGGCGGAGGACGAGCGGGAGGCAGGTGGGCATGACCACCCAGTTTTCGAGCACGGAGATACACCGTCTCTGTGAGAAGTCCGCAGCAAAAAGGGGCGCGGCGCACTTGCGCGACGCGCGACGATTCAGCGCTCGGGAGGTCTCACACGGTGTACAACGGCACGTCCTTGCCCAGACGACTCGGTCCGGCAGCACGGTAGGGGCGTACGGCGGCGAGGGTCCACCGATTTTCGAGCGCCCCTCGCCGGTGGCAGGCTCTAGCCTTCAGACATGATCCGTACCGCCACCCCCGCCGACATCCCCGTCATCCACACCCTGGTCCGTGAGCTCGCCGAGTACGAGAAGGTCCCGCACGAGGCGAAGGCGAGCCAGGAGCAGCTGCACGAGGCGCTGTTCGGCGAGCGGCCCGCCGCGTACGCCCATGTCGCCGTGGACGACACGACCGGCGACCCGGTCGGCTTCGCCCTGTGGTTCCTCAACTTCTCGACCTGGCGCGGCGTCCACGGCATCTACCTGGAGGACCTCTACGTCCGCCCCACCGCCCGCGGCGCCGGCCACGGCAAGGCTCTGCTGACCGAACTGGCCCGCATCTGCGTCGACCGCGGCTACCAGCGCCTGGAGTGGTCCGTCCTGAACTGGAACACCCCGTCGATCGCCTTCTACGAGTCCCTCGGGGCGCGGCCTCAGGACGAGTGGACGGTGTATCGGCTGACGGACGGGGCGTTGGCGGAGTTGGGCGCGCGGGGCACGACCATGTGAAGGTTCCGCATGCCCGTCCACGGAATGGGCACGGCTCCCCGACATGAGCAACACGCATATGCCGCCCTTCCTTTCGGGTCTCGAGCTCTCCCGGCGCTTATACGTCGAAGCCGTACGCCCCTTACTCGAGGAAGCCGCCCCGGGGACACCCCACTCCGCCGCCCGCCTGGGCAGCGGCTCCGAGGTGCTCGGCTTCGACACGACCGGCCCCACCACCCGTTCCCCGCACCGCGATCGCCCCCTCCGCCTACAGCTCTTCCTCCACCGTCACGACGTCCCCCGCACCGCGGGCCGCATCAGACACGTCCTGGCCGAGCATCTCCCGGACACCTTCCACGGCCGCCCGGTCCGCGGCGGAGTCGAAGTCACGCATGCCGCGCCCTGGTTCACCGCGACGCTCGGTTTCGACCCGGCGCACCTCACCCCGCAGGACTGGCTGGCGGCCCCCACCCAACTGCTCGCCGAGGTCACCGGGGGTGCCGTCTTCCACGATGGACTCGGCGAACTCGCCCGCGCCCGGGCCGCGTTGCGCTGGTACCCGCACGACATCTGGCTGCACGTCCTGGCCTGCCAGTGGCAGCGGATCTCCCGCGAGGAGGCCCTCGTCGGGCGGTGCGGCGAGGTCGGTGACGAGATCGGCTCCGCCGTCGCGGCGGCCCGGCTGGTACGGGACCTGATGCGCCTGTGCCTCCTCATGGACCGCCGCTATCCGCCGTACGGCAAATGGCTCGGCACCGCCTTCGCCCACACCTCCGCGGGCCACCGCCTCACCCCGGTACTGACCGCCGCCGTCACGGCCGACGACCGGCACGGCCGCGAGAAGCATCTGGGCCACGCGTACGAGACCGTCGCCGGCCTGCACAACCAGCTCGGCCTGACCGACCGCGTCGAACCGACCGCCCCACCGCACCGGTTCACCCGCGCCCTCACCGCCCGCATCACCGACCCGGCCCTCAAACGGCTCCAACTCATCGGCTCGGTCGACCAGTTCGTCGACAACGCCGAGGTGCTGACCCGACCCGAACTGGCGCGGGCGGTGTACGCGTCGGCTATGTAAGCGCGAAGGCGAGCAGCGCCGTCGTCGTGAAGTCCAGCGCCGGTTCGACCGTCTGCCAGGCGCCCACGTCGTCCACGTACCGCGCGCCCTTGCCGTCGAAGTCGGTCCAGGCCCCCTTCGGCGGGCCGGCGGAGCACTTCTTCATGCTGGAGAAACCGTTCAAGTCGGTCAGCTTGTCAGCCGCGTTGGGGCCGTTGACCACCGCGCCCCGCAGGATGGCGCCCTTCCCGTCGAGGCTGCCGCGGAGGTTGGCCAGCTGGTGTTCCGGGCAGTGCGGATAGACCTCGCCCGCACCGATCATGAAGCTGGTGCCCCACGCGTTGGCGCCGAGCGCCCAGCCGCGCTGCTGCCCGGCGAAGGCCGCGTAACGGGTGTCCCCGCTGGCCTTGGCGTAAAGGCGCGCGGTGGCCACCAGACCGAAGGTGTGCGGTACGGCGTCGAAGTCGTCGTAGACCGCGCCCGCGCCGAACGGGTCGTTCCCGGCGCGATCGACGCCGTCGTCCAACTGACGGCGCAGGTCCTTGTGGAGGTCCGCGGCCGCGATGCCGTTCGCCCGTGCGCCGTCCAGAGCGGTGGCCAGGTCGACGTGGGCCAGGGCGCTGACGTCGGCGACGTTGAGGGTGCCCTTGACGTCGGAGTCCAGGTAGGCGCGGGCCCAGCGGGCCGAGTCGGCCGTCCAGTCACCCGCCCTGTCGTCCCCCAACTTCTCTGCCGCCAGGGCCAGTTCGGCACCGGCGAACTCCATGTCGTCCTGCCAGGAGTCCTCGGGGTAGAAGGCGCTCGGGAACGCGGTGACGAGCGGTTCGTCGGGGTCGTGGTCGGTGTCGGCCAGGTCGTAGACGGCCGCGGCCTTCTCCAGCCACTCCCCAGCCTCGTCCGGGTCGCTGTCGGCCACCCGCTGCGCGGCGAGGGCGAAGACCGCGGCCACGCGGCCGGCCAGGCTGGGGGTGATCGGCTCACCCGGGTCGTTCGCGCGGAAGACCGGGCGGTGCTTGATCGTGTAGTCCGGGTCGCCGGGTGACACGTCGAGCCGGTCGTCGGCCTCCGGCAGCCGCCATACGTCGTGATCGGTCCGTACGGCGTCGTTGCCCGCCCCGATGCCGACCTGGGCGTAGAGCGTCCCGCTGTCCCCGTCCCACATCCGGTCCAGCCAGTCCAACCCGTGCGTGGCCTCGGCCGACAGCTCCTTCATGTCGGGCAACTCCCGCTGGGCGAGCAGGAGTTCGGCGACCGAGTAGGAGGTGGTGCCGGTGAACTTGAGGAAGTCCCCCGCGTCGAACCAGCCACCGGAGACGTCGACTCGGTCACCGGTCGGGGTCAGCGTCTCGTCGAGCAGCTCGTCGCCCTCCTCGTCGTACTCCGGATCGGCATACACGGTCGCGTCCTCGTCGGCGAGATGGGACGGGCCGTGCTTGAGCGCACCGTCAGGAAGCGCGTCGCCGGGAAGCGCGTCGGCTCCGTCGCGCTGAGCTTGCAGGAAGCGGACGTTGTCCCGGACCAGCGGGGTCATCAACTCACGGGCGCCGCCGATCCGGAAGGCGGGCGAGCGACCGGCCGCGGTGCCGGTGAGGACGATGCGGTACGTGCCGGGGGTGTCGAGCGCGGAGAGGTCGGCGGTACGCACCGAGGGGTACTTGGCGTTCCAGCGGCCGGTCACGGCACCGAGCCGGCCCGCCTCGACCACCTTGTCCTCGTCCTCGGCGTCGACCACCTTGAAACGGGCGCCCGCGAGAGCCTTCGAGGACCCCATCACATACGCCCGCTTCGTCTCGCCGCGCAGATAGCCGACCTGGTCGACCCGGACGGCCACGTCGGTCGAGGCGGGTGAGCGGGAGCCGTCGAAGGGCACGCCGAACACGTTCACGGCGACGAGCAGGGTACCCAGGCCTGCGGCGGTGGCGGTGACCACCAGCCCCGGGGTGCGCAAAGAGTTCATGCGCCCACGGTGCCGGGGGCTTCATGAGATGACGATGAGGACGGGCTGGGACGGGTGAGGACGGGTGGGGACCAGGGCCCCCAGGTCTACGCCGACGTCGTATGCGTCGGGATCCGCAACTCCGCGAGCAGGCCCCCGCCGGGCGCGTCCGCGAGGTGAGCGGTGCCGTGATGCAGCTCGGCGACCCAACGGACGATGGCGAGCCCGGCACCGGTGCCTGCGGCGCTCGTACTGGTGGCGTCCGCGCCCGAGACACCCCCCGAAGCCCCCCTCGAACCTCCCCCGGACACCCCCGTGACCCCCCGCCCGAACACCCGCTCCCGATCCTCCACCGGCACCCCCGCCCCGTGATCCCGCACCGTCACCGACCCCGCCGCGACCGTCACCTCCACGGGCGAACCGGCCGGCCCGCCGTGCCGCTGCGCGTTCTCCACCAGGTTCCGTACCGCCTGCGCCAGCAGATCCGGATCCCCGAGCACCACCACCGGCTCGGACGTCACCGTGACGCTCTCGTGGTCCGGCAACTCCTCGACCGTGGTCTCCACCAGCTGGTCGAGACGCAGCGGCACCAACTCGACGCGCTGCGCGCCGGATTCCAGGCGGGCCCGGGCCAGCAGCCCGGTGACCAGTCGACTGAGCCGGTCCACCAGGCGTAGCGCCTCGTCGGAGGAACCACCCCGCTCCACCACGAGCCGCAGGGTCGCCAGCGGCGTACGCAGTTCGTGTGCCGCCTCGGCCAGGAACTGCTCCTGCTGACCGAGCCCGCGCAGCGCCGGCCGCATCGCCCGGCCGGACAGCAGATGGCCGACGGCCGCCGCGCAGCAGACCAGCGCCGTGCAGCCGAGGGCCAGCCAGCGCACGAGGACGTCGTGGTCGTGTTCGCTGCGCGCCAGTTCCGTGCCGACCAGCACGGCCGCGCCGATCCGGTCGTCGTCCCAGACCGGGGCCGCCGCCCACCGCAACCGCGCGCCGTGCGCGGAGGGCGCGCTGAGCACGACGGTCTCCTGCTCGTCCAGGACGCTCCGCCAGACGTCGTCCAGCCGGTCCGCGGCGGGCAGCGCCGACCGCCCGGGGACGACGTTCCGCACGGACGGCGCCTCCCCCGCCTGCCCTTGCAGGACGGCCAACACCTCGGCTCCCCGGGCGAGTTCGTCCTCCCGCAGCGGCTCCAGGTGCAACACCCCCGCGTCGAACCACACCGCCCGCGACAGACCGGCCGCGCGGCTGTCGACCTCGTGGTCGAGGCCGGAGCGGCGGGATCCGGAATCGATACGGATCGCGACCGTGGCGAGTACGACGAGACAGGCGGCGGTGGTCGAGGCGAACAGCAACGTCATCAGCCGCCGGGTCCGCCGCAGCCGGGCCACGGCGGGCGACGGGCCGCCCCTGGCAGCGGAGCGCCTCACGCCCGTCCCCTCGCGTCCGGCGCCTGCGCCCCCGCGTGCGACGCCCGCGCCCGTACGGCCACTGCCGCGACCGGCATCCGCGCCCGGCATCGCACGCCCACGCCGCCGCGTCCCACGCTCCCGCCGTCGAGGCGCCTCACGTCCCCGTCCCCTCCGCCGACGCGGGATCCGTTCCGCCCAGCACGTAACCGACCCCCCGCACCGTCCGGATCACCTCCGGCGGACCGAGTCGCCGGCGCAGTTGGCCGATCAGGACGTCGACCACGTTGGACATCGGCTCGCTCGCCTCGTCCCAGCAGCTCTCGATCAGTTCGGTGCGGGTCACCACCTCGCCCGCGCGCAGCATCAGGACCTCCAGCACCGCGAACTCCTTGGCGGAGAGGCTGAGCAGCACCCCGGCCCTGGACACACGGCGCCTCGGCAGGTCGACCTCCAGGTCGGCCGCCCGCAGGACCGGCGGGCGCGCGGGCTGCTGCCTGCGGCACAACGCCCGTACGCGTACGACCAGTTCGGCGAAGGCGAAGGGCTTGACGAGGTAGTCGTCCGCGCCGTGCTCGAAACCGGCCACCCGGTCGCTCACCCCGTCCAGCGCGGTCAGCAGGAGGAAGGGCAGCACCGATCCGGCCCGGCGCCGCGCGGCGAGCAGGGTGAGCGAGTCGCCGTCCGGTACCGAGCGGTCGGCCACGACACAGTCGTAACCGTTGACGGAGAGCTTGAGATCCGCCTCGGCCAGGCTCCGCGCGAGGTCGACCGCGAACCCCGCGTCCCGCAGCTGAGCTGCGACGACGGGCCCCAGCTCGGGATCGTCCTCCAAGACCAATACGCGCATGGCCCGGAGCTTAGACGCAACAGGGGCCGATGCCGCCCGGCCCCCGAACCGCGCGACTTTCGTCGTCCCCGCGTGCGACGAACGGATGCTGTGCGCCTGGCCGGGGATGCCTACCGTGGGCGCGTGAACGTGACGACGAAGGTCCTCGGTGTCCGGAAGCGACCGGGCGCGGCGGACCTGTGGCCCTGGCGGCGGATCGTCGGCGAGACGGTGCTGGCGCTCGTCCTGGCCCCGCTCGCGATGGTGAGTGTGCAGGGCGAGGGTGTGCTGTGGGCGGTCGGCGTGGGGCTGGCCGCCGTGGTGGCCTCGCTGTCACGGCGGGCGTTCCCGGGCAGCGTGCTGGTGTTCGCCGGCGCGGCCGACGGCGTGTTCGGCGGGTTCTGGGCCCTGCTGATGGTCGCGAGCTGGTCGGCCGGCTCCCGGATCGAGGCACCGCGCCGCGCGCTCGCGCTGTTCGCGGCCTCGTACGTCCTGTGCGCGGGAGTCTCCGTCCAGCAGGCGCACTTCGGCCTCTCCGACCAGCAGACGGGCTTCGTCCTGTCCGCGTCCCAGACCCTGCTGTTCACCACGCTCGCGTTCCTGGCGACGGCGGTCGTGCCCGGCCTCGCCAGCCGCTACCGCTCCCAGCGCCGCAGACTGCTGCGCGCGCTGCACGAGCACAACGCCCAACTGCTGCGCGAGCGCGAGATGATCGCGTCCCACGCCCGCCTGCGGGAGCGCCAGCGCATCGCGCAGGACATGCACGACAGCCTCGGCCACCAACTGGCCCTGATCGCGGTGCACACGGGCGCGCTCGAAGTGGACCGGGACCTGACGGACGGACAGCGGCAGGCGGTCGGCGTCCTGCGGGCCGCGTCCGTGGCCGCGATGCACGAACTGCGCGAGGCCGTCGGCATCCTGCGCGACGGGACGCCCGACCCGGCGCGGGCGTGCGAGGGCGAGACCGAGCCCGCGGCCCGGGGCGTCTCGGGGATAGCCGGCCTGGTGACGGCCTCGCGGGGCACGCGGGCGGTCGTGGAACTGCGACGCACCGGCGAGGCACGGCCGCTGGCCCCCGCCGCCGACCACGCGGCGTACCGGATCGTGCAGGAGGCCCTGACCAACGCGCTCAAGCACGCGCCGGGCGCCCCGATCGCCGTCGAGCTGCGGTACGAGCCGGACTCGCTGGTGGTCGAGGTCGCCAACGGGCCCGCGCCGACCGATGAGGGACGTCAGCCGGCGGTCAGCGGTGGACAGGGGCTCACCGGACTGCAGGAACGGGCCCGGCTGGTCGGCGGGATGGTGCATGCGGGGGCCGCGGCCGGCGGGGGGTTCCGGGTCGCGGGCGTACTCCCTTACCCGGGGCGGGAGATGACGACCTTCGGCGCTGTGACGGACGACTTCCGGGGGCAGCGCGAGAGCGGCCCGCCCGGTGACGGTGACGAACTCATCGACTGGTCCGGTCCGCCGGACAGGCAGAAGGAGTTCGACATCGCCATGGGACGCAAGAAGAAGGGCGTCATGATCGGCTGCGGCGCCGCGCTGCTGGCCTTCGTGGTTCTCGGAGTCGTGGCCGTCGTGTTCGTCGTCAAACTGGTGGGCGACGAGACCGACAAGCTCATGATCGACCCCTCGGTCTACCGCTCGGTGCGGGTCGGCGACACCGAGGCGGCCGTCCGGGACCGGCTGCCGCACGGCAAGTCGTTCATGGCCGAGGCGCTGGACGCGGACGCCGGCGCTCCCCCGGCGCCGAAGGGCGCGACCTGCTCGTCGTACCTGTCGACCGAGGACTGGCCGGACGAGGGCAGCGAGGTGCCCGCCTACCGCTTCTGCTTCCGGGACGGCAGACTGATCGAGAAACGGGCCTTCATGAGCACGTCGTGACCAGGGGCCGTGTGCCATGGGGAGCTGGAGTTCAGGAGAGCTGTGATCAGGGTTCTCGTCGCGGACGACGAACCGCTCATCCGGGCGGGCATCAGGATGATCCTCACCTCCGCCGACGACATCGACGTCGTCGCGGAGGCGGCGAACGGCCGTGAGGCGGTCGAGCTGGTCCGCGCGCACGCCGTCGACGTGGCCCTGCTCGACATCCAGATGCCCGTGCTGGACGGCCTGTCCGCGCTGGCCGAACTGCGGCGGGCGGCCCCTTCCGTACGTCCCCTGATCCTGACGACGTTCGGCGAGCGCGAGAACGTACTGCGCGCGCTGAGTCATGGCGGCGCCGGGTTCCTGCTGAAGGACTCGGCACCGGCCGAACTGATCCAGGCGGTACGGGCGGCGGCGGCCGGCGACGCGTATCTGTCGCCCGCCGCCACCCGCCACGTCGTCGACTCCCTCGCCTCGGGCCGGGCCGCGGAGCGCGGCGAGGCGGCCCGCCGGCGCCTGGAGACGCTGAGCGAACGGGAGTTGGAGGTCCTCGCCCTCCTCGGCGAGGGCCTGTCCAACGCCGACGCGGGCGCCCGGATCCACGTCAGCGAGGCCACGGTGAAGACGTACGTCAGCCGCATCCTGACGAAACTGCGCTGCGAGAACCGGGTCCAGGCGGCCTTGTTGGCACGGGACGCGGGGCTGGAACCGGACTGACCACCGCTTCGGCTACGTCGGCCGGGTCGAGGCCTCTACTTCAAGGCCTCCGCGAACAGCGGTACGACCTGCTCCACCGCATACCCCACCGACAGAACCGAGTTGGTGGCGAAGGCCTGGCTCACGTTCGGATCGTCGAAGACGACCGAGTGGCCCGCCATCACCGCCGGCAGCGACTTGTACAGCGGATCGGACGTGATCTTGGCGGCCTCGACGCCGATCGGCGCCATCACGATGCGGCTCGAACCCGCGCTGCGGATCCTGCCCATGCGGTTCGCGGCCGACGACATCACGCTCCCCGACGGCGTCTCCGGGCAGCGAAAAGGGCGGGCCCATCGAGAGGACCCGCCCGTATGCGTGGAGCCCCCTGTCGGATTCGAACCGACGACCTACGCATTACAAGTTGTTCGATCATGGTCCGGGGGCGGCCACGGACATCCGCGAAACGTGCTTCGCGCCTGCTCGCAGGTCATGGCGGACAGTGGTGGACAGCGACGGAACGGGCAGCAATTGAGACCACAACCGAGACCGTCGCTCGATCCCTCCACTCCAGGAAGTCCCTACCTAGAAAGGCTGACAGAGGTCTGCCCCACTTACGAAGAGGCGTACACGCACAAAGAACCTATGACAAAACCCGTCACAACCCGGCGCCCGCCCCCTAGACTCCACATCGGACATTTCGACATGGAGGCATCATGGAGTCGTTCGAGAGCGATGGGCTGTTCTGGCTACCAGAGACCGAGGACGACCAAGTGGCGGGGAGAATCTCCTTCACAGCTTCCGACGGCGTGAAATTGTCTCTGATCGGAGCACTCTCTGAGACTTCCACCTTCGGGGACCTTAATACCTCAGCTCGATTCCCAATCATTCACGGAGTGGCCGGCAAACGTTACTTGACCCTACAGGGATGCACTCGTTCGAACTATCGAATGGAGATGCCAGGAATCGTACGGGAGGATTACCGGGCAGAGTTTCTGTTCGCAGGGCAAGCCCTGCTAACTTCAGGTGACGAAAAGTTCTCAGAAGTCACAGTTCGCTTCAACAACTTGTGGAACTGGGTAAATCGGTCCATCATCGCCCGCAATTACTCTTTCGACGAATCGCACAAGCTGACTGGGGCAACCCTCACCCTCACTCCACACGAAACCGAGGACCATGAAATCGACGGAGGGAGAATCTCTCTGCTATCAACCTGGAAGATTCCCGGAGATCAGCAGAACACCGGCTTTGAGCAAGATTTCTCATTCAGGCTGACCTATGACGATCCAGTGGATTTCAGCTACATTCGGACAGATGTGGCCACTATCCAGGATCTAATCTCTGCGACTGGCGACAGCGCCTGCCTCCCTACCGATATCTCGCTATGGGTCACCGACGAGTCCGGCAATGGCAACAAAGAACGACTCAACGTGTACGGTCAGCAGTCGGCTCAATCCCTTGCCAAGAAAACGAAGTCTGTCGACTTCCTCCTTCACCTGAGTGACATCGGCGGCCTCCCCGCCGTGGCAAAGTGGTTGAACTTTCTGCGAAGCAGAAGAATCCTCCTCGGACTTACCCTATCCTCGCGATACCGAGGCATGTATGTAGAAAACAAGTTCTTCAATGCAGTCTCTGCCGCAGAAACGCTGCACAGGATGGAGTTTCCGAACCACGTTCTCCCAAAGGCGGAATATAAGCAATTCAGAGACCTTCTAGTTAGCCACGTACCCGAAGAGCATCAGAAGTGGCTCAACGACCAACTCGCGTTCTCGAATGAGCCGAGATTGCGCGGCCGACTCAAGGAGCTGGCAGAATTTTCCGGGCTCCCCCACGTCCTTGACTGTGACGTCGACCAATGGGCTAAGGCAGTCACTAACACACGCAACCGAATGGTACACCACGACGAGAAAAAGGGACCTGGAGCATCAGGGTCACAGTTCTACTGGATGGCCGAGTCTCTGCAATTGCTTGTGCTGCTCTGCCTTGGCAAATATTGCGCCTTCCAAGAAGGATATCTGGAAAAGGTCAAGGAAGATGAGGGAGTGGAGTTTCTCGCTGAGCATGTGCGAGAGATTGTGGATCCCGGGCAAGCGAGCGCTTAGGTCGAATGCGATCTGCGCCTGCACGCAAGCGGCACCCACATCGCGGCCAGCCGTGCGCAGCCGGGAACGACTCGCAGTCTCCTCAGCTCAGAGGTAGGCGTGCGAAGCTGGGAGGACGACGAGCTGATAGGAAGGCGAGCACGTGTCTCAACAGGCCAGCCCTCGCGGGACCTTCGTGAAGGTCGCGGATGCAGTGAAGGCTATGGTCCAGGCCGACCCTGAGATGACGGAACTTCCCTCCGCGACCGACCTCATGCGCGAGCACAAGATCTCGCGCGGCGTGGCGCTTCGTGCTTTCAGCGTTCTTCGGAAGGACGGCATTGCCGAGCCTGTACCTGGCGGCCGTTGGCGCGTGATACGGGCTGGCGTGCAAGAGGACAGGCGGCTCCTGGAAGAACGCATCGCAGACGTCGTCAAGGACGATCGCCTTGAAGCCGGGGCGCCGTTCCCCAGCGCGTCCGTGCTGGCTGAGCGGTTCGGGGTCTCACGGCCGACCGTGACGAAGGCACTCGCCAAGTTGGAAGCCGCCGGCGTGCTGGCGAGCGCAGGGCAAGGCAAGGTGCGGACGGTCCGCGCCGTGCCAATTCGAGAGGAGCGTTCGTAGCTTGTCGGACCTGACGGATTGGGCTTATCCCCTCGCTGAGTCACTGCTCTCCGAGCCGCTGCCGCGACGGTGGCAGCACTCGCAGGGCGTGGCCGAACGGGCGCGCGCCATCGCGGCCATCCTTGGGGAAGATGCCGAGCTGTTGGAAGCGGCGGCCGTACTGCACGACATCGGATACTCGCCCGCCCTCGCCAAGACGGGCTTCCATCCGCTCGACGGGGCCCGCTACCTCCGGGATGTGGCCAACGCGGACGAACGAGTGGTGAACCTGGTCGCGCACCACTCCTGCGCGTGGATGGAGGCAGATGCGCGAGGCTTGCGCGATGAGTTGGAGGGTGAGTTCCCCCGCGAGTCCGCGCACCTCAACGATGCACTGTGCTTCTGCGACATGAACACCACGCCGGACGGCACGCCCACGAACCCCATCGACCGAGTGAACGAGATCACCGGACGGTACGGGCCGGACAGCCTGATCGGGACGTTCATTCGGCGAGCGGAACCCGAGATCCTCGCGAGCACGTCGCGCGTGCTCGAACGGGTGGCAGCCGCCAAGCGTCAGCCGATGTAGGGGGCCGGCCGCCCCCGGTCCATCGCGTGCTCGATCCGGAGCTGCATCGTGGGGTGGACATCAAGCTGAGACAGGTCCGCCGGGGCGACCCAGCGGACCTGTGTCGTCTCGTTACTCGTGCGCACCTCGCCCCCGACCGGGCGGGCACGGAAGCAGATGCTGAACTGCTGACGGACCTCACCGTCGTCGTACTGCATGACGTGGCCAGGGTCGGTGTAGATCCCGGACATGTCGAGAACTTCGGCCTTGATGCCGGTCTCTTCCCACACCTCGCGCACCACGGTGTCACTGATGGACTCCCCCACGTCGTGCCCACCGCCGGGCAGTGCCCAGCGTCCGTTGTCGGACCGCTGGATCATCAGCACCTCGCCCGCGTCGTTCTGCACGAACGCCACAACAGACGGCACGACCGAGTTGGCCAGCGGGGCATCAGGGTCGTGCAAGTAGTCGATACGTCCCATGATCAGGCTCCCGTGATGCTCGCGATGTCGTCGGCTGTGACCGGGCGTGCGTTCTCCCAGGTGTGCTCGATGCTATTCGCGTACGTCTCGAACAGTCCGCCGTCCGACAAGCGGCGCAGATGGAAAACAGGGGCCAGGTAGGCGCCGACGCCGTAGACGTGTGGGTTCACGAGCATCTCGTCATCGGACCGGTAGATCGAGTTGTAGAGAGTCGAGTCGTGCAGCCGGAAATCGATGTCCGGGTGACTCTTCATGAGCGGGCGGTAGAGCATCAGAGCATTGCGAATCTTGCCGTCCATGATCTGGTGTCCCTCGTCTATGCCGCGCTGCCGGACGGCTGCACAGCCGGGGTTCCCAAGCAGGATGCGCACCTGGACGCCAGCCGCCACCTTCGCCCTGAGAAGGTCGTGAAACACGGGGTCTTCCGACAGGAAGAGACCGGAGTAGACCAGCACGTCAAGATTCTTCTGGGCCCTGCCGTACAGCTCGCGCCAGAGACCGGACGGCACCGTGTGTCGGTGCGGGTAGACCGTGCCAATCTCGGCTTTCGCCAGGTCTGTTGCGGTGTCGACCGTACGAGCGTCTTCCCACAACGTCGTGACATCGACCTTGAGCACTGCGGCCGTCGCGAACTGGTGGCGCCGATAGGGCACCTTCCCTTGCGTGATCCAGCGTTCGACCGTCTTCGGGTTGACCTCGATCGCGTCAGCCAGGGCCTGAACGGTCATGTTCCGGGCCAACAGGGCGGATCGCAAACGTTCGTTGGACATCTGCACCCCCGGTGGGACGTCTAGGGACTTCTTGACGGTAACCAGAACGCCCCGAGGTGTCCACGCATGGGGTGACCAACTCCCCTGACCTGCGGCGATTCTGATGGTGCGCCAAGTAGTCCCGGCGCAAATCCAAACGGTTCCGTGCTGGTACTTGACGGAACCCCATGCAGTACCTGTAAAACAGGTACTGCATGAACGCCCGGAGGGCTCCGTGAAACGGGCTCGAAGGAAGCGAATGATCTTTGAGAACTTCACACAGGGAACTGCCGGTAACCCGTGGTCCGCCTGCCCGAAGGGGTCGGAAACAAGGCGGAGAAGACCGGCGTGCCCCGCACGGCAGCCCGACCGGTTCGAGCCCGGTCCGGGGCACTTCGGCCGCTACTCAGTGGCCGCACCGTGCACGACGCGCAGCTTTCTCCATCAACGGCGCGCACCCCCCGGAGGGGCAACTCCGAGGGGTGCTGTTGGGCCGTTCCTGTCTGAGAGGAACCACGACCCATGAAGCACATCGGTGCTGCTCAGGCGGTTGTTACCGCCAACGAATTCAACCGCGAGCCGACGGCTGCAGAGTTGGACGCGATCGAGCGTGAACTTCCGCTGATCCTGGCGGACGTCGGCCTGCTCGACGCGTACATCACGACCATCGACCGCACCCCGACCGAGCTGGACAACCGTCGTACCCGGCGGGCCCGCCGCCGGGCCCTGGCCGCTCGCGTCGCCCTCCTCAACATCACCGACACCAGCCTCTCCGGCGGTGTGGCATGACGACCATGGCTCCCGCCCCCGAGATCCTGGCCGACCACACCGGCCGGCCCCGCCCCCTGCAAGAGATCCCGCTCAGCTACGAGCAGGCCCGGTTGGGCATGGCCTTTCACGAGGCAGGGCATGCGGTGTTGTCCCTGGCGTACGGCATGCACATCGTCTCCTCCGAGGTCATCGCGTGGGAGACGGAGCCCGACCGGTGGGCCCTGACCGGCAGGACTATGCACCAGGCGGCGGGTACCTCGCCGTGGCACTTCGCGGCGCAGTGCGCGGCCGGCACCCTCGCCCACGTCACCTACCTGATGGCCTACGGGCTGTGGACCCCCGAGCGCTCCGCCGCGTGCGCTGCCGAGCATGACCGTGAGCTGGCCATCGACGTGCTGGCCCGGTTCGGCTACCGGCTCGGTCGCGGGCACGTTCCGGCGGGCGGGAAGTCGTGGGGGATGGTGCAGGGCATGGCCCGCCGCAAGGTCGGCCACCTGTGGCACGAGATCCGCACCACCGCGCACGCCATGAACGAGCGCACGCTGCTGACGGGCGACGAGATCGCCGCCCTGACCGGCTTGGCCAACCCTCCCTTCCAGGGAGGCGCGGCATGACCGCCACCGACACGGCACAGAGCTCCGAGCGTGCGGCCGTTCCACCCCTGACGAAGCCTGAGTTGGGCCTGGCAGGGGTTGGTGCGTTGGCCGCTGCTGGGGTGGGTGCGCTGGGTCTGATCTCTTCGTTCGATGCGGTGTCGGCTGCTGCGCTGCGGTGGGGGTTCTCCGCTCCGTGGATGCTGCCGGTCGGTATCGACGTGGCCATCCCGGTGTTCACCGTGGCCAACCTGCTGTTGATCCGGATGGACATGGCGCTCGCGTGGGTGCGGTTCGTGCCCTGGGTGCTCACGCTGATCACGTGCGGGCTGAACATCGCGGCCGGACACTCCCTGTCCGCGAAGGTCGCGCACGGCACCATGCCGCTGCTGTGGGTGGTGTTCTCCGAGATCGGCGCGCACATCTACGCCGTCCGCATCGGAGCGGCCACCGGCCGACAGATGGAGAAGATCCGGTTCTCCCGCTGGTTGTTGGCGCCGGTGTCGACGTTCGCCCTGTGGCGGCGCATGACGTTGTGGGAGGTCACGTCCTACACCGTCGCGTTGGCCTGCGAGCGCGATCGGCTGTTGGCCCGTGCAGACCTGCACGAGCGCTACGGCTGGATGTGGCGCCGCAAGACCCCGCGGCGTGAGCGCGTAATGCTGCGCATGGGCGAACTCGCCCCCGCCACCGGCGACATGACCGTGCCGCCCGTACCGCCGGTGGCTCCGCAGCACCCGAAGCCTGCGACGCGGAAGGCGCCGCGCAAGCAGCCTGGCAAGCCCAAGGCTGCCGCACCGCAGCGCACCCCGGCCGACCTGCTCGCCGAAGCACGCACGGTCACGGCCGACTGGACCGACAGCGCGATCAACGCTGAGGCGCTGCGCAAGGAACTGCACTGCGGTTCCGCTCCCGCCCGTCAGGTACGCGATGCCCTGCTCGCCGAACGAGCCGACGGCCGCGCCCTGCACCCCGTCAACTCCCGTGAGGGGGTGGCCGCATGAGCACCCTGACCACGATCCTGTTGTCTACCCTGCCCCTCGCCGGCGGGTGGGTCGCCCATGTGTGGTGGCTGCGCGGGTGCCTGAACACGGCACGGCGTGACCCGCTCACCGGGTTACGCACCCGCGACGGATTCACCCGCCGCGCCACCACCCTGCTCAAGGACCCGCGCGCGGTCGTGGTGCTGGCTGACGTCGACAAGTTCAAGCACATCAACGACACCTACGGGCACCCCGCCGGCGACGCCCTGCTCAAGGCCACCGCCGACCGCCTCGCCCACCACGTCGGCCCCCGCGGGGTCGCCGGACGGCTCGGGGGCGATGAGTTCGCCGCCGTCCTCATCGACGACCACGGGACCGCGGCGGACATGCTCGCCGTCCTGCACGGCGTGCTCGCCCGGCCGGTCGACGGCCAGGACCCTGCCGCGCACACCACGGTCTCGCTCGGCTGGGTGCGCGCCGTCGACTTCCCCGCCGATGACCTGTCGGGGCTGTTGCGGCGGGCGGATGAGGCGATGTACGCGGCCAAGCAGGCTCGCGCGGGAATGCGCCGCGCGGGGCTGGGCTGGCTGTTCGCCACGGTGGCCGGTCGCCGCTCCGGACGCGCCGGTGCGCGTGAGGGTGCGCCGGTCGTCGGGGTGGCGGCATGACGTCGTTGACGTTCGCCAAGTGCTTCGACCCGGCCGGCAGCCAGTTCGGCATCCCCACCTACCCGTGGCGTTACGCCCCTGAGGGGTTTGCCACGCGCCGCCAACTGCGGGCCAGTGGTCTGCGTCCGGGCGGTCAGCCGATCGCGGCTCAGGTCCTGCGACCGCGCTACCGGCGCGGTCCGCTGGTCGCCTATCTCTACCGCGTCGACCGCGCGAAGCCCGTGCGGCCGATGACGCCCGGCAAACGGGCCGCGCTCGCCAAGGCGATGCAAGCGCGCCGCACCTGCCCGCAGTGCCGCACGGACGCGGGATACGTCATCCCTGCCTCGCTGGGTGTGTGCGTTCCCTGCGCCTACCCCGAGGAACAGCGCGCCGCCTGAACACCCCTGCACCGCGAGCCGGCGGGGTCTGTCCGCACACCTCCTACAGCGACGGACCGACCCCGCCCTTCCTCCTCTTGGAAGGAACTCCCTCAGTGAACCAGCCCGACGACAATGAACTGTTCAACCGGCTCGAAGCGGAGTTGGCCGATGCTTCTGGCGCCGACTCCGGTGCGGATGTGGTCGACCTCGACAAGGCCCGATCCGCCCGCGAGCAGTCGACCGCCCCGACGGCCGACCGGTTGCCCGACTCCCGCCCGACCGAGTCGGGCAACCAGTCGGCCGACTTGGACGATGAGGAGTCGCCCGACTCGATTGCCCGACCGGTCGACCGGCCCGACCTCCCCGCGCCCGGGATCACGACGTACAAGCGTCGGCCGATCCTGCCGACGTGGCTGACCTCGAAGCCGGGGTTCGTCTCGACCGCGCAGCGGGCAACCGGTAACGCGTTCTACGCCACCGCCTTCCACGGCATCCGCACCCCTTGGTACGCGATGCAGCTCACCCTCAACTCGCCGCGCGGCGCGGCCCGTTTCGTGCGGGACACCAACCGGTGGGTGTGGGACGCGGAGGGCGCCCCGCTGCGCGCGTACGAGGTGCGGCGGGAGAACACGGCCGAGTACCTGAAGCTCTCGCGTCAGCGCGACGGACGGGTGAGGCTGCGGGTGCTGGTGACCACCGTGGCGCTCGTCTTCGGCAGCGTGTTCGCGCTGACCCTGTACGTCATGGCACCAGCCTGGCTGGGCGTGCTGGCCTGCGCCGCGGTTCTGGTCTGCGGGTTCTGGGGTGCCCCGCAGGACCATCCCGTGATCGGGCCGGCCGTGTTGAAGACGGAGATTCAGAAGCTGACCGGTCCGATCGTGCTACGGGCGCTGGACAACATCGGCAACCCGAAGCTGTGCGCCGCCATCAAGAAGGGCGGCGACATGAACGGCATGCGCTTCACCTCCGAGATCACCCGGGACGGACCCGGCTACCGCGCCGACCTCGACCTTCCCTGGGGTGTGACCCCGGAGGACATCATGGAGTCCCGCAAGGCGATGGCGTCCGGACTGCGCCGCAAAGTCGGCTGCGTGTGGCCGGCGCCCGACCCGGACGAGCACGAGGGCCGGCTGATCCTGTGGGTGGGCGACAAGCCCATGAACGAGACCACCAAACCCGCATGGCCGCTGCTGAAGTCGGGCACCGTGGACCTGTTCAAGCCGGTCGTGTTCGGCAACGACCAGCGCATGCGCGACGTGGCCGTCACGCTGATGTTCGCCTCGGTCGTGGTCGGGTCCATCCCGCGCATGGGCAAGACGTTCCTGATGCGGCTGTTCCTGCTGATTGCCGCGCTGGACCCGCGCGCGGTGCTGTACGCGTTCGACTTCAAGGGCACCGGCGACTTCGGCGCCCTGGAGCCGGTCTGCCACCGCTACCGCGCCGGCGATGAGGACGAAGACATCCTCTACGTCCTCCAAGCCCTGCGGGAGCTGCGGGCGGAGTTGCGCCGCCGCGCGAAGGTCATCAAGGCCCTGCCCCGCACCCGCTGCCCCGAGTCGAAGGTGACGCCGGAGTTGGCGAACGACAAGGCGCTCGGGTTGCACCCGATCGTGGCGGGGTTCGATGAGTGCCAAGTCCCCTTCGAGCACGAGAAGTACGGCGGCGAGATCGAAGAGATCTGCACCGACCTGGGCAAACGCGGTCCCGCGCTGGGCATCGTGGCCCTGTTCGGCACCCAACGCCCCGACGCCAAGTCCCTGCCCCCGGGCATCTCCGCCAACGCGGTACTGCGGTTCTGCCTCAAGGTCATGGGCCACACCGCCAACGACATGGTCCTCGGCACCGGCGCCTACAAGGCCGGCTACCGGGCGACGATGTTCTCCCGCTCCGACCGCGGGATCTGCTGGATGTCCGGTGAGGGCGATGACCCGCGCATCGTCGCGTCCGCGTTCGTGGACGCGGTCGGCGCCGAACACGTCGTCGTCCGCGCCCGCAAGATGCGCGAGGCCTACGGCAACATCACCGGCCACGCCATCGGCGAGATCCCCGACAGCGGCGAGGCCGCCTACGACCTGCTCGCCGACATCCTCAAGGTGGTTGCGGCCGATGAGGACAAGGTGTGGAACGAGAAGGTCGCCGCCCGCCTGGCCGCGTTGCGCCCGGAGGTCTACGGCGGCTGGAAGGCCGAAACGGTGACCACCAACCTGCGTCCGCACGGCATCACGGCACAGGACGTGTGGGGCACCACCGACAAGGGCAAGGGCACCACCCGCCGCGGCATCGCCCGCGCCGACCTCACCACCGCAATCACTCAACGTGACGGAAAGCGGTCCGGAGACTGACGCGCACCGCTGCTAGGTCTAGCACCCTGCGCTGCTAGACCTAGCAGCCCCTCTAGCACCCCATACCTGCTCTGATCAGCAACCTCGCAACTAGCACCCGACCTGCGAGAACGCCGGAAACCCCGCCTGGAAGGCACCCCATGACCTCCCTGCTCCTTGCTAGCACCTGCCTGCTCGCCGTCACTCTCGGTTACGTCGGGGTGTGTGCGGGCAGCCCGTACGGCACCTGCCGCAAGTGCCGCGGCTTCGGCTTCGCGATCAAAACCGACCGCAAGGGACGCCAGAAGCGCGGCAAGGACTGCCGCCGCTGCAAGGGCCACGGCAAGCGCATACGCGCCGGCCGCTGGCTCTACAACCGCTGGGCCCGCATCTACCGCGCCGGCACCACCAACTGAGCCCCGGGAGGAACCCCGCCATGCGCACCTTCGCTCCCGCTGCGCTCGCGGCCGCGGCGCTCGCCGCGGTGCTGACCGCGTGCGGCCCGCAGTACGGCCCTGGCCCGGACGGCACCGTGACCGACCGGAGCGCCGCCTACTTCAAGTCCGACGGCTGGCGCTACCGCCTCACCGTGACCGCTCCTGACGGTCACCGCGAGACCTTTCGCGTCACCCGCCACGACTACGAACGCTGCTTCCACCAGTCCGCCTACCCCACCTGCACCCACCGCTGACCCAGGAGAACCGCATGGTCCTCACCATCCCGATCGTGCTGCTGCTCGCCGTGGTGGCCGCGCTGTTGCTGCGCTTCAAGGCCGTCGGGTTCGGCGCGGCCGTCGTCGTCGCGCTCTTCGGCTTCTACCTCGCCGGCACCGGCGCGGCCGACACCGTCAACCAACTCGTCACCGCCGTCACCGACGCCCTCGCCGGCACCGGCCACTAGAAGGGGAGACAGACGTGAACAAGCCCACCACGTACCGCCGTTCGGCCGGACACCAGAGTGCGGGCGTCGAAGTCCACCACCCCACCCCGATCACCCCCGCGCACACCGCGCCGCTCATCCCGATCCAGCCGGGCACCATCCCGTCAGTGGCGAGCATCGTTCTGCCCGACGGACGCGTCGTCACCGGTTACGCGCTCACGCCCATGCAGCCGGACCCGGTTACCACGGTCAAGCCGGCCGTCTCCCGCGCGGCCGTGAACGTCGCGCTCGGGGGTGTCGGGTTCCTCGCCGTGTGCGGCGGACTCCTCCTGCTCACCACGTTCATCACGGCCCTGACCGCCCTGATCGCCCAGCTCATCACCCTCGCCGCCGTGATCTTCGGTGGCTGGATCGCCGTGCAGGTGTTCAGCACGCGCGGCCACCAGGGCGGGACCACGGTCAACATCCGCAAGGCGACCTTCAAGCGCAACCACTTCCACGGGTGAGCTAGCCCCTAGCATCGGGGTGCGCTGCCCAGTGCGCAGACAGTTCCACCCACCACTCCGGATGCTCGTTCACCACCTGCACGAAGGCCGGAGACGACGCGCGCAGCAAAAGGGCGTAGTGCCTCCACCCGTCGGAGCTCCGGATCTCGGGATTGAGCTCGTTGACCATGAGGCCGTAGTCCACCGTGTCGGCGAGCATGCGCAAGAGATTGACGACGCGCCACCGTTCGACGCCGTCCGCCGGAAGGTCGACACCGCCGTAGAAGTACGCGTGCAGCTCAGGGTCTGCCGCAATGAACGTCTCCACGTAGTGCAGTCGTTCGAGCCCGTTGTATCTCGCCGTCGCCCCGGCAATTCCGTTGTTGATCGCTGTCTGTCGCGTGAGCTCCCGAGTCTGCCAAGCGGAAACCAGCAAAGAGGCCACAACACCGACAGACGCGATCACCCCGAACAGGTCACCCACTTCGGTCCCCCAGGTCGAAAGTACCGAGGCACTACCCAGGGCTAGTGATCGAGTAACGAATCACCCACCGACGTCCAACGACGTCAAGGGCGGCCCCCCTCATCTCGCCAAAGATCACGGGGCCGCCCTTGTCCAGCCAGTCACCTACCAAGGAACTGGAGACATCCAGCATGACTCAACCCACCGACATCGGGCGACTACTCGCCCTGCCCGAACCCTTCCGAGTGCTGGACGCCTACTCCTGCATCGGCGGCGCCACCACCGGCTACCGGCGCGCGTTCGGCCCCCGCGTCCACATCACCGGCGTCGACATCCAAGCCCAACCCGACTACCGGGGCGACGCCTTCCACCAGGGCGACGCGATCGAGTACATCCGCGCCCACGGCCACGAATTCCACTTCATCCACGCATCCCCGCCGTGCCAGGGCGAGGGCGCCCCCACCAAGGGCACCAACGCCGCACGGAACGCGGCGATCGGCCGCACCTACCCCCGCCTCATCGCCCCCACCCGGGCGGCCCTTGAGGCGACGGGCAGGCCGTACGCGATGGAGAACGTGGCCGGCTCGGAGGTCCGCAAGGACATCCGCCTGTGCGGCGAACAGTTCGGGCTCGCCGTGCTCATGCACCGCTACTTCGAACTCGGCCGCTGGACCACCGTGCAGCCGGCGCACCCCAAGCACCGTGGCTACGTGCGCGGTTGGCGCCACGGCGAGTACCGCGAGGGGCCGTACGTCGCCGCGTACGGGGAGGGCGGCGGCAAAGCCACCGTGGAGGAGATCCGCGCGGCCAAGCGGATCGACTGGTCCACCGATCACCTCCGCCTGCGGGAGGCGCTCCCGCCCGCGTACACGGAGTGGATCGGCCGCGCCTACCTCGCCACCCTCGCCCCCGCTCTGGGGGTGGCCGCATGACCGCCGTCCGGCTGGACACCGCGCTGACGCTCGCCGCGCGCGGGGTTCCGCCGCTGCCGTTGCGGGTGGGGAAGGTTCCGTTCGGCAACTGCCGCAGGTGCGCGAGGAACGCGTGTGGTGGCCGGCCGAACATGAAGACCCCGGGCCCGTGCGCCTGCCCGTACCCGTGCCACGCGTGGGCCGCCGCCACCACCGACCCGAGCGTTCTCAACTCCCGCCAGTGGGCCACCGCGTGGCGGCAGGCGGCAGCGGTCGGATACCACCCCGGCGGCGCCGGGCTGACCGTGGTCGACCTCGACCACGCGGAAGCCATCACGTGGGCGCGGGCGAGCCTGCCCGCCACGCGGACCGTGCCGACGACGCGGGGCGAGCACTGGATCTACCGGGGCGTCATGCAGTCCGTGAACGCGGTCCGGCCCGGCGTGGACATCAAGTCCCTTATGGCGTACGCCCGTTGGCTCAGTCCGGGTACCGGCGTCACGGCCGCTCTCCCGGACGTTGTGCGCACCCTGGCAGTAAAGGAGCCGTCCACCCCCCGCGGGGCGCCATGGGCGCCCACAGTGCCCCTAACGGGGCAAAACAGTGCATGCCCTCACCGCACCTCCGTTTATCTGGACGGTGGGATCGCCATGGCGGTGCAGCGCATCACCGACGCCCGCGAGGCGGTGCACGCCACCGTCTACCGAACGTTCCTCGCGGTGTTATCCACGCACGGGCGGTGCGGCTGCCTCACCGACACGGACGTCGGCCGGCTGTTCACCGCGGCACAAGCCAAGGGCGAATCGGTCCGGCACTGCACCGACGCGTGGACCAACGCCCGCACCACGTTGGGACTGTGACCATGTCCGAGGACGAGAAGGACCCGGCCCGCAAGGTCATCACCGACTACGCCCAATCCCACTTCCGCTACTTCCGCACCGCCGACGGGACCGTGTATGCGCAGCGCAACGGCCACCCCGTCGCCCGCCCGATCCGCTCCCAGGGCACCACCGGCAGCCACCGTCAAGAACTCATGGTTGGCCTGTTCAGGGACGGGGTCGGCGTGTTCAACGGGACAGCACTCAAGGAGGCGTTGGACTTGATCGAAGCGCTCGCGCTGTACGAGGACACGCACGCCGTGAACATCCGCGTGGCTCCCGGATTCGACGGGGCAACGTGGCTGGACCTGGGCCGCGATGACGGGCAGTCCGTCCGCATCCACCCATCGGGTTGGGACATCCTCACCCCCGACCCGCGCGAGGTGTGCTGGCGACGCACCCAGCTCACCGGGGAGCTCCCCCTGCCCGCCAAGGACACCAACGGCAAGGGCATCGACCTCCTGCTCAGGCTCTGCAACTTCGCCACCGCCGAGACCGAATGCCTGGCCATCGCGTGGCTGATCGGCTGCCTCGGTCCCTCCGTGCCCGTGCCCGCCCCGTTCCTCACCGGCCCGCAGGGCGCGGGCAAGTCCACCGGGGGCCGGATGCTCGTGCGGATCATCGAAGGGATGAGCGGCGATCTGCGTCGGGCTCCGAAGGATGAGGAGAACCTGATCGCGGCCGTGGCGGCGGGTTGGGTGACCGCGCTGGACAATCTCTCGCACATGACGCCGGATCTGTCCGACGCGATGTGCTGCATCGTCACCGGTGCCGAGAGCGTCAAGCGGGCCCTGTTCACCGACGGGGATGTGTTCCGCGTCGGCTACCGCCGGCCGTTGCTACTGACGGGTATCGACGTCGGTGTCATCCGGCCCGACCTCGCAGAACGGCTCCTGCCTCTGCGGTTGGAGCGACCTCGCGTCCGGCGGACCGAGGCGGAGTTGTGGGCGGACTACGCAGAGGTTTTGCCCGTCGTTCTCGGCTCGCTCCTGGACCTCACGGTCAAAGTCCGCGCCGTGGAGGTGGAAACCCCAACCGACCTGCGGATGGCGGACTTCGCGCACCTGTGCGCACAACTCGACGCGGCCACCGGCCTCGGAGCGCTCACCGCCTACCGGGCCAGTCTGGACGACCTCAACGACGACGTCATCGAGGGTGACCTGTTGGCGCAGACGGTGTTGCAGCACGCGGCGAGCATGGAGGCTGGTACGGCGCAGCGGATGACGTCCACGGAGTGGCTGCACTGCCTCAGCCACGTCTACGCCGGGGACGACTTCCGTCCCCTGCCCAAGGGCTGGCCGACCACCGGCAAGGTCCTCTCCGACCGCCTCAAGCGTCTTCAGCCGACCCTGGCCGCCCGACGCGTCCTCATCGACTCGGGCCGCACCCGAGAAGGCCGCTACATCGAAATGACCCGCTCGTCGGCCACGCTCCCGCACGAGCAACAAGCGTTCTGACCGGCGCCCCGGACCACACAAGCAAGAGGAGCACCCAGGCCCACGCGTGCTCCTCTTGCTGTTCGGCGGCGGCGCCGCCCTGCGCGAGACGCGCCGCGAAGCGGCTCCTCTTTCACGCCCTGAGCCGCGCCGCACCACCAACAGAACCCCCTCTTTTTCCTAAGTAGGGGAACGCTGCGTCACCTGCGTCACAGGACCCCCGAAGACGGCAGGTGACCTGCGAAGACGGGCGTGACGCAGACGGCCGCTGCCTGCGTCACGCCGCGTCACCCGCGTCACGCGTGACGGACAGTCTGCGTCACCGGTGACGCATCCCCAACGCTCTGCGTCACCCAAACCGGCAGGTCAGAAGCCTGAATGACGCAGGTGACGCTGTGACGCAGAAATCCGCACCTCGGACAGACACGGGCCGTGAAGCAGGCCCCTACCCCGGACGCAGCACATTCCTGAGACCCCGAGGAGATACACCCCGATGAGTACCGTCCTCGCGCCCGCCGACCAATTGCTCTACACCCCCAAGGAAGCCGCCACGGTCCTCCGTTTCGGCCGCTCAACCGTCTACGAGCTGATGGCCGAGGGGGCCTTGAAGTACGTCAAACGAGGCCGCTCCCGCCGCATACGCCGCACCGACCTTGAGGCCTACGTGAACAGCCTCGAACCCATGCCCCACTGACCAACCCCCACCGAGGCGGCCCCGGGCCAACGTCCGGGGCCGCCTCCTGCATGGAGGAGCACATGAGCCCCCGCAACCCGAACATGGAGTCATCCGTATACGAGGGCAACGACGGTTGGTGGCACGGCCGCGTCACCATGGGCGTCAAGGACGACGGAAGCCCCGACCGCCGCCACCGCAGGGCAAAGACCGAACCCGAAGTGCGCCGCAAGGTCCGCGAGTTGGAGAACCTCCGCGACAAGGGACGCGCCCCCAAGGCCGGCCGCAAGCCGACCGTAGAACAGTGGATGACCACCTACCTCACCGACATCGCGAGCCTGAAACTCAAGCCCCGCTCCCTGGACGACTACTGGTCCAAGACCCGCAACGACATCGTCCCCGGCGTCGGCAAGCACCGCCTCGACAAGCTCCAGCCCGAACACCTTGAGCGGATGTACCGGAAGATGCTCGACGCCGGACACGCGCCCTCCCACGTACTCAAGGTGCACCGCATCCTCTCCCGCGCCCTCAAAATCGCCCACCGCCGCCGGATCATCGCCGAAAACGTCGCCACCCTCGTCGACCCGCCCACGGTCGACGAGACCGAGGCGAACCCGTTCACGATCGAGGAAGCCAAAGCGTTCCTGAAAGCCGCCGCCGAACGCCCCACCTTCATGCGCTGGGTCGTCGGCGTCGGTACGGGCTTTCGCCCCGGGGAAACCCTGGGATTCCGCTGGCCCTACGTCGACCTCGACAACGGGCTCTTCCACCCCAAGTGGCAACTACAGCGGCTCACTTGGCGCCACGGCTGCAAGAACCCGCACGCATGCGGCGAACGCCTTCACCGCTTCGAGCCCTGCCCGCCGGAGTGCGCGCGGCACGAGAACTACAAGCGCGGATGCCCTAAGCCCTGCCCGCCGGACTGCACCAAACACGCGAGCACCTGCCCCGAACGGAAAGGCGGCGGCCTGGTCTTCACCCGCCCCAAAACGAAAAAGAGCACAGAACCCGTCCCAATCCCCCCGCCCTTCATTCCCTACCTGCGCGAGCACAAGAAGGACCAGGAGGCCATGAAGGAAGCGGCCGGCGACGCGTGGCAGGAACACAACGTCGTCTTCTCCCGCCCGGACGGGAGCCCTATCGACCCTCACGACGACTGGGAAGAATTCAAGGAACTCCTTGAGGAGTCCGGCATCGCCGACCGTCGCCTGTACGACGGAAGCCGCCACACCGCCGGCACGATCCTCAACGAACTCGGGGTCGACATGCCCACGATCATGGAGATTCTCCGGCACACCCAGATCACCCAGACTCGCAGATACGTGAAGGGCAGATCGCACCTCTCGAAGGACGCCATGCGCCGCATGGGAGACACCTTCATGCCTGGCCCGGACCCACTGCCGGAACCCGCCCCGGAACCCCCGACTGAGACCAGAACTGAGACCGCCGACCGCCGCGCGGCACGCGCTCAACGCCGCCGCCGCATCCGCTGAACGCAAAAGCCCAGCTCGGACGCTGTCAGAGCTGGGCTTGCAGGAGAGCCCCCTGTCGGATTCGAACCGACGACCTACGCATTACAAGTGCGTTGCTCTGGCCATCTGAGCTAAGGAGGCCTGCACGCGCCCACAGGCGTACGTGCCCGTGCAGTGTACCCAGCTCACAGGACCGCCCTGTCGAAAATTTCCGCGAAGTTCACATGCCCACAGGTACTGACAGCCAGGCGAACGCCAGGTACCGTCCAGATTCAGTCCGCTCTTGTGGACTACACCACCTTCCTACAACGGATCGTCCGGCACGTTCCTGCCGGTAGAAGGGGGCCTTCACCATGGCCACTGTCTCGTTCGACAAGGCGACCCGGATCTACCCGGGCACCGAGAAGCCCGCCGTCGATGGACTGGAGATCGAGGTCGGGGACGGCGAGTTCCTCGTCCTCGTCGGTCCGTCCGGCTGCGGCAAGTCCACCTCGCTCCGCATGCTCGCGGGGCTCGAGGATGTGAACGCCGGCGCCATCCGCATCGGTGAGCGCGACGTCACGCACCTGCCGCCCAAGGACCGGGACATCGCCATGGTGTTCCAGAACTACGCACTGTACCCGCACATGAGCGTCGCCGACAACATGGGCTTCGCCCTCAAGATCGCCGGCGTGAACAAGGCGGACATCCGCAAGAAGGTCGAAGAGGCCGCGAAGATCCTCGACCTCACCGACTACCTGGACCGCAAGCCGAAGGCCCTGTCCGGTGGTCAGCGCCAGCGTGTCGCGATGGGCCGCGCCATCGTGCGTGAGCCCCAGGTCTTCCTCATGGACGAGCCGCTGTCCAACCTGGACGCCAAGCTCCGCGTCTCCACCCGTACGCAGATCGCCTCGCTGCAGCGCCGCCTCGGCATCACCACCGTCTACGTCACCCACGACCAGGTCGAGGCCATGACGATGGGCGACCGCGTGGCCGTCCTCAAGGACGGGCTGCTCCAGCAGGTCGACTCCCCGCGCAACATGTACGACCGCCCCGCCAACCTCTTCGTCGCCGGCTTCATCGGCTCCCCGGCCATGAACCTGGTCGAGGTCCCGATCACCGACGGCGGTGTGAAGTTCGGCAACAGCGTCGTCCCGGTCAACCGTGACGCCCTGAAGGCCGCCACCGACAAGGGCGACAAGACGGTGACCGTCGGCGTCCGTCCGGAGCACTTCGACATCGTCGAGGAAGGCGGCGAGGCCGCCTCGTCCCTGACGAAGCACTCCGAGGACGCCCCGGCCGGTCTCGCGGTCTCCGTGAACGTCGTCGAGGAGCTCGGCGCCGACGGTTACGTCTACGGCAGCGCCGAGGTCGGCGGCGAGACCAAGGACCTCGTTGTCCGCGTCGAGGGCCGTCGCGTCCCGGAGAAGGGCACCACGCTGCACGTGGTCCCGCGTCCGGGCGAGACCCACGTGTTCTCGACCTCCACGGGCGAGCGCCTCACCGACTGACCCGACAGCGATACGGAGAGGGGCCCTCGCGGGCGCACCGCGAGGGCCCCTCTCCGTGTCCCGGACAACCCGGCCCCGTGTCCCGGAGACCCCGCCCCCGTCTCCCGGATACCCCGGCCCCCGCATCGCGGATACCCCGGCACTCCGGACGTTTCGAGCAGCCCCGTCAACCCGTTACCCAAAAAGAGGCACCACTTCATCCCCCGAACCGGTGACTAAATGTCGCCAAATCATCACCGGGCGCTACCCTCACGAGCGTGAAGCACTCCACTAACCAACAGACGCGACGCGGCCGGGGCCCCGCCCGCCGGATCGGCCGCACGCTCGCCCTTGTCCTGCCCGTCGTCCTGGTGCTCTCCGGGACCCTCGCGGTCACCCGAGTCAACTGGTCGGGGAACTCCTCGTCCTCGGTGCTCACCGCCTCCGACGCGATCGACGACGCCAAGGGCGCCGCGGCGGTCCACCGCGCCCCCCAGGACGTACTGCGCGACCAACTCCTCGCCGAGCTCCAGGAGGAGAACCCGGGCGAGGTCCTCACGCACCTCCAGCAGGCGGTCACCGAGCGCCCCTCGCTCGCCGAGCACTGCGTGTCCATCGCGCGCGCCCTCGGCAAGGCCGCGGTGCGCGTGTACGGGCCCTCCAAGGCGCAGTCGTACGCCCGCCCCGTCTGCGACACGTCCTTCGCCTCGGGGGTCGCCGCGGTCCACAGCTGAGGCACACGAGGGTTCCCGGCCCTCCTCCGGACCGGTCAGGTGCGGAGGAGGGCTACGGCTCATCACGGATCGGTTGCCGACTCCGGCCGCCCGCCGGGCGCGTCGTACAGTTCGAGTCATGACCGATCCGAACGCCGCCGTACGCCCTGTTCAAGCCGTCGTCCTGGCCGGTGGCCAGGGTTCCCGGCTGCGTCCGTACACCGACGACCGGCCCAAGCCGATGGTCGAGATCCCCGGCACGGGGACTCCGATCATCGGCCATCAGCTGTCCTGGCTGGCCGAGGAGGGCGTGACGGACGTCGTCGTCAGCTGCGGCCATCTCGCCGACGTCCTGGAGAAGTGGCTGGCCACCGCGGACCTGCCGGTGAACGTCAAGACGGTCATAGAGACCGAGCCGCTGGGCCGGGGCGGCGGCCTGAAGTACGCGGCCGCGCATCTCCCCCACCCCGACCGGCCCTGGTACGCCACCAACGGCGACATCTGGACCCGCTTCTCCCTGCGGGACATGGCGGACTTCCACGCCGAGCGCGACGCCGTCGCGACCCTCGCCCTGGCCCGGCCCCGCATCCCCTGGGGAGCCGTGAAGACGGACGGCTTCGGGCACATCACGGACTTCATCGAGGCCCCGCCGACGACGTACGAGATCAATGCGGGTGTGTACGTCTTCGCGCCCGGGTTCTCGGAGCTGTTGCCGGAGCGGGGGGATCACGAGCGGACGACGTTCCCGGGTCTCGCGCGGGAGCGACGACTGGCCGGGTTCCCGATCCCGCACGGGGCGTACTGGCGGGCCATCGACACGGCGAAGGACCTGACGGAGGCAGCGAAGGAGCTGGCCGCTCTGGGGCGCTGAGAGACCACGCCGGCCACGAGTCAAAAGCCAAGAAGGCAAAAAGGGGTCCCGCACCTGAGACTTGGTGCGGGACCCCTCGTTTTCCGTTCTGCGGGCGATCGTTCAGCCGGCGGGCGTGCCCAGGATCTTGCCCACCGGCTCGGCTACCCCAACAGGCCGCCCACCAGGCCCGGTTGGCCGGAGGAGGTGCCCCCGGTGCCGGTGCCGCCTGTCGAGCCGGTGCCGCCGCTGGTGCCGCCGGAGGTGGGTCCTGAGCTGGTGCTCGGGGCGCCGCCTCCGGCGGGCGAGGACTGCTGGGGCGGGGCCTGGCCGCCGGTGCCCTGGGTCTGGCTCGGGGCGCCGCCACCGGTGGTGGTGCCTCGGGTCGCGCCCGGGGTGGTCGCCTTGCCGGACGGCGTGGCGCCGGTGGTGGCGGCCTGGCTGGGAGTCGTCGAGGCCTTCGGCGACTCGCTGTGCTTCTTGCCGGGCTTCTCCGGGAGCGGGGAGCCGGGCAGTTCGTTGCGCGGGGCCTCGCCGGGGCCGGGGACGACCACGCGGTCGGCGTCGCGGACCGCGCCGCCCAGCAGGGAGCCGAGCAGCAGGGTGAGGCCGGTGACGATCGCGGTGACGAGGATGCCGCGGCGCAGCACGTACTGGCGCAGCTCCCAGATGTCGGCGCGGGGTCCGAGGCGGCGCCAGGCACTGCCCGCGAGGCGGCCGTCCACGGAGTAGACGGGGGCGCCCGCGATGATCAGCGGGGACCAGGCGGCGAGGTAGATGATGTCGGGGGCGTCGTAGGCGGGGACGGTCTTCCAGCTGACGGTGACGATGAGCGCGGCCGACAGCAGCGCGCCGAAGACGGCGGCGACCCGCTGCCAGCAGCCCAGCACCGTCAGGACGCCGACGACGACCTGCGCGAAGGCGATGACGAGGCCGGAGCCGACCGGGTGGTGGAGGGCGAACTGGCGCAGTGGCTCGGCGACTTCCCACGGGTGCAGGGTGTTGAGCCACTTGACCATGGAGCCGCGCTTGCCGCCGTCGAAGTAGACGGGGTCGCACAGCTTGCCCATGCCGGCGTAGATGGAGATGAAGCCGAGGAAGATGCGCAGGGGCAGGAGGACGACGCCCAGGTTCATGCGGCGGCCGGGGTAGTAGGCGTGCCGCGCCGGGTCCACACCGCGCCGGGCCGGGCGGCCCTCGCCGGTGCCGTCCTCGAAGTCCTCGAACTCCTCGTCCCCGTAGGCGGGTTCCTCGTCGTAGGCGCTGCCGACGGGCCGCATGTCGGGCAACAGGCGGGTGCCGCCGGTGTCCTCGCGACTGCGCTGGGCGCCGACGATCGGGGTCTCGACGGTCTGGTCGAGCGAGTCGTAGACGTCGTCGTAACCGCCTACGTCCACGCGGGGGATGACCTGGGTGGCCCCGGCGTCGCCCGAGGACTCGTCCGGATGGCCGACGCTGCCGCTGCGCACGGCCTGGAGCAGGCGGTGGGCGCCGGTGTCGTCGGGGGCGGCGCTGCCGCTCCACACGACGGGACGGCGGCGCGGCGCGCGACCTGCGGCGGGGATCCGGTTGTTGTCGTCGGCGGGGCCCAAGTGCCGTGCGATCCGCGGCGATTGGGGACCTCGGGTCGAGGCGCCCAACTGCACGCGGAAGCTCGCATGATTGACGATGACCTGCGCCGGATCGCTCGGCACCTTCACCATGCTCAGCGCGGGAGCGTCGTCGAATCCCGACGGGCCGTCCCCCGTGGGTGTGCGGGGTGTTCTGGTGTCCACACTCATCTAACCGAGTGACGTGTGTTTAGGACACTGCTTTGACTGGGGCGGATCTGTCCGGACTCCGTCAAGGTTGCCCTCCTCGCCCGGATTGACCCGCAAGGGTGAGGAGGGGCACGCCTGTTCAGGCCCTGCGGCCCGCCTGTTCAGGCCCTGCGGCCCGCCTGTTCAGGCCCTGCGGCCCGCCCGCTCGGAACCGGCGGACCGCCCGCCGTCAGACCCTGCGGCGCGCCGCCTCGTAGAGGACGATCCCCGCCGCCACACCGGCGTTGAGCGACTCGGCGCCGCCCGGCATCGGGATGCGGACGCGGTAGTCGCAGGTCTCGCCGACCAGTCGGGACAGGCCCTTGCCCTCGCTGCCGACCACGATGACCACCGGACCGCCCAGGGCGGCCAGTTCACCGATCTCGTGCTCGCCGTCGGCGGCGAGACCGACGATCGCGATGCCCTGCTTCTTGTACGCCTCGAGGGCGCGGGTGAGGTTGGTGGCACGGGCGACGGGCGTACGGGCGGCGGCGCCGGCGGACGTCTTCCAGGCGCCGGCCGTCATCCCGGCCGCGCGCCGCTCCGGTACGACGACGCCGTGGCCGGCGAACGCGGAGACCGAGCGGACGACGGCACCCAGGTTGCGCGGGTCGGTGACGCCGTCGAGGGCGACGATCAGCGGGTCCTCACCGGCGTCGTAGGCGGTGTTCGCCAGTTCCTCGGGGTGCGCGTACTCGTACGGCGGGACCTGGAGGACCAGGCCCTGGTGGTTGAGGCCGTTGGTCATGCGGTCGAGCTCGGGGCGGGGGGCCTCCATGAGGTTGATCCCGCCGCGCTCGGCGGCGAGCTGGAGGGCCTCGCGCACGCGCTCGTCGTTGTCGATGAACTGCTGGACGTAGAGCATGGACGCGGGCACGCCCTCGCGCAGCGCCTCGACGACCGGGTTGCGGCCGACGACCAGTTCGGAGGTGGACCGGCCGCCGCGGCCGCGCGCCGTGGGACGGCGTACGGCCTGCTTCGCCTTGGCGTTGGCGACGCGGTTCTTCTTGTGGCCCTTGCGTGCCTCGGCGGGCGGGGTCGGGCCCTTGCCCTCGAGACCCTTGCGCCGCTGGCCACCGCTGCCGACCTGCGCGCCCTTCTTGCCGGACATGCGGCGGTTGTTAGTGGCCATGACCTACCTGTCTGTATGAAGCGTGCGGACGTACGTATATGGATTGTGCCGCCCGGTGGCCCGGACGGCACAATCGATCAAGAGATCGGTCGGGAGGTCGGGTGCCGCGTCAGCGCGGGCCGAGGCTCCAACGAGGGCCCTGCGGCCCGTCCTCGATGGCCAGCCCGGACTGCGCGAGCTGATCCCGGATGGCGTCCGCGGTGCCCCAGTCCTTACGGGCCCGCGCCGCCTCCCGCTGATCCAGCACGAGTCGTACGAGGCTGTCGACCACCCCGTGCAGGTCCTCGCCGCGGTCGCTCTCGCCGGCCCAGTGCGGGTCGAACGGGTCGAGGCCGAGGACGCCGAGCATGGCGCGCACCTCGGCGAGGCGGGCCACAGCGGCTTCCTTGTCGTCGGCGGCCAGCGCGCTGTTGCCCTGCCGGACGGTGGTGTGCACGACGGCGAGGGCCTGCGGGACGCCCAGGTCGTCGTCCATCGCCTCGGCGAACGCGGGCGGCACCTCGGCGGACGGCTCGACGGAGCCGGCCTTCTCCACGACGCGCTGCATGAAGCCCTCGATCCGCGCGAACGCCGACTCGGCCTCGCGCAGCGACTCCTCGCTGTACTCGATCATCGAGCGGTAGTGCGGGGTGCCCAGGTAGTAGCGCAGCACGATGGGGCGCCAGGCCTTGACCATCTCGCTGACCAGGACGCTGTTGCCCAGCGACTTGGACATCTTGTCGCCGGCCATGGTCACCCAGGCGTTGTGCACCCAGTACTGCGCGAAGTCGTCGCCGTAGCCCTTGGCCTGGGCGATCTCGTTCTCGTGGTGCGGGAAGATCAGGTCGAGGCCGCCGCCGTGGATGTCGAAGGCGGGGCCCAGGTACTTGTGCGCCATGGCCGAGCACTCCAGGTGCCAGCCGGGCCGGCCGCGGCCCCACGGGGTCGCCCAGGTCGGCTCGCCCGGTTTCGCGGCCTTCCACATGGCGAAGTCGCGGGAGTCGCGCTTGCCGGTCTCGCCCTCGGCGGAGGGCTGGAGCAGGTTGTCGAGCTCCTGCCGGGACAGCTGGAGGTAGCCCGGGAAGGAGCGCACATCGAAGTAGACGCTGCCGTCCACCTCGTAGGCGTGACCGCGCTCGATCAGGCCCTGCATCATCTCGACCATCTCGGTCACGTGCCCGGTGGCGCGCGGCTCGTAGGTGGGCGGCAGGCAGCCGAGGGCGGAGTAGCCGTCGTTGAACGCGCGCTCGTTCTCGTAGCCGATGGACCACCACGGGCGGCCCTGCTCGGCCGCCTTCGTGATGATCTTGTCGTCGATGTCCGTCACGTTCCTGACGAACGTCACCTCGTAGCCGCGGTAGTCGAACCAGCGGCGCATGATGTCGAAGTTGAGGCCCGAACGGATGTGCCCGATGTGAGGGGCGGCCTGCACGGTGGCGCCACACAGGTAGATCGAGACACAGCCCTGGGTGAGCGGGACGAAGTCGCGAATCTGCCGGGCACCGGTGTCGTACAGGCGAATAGTCACGACTCCAGGGTAGTGGGCCGGAGGCGATGCGTTGCACCGGACTTGTAACATCGCGCGCGCCCACGAGCGACCCGGCCGGCGCCGGTGATCGACACTCAGCCGGTGCGCACCACCAAGGCGGTGGCCACCGCCATCAGCCCCTCCTCGCGCCCCGGGAAACCGAGCCCGTCCGTCGTCGCCCCCGACACGGAGACCGGCGCTCCGGCCGCCTCCGACAGCAGCTTCTGGGCCTCGTCGCGCCGCTTGCCGATCTTCGGACGCGGTCCTACGACCTGGACGGCGATGTTCCCGACGTGGAAGCCGGCCTCGCGGACGATGCGGGCGGCCTCCGTCAGCAGCGTGACGCCGGAGGCGCCGGACCACTCGGGGCGGCCGGTGCCGAAGTGCTGTCCCAGGTCTCCGAGGCCGGCGGCGGAGAAGAGCGCGTTGCACGCGGCGTGCGCGACGACGTCCGCGTCGGAGTGACCGGCCAGGCCCGGCCCCTCGCCCTCCCATTTCAGGCCCGCGCACCACAGCTCGCGGCCCTCCTCGAAGGCGTGGATGTCGGTACCGATGCCGACCTGGGGCAGCACGTACGGCAGAGGGGTGGTCTCAGAAGCCATCGTTGAGCCTCCTGCGGGCCAGAACCGCCTCCGCGAGGACCAGGTCCAGCGGACGGGTCACCTTGAAGGCCTCCTCGTGCCCGGGCACCAGCAGGACGGTCTTGCCGAGCTTCTCGACCATGCTCGCGTCGTCAGTGACGTCCTCGGTGACCGTCTCGTGGGCGCGGATCAGCGTGGCCCGGTCGAAACCCTGGGGCGTCTGCACCGCGCGCAGGCGGGCCCGCACCGGGGTGGCGACGACCGGCTCCGGCTCGCCGGGTGTGCCGGCCGGCTCGACCTCCTTGACGGTGTCGGCCAGCGGCAGCGCGGGCACGACGGCCGGCGCCCCGGCCCGTACCGCCTCGATGACCGCGTCCACCGTGTCCACGGGGACCAGCGGCCGGGCAGCGTCGTGCACCAGCACGATGTCGTAGTCGGGCGGCAGCGCGTCGAGGCCGAGCTTGACCGACTCCTGGCGGCTCTCGCCGCCCGGAACGACGAGGAAGTCGGTCCGGTCGGGCAGCGCGTGCGCGTCGAGGAGCGACTTGACCTCGGGCGAGCCGTCCGGCGGGGCCACGACGACGACCAGGGAGACGGCGCGGGACGCGGCCATCGCGCGCACCGCGTGGATGAGCATGGGGGTTCCGCCCAGCGCACGGAGCGCCTTGGGGGCGCCCGGACCAAGGCGTACGCCCCGGCCGGCGGCCGGAATCACGGCAGCCGTCCGGGCTCCCGCGGGCGAAGTGCACGAATCGTCAGACATCGGTTCCTGTCAGGTTTGTGTGCTCGGCCTACGTGGGTATGGCCTGGGGAGTGCCGGGCGCGACGGCCCTGACCGGACCCTTCCGTGACCCCGGTCGAGCCAGCTGCCCGGGCCCGGCACGCCAAGTATCGGGGGAACCTCCCCGAGTGGGACGTACGCAGGCGTACGAAAGCCGTGGAAGAAGTCGCGGAAGTCGTATGCGAAGGCGCTCGGGCATGAACATGCCGCAGCGCCCGGCGACAGTTAATACGTCATCGGGCACCGCGGCATTTCGATGTACTGACCGCTGTGTACTGAGTGCTGAAGTCGGCCTGCGCCTATGTCAGTTCAGAACAGTCGGTTCAGGACGCGAGGACCTCGTCGAGCAGGGCCTCGGCCTTGTCCTCGTTCGTGTTCTCCGCGAGGGCGAGTTCGCTCACCAGGATCTGGCGGGCCTTGGCGAGCATCCGCTTCTCACCCGCGGACAGTCCGCGCTCACGCTCACGACGCCACAGGTCACGTACGACTTCCGCGACCTTGATGACATCGCCGGAGGCGAGCTTCTCGAGATTTGCCTTGTAACGACGGGACCAGTTCGTGGGCTCCTCGGCATACGGCGCGCGCAGCACCTCGAAGACCCGGTCCAGCCCGTCCTGACCGACCACATCACGTACGCCGACGAACTCCGCATTGTCCGCTGGCACACGTACCGTCAGGTCACCCTGGGCGACCTTCAGCACCAAGTAGGTCTTGTCCACGCCTTTGATCTGGCGAGTTTCGATAGCCTCGATCAGCGCGGCCCCGTGATGGGGATAGACCACGGTGTCGCCAACCTTGAACGTCATGTGACAGGTACCCCTTCCGTGGCTATCCAGGGTAACACGGAAACGGCGGGTTCTGAATGGCGTTTTCGCAGGTCAGGGCATATCTCGGGGCTTGACAACTGCAACAGGAACGTGCTGCGGAGGCCGAGCGGAAGAAGGTATTCGCAGGTCGGAGCGGCTCTCCCGGCGAGGAGAAACGCGCACGTTACACACATCCGGAGCCCCCGCCAAGTGGACTAACGTCCCCATATGTCCGGTTCCACGTGTGCGACTTCCGCTACTCCGTTCGGTGCGCGGGAGACGCTTCCGCGTCGATTCCGGAATTGATCACGGTCGGACTGTGCGGTCGGTTGATGGCGGGTTCATGCGTGGGTTCACGGGTGGGTTCACGGTGGGTTGATCGACGGGTTGTTGCGCCGCTCCAGATCCTTCACGTGATCAATTCCGGGTACGCCGTCTATTCCTTCACGGAAAATTTGCGCGCCGTGCTCTGGCGTATCCGGCGTAACGCGGGAACGGCTTATGTGAATGCCGGACGAACGTGCGGGCTACCCCCTGCCGGGGGACGCCGACGCTCCGCGGGGGAGGGTCGGGTGCGGCAGTGCGGGAACGGCTCGGTAACCTAAGCCCGCTGACAGACACTTAGGGCGGCTTTATGGGCCGCCACGTTCGAGTCAAGGAGTTGCCGCCGCCGTGAGCAGCAGCCTTCGACGGGGCGCACTCGCCGCCACCGCCATCGCGTTCTCGATCGCCTCGCTCGCCGCGTGCGCCGCCGGCAACGACGCCCAGACCCTGGAGGTCAAGCCGGACAACGCGGCGACGACGGTGGGCGACATCAAGGTCCAGAACGCCGTCGTCATCACCCAGCCCGACCTCGAGTCGACCGGGCCCGCCGTGATCTCCGCGACCCTGTTCAACAACGGCCGCACCGCCCAGACCCTGGACTCGATCACCCTCCCCGGCTCCGGCAAGACCGCCGAGCTCAAGCCGGCCAAGGGCAACGGCCCGCTGACGGTCCCGGCCGGCGGCCACATCGTGCTCGGCGGCAAGGGCAACGCCTCCGCGGTCCTGGCCAGCAGCCGCGAGTCCGTGCAGGACGGCAACGCGCAGAAGGTCACCTTCACCTTCAGCACGACCGGCGACGTGAGCCTGCGCGCCTTCGTCCTGCCCGCCGAGAGCTACTTCAGCAAGTGGGGCCCGACCGAGATCCCCTCGGCCCCCGGTTCCACGCCCACGGCCACGGACTCGGCCACCTCGAAGCCGGGCGACGACACGTCGGCCACGCCGACCGACTCCGCGAGCGCGACGGCGACCACGCCCGAGGGCGGCACGCCGACGGACGCGGCCTCGGCCAGCGCGACGGCCTCCGGCAACTGAGCCGTCCGTACGAATGCCGAAGGGCGGGCCTCCTCCGGGAGGACCCGCCCTTCGCTCTTTACGGCGTACGCCTTGGGCCAAACGGCTGACAGCGGTCGGCTGCCGACCGTCGGCCCTCGGCTTACAGCTGTCGGTCTACGGCTCGAACTTGTAGCCGAGACCACGCACCGTCACGAGGTACCTGGGCGCGCCCGGGTCCGGCTCGATCTTGGCGCGGAGGCGCTTGACGTGGACGTCGAGGGTCTTGGTGTCGCCGACGTAGTCGGCGCCCCAGACCCGGTCGATGAGCTGCATACGGGTCAGGACTCGGCCCGCGTTGCGCAGCAGCATCTCCAGGAGGTCGAACTCCTTGAGAGGCAGATCGACCTTGGAGCCGGAGACGGTGACCACGTGACGATCCACGTCCATGCGGACCGGACCGGCCTCGAGGGCGGCCGGGGTGACCTCTTCGGGCTCGCCGCGGCGGCGCAGGACGGCCCGGATACGGGCGACCAGTTCACGGGACGAGAAGGGCTTGGTGACGTAGTCATCGGCTCCTATTTCCAGGCCGACGACCTTGTCGATCTCGCTGTCCTTGGCGGTGACCATGATCACCGGGACGTTGGAGCGACCGCGCAGCTGGCGGCAGACCTCCGTGCCGGGCAGGCCCGGCAGCATCAGGTCGAGGAGGACGAGGTCGGCGCCATTGCGCTCGAACTCGTCGAGTCCGTCGGGCCCGGTGGTCGCGACGGCGACCTCGAAGCCCTCCTTGCGGAGCATGTACGACAGGGCGTCGGAGAAGGACTCCTCGTCCTCGACGACGAGCACTCGGGTCACGGAAGGACCTCCGGGGCGGGAAGCGGTTCATACGGGGATGACTCTGGGTGTGAGTCTGGCTGACCGGCCTCGTCGTCGAGGTCCGGGTGCTGCTGTGCGCGGTCGCGGGCAGCCCCCGCCTCCGGCAGCCGCAGGGTGAACGTGGAGCCCTGTCCCTCAGAACTCCACACCGTGACCTCCCCGCCGTGCGAGGCGGCCACGTGCTTGACGATCGCCAGGCCCAGACCCGTGCCGCCGGTGGCACGGGAGCGGGCCGGGTCGACCCGGTAGAAGCGCTCGAAGATGCGCTCCTTGTCCTTGTCGGTGATGCCGATTCCCTGGTCGGTGACGGCCACTTCGATGTGGTCGCCGCCGGGCGCGGTGACCCGGCGGGCGGCTATGCCCACCCGGGTGCGGGCCGGGGAGTAGTTCACGGCGTTCTCCACGAGGTTGCCGAGGGCGGCGGCGAGCTGGCCCCGGTTCCCGTAGACGTGCAGGTCGGCGGTGCCGCCGCCGGCCATGGTGATCTGCTTGGTGCCGGCCGCGTGCCGGCAGCGGTCGATGGCCTCGGCGACCAGTTCGTCGACCCGGACCGGCTCGGCGTCCTCCAGCGGGTCGTCGTTCTGCACCCGGGAGAGGTCGATGAGCTCCTGGACCAGGTTGGTCAGCCGGGTCGCCTCGATCTGCATGCGCCCGGCGAAGCGCTCCACGGCCTCCGGATCGTCGGAGGCGTCCATGACGGCCTCGGACAGGAGGGAGAGCGCGCCGACGGGCGTCTTCAGCTCATGGCTGACATTCGCGACGAAGTCGCGGCGTACCGCCTCTATCCGTCGGGCCTCGGTGAGGTCCTCGACGAGCAGCAGTACCAGCCGCGACCCGAGGGGTGCCACGCGCGCGGAGACGGCGAGCGCCTCCCCCCGCCCGGTGCCCCGTCTGGGCAGGTCGAGCTCGACCTGCCGTATCTCTCCGTCTCTCCTGGTGTCCCGCGCCATCTGCAGCATCGGCTCGACCGAGAGCCTGCCCCCGCGCACCAGTCCCAGGGCGTACGCCGCGGAGCTGGCCTTGACGACGGCGTCGGCCTCGTCCAGGACGACGGCCGAGGAGCGGAGCACGGACAGGACGGTGTCCACGCCCGGCGGAAGCACCGGGTCCGTGTGCAGAGAGGTGCGAGTGGGGCGTTTCTGCTCCCGCTCGCTCCAGCGGAACGCCAGCATGGCGATGACGCCGGTGAGCACCCCGGCGATCGCTGCCGCTGCGGCGACCGCCGCGTTCACGTCCATGCACCCAGGTTAGGCATGCGGTACGACATCCCCACAGCCATCGAGGTGCGACCTCGAACACTCGTCGCCCAGAGTTCACCTAGGAGCTAGGGGTGATTCATTTGAGAGGGCGGAAACGGACGCGTACAAGCCAGATCGTGGGAGCGTGGGTGCGAAGCGCCGGTTTTCGGAAACCTGGCGCACGGGCCCCTGCCCCGGCAGCCCCGAAGAATACGTACGAGAGGGAACCCTGATGCGGGACGCGTACCACGAGGAACTTGATTCGATCGGCGACGGTCTGGTGGAGATGGCCCGGCTGGTCGGTTCGGCGATCGGGCGCGCCACGACCGCCATACTCGACTCCGACCTGAAGCTGGCCGAGAGCGTCATCGAGGGCGACAAGAAGGTCGACGAGCTCCAGCACGACCTGGAGGCCAAGGCGATAGCCCTGCTGGCCCGCCAGCAGCCGGTGGCGACCGACCTTCGTATCGTCGTGACGTCGCTGCGGATGTCCGCCGACCTGGAGCGCTCGGGCGACCTCGCCCAGCACGTGGCGAAGCTCGCCCGGCTGCGTTTCCCGGACCGCGCCATCCCGCACGACCTGCACGCGACCATCCTGGAGATGGGCCAGCTCGCGCAGCGTCTGATGGCGAAGGCGGCCGAGGTCATCATCACCAAGGACGTCGACCTCGCGCTCCAGCTGGAGTCGGACGACGACGAGATGGACCTGCTGCACCGCACGCTCTTCCAGCACCTCCTGGACGACCGCTGGAAGCACGGCATCGAGACGGCGGTCGACGTCACCCTCCTCGGCCGCTACTACGAGCGCTTCGCCGACCACGCGGTGGCCGTCGCCAAGCGCGTCGTCTTCCTGGTCACCGGCGAACACGCGGACGACCTCCAGCCCGACATCCAGCCGGACATCCAGCCGGCGACGGCGGTCGAGGAGGCGTAGGCCTCGCGGCGGGTGGGGCGTCCGGGAGGGGGCGCCCCCGTGCGCCGTTGATGCGCCCAGCGGAACGGGCATGCAATGGGCAAAGGCACGAGCCTCCAGGAGGACCCATGGCCGAAGCCCCCAGCACACCCGACCCGACGCAGGAGCGCGAGACGGACCGCCCCGCCGAGATCAAGAGCCTCCCGCTCTTCGGCGCATGCGGCTGCGGCTCGGGCTGCGGCTGCGGATGCCAGTCAGGCAATCCCTGCCAGTGCGGCTGAGAACGTACGACGAGGAAGGGCCCCGGTGAGATCGCCGGGGCCCTTCGTCATGGGGAGTGTCAGTGCCGGGTGCCAGACTCGGCGTATGGGCGAAGACGTGCGGCCGGACGTACGGCTGAGGGATGTCGAGGAGGACGATCTGGAGGTCTTCCTCGCGCAGGAGCACGACACAGAGGCGCTCCGGCGATCGAGGTTCACGCCGCGCGAGCGGGAGAGATTCATGACCCACTGGGCCACGAAGATCCTGGCGGACGACACCGTCTTCGTACAGACGGTCACCGTGGCCGGCGAGCCGGCGGGCCACGTCGTGGCCTGGTGGGAAGGGGACCGGCGCTTCATCGGCTACTGGCTCGGCCGACAGCACTGGGGCCGGGGAACGGGCACCAAGGCATTGACGCTCTTCCTCCAACGGGAAGAGGCACGCCCCCTCCACGCCGACCCCTTCATCGAAAACACAGGGTCAGTACGGCTGTTGCGGAAGCTCGGTTTCCAACGCACCGGAACAGTGCGGCACGGCGACGACGAGCACGTCATGCTCGTACTGGACCGGGCTGCTGCCACCCCTACCGCTTCCGCGCCCGGTACCGCTTCATCAGCTCGACGATCCGCGCCTGGTCCGCCTGTCCGTTGAGCTCGGTCAGCAGGTCGTCGGGGCACAACTCGTAGAGGTCGCCCCACCATCGGCGCCCTCGGTTGTCCCAGATCCGGTAGCCACCGGGCACGCCACGGGCGACGTAACGTCTCCTGCTCACAGTCCCCCTCCCCGCTGGATTCGATCATCCCGAGCGACCACAGTGAAGGGGAAGGGGGGCGAGCAGGCCCTCTGGGGTGCAGCCACCTACACCCTCGATCCGGTAGGTCACGCCATGGTTCCGGAGGGCGGCCGACGGCATCGTTGAACCCATCGGATCCCAGAGGTTCGCAGTCCCCAGCCGGAAGGAAATGCCATGAAGTCGCTGCTGTCCTCCACGACCGGCACCACGATGGACGACCCGACCGAGACCACCGGCGAGAACACCCTCGCCCCACTCCTCACCGCCTGGGACCGGGCCCACCCCACACTCGCCGACCCCGAGTGGCGCCACGTCCTGGACGAGATCGCCCACCCACGCACGACCGAGGCGTTCTATCGGCTGGCTACGGCGGCGATTTGAGCCCCCGCACGACGGCGCACAGGCCGACCGACACCGACATCAACTGCTGCCGCAACCTCGACGCAAGAGGCCCCGGATCTCCCTCCGGGGCCTCTTACTTGTTTGATGAGCTGGGGCTACTTCTTCTTGCCCTCGGCCTTATCGGGATCTTTGGGCTGGGTGTTGGAGGTCAAGGCGCTGCGCGCGCCTGCCTGAGTGGTCGTAATTGATCATCGAGCGGCCCAGAGGCAGCCCATCTGCCGCCAACCACATCAAGGCTGATCAGAGCAGGATTCAAGCATCCGCCAACCAATAAATAAGTCACTTTCGGCGTACACCGGGTGACAATCCCCTTCCTCACCTAGCCTGGCCACCAGAGAGTTCGACTCTGGGGGCACATTGCTGAACCGAGACAACCTTCAGTCGTTCAAAGCAGCTCTGTCTGCCGCTTTGCGAACGACCAACCAGGCCGATGACGTACTGAGCGATAGGTTCGTCGAACTCCGTCCCGGGACGGTTGCCACTCTTGAGTCGGCTGTAAACCACCTCGTGACCGGTCGCCGAGGCGTTGGCAAGTCCACGACCCTCGCAGTCCTACAGCGACGTGCTGAGGAACAGGGTGCAAGGGTGATCTTTGTGGATGTAGAAACTCACAAGTCTCGCTCCTATCCCGATGTGCTCATTGAGATCATCATTGACATCCTCCAAGCGATTCAGCCCAAGGGTTGGCGCGGGCCTCAGCGACGACTCCGCAGCGAAGTCAAAGAGTTACTCGTGGTTCTCAATGCACTTCGCGAAGCAGCCGCCGAGGTCACAGAGAGCACCGAAAGCGACCAGACTCGGTCAAGCGATTTCAAAATTCGACTTCAGGGCAACGTCGCCCGACAGTACGCAAAGCTGAGCGCATCGGCAGGGGGATCACGGTCCAAGCGCTCAAAGATGTCTCAAAGCTCTACTCAGATACGCCGGAAAGAGGACTTCCTTCGAGACCTGGCACCGGCTATCTCTCAATCTTTGGAGAAAGCCGCAAATCTCGATGGCCGCAAATCGCTTCTCGTGGTCCTCGACGACTTCTATTTTATCGCCAAGGACAAGCAGCCGTTAGTCCTGGACCACCTCCATGGAATTACCAAGCGAAGCAACGTCTGGCTGAAGATCGGCAGTGTCCACTCACGGACTCAGTCTTTTGCTGACGGAGACCCACCACTTGGAATGCAACCACCTCACGACCTCCAGCACCTCTCACTCGACGTCGGTCTCGCAGATTTCGCGACTGCGCAGACCTTCCTCGAAGAGGTGACCAATGGTGTACTCGCCCCAGCGGGTTTCAAGATCCGTGACGTTCTCACTCCCACCGCTCGCGAGCGGGCAGTGCTGATCGCTGGTGGCGCAGTCGCCCGTGACTATTTCGACCTGCTCATCGCAGCGGCCGATGCCGGTTGGGAGGCGGCCCAACGGGGCGATGACGGAGAAGACTCCTTCGCGATCGGGGCCGAGAATGTTCAGGCGGCAGCCGGCCTGCGTCTTCAGCGGAAACAGACAGATCTTCGCAACGACGCCGGGCGAGATGCCCCGACGCTTGAAGCCCGCTTTGACGATCTCGTCAAGTTTGTCCGCAATCGCGACACCTTCTTTTTTCTGGTTCGCAGAGAACGAATGGATACAGACTGGGGCCGTGAAATTACCGAGCTGGAAGACCTTCGCTTTGTCCACCGCATCATGACCACTAGGCCTAACACGTCAACATGGCGGGGCGTGGACACAGTAGTCTTCATGGTGGACTTTGCGGCCCTAGTAGTGAAGCGAATGAGGAAAGCCCCAGTCGAGTTTTGGAAGCCCGGAAAGTCCGATGAACTCAGGCGGGCCGAGTGGGTCTACGAGCCAAACTGGACAGAGATCACAAATAGACAGAAGAAGAGGGCTGACCCTGACGAGACACCAGGAGAAGCTGAATTACCGTCTGACTAATTCGGAATATCGATCCTCTCGAAATATCCAGATCAGTTGGACTCGGCGATCGCCATTCGCCTTGCCCTGTTGATCGTCCTTGACATCCGCATCCACCGCTGCTGCCGTCACACCTGCCTTACCAGTGACAGAGCAGGCACAACAAAGAGGCCCCCTGCCACCAGAACCCGCAGGCAGGAGACCTCTTCAGTCGGACCTACTTCTTCTTGCCCTGATTCTTGACCGCCTCGATCGCCGCCGCCGCCGCGTCCGGGTCGAGGTACTTGCCGCCGGGGGTGATCGGCTTGAAGTCGGCGTCCAGTTCGTAGGCCAGCGGGATGCCCGTCGGGATGTTCAGGCCCGCGATGGCCTCGTCCGAGATGCCGTCCAGGTGCTTGACCAGGGCGCGGAGCGAGTTGCCGTGGGCGGCGACCAGGACCGTGCGGCCGGCGAGGAGGTCGGGGACGATTCCGTCGTACCAGTACGGGAGCATGCGGACGACGACGTCCTTCAGGCACTCCGTGCGGGGGCGCAGCTCCGGGGGGATCGTCGCGTAGCGCGGGTCCGCCGACTGGGAGAACTCCGTGCCGTCCTCGAGGGGCGGCGGGGGCGTGTCGTACGAGCGGCGCCACAGCATGAACTGCTCCTCGCCGAACTCCGCGAGGGTCTGCGCCTTGTCCTTGCCCTGGAGGGCGCCGTAGTGGCGCTCGTTCAGGCGCCAGCTGCGGTGGACCGGGATCCAGTGGCGGTCCGCGGCCTCCAGCGACAGCTGGGCCGTGCGGATCGCGCGCTTCTGGAGGGACGTGTGGACCACGTCGGGCAGGAGGTCGGCGTCCTTCAGGAGTTCGCCACCGCGGACCGCCTCCTTCTCGCCCTTCTCGTTCAGGTTGACGTCCACCCAGCCGGTGAACAGGTTCTTCGCGTTCCACTCGCTCTCGCCGTGGCGGAGGAGGATCAGCTTGTACGGTGCGTCGGCCATGCCTCAGAGCGTAATCGACGGGTTCGGGGCGCAGGGCGTCCGCCCGGCAGGTGGAACGGCCCGGGGACAGTTGACGGGAATCGTTAATCGAGTGGTCATCCCGCACCTCACCTTCGTAAGTTGTGCTCACCGCTTGAGCCGCTTACCGCTTTCGTTCGTGGGGGACCCCTATGCCACTCGCCGGCCTCAGACGTGCCACCCGTGAGTCCGTCGCCGGGCTGCCCCGCGAGTTCTGGTGGCTGTGGACCAGCACCCTGGTCAACCGGCTCGGGGCCTTCGTCGCCACCTTCATGGCGTTGTATCTGACGTTGGACCGGGGGTATTCGGCGACCTACGCCGGTCTCGTCGCCTCCCTTCACGGGCTCGGCGGGGTCGCCTCGTCGCTCGGGGCAGGGGTGATGACGGACCGGCTCGGGCGGCGGCCCACGCTGCTGATCGCCCAGGCGTCCACCGCCGCGTCCGTCGCGCTGCTCGGCTTCATGCACGACCCCGTCGCCATCGCCGCGGTCGCCTTCCTCGTCGGCATGACCTCCAACGCCTCCCGGCCTGCCGTACAGGCGATGATGGCCGACATCGTCCGGCCGGAAGATCGGGTGCGGGCCTTCTCGCTCAACTACTGGGCCATCAACCTCGGGTTCGCCGTCTCCTCCATGGGCGCCGGGTTCATCGCCGAGTTCAGCTATCTCGCCGGGTTCCTGATCGAGGCCGGCATGACCGCGCTCTGCGCCGTGGTCGTGTTCCTGAAGCTGCCCGAGTCGCGGCCGCAGCGCACCTCCGCCGAAGCCGGCGCCAAGGACGACGTCCGGCTCGGTACCGTCCTGCGCGACGGGCGCTTCATGGGCGTGGTCGGGCTGTCCTTCCTCGTCTCCGTGATCTTCCAGCAGGGCTCGGTCGGGCTGCCGGTCGCGATGGGCGAGGCCGGCTTCACGCCCGCCGACTACGGCATGGCCATCGCCGTCAACGGCGTACTGATCGTCGCGTTGCAGATCCCGGTCACCCGCTTCATCGAGCACCGCGATCCGCGACGGCTGCTCGTCGTGTCGTCCGTCCTCGCCGGATACGGCTTCGGGCTCACCGCCTTCGCCGGGTCCGTCGGCCTCTTCGCGGTCACCGTCTGCGTGTGGACACTCGCCGAGATCGTCAACGCGCCGACCCAGACCGGCCTGGTCGTCCGCCTCTCCCCCGTCCACGGGCGTGGGCGCTACCAGGGCATGTACACCCTGTCCTGGGCGGTGGCCGCGCTCGTGGCGCCCCTGATGTCCGGGTTCATCATCGACCGGTTCGGGGCGGAGTGGCTGTGGGGGGTGTGCGCGGTGATCGGGACGGTGGCCGCGGTCGGCTACCACGTCCTGATGCACAACCTGCCGGCCGAGAAGCCGACGCCGGTCGCCACACCCGTGGTGACGGAGGCCGAGGTCAGCACCGCGTAGATCAGGGATGCATCCGCGCACCCTTGATCACCTTGTCCACCGCGTTCTTCGGGCCGTACACCGCGAGTCCTACGAGATCCAGCTCCCCCGTCGGCACCGCCCGCACCGCCGCCCGGTTGGCGCCGTCGTGGCCGGTGGCGAACAGGTCGGAGGTGAAGACGGCACGGGGCAGGACGCGCGAGAGCGCCTTCGCATGGGCCGACGTCAGCGTCTCCTTCGTCCCCTCGAAGACCAGCACCGGCTGCCGGAACATCGGCAGGTAGGGCACCCCGTCGGCGTCCTCGTACGGCTCCCCGATCACCTCGGGGACCTGGCTGCCGAGGCCGCTGACCAGGAACGCGGTGACGTTCAGGCGTTGCCAGGGCTCCAGGTCCTCGCGCAGGATCACGGCGATCTTGGTGTCGAAGCGGACGGGGGCTTCCGCGGGGGCGGTGGTGTCGAGCGCATGCGTGTCGGTCGCGTTCATACGACGAGACTGCCGAGCCTCGTACGACGTCGTCTTGTACGTTCTTTGCATGGCCGCCGAGCAGGAAGTCACCGCCTGGCGCCCGCGGGTACCGGGCGTGGTGGAGGTGTTCCATGCCCACTTCACCGAGTACGCGTATCCGATGCACGTGCACGAGGCGTGGACGCTGCTCATCGTGGACGACGGGGCCGTGCGCTACGACCTCGACCGGCACGAGCACGGGACGCCGGACGACACGGTCACGCTGTTGCCGCCGCACGTTCCGCACAACGGGGCCGCCGCCACACCGGACGGCTTCCGCAAGCGGGTGGTGTATCTCGACGGGTCGCAGCTGCCCCACGACCTGATCGGTGCCGCCGTCGACGGACCCGATCTGCGCGACCCGCTGCTGCGCCTGCGCGTCGGCCAGCTGCACACCGCGCTCACCCGGGCCGGGGAGGAACTGGAGGCGGAGAGCAGGCTGACGTTCATCGGCGAGCGGCTGCGCGAACGCCTGCGGCCGAGCACGGAGTCCGTTCCGCGCCCGGACCCCGTGCTCGCCCGCCGCCTGCGCGAACTCCTCGACGCGCACGTCGTCGACGGCCTCACCCTCGACCGGGCCGGCGCCGTCCTGCACGCCCATCCGGCCCATCTGGTAAGGGCGTTCAGCACCGCCTACGGCATCGCCCCGCACCAGTACCTGATGTCCCGCCGGGTGGACCGCGCCCGCCGCCTGCTCCTGGACGGCCGGCCCGCGAGCGAGGTCGCCCCGGCGACGGGCTTCTTCGACCAGCCCCATCTCACGCGCCACTTCAGGAAGTTGGTGGGCGTGACGCCCGGCCAGTACGCGAAGGGACGGGCCACGAACGGGCGGGCCACGGCTGAGCGGGCCACAACTGGACGGGCTACAGCTCCCGTTGGGCCTCGTACAGGTTCCGCGGCCTGACCACGTCCGTCGTGCCGTAGAGCTCCAGGCGCGCGTGCAGGTCGCCGGTGAAGTCGGGGACGTCGATCTGGTCGAACTCGGTGACCTCGTTGAGGCCGACGGTCGCGCTGTACGGAGCCAGGCCGTCGATCTTCATCAGGCCCGCCCGGCCGTTGGTGACGCGGATGTTCCAGTGGGCGAAGCGGGCGCCGAAGAGGGGGCCCGCGATGGCGTCGCCGCCGTGGCGGCCGTTGTTCTCGACGGTGATGTCGGTGCGGACGTTGGCGAAGGGCAGGCCGCGGTGGCTGTCGAAGGTGCCCATGCGCATGTCGCCGCGGGACCAGACGTTGTAGGAGGACAGTCCCTCGACGTTGATGCCGTGGAGTTGGACGTCCGGCCGGGCGGGTACCGTGCGCTGCTCGATCGTGAAGTCCTCGATCAGGTTGTCGTGCGCGCCCTCGCGGCAGAAGTACGGGTGGTGGGAGCCGCGGCCCGCCACCGTCGTGCCGCGCAGGGTGCAGGCCGAAGCGGCCACCAGGCCGAAGCCGTTGTCCACATGACGGACCGTCACGTCGTCGACCCAGCAGTCGTAGGCGCATTGCAGTACGACGCCGTTGTAGCCCTTGTCGAGGAGGTGCGGGGACTGGACGGTCTCCACCGCCTCCAGGGTCAGGCCTTCCACGCCGGAACCGGTCAACTCCTTGACGTGGGTGATCAGTTGCGGAGTCCACTCGGGGCGTACGTCCAGCGGGAGCGGGCGTTCCAGGGTGACGCGGCGACCGTGCACGCGGGTGATGCGGACCGGCCACTCGTAGGGGACGTACGAGGTCAGTTTCGTCTTGTCGTCCCAGAAGTACGCCTCGGGGCCCGGGCCGCCGCCCGACATGTGCTCCAGGAGCGTGTGGCCGGCGTCGTCGGCCAGGCGGAGGACGACCAGGGCGCCGGGGCGCAGGCGGGAGGGGTCGGCGACCTTCACCGTCGACGCGCCCTGGCGGGCCGGTTCCACCGCGGTCAGGGGCGTCCACTCGTCGCGCTTGTTGCCCGTCCAGCCCTCGAAGGGCCAGGCCTTGGCCTTGATCGCGGTGACCAGGGAGTTCCAACGGGCTTCCGGGGCAAGCCAGATGAGGCCGCCGGCCCAGGACCAGGACGACTTGTCGCCGCCGTAGCGGGAGCCGTACACGCCGATCAGTTCCGTGAGGTTCTTCGTGGCGTACAGCTTCGTACGGCCGCTGCCGGCGCCCCGCAGGACCACGTTCGAGTGGCCGATGCGGATCAGGTCGTCGATGCGGAAGGTGCCGGGCGGGATGGTGACCGTGCCACCGCCGGCCCGACCGGCAGCGGCGATGGCACGGTTGATCGCGGGGGCGGAGTCGGTGACGCCGTCCGCCACGGCGCCGTACTCCGTCACATCGGCGAAGACCCGGTGGCGCGGGAGCCGGCGCGCACCGGCGTGGGCACCGGCCCGGCCGATGTACGGGATCTGGGGGTGGGTGAACGGGGTGCGGGTGAACTCCCGCCAGATGCGCGGGACTTCGCCCTTGGCCGCAGTGGCGGCCCGCGCTGTCCCGATTCCCGTCGTCGCCGCCAGCGCGACTGCCGTGGCTCCGCCGAGCAGGGTCCGTCTGGTGAGCTGCGCGGTGCCCTTGTCCGAGGTGCTCATGCCCCACCGTCCTCCCATGCAGTTATTCATGGATGTGAACTCTGTTCAGAAGTGCGATGGCGGCGAGCATGTCATCGGTACCCCTTGGCGGGGAAGGGGTCGGATGGGATCAGTCCGGCAGAATGTCGTTCATTCTCATGAACGCGCCGAGAACGCGCTTTCAGGAAGCCCGCGGAAGGCCTCCGTCCGGTGATCGCCGACGATTAGCGTCACTTCCATGGATGACACACAGGACACACCGGAGCCCGAAACCCCTCGCGCCTTATCCGCCACCAGCCGCCGTTCCCTGCCGCTCAGACGCTTCTCGACCGCCGTCGCCGGCGCGACCGCCCTGGTCGCCCTCAGCGTCGGCGTCGCTCTCGCGGCGACCTCGGACGACGATCCCGGACCCCAGCCGACCGTCTCCACCTCGGGCCCGTCGGACCCGGACACCGGCAGCATCGACGGCGGCACGACCGGCGGCGACGAGTCCGATCCGAGCCCGGAGCCCACGGATGTGGACGACCCGCCCGTTCCCAGCGGCGATCCCACGCCCACCGCCGAGCCCTCCACACCGACCGACCTGGACGAGTTGAACCGGCGGATCACCGAACTGGACCGCAAGGTCGACCAGTTGCCCACCAAGAAGGAACTGGCCGACGCACTGCGGGCGTTCGCCGACGAGCTCGACAAGAGCGGCTCCGAGTAGGCGGCGCGGTCCGCCCGGGGCCAGTTCGCCCCAGGCCAGTTCGCCCGGGGTCAGTCGGCCGAGCGGCGCGTGAGGTGCTCGAACGCGTCCAGGTTCCGTGTCGACTCGCCCCGGGACACCCGCCACGCGTACTCCTTGCGGATGGCTGAGGCGAAGCCCAGTTCCAGCAGGGTGTTGAAGGCGCCGTCGGCCGCTTCCAGGACCTGGCCGAGCAGGCGGTCGAGTTCGTCCGGGGTGACCGTGGCGAGGGGGAGGCGGCCGGTGACGTAGACGTCGCCGAGCTGGTCGACGGCGTAACTCACGCCGTACAGCTTGAGGTTGCGCTCCAGGAGCCAGCGGTGGACGCCCGACTCGTTCTCGTCGGGGTGGCGGATGACGAAGGCGTTCAGGGAGAGCGAGTGGCGTCCGACGAGGAGCGAGAGGGTCGTCGACAGCTTGCGGGTGCCCGGGAGCTTGACGACGTAGGAGCCGGGCTCGGGGCTCTCCCACTCCAGTTCGTCGTCCTTCAGGACGGCCTCGATGACGGCTGCCGCTTTCTCCGCCGCGGCCTGTCCCGGCGCTGACCTGTGCGCATCACCCATGGTGGGAGCGTACGTGACGGCGGTGCGCCTGCATCGCCGCCGTGTAGACGTCCGCCGTGGCGGCGGCCGCGGTGTCCCAGCCGAAGGACTTGGCGTGCCTGGCCGCCGCCGCGCCCATCCGGTCCGCCAGCTGCGGGTCGTCGGCGAAGTCGGCCAGCACGCGCGCGTAGGCGGCGGGATCGTGGCCCTGCACCAGGAAGCCGGTGTGCCCGTCGCGTACGGCGACCGGGAGGCCGCCGACCGCGGCCGCGAGCACCGGCGTACCGGCCGCCTGCGCCTCTATGGCGACCAGGCCGAAGGACTCGCTGTACGACGGCATGACCAGCACCGACGCGGCCCGGAACCAGTCCGCGAGCTGGTCCTGGCCGACGGGCGGGCAGAACCGTACGACATCCGCGATGCCGAGCCGGGACGCCAGTTTCTGCAGGCCCTCCGGCTTGGCGAGGCCGCTGCCGCTGGGGCCGCCGACGACGGGGACCAGCAGGTGGGAGCGGAGTTCGGGGCGCTCGTCCAGGAGGACGGCGACCGCGCGCAGCAGGACGTCCGGGGCCTTCAGGGGCTGGATGCGGCCCGCGAAGAGCGGGATCAGGGCGTCCTGCGGGAGGCCCAGGCGGGCGCGGGCGGCGGCTCGGGCGGTGGCGGCCGTGGCAGAGGTGGAGGGGTTCCCCGAGGGGCCGAGGTCGACGGCTCCCGGGAACAACGCGTCCAGCGTGGCCGGATCCTTCGGGAACGGGCTGAAGCGGTCCAGGTTGACGCCCGGGTGGACGACCGCGACCTTGCCGGGGTCGGCGCAGTAGTGCTGGACGAGTTCGTCGGCCTCGCCCGAGGTGTTGGCGATCAGCCGGTCCGCGGCGGCCACGATCTGGGTCTCGCCGATGACGCGGGCGGCGGGCTCGGGGGTGTCGCCGGCGGCCAGGTTGGCGTTCTTGACCTTGGCCATGGTGTGCATGGCGTGCACCAGGGGGACGCCCCAGCGCTGGGCGGCGAGCCAGCCGACGTGGCCGGAGAGCCAGTAGTGCGAGTGCACGAGGTCGTAGTAGCCGGGGCGGTGACCGGCCCACGCCTGCATCACGCCGTGCGTGAACGCGCAGAGCTGGGCGGGGAGTTCCTCCTTGGCGAGGCCCTCGTAGGGGCCCGCGTCGACGTGCCGGACCAGGACGCCCGGGGCCAGTTCGACGGTCGGCGGGAGGACGGCCGTGGTCGCGCGCGTGAAGATCTCGACCTCGATGTTGATCGCGGCGAGGCGCTGCGCGAGCTCCACGATGTAGACGTTCATGCCGCCCGCGTCGCCGGTGCCCGGCTGGTGCAGCGGTGAGGTGTGCACGGAGAGCATGGCGATGCGGCGCGGGCGGCGGTGCAGCCTCAGTCGCGAGGGCGTCGCCGACGAGCGCCGCCCGAGCCTGCTCACGTACTGGCTCACGTGGCGTTCCTCCTCGCTGCGGGCATGCCGGACGGAGGACGTGGAGCGCCCTCCAAGGGAGGCAACAGCGGAGCGAGGCATTCCCATTCCAGGGGCGGTGATTTTTGCTGAGACATTACCGACGGTCGCTCAACCGTTCGATGCGTGCGTGCGTTGAGCGCAGTGCGCAAGCCAGGGAGCGCCGGGCCGCATACCGCCGCCTACCCTCGTACCCATGACAGCCCGCGCAGCCCACCGCCCCGTGGGCACCGTCACGCGCGGGACCACGAATCCGAACCGTCTGCGCCGCATGGACCGCTGGATCGCGGCCACGCACGGCGCCGAACTGCGCCGCGCCGCCGACCCCGTGGCCGTCGACCTCGGGTACGGGGCGGCGCCCTGGACGGCCGTCGAACTGCTCGCCCGCTTGCGGACCGTGGCGCCACGCGCGCGTGTCGTGGGCGTGGAGATCGAGCCGGCCCGGGTCGCGGCGGCGAAGCCGTACGAGCGCGACGGCCTCGTCTTCCGGCACGGCGGCTTCGAGATCCCCCTCCCCCGGCGGCCGCTGCTGATCCGCGCCGCCAACGTGCTGCGCCAGTACGACGAGTCGGAGGTCGCCGCGGTCTGGGCACGGCTGTGCGGGCGGCTCGCGGACGGCGGGCTGCTCGTCGAGGGGACCTGCGACGAGATCGGGCGCCGGCACGTCTGGGTCGCGCTCGGTCCGGAGGGGCCGCGGACGGTCACCTTCGCCACCCGGCTCGGCTCGTTGGAGCGCCCGTCGGACCTCGCCGAGCGCCTCCCCAAAGCGCTCATCCACCGCAATGTGCCCGGCGAACCGGTGCACGCCTTCCTGCGCGACTTCGACCGCGCCTGGGCCGCCGCCGCGCCCTACGCCTCCTACGGCGCCCGCCAGCGCTGGATCCGCTCGGTGCGGGACCTGAGCGCCGACTGGCCGGTGACGGACGGGCCGGGGCGGTGGCGGCAGGGGGAAGTGACGGTGGCGTGGGGGGCGTTGGCGCCGAGGCGCTGACTTGAGGGACCACCCAAGAGACCCGCCCGGACCGGTGCTTCGGAGGGAACGATCCCGGTGAGTCGTTCGTCACAAAGAACGGGAGATCGAATACGGGAGCGCGAGGGGGGAAATCCGACTTCCGTACACCTCTGTCGATTTGCGCGCCACCGTGGCACGATCCCCGGGCAGCCGTAAGTTACTGACGGTAAATCAGATCTGGGGGCAGAGGTATGGGACCGGGCAAGCGCAGCGCGTACGTCGCCGTGACCGTGGTCTGTGCGGTCACCGTACTGGCCACCGCCGGCCCGGCGTTCGCGAGTCCCACGCCCACCCCGTCGGCCTCCGCGTCGGGCTCCGCAGCGACCTCCGCGAGTTCCCCCACGGCCCTGACTCCCGCGCCGAACACGGACCTTGAGGCCGTACGCCAGAAGCTCGACACCCTCTACCACGACGCCGCCGTCGCCACCGACTCCTACAACGCGGCGGAGGAGAAGGCCCAGCAGCAGTCGGCCGCGATCGTCGACCTGGCGAACAAGATCGTGCAGGGCCAGCGGAAGCTGGACGAGCTGAAGAAGCGCGCGGGTGCCGCGGCCGCCGCCCAGTACCGAGGCGGCGGACTGCCCGACGAAGCCCATCTGCTGCTCAGCGACAATCCGCAGCAGTTCCTCGACGGAGCCGGCCGGGTGCTCCAGGGCCAGCGCGCCACCAAGGGCCTGATCGCCGAAATGACCCAGACCCAGCAGGACTTGGAGCAGTACGCCGCCGACGCCTCCACCCAGTGGAAGCGGCTGGAGGCCAACCGCAAGGCGAAGGACTCGGCCCGCAAGAAGATCAAGGCACGGATCGCGGAGGCCGAGAAGCTCGAGTCCAAGCTGGCGAAGGAGGAGAAGAAGCGCCTCGCCGAGCTGGAGGAAGAGGCCGCCTACCAGGCACAGACCTCCTGGCTCAGCTCCGGCATCCTCGACGAGATCAACGGCAAGGCGTCCGCGCAGGGCAAGAAGGCGGTCGCGTTCGCCACGGCCCAGATGGGCAAGCCGTACGAGTGGGGCGCCGAGGGCCCGAAGACGTACGACTGCTCGGGGCTGACGTCCCAGGCGTGGCTGAGCGCCGGGGACCCCGTCCCGCGGACGTCGCAGGAGCAGTGGAAGCAGCTCAAGCACATCGACGTGAAGGACATGCGGCCCGGCGACCTGATCATCTACTTCGACGACGCCAGCCATGTCGGGATGTACATAGGTGACGGCGCGATCGTGCACGCGCCCCGGCCGGGGCGGACGGTGACGATCGCGGGGGCCGGGTCGATGCCGATACTCGGGGTGGTCCGGCCGGACGCGTGAGTCCGGAGTACCGCCAGGAGACCGGGGTCACGTGACCCACGGCACCCCCGGCCGCTCCCAAACCCCCCACAGACGTGATGTTCGTCATCCCCCCTGGTGGGCCGCCGTGTCCAACTGCGGTACAGAACGCGGCATATGACAGCGGCGGGTGTGCGGGCGACGTGGCTCACACCATTCCGTTCGCCCGCCGAATACCGCTATGGTCCCGGTCGGTGGATCGAGGACCCTCGCCCCACCGCGCCCTCGGGGGGAGGGAAGGAACCCAAGACGATGCCCGTACCCATACCGCGGCAGAGAGCGATCCCGGCCGCGGAGAGTGGTCAGGCGCAGGCCGTGCACGGAGGCGGCCCTTCCAAGGAAGAGACCCCGCGCAAGGAAGCCCGCAAGGAAGCCACGGTCGACAACAACGCCGCCACCCATCTGACGCTGCTGCTGATCGAGGACGACCCCGGCGGCGCCACGGTCGTGCCCGAACTCCAGGACGCGACCGGCCGACCGTTCCGCGTCCGCAGCGCCCGCAACCTCACCGAGGCCGAGCGGCTGCTGACCGACGACGTCCACTGCATCCTGCTGGACCTGGCCCTGTCCGAACCCGGCCAGGGCGCGGACGACGACGAGCTCGCCGTACTGCGTCATGTCCTGGAACTGGCGCCCCGGCACGCCGTGCTCGCGCTCACCGCGTCCGGTGACGCCGAGCGCGGCGCCGAAGCCGTGCGCGTGGGTGCGCAGGACTACCTCTTCCGGGACGAGCTGGACGCCCGTCTGCTGAGCCGCGCGATCCGGTACGCCGTGGAGCGGAAACGTTCCGACACGGCCGAGCGCCGGCTCGCCGAGGGCCGCCTGCGCGCCCAGGAGAACCGCCGGCTGGAACGCGGGCTCCTGCCGACGCCCCTCCTGGAGGGTTCGTCCCTGCGCTTCGCCGCGCGCTACCGCCCCGGCCGCTCGCGCGCGCTGCTCGGCGGTGACTTCTACGACGTCGTCCGCACCCCCGACGGCACCGTGCACGCGATGATCGGTGACGTCTGCGGGCACGGCCCGGACGAGGCCGCGCTCGGCGTGGAACTGCGCATCGCCTGGCGCGCGCTGACCCTGGCGGGCCTGTGCGGCGACCAACTCCTCGGCACCCTGCAACAGGTCCTGGAGCACGAGCGCTCCGACGACGAGATCTTCGCGACGCTCTGCACGGTCGACATCGCACCGGACGGCAAGCGCGCGGGCCTCTGCCTGGCCGGCCACCCGTCCCCGCTGATCGCCCGCCCCGGCCGCCCCGCGGAACTGCTTCCCTACGACAACAACGGCCCCGCCCTCGGCCTCCTGCCCGGCGCCCGCTGGCCCCGGATGCAGGTCGAACTCGGCCGCGAGTGGAGCCTGATGCTCTACACCGACGGCCTGATAGAAGGCCGCGTCGGCGCGGGCCGCGAACGGCTCGGCCAGGACGGCATGGTGGCGATGGTGCGCCGGCAACTCGCGGAGGGGCTGCGCGGCGAGGCGCTGCTGCGGTCGTCGGTCAACGAGGTGCGGGAGCTGAACGGCGGCGAGCTGACGGACGACGTGGCTGTGCTGCTGCTGGACCGGGTGCCGTAGACGGGTGCGGGTACGAGTACGGGGCGAGTGCCCTACGGCATCCCGCCCCGTACCGCTGCCTGGTGCTTACCGTCCGCCGTTGTACGGCCCGTACGGACCGTCGCTGCTCGAACCGCGCTGGCTGCGGCCACCGCCGGACAGGCCGCGCAGCGCCGGGCGTACGTCGACCATGTACACGATCGTCGCGACGAGCCCGATGATCGGCAGGAACGACAGGATGTTGAAGATCAGGTTCACCACGAAGGCGAGCCCGAGGACGATCAGCCAGAACACCTTGGTCTTCTTGTCGGCCGCGCGGTAGGCGTCCTCGCGGCGCGTGGCGGCATCGATCAACGCGAAGCCGCTGAACAGGATCAGGGCCACACTCAGCAGCCACATGAACCCTGCGAACCCCTGCATCAGCACTACGTCCACCACCAGACTCGGCTTGTCTCCACGCCGCTCACCGTACCCGTTCCCACGGGGCCTCTACCCGAAGAACGGGCCGGGCTCTCATGGAGTGCCCGGCCCGTTCTGGTCGCCCGTGGTTACTTGGCGGGCGGAGTCGTCTTCTTGGCCGTCGTCTTGCGGGCCGGAGCCTTCTTGGCGGCGGTCTTCTTGGCGGGAGCCGGCGCGGGGGCGGCCTGCGCGGCGACCGGCTTCACGGCGGTGGGCTTGGGGGCCTGCGCCTGCTCGGCCTTCTCCTCCTTGACCGGGACCGGCGTCGGGTCGGGCTCGACGGCGATCGCCAGTTCCTCGATCTCGTCTGCGGCCTCGCCGCGCCAGGTCTTCACGGCCTGCTCGCCGTGCTCGGCGACCTTCTCGTAGGCCTCACGGGCCTTTACGGCGTACTCGGCCGCGACGCCGACACCGCGCAGCGCGAAGTCCTGGGCGCTCTCGCCGAACTTCTTCAGGTCGGCGTCGAGGGTGGCGCCGAGCTTCTTGAAGTCGCCGTCGAGGGAGGTGATGAACTCGTTGACCTTGGACTGCAGGGTCTCCTGCGCCTCCTTGGCCTTGGCGGAGGCTTCCTTGGCGCGGGCGGAGGCCTTCTCCTGCACGGCCTTCGGGTCCGCGGTGCCACGGACCGCCTCGAACCGGGCCGGCGCCTCGGTGCGCAGCTGCTCCACCAGTCCGGGCACCTTCTTGGCCTGCTGAAGAGCCAGGTCGGCGGTGCCGGCGGCGAAGTACAGCGGCGTCGGGTCGCTGAGGGTCTTACGGAGATCGTCGGTGATGGCCATGGTGATGGTCCTCCCGGGTCGCTTTCAGCTGAGGGTTTTGGGTCCCGCGAACGTGCCGGCCGGCAACTGGATCAACCGGCCGGCTGCTGCGGGTCGGCATCGCTGCCGTCGTCCTGCGCACGGGTGCGGGTCGTACGGGCCTTACGGGTCTTGCGGGTACGTCGCTCAGGGGCGTCGTCGGCCGGCCGAGCGGCTGCCGCGTCGTCATCGACGAGGTCAGCGGTCCGGACGGCGTCCGCGGCCGGGACGGCATCCACGATCTCGGCCTCGGCCTCCGCCTTGAGGCCGATCTCGACGTCGGCGTCGCCCTCCGCCCCGATCCCGAACCCGTTCTCCTTGCGGAAGGACTCGTAGATCTGGAGCAGGACCTGCTTCTGCCGCTCGTTCAGCGTGGGATCGGCGGTGATGACGGCACGCGTCTCCACCTCGTCCCGGTCCCGCTCGGCGTCGAGGATGCCGGCCCGGACGTACAGCGTCTCGGCGGAGATCCGCAGCGCCTTGGCGACCTGCTGCAACACCTCCGCGCTCGGCTTGCGCAGCCCGCGCTCGATCTGACTCAGATACGGATTGGACACCCCGGCGGCGTCGGCGAGCTGCCTGAGCGACAGCTGCGCGGTGCGCCGCTGGTCCCGCAGGTACTCACCGAGATTGCCGACGTTGAGCGATGCCATGGCCCCACTGTGCATCACTCGCGCTAACTATTGCAAGCAGGTGCTTGCAAAAGTGCGCCACACCACTTGGACGGCCGTTGCGACTCGCAGCGATAACTGTCACTTCGCAGGGATTTCTGTCACCAGTCGCCCGTAGTCGCCGAGCGGTAATCCCCCAAGCCCTGGCTGTGTGAGCCACTAGGTTCGTGTGCGTGGAGACACGGGGGCAGAAGTATCGGTATGTGGGTCCGCCTGAGCTGAAGGAGCTCGTCCGGACGGGTGGTGAGGGACGGAGCATCCGCTCGGCGGCGGACTTCGGCGAGTGGGTCTCGGCGCTGACCCTGGACGAGTTGGCCGAGCCGTTCACGTTCGTCGTCGATGGCGGCGAGGTACTGCGACTGGCTCCGCGCCGCAGTGAACACGTGGTGTGTGCCGGCGGCGGAGAGGTCCTGAGCGCCGGTGAGATGAGCTTCCGCGAGGAGTCCGGGCGGTGGGTGGTCGAGGAGGTCAGCAACCAGTCGACCGGCTACTGCCCGGACATCAGCTCATGGCCCGCCGTGGCCAAGGCTCTGGATCGGATCGGGATCCATCGACCGCCCGGATTCACGCACGAGGTGGTCTTTCGCCGATGCCACTCCTGCCGAGAGCTCAACATCGTGCGGGAGAAGGACTTCGTATGCGTCTTCTGCGGCGAGGATCTGCCACGGGAGTGGAACGTCGGTGAGCCCGGGTGACTGGCCAGACCGCGAAGATCGCATCGCCTTGCGAGTGCGGCAGCATGGCGGTGCGGCAGGTGAACCAGTTCATCCTTCACGATGAGTTGTGGTGGGATTCGGAGTTCTCCTGCGGGTCCTGTGGCGCCTACCTGTGCGAACACGCTGGTCCGGGACCAGCACCTGATGATGTTCGGGAGGCTCTCCTCGCAGCGCACGGGTCCGTCAGGCTGCGGTTGGTCGGTTCGGTTCCCAGTTTCGTCCCAGCTTTGAAGGTCTTTCGGGAGGTCGCTGCGGCCTCGTTGTCGCGGGCTCGTGAACTGGTCGGGGAACTGAGCCATGACGGTCTGGTGGGGACGTTGTCGGAGATGGAGTTCCTGAGGGCCCGGCTGCAGATGCGTGGAGTTCCCGTCGACGTCGATCGGTAGCTGTCCCTGGGGGGACTGAACCGGAGCGCTCCAGCGCTGGAATCGATCTTGAGCTTGGGCTGTGGCCCGCAATGATCAGGCGTCTGCCGTCGGGACCTGGTAGAACCGGGTCCCGGTGGCACTTGGGCCACGAAGCTCTGGGGGCGGTATGTCGGGACCGGCAATTGGACTGTGGCTCTTCGAACCACGCGGGTTCGCGGACATCCTGGCCGATGTGGTCCCGTGGTTGGAGACCTTCTGCGAGCCGGTGGAGGCCAAGGCCAGCGGTGACGTGGATTTCTGGGTGCGAGACGGTTCGGCCCTGGGCCTGCACGCCTTCGACCCGGCCGACGTCGGCGTGTTCTTCCTGTCGGAGGACGAGGAGATGCCTGCCGAGGACGAGGACTACTCGACTTTCTCGCGGCCACCAGTGCAGGGGCTGATCCTCTGCGCCGGCTGCTCGGGGTCGGTGAACCACGTGCTGCTCGGCCACCTGACGCTCGCTCTCGCCCGCCGTCTCGATGCGCTGGTCGATTTCGACGGCCTCTTGGGTAGTCACCGCACCACGGGAGAGGACACGAGCAAGGAGGCAGTCCTGGCCCGGGCGAGAGCACTGACATCAGAGCTCCCGGGAAGGCTCGCGGAGGTTTCCTATGACACCGGCGGTGGGGGCCGGTGGCTTCGACATGTCGGAGACGTGGAGTATCTGGAAGCCTGGCTGCAACATCCCGACTTCCACTTGATCAAATAGCACTTCAGCGTCGATCGTCGCGTCCCGGCTCACGGTGCAGGTCGCCACTCGCGGTCGCGTGCTGTCGCGTACTGGCGGATTCCCTCGATCGTGATGGGAGTCCTGTGGGTGAGGAGAAATCTCAGCGGCGGGGAGTTCCTCGGAGAGTTGCGCATCCTGTCACCCTCAGCTTTCACAGGGCCCTGAACCTTCTGCAGATGTGCATGGATCGGAGCGAGCATGTCCAAAGCTCGTAGGTCAGTTCCCTTCAAGATCTGGTGGGCAATGCCGGTCGCTGCCACGTAGGCCCGGGAGTCGGGGGCCGGGCCAGTCAGCACGTGAAGGTAGTGGAACTTGCCTCTGACCGCGTGCAGGCGGCCCCTAAGGTCTTCCCTCAGCTGAGCATCGCGCTCAAGGATTCGGGCGTGCTCGTCACTGAGGGCGAGGTCTCGGGCTGCTGGCCAGGTCAGGGTGATGAGGCCGGCGACGGTGTGTAAGTCGATGAAGTACTGACTGGTGTCGATCATCCAGCCAACGCTTCCCACTTCTCGTGGGCCGTCCGGCCCCAGAGCGATAAGCAGTTCTCCCTGAAGCGCGAGGGCTGTTTTGAGGATGGCTTCGCTGCAGGTGGGTGTGGGGCTTTGGTGATGGCGGGCGCCGCAGACCGGGGCATTGAGGCGGCCCGGTCGGCCTTCGACGACGGTGCCACTGGTTGGGGTGGAGGTCTTCGTCCTTGATTCGTGGGATGAGGAAGACGCCCTGGGCCTCCAGGCCGGGATGTCCACATTCGAAGCAGTTATGGCGGAGCAGGCATCGGTGGGGTGACCACACCGCCCCCGCCGCAAGGTCTGCCGCAGGCAGCAGTCCGTCCTTGTCGGCCATGCCTTCAAGCGAACCGCCCACCACGGCGCGCGCACCAGCGCGCTTCGAAATTGGTGACAACCCGACTGTGAACACGAACCTTGTGACAACCAGCCCAACCAATTGGTGACAACTACCGCTGCGAACTCGACCGGGAGGACCAGGTCAGAACCCCCGATCGGTGACAGTTATCACTGCGAGTCACAGCCGTACGGACGGACCCCGCCCGTCCTGTCCCTACCGTCCGAGGACCTTGGCACCGAGGGCGATGTCGAAGCCGGCGCCGTTGCGTGCCAGGCCGACCAGGAGGATGCCGGCCCATTCGAGGGCGTGGGTCATCTCGAGCCCTCCCGCGTCGAGGGCCCGCAGGTCCAAGCTCTCCAGAAACGCCGCGACCCGCGCCTTCGCCTCGGCGCTGTCGCCCGCGAAGAACGCGTCCACGGGACTGTCCTCGGCAAGGACGACGCGGAAGATCGAATTGAACGCCTTCACGACGTGTGCGCCCTCGGGGGCGACGGCGGCGATCTGCTGGGACACCGAGTTGCCCGCGGTGGTCACCAGTCCGCTCACGTGGGCGTCGAACGGGTTGGTGATGTCGACGAGGATCTTGCCGGCCAGCGCGTCGCCGTAGTGCGCGACCGCTTCGACCGCGCCGGTGTAGAGGACGGCCACGACGACGATGTCACCGGCCGGCCTCGCGCCGAACGTGCCGACGGTGGCTCCGTTGCCGATCTGCTCGGCGAGCGCCTGGGCCTTGGCCGTGTCGCGGCTCATGAACTCGACGGTGTGACCGTGCTTCGCCGCCCGGGTGCCGATGGCGGTGGCCATGTTGCCCGCGCCGATGATGCTGATGGTGGTGGTCATGACGTGTCTTCCCTTGGTGCGTATGGAGTGGTCGGGGAGAGGTTGACGGCGGCGACGACCGTCGGCGACGCGCTCAGATCACCGTGGTGCCGCCGTCGGCGACCAGTTCCATGCCGTTGACGTAGCTCGAGTCGTCCGAGGCGAGGAACAACGCGACCGACGCGATCTCCTCAGGGCGGCCCATCTCCCGCCGCGGGATCACGGATTCGAACTGCGCCTTCGTCCGGTCGTCCATCACCTCTTCCAGGATCGGCGTGGCGACCTGGCCGGGGGTCAGCACGTTCACCCGGATCCGCCGGTCCCTCAACTCGGACACCCACACCCGTGCGTAGGCGGGCAGCACGGCCTTGCTCGCCGCGTACACACTCCAGTCGGGGTAGCCCCGGAGCGACGCGTTCGACCCGGTCATGAAGATCGAGCCGCCGTCGTTGAACAGCGGCAGCGCCTTCTGGACCGTGAACAGCGTGCCGCGCGCGTTCAGCGAGAAGGCGGCGTCGAACTGCTCCTCGGTGATCTCGCCGAGGCCGCCCTGCTCGCCCGTGCCGGCGCTCGCCCACAACACGTCGACCGTGCCCTTTTCCCGCTTGACCGTCTCGAACAGACGGTCCAGATCGTCGAGGTCGGCCGCATCGCCCTGCACGCCGGTCACGTTCCGGCCGATCAGCCTGACGGCTTCGTCCAGCGCGTCCTTCCGCCGGCCCGAGATGAAGACATGAGCCCCTTCGTCGGCGAACAACTTCGCACCGGCCAGCGCCATCCCGCTCGTCGCGCCTGTGATCACCGCGACCTTGCCATCGAGCTTTCCCACGACCGCTCCATTCACCTGCCGTGCCGATGTTAAGTACACCGGGCTGTTCACTTAACGTATAGATCAGCCGCTCGGGGCGCAAGCTATGCACACCGATCCGTACCCACGTCGGCTACGCTGTGCCCATGACGGAGTTGGAGAAGGGACCGCGAGGCCTGCGCCGCGGCCGGGGCGCACGCGAGCGCATCGTCAGCGCGTCACAACAGCTGTTCCGCGATCAGGGCATCAACGGCACCGGCATGGACCAGCTCTGCGCGGTCGCCGAGGTGTCCAAGCGCACGCTGTACCAGCACTTCGCCGGCAAGGACGAGCTGGTCGCCGAAGGCCTGCGCCGGTTCGATCCCGACATCCTGCCCGAGGTGTTCGACCGCACCGACCTGACACCTCGCGAACGACTCCTCGCCGCGTTCGAGGTGCACGCGCCCCTCTGCCCGTTCATCGCGGCGGCCGTCGAGATCCCCGACCCGGGCCACCCGGCACGCGTATACGCCCGCGACTACAAAAAAGCCTTCGCCGCCCGGCTCACCCAGGCCGCCCGCGAGGCCGGCGCCACCGACCCCGAACAGCTCGGCGAGCAACTGGCGCTGCTCCTGGACGGCGCCTCGGCCCGCGGCCGAGTCCTCAACACCGACGCGTTCACGACCGCGGCGGCCATCGCAGCCGTCCTGATCGACAACGCCATCGCCACGGCGCCGGCATCGGCGGCGCAAGCGCTGTAGAGCACCCTGGTCAGAGTCGCGTCCTCGGCCACAGCACGGAGCAGACCTGATCGGAAAGGCACGCTAGCGTCGGCCACATGATCGTATGGCTCAACGGCACCCATGGCGCGGGCAAGACGACGACCAGTGTGCTCGTGCGGCAACTTCTCCCGGATTCGCGGGTGTTCGATGCCGAGAAGGTCGGCGAGACGTTGATGGACATCTCGCCGGGGCTGCCCGAGACGGACAACTTCCAGCACTGGCCGCCATGGCGGCCGCTCGTGGTCGAGACCGCCCGCCGGGTGCTCGACTACACCGGCGGCACGTTGGTGATGCCGATGACCGTGCTGGTCGAGGAGTACTGGCGGGAGATCAGCGCAGGCCTGGCCCAACACGCCATTCCGGTACGGCACTTCGTCCTCCACGCCGACCAGGACACCCTCCGTGCGCGCATCGCGGGCGACACCGTCATCGGCCCCGACTCCCCGTTCCGCCTGCGCTACCTGGAGCCCTACGCGGAGGCGGCCCGCACGTGGTTGCACGACGAGGCCGAGGTCGTCGACACCACGCGTCTGACGCCGGCTCAGGCCGCGACGAGGATCGCGGAAGCCGTCAAGAGTTCCCAGAGCGCTGAGAGTTGAGGTCTCCCGGCGTGGGGAACCATGGAGCATGCGACCCGACGACTGGTACCTCACCGAAGACGTGGACGACTTCCTGGCCCGCGCCGGAGACTTCCTGCGCGCCCGGCCCGGCCTGCACGTCATGCAGCTGACCTGGGCCGAGAGGGTACGGAAGCGTGGGGCGGAGGCGTTCGCCGGCACCCCCGTCTTCGGCGTACTGGAGCAGGCGGGCGAGGTCCGGGCCACCTTCTACCGACTCCCGCCCGGTTCCCTGGGCCCCTCCCCGCTCACCCCCGAGCAGGCCGACTCCCTCGCCGCCCGGCTGGCCGCCCTCGGACACCCCCTTCGCTCCGTCAGCGCGGGCAACGACACGGCCACCGCCTTCGCCGAGGCCTGGCAGCGGCACACCGGGGCGACGCCGACCATCCGCGGCACACGGGTGCGCCTGTACGGCCTCGGCACGCTCACCCCGCCGGAGCCCCACCCGGCCGGCCGGAGCCGCGTCCTGGGCGAGCAGGATCTCGATGAAGTCATGTTCTGGTGCGGCGAGTTCGCCAAGGCCGTCGGCGAGAACGTCACCATCAACGCCGACACCTGGGCCGACACCCGCTACGCCGACAAGCGCTACACGCTCTGGGAGACCCCGGACGGCACCCCCGTCTCCGTCGCGGGCATGAACCCGTTGATCGGCGGCCAGATCCAGGTGGACGTCGTCTACACACCGTCCCACCTGCGCGGCCACGGCTACGCGGCCGCGGCGTCGGCGGCGGTGAGCCGGGCCGCCCTGGCCGCGGGCGCGAAGGACGTCGTCCTGTTCGCGGACCTCGCCAACCCCACGAGCAATGCCCTCTACCAGCGCCTCGGCTACCGCACGCTCACGGACTGGGCGGCGTACGACTTCTAAAGCGGCCTACGGTTTCTGCCCCGGGGCGGAAGTGGGCGATGTTCTCGAGGCGGACGGCGGACGGCAGACGGCGGCCGTGGTGCCCGGCGCAGCCGCCGGTCGCGCAGGACGTCGGCGTCGACTTCCTCGCGGGTCCGTTCCTCGAGGTGGTTCCACCAGCCGCTCACCACCCGCTCGCCGGACACCTCCGCCTCCACCCCTGCATCGCCCACTGCATCGCCGCCTGCGTCCACCACCCCTGGGTCCACCGAGAGTTCCGCTGCTCACCGCCTCGCACGGCTCGCTCCGATCCACTCCTCCAGCGTGTCGAAGTCCGCGTCGGTCAGCCCGCGGCGGTGGTCGACGCGGTGCAGCAGGGCCCGTTCGGGATGGTGGCCGGCGACCCAGGCGCGGTCCACGTCGGTGATCTCGTCGTCGACCCAGACGAAGGGCCGCCCGGCCGCCCAGTCCACCAGCGGCCGGGTCTTCCAGTGCAGCGGCGCCGGGAACTCGTCCTCGTCCGGCCAGTCCACCGACGGCAGCCGGGGCAGCCCGAGCCACGGCGCGAGACAGACGTTCGCGTCCTCCATCCAGGTCGTGGCCCACACCAACTCGCAGTCCAGCGCGGCCAGTCGGGCCCCGAGCGCCGGATCCACGCGGCTCAGCAGGGGATGCCCGTCGGCCACCCCGGGCACGTCGAAGCGCGGCGCGTACGCCGGATAGGCCCCGGCCGCACCGAACGGGAGCAACGTTCCGTCGACGTCGAGGAAAAGAAGCATCACCACCAGGATCGACCAGGACGGGGATCGGCGAAAGCGGTACGGCGACCGAACCCGCCGAGCTCGTGCCGGTCAGCCCTCGAACCCCCGCTCCGCCAAGATCTTCTCGACCCGAGCCCGGTGCGCCGCCTCCCAGTCGTCCAGCGTCTGGTCGGCCTCCTTCGCCAGCTTGGCCAGGGCCGCGTCCAGCACCTCGGCCCGCCGTGCGAACGGCACCGCCACCACGCCCTCCTCGTCGGCCACGACCACATCGCCGGCCTCGACCCGCACCCCACCGCAGGTCACCGGCTCGCCCAGCGGTGCTACGGCCGACTTGGCACCCGGGATCGGGATGACACCGCGCGCGAACACCGGGAACCGCGCCTCCCGCACCTCGGCGAGATCGCGGATCAGCCCGTCCAGGACGAAGGCCGCGACGCCCCGGCGCTGGGCGATCGCGCAGACGTTGCCACCGGCCAGCGCCCAGTCCAGGTCACCGGACTCCACGACGATCACCGAACCGGGCTCGGCGCGGTAGATGGCGGTGTGGAGCATCAGGTTGTCGCCGGGTGCGCAGCGCACGGTGTACGCGGGTCCGGCCACCCGTCCGACCGGCCCCCACAACGGCCGGATGCCGAAGTCCATGATCCGGTCGCGGTCGAGGATCTCGCCGAGGGTGGTGGTGGGAACGCGCTGGAAACCGGTGGCGTCAGTCATACGTCGGACGCTACCGTCCCTCCCATGACTGCCGGGTCGGCCTTGTGCCGTGAGCGAGTCGGGTACCCGGCCTCCGAGTGAGGCCGTGGTGGGCCAGAGGCCCGCCGTCTCTTTCTCTTCGCGATCTGCATCACCGGAACACGCCACCGGAATCCAGCGAGAGAGAAAGAGAAGAGAGAAGACTTGCCCGACGAGAACAGCACCACCACCTTCCAGGACTTCAACCAGCAGGTCATCGACGAGTTCCGCGCGAACCGCGGCCGCGTCGGCGGCTACTTCGAGGGCGCCCGCCTGCTCCTGCTGACCACCACCGGCGCCCGCACCGGCACCCGTCACACCACCCCCGTCGGCTACCTCCCCGACGGCGGCGAACGCGTCCTGGTCATCGCCTCGGCGGGCGGCTCGCCCCGGCACCCGGACTGGTACCGCAACCTCCTCGCCGACCCCCATGTCACGGTCGAGAGCGGGGTGTTCACGTACGAGGCACGGGCCGTCGTACTGACCGGCGAGGAACGGGACTCCGCCTGGGCGCGGGCGGTGGAGGCCGACCCGGGCTGGGCGGCGTACCAGAGGAAGACCGAGCGGGTGATCCCGGTGGTCGCCCTCCACAACACCGCGCAGGGCGGCCCGGGAAACATCAACGCCTCCTCGATGGGCGAGGCGATCAAGGTGGTGCACGACGCCTTCCGCCGCGAACTCGCCCTGATCCGCGAGGAGATGAGCAAGGCCGACGACGGGGGCGGCACACTCGGCGCCCAACTCCGCGTCAACTGCCTCACGTTCTGCCAGGGCCTGCACAACCACCACACCGGCGAGGACCAGGCCCTGTTCCCGTTCGTGGCCGACCGCCACCCGCAGACGGCGACAGCCATCGCGCGACTGCGCGAGGAGCACGAGCAGATCGCGGAGCTCGTGGAGGAGTTGCGCCGAACCCTGGCCACGGAAGGCACCGAGGCAGGCGACCCGGCCACCGTGCGCGCGGAGGTGGAGCGCCTGACGCTCGCCCTGGAAGCTCACCTGGACTACGAGGAGGGGGAGTTGATCCCGATCCTCGACGCGCACGCCTGAACCACCACGGGCGGCCGTCGCAGTTCTGTTCCCGTTCCCATCCCGTCCTCAGAACGGCAACGGCCGCCCGTGCACCACCTCCAGCCGCGACACCGCCCTGGTCAGCACGACATACAGCCGATGCAGCCCGCGCGCCTCCGCCTCCGCGATCGCCGCGGGCTCGACGGCGACGACATGGTCGTACTCCAACCCCTTGACGAGAGAAGCCGGTACGACGGTCACGCGCGCCCGCAGCTCGTCCATCCCGCCCACCACGACCCCGGCCGCACCGAGCGAGCCCCGCACCCACTCCACATCCGCATCCGCGGCGACGACCCCGACCGACCCTTCCCGCCCGAGCGCATCGCGTACGGCGGCCACGACCGCCCCCGCCACATCCCCGTCCACCACCTCCCGCACCCTCAACTCACCGTCCCGGCGAAGGGACTTGCCCGGTGCCACGTCGACGTCGAGCCGGGACAGCAGCCGGTTGGCCAGGGTGACGACGGCCTCCGGCACGCGGAAGCCGACGGTCAGCGGTACGACGGCCGCGTCCGGCTTGCCCAGGTGGCGCAGGGAGGTGTCCCAGGAGCGTGCCGCCCAGGGCGTGGTGCCCTGCGCCAGGTCGCCGAGGACGGTGAGCGAACCGAAGGGCGCGCGGCGCGCGATGGCCCGGCACTCCATCGGGGAGAGGTCCTGTGCCTCGTCGACGACGACATGGCCGTATCCCTCGGGGTGTTCGACGAGCCCGGCGACCTCGTCGAGCAGGACGAGGTCGGCGGCCGACCAGCGCGCCGACTTCCACGACCGCGGCGGCCGCTCCCAGAGCACGGCCCGCTGCTCCTCGGCGTCCAGCAGTCCCTCGGCGGCCGCGTTCAACACGTCCGGGTCGGCGAGGAGTTCGGCCACGACCTCCTCGGGCCGCACGCGTGGCCACACGGCATCGACGTACGCGCCGACCGCCCGCGCCCGTGAGATCTTCTGCACCCATGCACCCGAGCGCGGCCCGCTCCGCCGCTCGGCCTGCAACTGCACGCTCCGCACGACCCGCGACCGCACCCGCTCGCGCCCGATCCCGTAAGGCGGTTCCTCGGCGCGCACCCCTTCGACGATCCGCGCGAGTTCACCGACCCCGACCCGCCACTGATACGAACCGTCGGGGATGGCGAGGGAGTTGACCACGCCGTCGACCGAGACATGGGCGTACAGCGCGCGGCGCAGCACCTCCGCCATGCGGGCGTCGTGCTTGACCACGGCCGCCCGCTCGCTGTCGGTCCCCCGCACGGGATGCCGCGCGATCTCCTCCCCCAGCGTCGACTGCCGCACGCCGGTCTCGCCGAGGGCCGGGAGCACCTCGGAGATGTAGGAGAGGAAGGTGCGGTTGGGGCCGAGGATGAGGAGGCCGGCGCGGCGGATGCGCTGGGCGTGGGTGTAGAGGAGATAGGCGGCCCGGTGCAGGCCGACGGCGGTCTTGCCGGTGCCGGGGGCGCCCTGCACACACACCGAAAGCCCGATGTCACCGCGTACGAGATCGTCCTGTTCGGGCTGGATGGTGGCGGCGATGTCCCGCATGGGCCCGACACGGGGCCGTTCGATCTCACGCGCGAGCATGTTCCCGGTACCGGACTCGCCCTGACCGAGCCGCTCGTCCTCCAGTCCGGTGAGATCGACGGAGTCCCCGCGACTCCCGGGCGCCCATCCGAAACGCCGGCGCACCTCGACGCCTTGCGGGTCACGGGCGCCGGCTTGGTAGAAGGCGCGAGAGACGGGGGCGCGCCAGTCGACGACGAGGGGTGGGGCGGCGGGGTGTTCGGAGATGCGCAGTCGGCCGATGTAGTAGCGCTGCCCGGAGTGTTCACGACCACCGTCGGTGACACCTGCACCATCGGCATCGCGGGCGAAGTCCAACCGCCCGAAGAACAAAGGCCCTTGCGGCAGCTCCCCCAACTCCTTGGCCTTGCTGCGCAGTTGATAACCGAGCACCTCGGCGTCCGCACCGGAGGCGGAGACGTCCTCGCCGGTGACGACGTGTTCCTGAGCGCCGGTGACCATGGCGTCGAAGGCGGTACGGCAACGGTCGTGGTGGGCGCGCTCGCGGTGGAGGGATTCTGTGAGGGCGGAGTGGGAGGGGGAGTGCGGCTGGGCTGACGTCATGGGACGACCGTACCCAAAAAACGTAACCGAGTTAAATATATTACCGAGTCTCACCCTGACTGAAGTGCGGCAACCCGGCCGCGAGCAGCCCGAACGCCCGCTCCGCCGCGGCGACGGCATCCGCCCGCACGTCCTCGACCGGCTCCCCGTCGGCGATCCGCCGCCAGTTCTCCAGCGCGAGGATCCGCCGCACGGCGACGATCTGCCCGGCGGCGAGTCGCGCGTCAAGCCCACCGCCGAGCGCCTCGGCGAGCGTGGCCTCCGCCTGCTCCTGGTAGCCGTACACCCGGGCGACCAGGGCGGGAGTCCCGTAGAGGAGGGCGTGGAAGGCGAGCACGTTCGGATGGTCACTGAGCCCGGTGACGGGGTCACACCGAGCGAGCCCGTCGAGAAAATGCCGCCGCAACGCGGGAACCGGCGCGCCCTCCGCCTCGACGACCACCCGTGCGGCCTCGTCCTGATGATCGGCGATCCGATGCAGGACGAGGTCCTCCTTCGCCGGGAAGTACCGGAACAGGGTCGGCTTCGAGATCCCGGCCGCGGCGGCGACCTCGGCGACGGAGACGGCGTCGAAGCCCTTCTCCATGAACAGGCGGATGGCTGTTTCGGAGACGTCTTGGTACATCCGCTGTTTCTTGCGCTGCCTCAGCCCGATCTCGTCCATGGCGCGAGCGTAGCCTCGGCCTTTCCGGTCCTACCGAACGACGTGGACCGCGGGGCGGACGGGCACCCCAAGGACTCTGCCGGCCGCCAGCAACGTGGTGCTGTAGGAGCGCGTGGCACGGAGGACCTGGGGAGCTTCCAGGCCCGCACCCGTGACCAGGCAGTCGAGGTCGACGTATGCCGAGCGCACGGTCTCGATGCTCCGGTAAGTGTTTCGATCCTTGCGCCAGTCGCGCGTACGGCTCTCGTCCAGTTTGGACTCCCAGCGTCGGAACATCCGCACGTAGACAGTGGGCAGCGTCCGCGCCAGGTGCATGTGTCGAACCAGGTCGTAGAGTGGGTCACCGACCATGGACATCTTCCAGTCGATGAGCGTCAGCCACGGGTACCCGTCGTGCCGTACAAGATTCCACGGGTGCAGATCACCGTGGAGCAGGGCAGGCCTCCGCTCGGTCACCCGGCAGCGGGACAGAATCTCATCCAGCCGCTCGGCGTCGGGCAGTCCCATGAGCCGTGCCACCTCCTGCGACTCCTTGGGCAGACCGGCCACAAGGCTGACAAGGCGCGTACACAGCCGACGGAGGAATCCGCCCTCGCCGGCTACCGGATCGAGCTGTCGGTGGTCCACCTGCGCAAGGGCGCAGAGCTGATCGACAAGTGAGTCCGCTTCATGCGGGAGCAGACCGTCCACCGGGTGGTGCGGAGGACCATCGAGGTCCGGTCCACCGACGTGGGTGTGGATCGCGAACGACTCACCCTCGCAACTGCTTCCCAGTGCCAAGAGCTTCGGTGCCGACACCGGGAGGCTCGATTCCTCGATGGCCCGCAGCACGATGTGCTCGCTGAGGGCTCGCTGTTCGCGCCGAACCGCGTTCGCCATCCGCCGCCGCACCACAACAGGGAAGGGCAGCGCCGTCGGCCAGACCACGGAGGTGCGATGCACGGTGCCCTCCTGGATCCGTTCGGCCGGGGCAGCACCCTCCGCGGCGAGGGCGACCCGGACCGCGGAATGGGGGAACTCCGGCCGCTCGGGCAACCGCGGATCCGGTGTCCAGTCGATCGTCCGGGCACGGGTACCACGGTGAGCGCCTCGTACGCCGGAACGAGCCGCTTGCCACCGGAACAGAATGCGGCCGACCTCGGACACGCCAGGCACACGGGAAAGTCGAAGTGGCTCCTCGGCGTTCTCCAGGGCTCGGCACACACGCGCGGTCGCCCGGTGCAGGCTCTCCTCGTCCGACGAGAACTCCAGGTCCCGGGCGGCGCGCATCACATCCGGGAAGACGGACTGGGCCCGCTCGAAGGCGATGTAGTGACGCAAGTCGTCGTCCAGGCGGCGGACAGCCTCGGGACGTATTCGTCCCTGGGCCTTCGCCCAGAGCTCGACGACCTCGTCCCACTGATAGTCGGGATACTCCATACGCACGAGGTGCGTGGCCAGATCATGCAAAGGGTCACCGTAGGTCGCCAGCTCCCAATCCGTGCAGACGACCGGTGAAGCAGCGGCCTCGGAAACGATCACGTTATCCCGGTGCAGGTCCGCATGGAGCAGCGCGTAGGGCCGGTTCGTCAGCTTCATCCCGGGAACCTGCCTGCCGAACCGGACAAGCGCGTCCGCCGGAACGCCCAGCGCCTTGAACAGCCCGCCGAATGCAGCCCAATTGGACCGCCGGATCCTCCACTCCGTGCGGGCCACCAGGGCTTGCAGAAAGCCCTGGCTGTCTCCGTCGCGGGGCCAAGCCGACGGCAACGGGGGCAGTCCCTGAGTCCCTGTCCGAGCCATCCGGGCGAGCTGATCGGCCAACTCCCCGACGAACAGGCTGTCGACGGGCTTCCCGCTCTCGCAGCGGCTGGAGAGCGGCTCGCCCTCCGCATAGCTGTGGATCGTGAAGCCGTGCCCCTCGGCCAGGCACTCGGGGGTGAGCGGGAGCACCTGGCGGACGTAATCGAGGATGGCTCCCTCGTCGTACCACGTCCGGAGGGCAACAGGCAGTACGTCGTCCTTGCGGACCCGCACGACCACGGTCCTGCCGGGCTCCAGGCCGAGCTGTCCCGCCACGCGCACAGGCAACCGCCACACATAGTTGGCGTTGTGGTGTCCCAGGCACTCCGTCCCGTCAAGCGACGCAAGTCGGAGGATCTCGGTGCTCAGCGCAGCGTCCACTCGCACACGGCGAGTCGCGGGGAGAGCAGGACGAACACTCACGGGCCGCTCCTGGTCGTCGGGCAACCGCCGAAACCGGACTCAACAAGACCAACACGGTAGTCCCCGACGGGCGTCGGGACGGCAACTGTCGACCACGGATCCGGTACGCGGGATCAGGAGACCTGGCTCCGACTGGGCATCTGCTTATGCCAGTTGACGAGGGCGGTCGTGATCTCCTTGTGCGTCGGCACCTGTTCCAGGCCAAGAGGCTCGGCCGCCGCCCTCAGGATCCGGTGCAACTTCCAGGCTGCCAGGGGAAGTCCGATCCAGTTGAGTTCGGCTCCCGCACGCAATCTCAGCGATTCACGGATCACATCGGTGAACACCGACTGAGCTCTCTTGAATTCAAGGATTCGTGGCAGGTCCTCCTGCCAGCCAAGAGAACTGCCGGGCCTGACATTCTCGGCGATCCTGCACCACTCCTCGATCATGCGGGCTTCCTGAAATTCCGGATAGCGCATGAGGTACAGATGGGTAGCCAGGTCGTACAGCGGATCACCGAGCATCGCCAATTCCCAGTCGATCACCCAGAGTCGGCCCCGCGGATCGACGATCAGGTTCTTGCGGTGCAGATCGGCGTGCAACAGACAGAAGGGCCGCCGAGTCAGACCGGAAACACGTTTTCTGAGCAGGGTGAACGATTCGTCCGTCACACCGAGTTCCCGGAACAGTCCCTCGAACTGTCGGCGGTTCCCACCGTAGACGCGGTCCTCCATGAAGACGATCAGACGCTCCAGGAAGCCGTCGGTGTCACCGTCATCCGGACGGTCGTCGGCCTCGCATCGACGTTCGGCCGTCAGCATGCCTGGCCTGATTCGCGTCATTTCGCGGAACAGTTCGACGAGTTGATCGAAGACCGCATCAGGTACTCGCCGGCTCGACCACCATCGTCGCGAACCGACGGTCCGCCCCTCGATGAACCCCTGGAACCCGGTGCCGCCTACGTCCACGACCTCGGGCACACAGGCGATCTTGAGCTCCTTCAGAGCCCTGAGCAGCTCCTCCTCCGACGTGAAACACCTGCGGTCGAACCACAGGATCTCCGCACGCGGCTCCCGGAACTTGATCCACGTCTGATCCGCCAAGGACAGCACATGCGTCACATGGTGGTATCCCTCGAACGGGCGACGCATGACGAGTCGGGCGTCGACGCCCAACTCGTCGGCGTGCGGCCGGCTGTCGGGAACGGGAGGCGATGTCATGCGCTGGTTTCAGGCCATTCTGGGAGGGCCGATGAGGCAGAGGGGACGCACGTTACTACCCCGGCATCAGGCTCCGGCGAAGAACCCTGGCATTCGTGGAGCCGGTCGCCTTCCCGGTCCAACCGGCGTACGTGCGAACGAGGACCTCGACACCTGCGTGTGAACCGGCCGGAAGCGCTGGCGGCCGGGCCGAACGGTGGACCAGACTGTCGCCCCTGAACTCGAGGAGGGCCATTGGGTGACGTGACGGACGGCCAGGACGCCCTGCTGAGCCTTCTCGGTCCGGCAAAGGCGGTGCTCTTCGACTTCGACGGACCCATCTGCTCCCTCTTCGGTGGTTTGCCCAGAGATCCGTCGGGTCGTCCACCCACGAAGAGCATCGCCGACGAGATCAAGACGGCAGCACGAAGGCAGTGGGAACTCCCCCTCCTCACTCCGGAGGTCGAGGGTTGCGACGACTCGCATGACCTCCTCCAGCACCTCAGAGCCATGTACGAAGGAGACCCGGACGGGCTCAGTGCGGTACCTCTCAAGGCTGCCGAGGACATCGTGGCGCAGGCGGAAGCCCGGGCCGTCGGGACTGCCGTACCAGCGCCCTACATCGTCACTCTCGTGAGGCTATTGTCCGACCTCGACGTGAGCCTGGCCATTGTCAGCAACAATGCCGAAGCCGCGGTACGGGCGTTCCTGGACCGAGATGACATCGGGCTCGGGTCCGAATTCGGGGGCTCCATCTTCGGCCGCGACCCGGACGACGCACGGCTCATGAAGCCGGATCCTCACTGCGTGCGTCGCGCGATCAGCAGATTCGCCCTCGACGCCTCCGACTGTCTCTTGGTCGGCGACAAGCTATCCGATCTGGAAGTCGCCCAGCGGACCGGAACTCGATTTCTTGGATACACCAAGAAGAAGGACCGGGCCGCGGAAATGACGGACAGAGGGGCCAAGGTCGTGGTCGCCTCACATCAACCTGTGGTCACGGCTGCGAAGAAGCTCCGCGCCGCTCGTCAGGGATGACAAAAGACTCGTCGGCGACGGCAAGAAAATCCCAGGCCGAATCGAACCAACTCTGCCACTGGTCCACAAGAACCGTTTCCTGGGAGTGGGGGTCGGAATCCTTGACATGGTGTGTGAGCCCGGCATCACGGCCGAACACATCCGTTGCCTCGATCTCGTCCGGACCAACGGCAATGAGTCGTTTGAAGACTCGGTAAGGCCCCAGCAGCGCTTCTGTTTCGTTGAACAGGTAGAGCTTGAACGTCGGCACCAGCGGGGCACGACGTACCTCGACACTCATGGAGGGTACGAGCTTCAGACTCCTCAGGTCGCTCAACTTGTCGCGAAGCGATGCGGTATGCCGGCGCATGATCGCCAGGAACCGGTCCTTCAGCATCTGGTCGTGCCCGCTCTCCCCGGACCGCCAGTAGGGGAACTCGAGCGACTCGTCGGGCAACAGCATGCGCAGAGCCAGGCGCTGCGGAGCGATCAACCCGTTCTGGATCCGTTCCGCCTGAACCCGGATGTGTGTGTCCAGGGACTCCGACGACAACGTGAAGACGTCCAGGACCACTTCGCTCTGCTCGAAGGCCCGGCCGATGAGCGGCCCGAGCGTGACCGTGCGGTCCTCTCGCTTGCTGCTCTTCGGTGAATGGACCTTCTGAGTTCTGATCACCCGGGAGCCGCTTCCCTGCCGCGACTCGATCCAGCCCTCGTCCCTCAGCTCCCTCACGACTCGCTGCACGGTGTCCCTGGAGACGCCGAACTCCTCCGCCAGCAGCCGTTGGGACGGAAGCATGGATTTCACCGGGTAGACCTCGTCGGCCATACGAGCGCGCAACTCATCGGCGACCCGATCGAACTCCTTGCCGCCACCGACTTCGCTGCCGTACTCGCCGCTCACATCGCGACCGTACCTCTCCTGACCGCCGCACAAACCTGCTTCCAGCCATCTCCACAAGCCAACTTGACTGCTTGTTAAGGGATCAGCACGACAGGGCAGAACCCAGATAAGCCAACCAGTCCAATTGGACTGCAAGTTGATCGCTTCACGGAACTGGCGGCAGGGGGAGACATGATCAAGGCGCGATTGCTGTCCACCGCGTTCGCCGTGGTTCTGGATCAGGTGATCCAGAACCACTACGGCGGTCTCGGCCTACTGTGCCTGCTCGTTGTGGGGCTCGGGATCAAGGCGCACCGACCGACATGGGCCTCAGCGGGGGCAGTCATGCTTGTCCTGCTCATGATGCAGGCCTGATCGGTTCCGCGCTGCCGGCTATCGACGCAACAGGCCCAACAAGGGCTCCAGTGAGCCCAGGACGTTCTCGGCTCCGGCGTCCTTCAGGAGCTTGGCCTTGCGCTCGCTACTCGCGTAGCCAAGGAACGGAACACCGGCCAGCCGCGCTGCCGCCAGGTCCGTGGGCGCATCACCGATCATCAGCGCGGCGGACGGCGCGGCCCCCATTGCACTCAACGCCCGGTTGAGACAGTGCGGGTGGGGCTTGAGGTGTTCCAGCACCTGCGTACGGCCGTAGATGTGGGGGGTGAAGCATGAGTCCAGACCGCGGGTGCTCAGATAGCTGCGGACCACCTGCGGCGAATTGTTCGTCGTGATGGCCAGACCGGCGCCCACGGCCTTCCAGGTCCGGATCAGCGGATCGGCCCAGGCGGTGGGCATCGCCGTGGGAGCGGCGTGGAGTTCCTCGTCAGTGAGACGTTTCTCCATCTCCGCCACCAGGTCGCTGCCGGGGTGCCGACGGTCGACCACCCGCAGTATCGCCTGGGGATCGGCCCACTCCCGTTCCTCCTCCGTCAGCAGGCCGGACAGGCCGCGCGTCCCCAACCACGCCACGATTCGGTCGGCCACGTCTTCCGACGAGTGCCCCGCGAAGAGCCGGCAGATCGGCCCGTCGAAGTCCCACAGCACGACGCGAGCGTGCGCGATCAGTTCCTGAAGCCTCTCTGGGTCGTACTCGATCTCAGCTGCCACCAGTTCAGTCTGCGTCGTCTCAGAAGTCACTAAGAGAGTGTCAGGTCCGTGGTGATGGTTTCCCAGAGGGCGTCGAACCACTTCTGGGATTGCTCGACGAAAGCGGCGTCCCGTAGGCCGGTTCGCTGCTCGAAGGAGAAGAGGAGGGACTTGCCGCCCAGGGTGTCGTACATCTCGAGGGTCCCGCTGTCCCACTCTTCCTCGCGCCTGGTGATCATGTAGTACGCGATCAGCGCTTCGGTGCCGTTGAGCAGGTAGAGCTTGATGGGCGGGGTGAACGGCAGTGCGCGGAAGGTGACATGGACGTCGATGCCGTGCGTGGCACGCAGCGCCTGGAGGTTGTGCTTCAGGACCTGGCCCTGAGCGTTGCGCTGCGCCAGCCAACGCTGGTGGACCGGGTCGCCGCTGCCGCTGGCGTCGACCGGGACCGGGAACGCGAGCGGGATGTCCCGGGACGGCAGCATGATCCGGACGTTGATCGACTCGGGGCGCACCTCGCCCGCGTGGATACGGCGCAGGGGTTCGCCGAGCCCGAGCATCAGGGTCTCGGCGGTCAGACAGGCCGCGTCCACATGCACATGCGGCACCGAGAACGCCTCCACCAGCCGCGGTGCCAGCCCCACCATCGTCGGCTGCGGCTCCCCGCTCACCGCCGGTGGCTCCGCGATGCGCGGCGGGCTGCCCTTGCTGACGTTGCTGAGGAGGCCGTCCTCCTGGAGGGCGCGGAGTGCCTGGCGGACGGTGCCGCGTTCCACGCCGAACTCGTCGGCGAGCTCGGCCTGGGTGGGCAGGCGGTCTCCGGCTTTGAGGTCGCCGGTGCGGATGCGGTCCCTGAGGATGTCGGCGATCTCCTGGGGGGAGAGCTTTCTGCTGCCGTTCACTGCCACGTTCTCCTGTGTCACGACCAAACGCTACAACTCGAATCCATCTACGGGGAGTTGTTGGTGACTTGTTTATGAGTAGGTACCAAGTGGGGATAACTTAGGTGGAGTTGGTTGCCAACTTGGTTGAGTTGGCGGAAGTTTTGCTTCCTCTACCGGCAACACCCCCCACGCACCGTCCCGCCCGCGAAGCCTGAAGGGGGAACCACCGTGCCAGTCCTCGCTCTCCTCTCCGCCGTCTTCGTCGTCGGCATCGAGCAGACCCTCCAGTGGAAGTACGGCGTCACCGGGATCATCGGGCTGCTCCTGCTCACCATAGGCATCAAGGCCAAGAGCCCGGCCGTCAGCTCCATCGGCGCCGTCGTGCTCGCCCTGCTGGTGACAGGGCCCGCTCTATGAGCGGTGCCACCGTCCGACCGCTCACCAAGGAACCCGTGGGAGACATCAGCTCGTGAGCGTCAGCTCCGAACTGATCGTCTCCCACAGTGCGTTGAACCACAGGTGGGACTGCTCGACGAAGGTGGTGTCCCGCAGGCCGGCCCCCTGCGCGAAGGAGAACAGCATGGACTGCGTGCCCTCGGCGTCGTACATCTCCAGGTGCTCCTCGCCGATCTCCTCCTCGCGCCGCGTGAGCGTGTAGTACGCGAAGAGCGCCTCGTTGCCGTTGACCAGGTACAGCTTCACCGGCGGGGTGAAGGGCAGGGCGCGGAAGGTGACGTGCACGTCGATGCCGTGCGTGGCGCGCAACGCCAGCAGGTTGTGCTGGAGCACCTGACCCTGGGCGTTGCGCTGGGCCAGCCAACGGCGTTGCAGCCGGTCGTCGGTGGAGTCGTCGTCCACCGGGGTCGGGAAAGCCAGGTCGATGTCTCGCGAGGGAAGCAGCACCCGGACATCCACCTTGGCCGGATTTAGCTGTCCGGCGTGGATCTGGCGCAGCGGTTCCCCCATCGCCAGGGTCAGCGAAACCGAGGTCAGACACAGGGCGTCTATCTCGACGTGCGGGGTCGCGAAGGCGGCCGCTATGCGGGGAGCGAGGGCGACGGTGGTGGGCTGCGGGGGCGCTGCGGGGCCGGTCAGGGCGTTGCCGAGGCCCAGGTCGAGGGCGACGGTCGCGGGGCTGCCCTTGGACACGTTGGTCAACAGGTGCTCGGACTGCAGAATCCGCAGCGCCTGGCGTACGGCACCGCGCTCGACGCCGAACTCGTCGGCCAACCTGGCCTGGGTGGGCATGCGTTGGCCCGCACGCAGCGCGCCGCTCGCTATGCGGGCGCGCAGCTCGTCGGCCACGTCGTGATGGGACAACTGTGGCCGCTGTGACCTCGTCCGCCCATTGACGGAGCCGTGTTTCGGGTCCACGACCAAACACTACAACTTCCCGCCATCTTTGGGCAGTTCTCCTGAAGGTGGTTATGAGACGCTTCCAAGTGGAGATAAGTGAAGTGAAGTTGGTCGCCAACTTGAGCAACATGGTCAAACTTCAGGAGGGTTGGCCAACCGGGGTCCGCCTCCCCGTCCCGAAGGAGGGACCGTTCATGCCGCTCGCACTCTTCGTCGCCGCCCTCGCCATCGGTTTCGAGCAGCTCGTCCAGTGGCGGTACGGCCCGATGGGCATCATCGCCATCGTCGCGCTGACCGTCGGGATCAAAGCCCGCAACACCATGATCAGCGGCATCGGAGCGGTCATCCTCGTGATGCTGCTCGCCCAGTCCGGCTGAGCCGACCCAGTTCGGCCGAGTCGCTCCAGTCCGGCTGACCGAGCTCCCTTCCGGAGGGGAGCCGGGAGCTTGGTCAGTCTGCACCAACCGCACAGCCACAACTGAACACCGACAACTGAACAGCTCCACCGGCACAGTCACAACTGAACAGCACAGCTACGGATGAGTACCGCAACAGTCATCGCCGTCGGAAGAAGAGGAGGCCTCAGAACATGTCCGGGCACCAAGGCCGCCTGGACGTACGCAGCAGGGCGTCGGCCGACCGGCCGGCGCCCGCTCGTTCTTCCCGGACCCGGCCCAGCGCCAGCAGCCGCGCCACCGACTCGTCACCGAGCCACAGCGCCGCCAACTCGGCCACGTCGAGGGAGAGTTCGGCGCTCTCCGTGGTCGGCACACAGGACGCGCCCGCCGGCGACGCCTCCAACCGGTAGCGCCCGCCCGCCAGTCCGGCCCGGTCGGCCACCTCGAGGACCAGGGACCCCGTCCCCTCGTACGTACGCGCCTCCAGAGCCCGTACGACATCCAGGATCCGCACCCAGAACCAGTCCGACTGCGTCGTGATGCGCGCGGCGCGCGGGTCGGGCAGGAGGAGAGGGAGCAGGTCGTCGGAGGCGCGGGGGCCGGACTTCACCCGGGTCACCCAGTCGATCGAGCAGAGGTAGTGCCACAGGGCGCGCTCGGCGGCCGGCGTCGCCGCGCTCAGCCAGCGCACGGTCGCCGTGTCCAACGGCTGCTTCGCGTCACCCCAGTTGTCGTCCACCTCGTAGGCCGCGAGGCCCTCGACCGTGCCGTCCGGAGCGCGGTACGCGACGAAGAACGGGACCGTCCACGACTTCTCGACGCGCACGGCGCCGGTCCTGAGCTGCCACCACCAGTCGTCGCGGCTGATGGCACCCGGCGTGCCGCGACGCACCCGCTCATGCAGCTCCGGGCCGATCTTGCGCACCTCCTCGGGCTCCACGAGGTCGATCCGCCCACCGTCCGCCGGTCCCGACCAACGCCGGTCGAGTCCGGTGCGCGGCACGTCGACGACCCACTCGGTCGAGGAGGCGGCGGGCCCGAAGCCGTACCGCCCGTAGATCGGGTACTCGGCGGCGATCAGCGTGGCGACCACATCGCCGCGTTCCTTGGCGGCCGCGAGGTCCTGGTTCATCATGCGCGTGAGCAGCCCGCGCCGGCGGTGGGTGGCCGTGACGGTGACCCCCGTGACGGCGTCGGCGGCCACCGGCGCACCCCCGACCGCGGTGACCTCCTGCGCGAACGACCGGAACGTCGCCACGCACCGGTCACCGTCGAAGGCCCCCAGATACCGCCCCGCCACGAACTGCGTACGCCGAGCCGCCAGTTCGTCCTCCCCCACCACCGGCTCCCGCAGGAACCCGGTGTTCACCGCACGCAGCCAGTCGGGAAACTCGGCCTCGGTGATCGGACGGACGTCGACATGCGTGGATCGGCTCATGGAATCACCGTAGATCCACGGCGGTGGGGTCGTCGCGCGGATTTTCGAGACGCCTCCCCCGGTCACGGGGACGCCTCCCCGGTCACGGAGACGCCTCCTCCACACGCGAGACGCCTCGTCCGCCCAGGCAACGTCCTCAGAACCCCGCCCGGATCTCCCCCACCACCCGCCCACCGCCCGACAACCCCACCCGCCCGATCCGCTCCACCACCGGCGACTCGACCCCCAGCAGGGTCAGTGCCCGCGCGAGCACCGGCCGCAGGGCCCGGGCCGCTCCGTCCTCGATCTTGAAGGCGAGGGCGCGGCCGTCCGGGAGGGCCACCGCCTGGACGCCCTCCGCGCCCATCTTGGACAGGACGCCCGGGACCTCGCGCATGAGCCAAGTGTCGTGGCGGTGGGTGCCGGCGACGTATTCGGGGTGGGCGCGCATGGCGTCGGCGACTCGGCGTTCCGGGGAGTCGGGGGGCGACAGGACGAAGGTGTGGAAGGCGCGGGCCAGGCCGGTCAGGGAGATCGCCATCAGGGGCGCCCCGCAGCCGTCCGTACCCACCGCCGCGACCCGCTCCCCCGACGCTTCCTCCACAACCCTGTGGATGAGCTGCTGGAGCGGGTGGGCCGGGTCGAGGTAGGTGTCCAGCGGCCAGCCGTTCAGCGCGGACGCGGCGAGCATCGCGGTGTGCTTGCCGGAGCAGTTCATGGTGACGCGGTCGCGTACGGCGCCGGCGGCCAGGTACGTCTCGCGCTCCGCCTCGTCGAGGGGGAGGTCGGGCGGGCACTGGAGCAGGCCCGCGTCGAGCCCGTGCTCGTCCAGCATCTTCTGGACCAGGTCCCGGTGGAAGGGTTCGCCCGAGTGGCTCGCGGCGGCGAGTGCGAGCCGTTCGCCGGTGAGGTCGAGGCCCGCGTGCAGTACTCCGGCCGCCTGCATCGGCTTGTTGGAGGAGCGCGGGAAGACCGGTTCCGTCACCTCGCCGAAGGCCAGTTCCACCGCCCCGTCCGCGTCCAGGAGGACCAGGCTGCCCCGGTGTCTGCTCTCGACGAACCCGGAGCGGACGACCTCAGCGAGCACAGGGGACAGCACGGATATGGCGGAGACGGACATCGGCGGTGGCCTTCCGGAGAGGGTCCCGGATGAGGCCTGCCGCACCCGGGTGGAACGGACCCGCCTCAAGGCCCGGCGCACCCGGGATCGCCGGGGCCCCGCCTCACATCAGCAGGTCGTCGACTTGCGCTTCCCCTTCACGGTACCTGCGGGCGATCTCCCCGCTGCAGTCGTCCGCCGTGCGCTGCAGCCGCTGCCGGCGCCGGGAGACCTGCTGCTCGTAGCGCACGAGCCGGCCCATCGCCGTGTTCAGTTCCAGGTCCGTACGGGCGTCCAGGTCCGACAGCTCGACCTCCGCGAGCATGTCCGCGGCCAGCCGCCGGTACTCCTCGCTGTGCGGCGTACCCAGCGTCACATGGCGGGCCGAGGAGCGGTGCCGGGCCGGGGCGTCGGTCAGGATCTCGCCGAGCCGCTCGACGACGACCACGGAGGCGGCGCCGGCCGGGGAGCGCCGGGCGAGTTCGGCGCGGAGGATGTCGATACGGCCCTGGAGCAGCCGGCGTACGTAGCTGAGGTCGGCCTCGTCGCGCTGCGCGTCGCGGCGCAGGGTGCGCAGCTCGGGCAGGCTCAGCACGGGCAGGTCGGGCTCGGGCGGATCGGCGGGCAGACCGGAGCTGTCGCCGCGCTGTCCCGGGCCCCCGTTGCTCGGCCCCGGGCTGTCGGTGCGCTGCGCGGGCGGCCGTAGCGGCGTGCGGTCCTCGTCACGGATCGACGAGACCGCCCCGGGTGGCTGCCCGGTACTCGGTGTGCTCATGTGCCTCTACCGTCCCCTCGACCGGATGTGTGAAGCATCGTGCCACCCCAAGTGGCCGCTATGTGACCGAGTGCCCCCGATCGGCCCCAGATGGGGGGTTAAGGATCAATAAGAAGCCGGCTTCGGACTCGTGTTCCGGACACGGCATCATGGTCGGCATGCGAGCAGTGGTGCAGCGGGTGGACGGCGCGAGCGTCGTCGTGGACGGCGAGACGGTCGGGGCGATCGAGGGCGAGGGCCTGTGCGTCCTGGTCGGCGTCACGCACGAGGACACCAAGGAGAAGGCGGCCCAACTCGCCCGCAAACTCTGGTCGGTTCGCATGCTGCACGACGAGCGGTCGTGCAGCGACATCGACGCCCCGCTCCTGGTCATCAGCCAGTTCACCCTGTACGGCGACGCCCGCAAGGGCCGCCGCCCCACCTGGAACGCGGCCGCCCCCGGCGACATCGCCGAACCCCTCGTCGAGGAGGTCGTGGCCCAACTCCGCGCCCTGGGCGCGACGGTGGCGACGGGCCGCTTCGGCGCGCAGATGCGGGTGTCACTGACGAACGACGGCCCGTTCACGGTCCTGCTGGAGATGTGAGCGGCGCCCCACAGCCAGATGTGAGCCGCACCCACCCCCCAAGACCTACGGTTCTACGACGACTTCCTGAGCCGCGGCCGTGCTGTCGGCGAGCAGCCTCGCGTCCACCGCCACGTTCCGCTTCACCAACGCCAGGGCGATCGGCCCCAGTTCGTGGTGGCGTACGGCCGTCGTGATGAAGCCGATCTTGCGGCCGTCGGGGCCGTCGTCGGCGACGCGGAGTTCCGTGCCCGCGGCGGGGAGGTGGACCTCGCTGCCGTCGAGGTGGAGGAAGACGAGCCGACGCGGGGGCTTGCCGAGATTCTGGACCCGGGCGACGGTCTCCTGCCCTCGATAGCAGCCCTTCTGCAAGTGAACGGCCGTGCCGATCCAGCCCAGCTCGTGCGGGATCGTGCGGTGGTCGGTCTCGAAGCCGAGGCGGGGCTGGTGGTGTTCGACGCGCAGGGCCTCGTAGGCGAGGATCCCGGCCGCCGGTCCGGCCTTCGCGGCGAAGGACTCCAGCTCGGCGCGCGGCAGGAAGAGATCACGGCCGTACGGCGTCTCGCGCACGACGACGCCTTCGGGCACCTCGGCGATGGACCCGGCGGGAAGGTACACGATCCCGAACTCATCGCTGCGGTCGGCGACTTCGACCCGATAGAAGAACTTCATCGATTCCAGGTAGGCGATCAGCGCCTCCTGGGTGCCGGGCTCCACGTGGATCCAGACCGTCGTGCCGTCGTCGACCAGATACAGCGCGTGCTCGATATGACCGTGCGCGGAGAGGATCAGCGCCTCGGTGGCGAGGCCGGCCGGCAGGTCGCTGACGTGCTGGGTGAGCAGCAGATGCAGCCAGCTCAGCCGGTCCGCACCGGTGACGGCGACGACGCCCCGATGGGAGAGGTCGACGAATCCGGTGCCGTCGGCGAGGGCACGCTGCTCGCGGAACAGGTCGCCGTAGTGGGCGGCGACGCTTTCGTCCACGCCCTCGGCGGGAACCGCGCCGGGCAGGGACAGCAGAGGGCTCTTCATGCGCACAAGCCTACGACTCGGTAGTTGAACTCTTGAGCGAGCAGTCCTGGCAGCGACCGAAGATGGCGAAGTGCTTCATGTCGGTCTCGAAGCCGAAGGTCTCGCGGAGCTTGGCCGTGAACTCGCCGGCCACCGCCACGTCCGTCTCGATGACGTTGTCGCAGTCCCGGCAGACCAGGTGGATGTGATGGTGCCGGTCCGCGAGGTGGTAGGTCGGCGCCCCGTGCCCGAGATGCGCGTGACTGACCAGCTGGAGCTCCTCCAGCAGCTCCAGGGTCCGGTACACGGTGGAGATGTTGACCCCCGAAGCCGTCTTCCGTACTTCGCCGAGAATGTCGTCGGGGGTCGCGTGTTCCAGGGTGTCCACGGCTTCGAGCACGAGTTGCCGCTGCGGCGTCAGCCGGTAGCCGCGCTGCCTGAGGTCACTCTTCCAGTCGGTGCTCACCACACTGGAAGTGTAGGACTACTTGAAGAAAGCGATCCCGTCGTCCGGCATGTCGTCCGGGAGGGCCTTCGCCCAGCGTTCGACGTCTTCCGGGGTGACGACCTTCTTGAGGTGCGCGGACATGTAGGGGCGCAGCTCGACGTCGGGGGTCTGCTTCTCGCCGACCCACATGAGGTCGCTCTTCACGTAGCCGTAGAGGCGCTTGCCGCCGGTGTAGGGGGCGGAGGCGGCCGTGCGGGCGACGGCGTCCGTGACCAGGTCGATCTGCGGCTTCTGCTTGGCCAGCTCGCCGTACCAGATCTCGATGACGCCGTCGTCGCGGGTCATCGTGACCTCGACCTTGCGGTCCGCGTCGATGCGCCAGAAGCCGGACTCGGACTCCAGGGGGCGGACCTTGTTCCCGTCGTTGTCCAGCACCCAGGTGTGGGAGTGGTACTCCAGGAAGTCCCGTCCGTCGTGGCTGAAGCTGACTTCCTGGCCGAAGTTGCACTTCTCGGAGCCGGGGAAGTCGTGCACGCCCGCGCCGGCCCAGTCGCCGAGCAGGAAGACGAGGGGGACCAGGTCTTTGTGGAGGTCGGACGGGATCTCGATCATGGGATCGGCAGTTCCTCTAAGGCTTCAAAGGTGGTTCGGGGGTCAGCGCTGGCCCTGGTACAGCTTCTTCACGGTCAGCCCGGCGAAGGCGAGGACGCCGACGCAGACAAGAGCGAGCAGGGCTTCGAAGAATGCCTCAAGCACGGGGGGCTCCTCGGACGATCGGAAGTGGGCGGTACTGAGCCGGGCCCCAGCTTAGTCGGCCGGGGCCCGGCTCTCTCCGCGAGGTACACCCTGCGGGGTCAGTCCAGCAGCTGGCTCTGCAGCGTGACCGTCTGCTGGAAGGGCACGGCCGCCGCGCCGCCCTTGCGAGACTGCACGACCAGGGCCAGCACGTCACCGGCGGACAGGTACGCCTGCCGTACCTGCTCGGCGCCGTACGGCTTGGTCTCGACGTACGCGGAGTGCGGGATCTTCTCCAGCCGGGCCGCCTCCGGGAAGTCCTCGTCGAAGACGGAGGCACCGGCGCCGCGCAGGGTGTAGCCCGGGCTGCTGTACGGCGCGATGTCGGCGCTGAACATCTCGTCGACGACCGCGGCCGTGCCGAACTGCAGCAGGTACACGCGGGTGTGCGTGCCGTCCGCGGTGGTCCAGCCACGGGCCGCGACGTGCCGCAGCCCCGCGTCGACGAACTTCTGCGCCAGCTCGGTCCGGTCGTCCTTCTCGGCGTACACCGCCAGGAAGTCCTTCGTCGCCAGCCACCCGTCAGCGCCGCGCAGCTTCTTGTCCTCGGTCGCACCCTTCGGCGCGGGCAGGACGAGGGCGCGCAGGTCGGCGTAGTGCGCGCCGGCCTTGTTCGCCTCGGCGAAGGGCCCCGGGCTGCCGGAGGGCAGCGGCGGCAGAGTGAGCGTCGGGTAGTCCCACCGCCCGTCCGACGCGGTGGCCAGTCCGGGTACGTCCGTCCGCTCCATGCCGGTGATCCCGTACGCCGTCCCCGCCCCGACCGCCGCGAACACGACGACGGCGGCGGTCCAGCGCAGCACGCTCCGCAGGACTCGCCGGTCCTTCTTGGGGGCGGCCGTCTCCGGTACGGGGACCGGTTCCGGTACCAGGGGCGGGGCGGTCGGCATGGGCGGTACCGCTGTCGTCGCTTCCGTCTGCTCGGTCATACGGCTTCTCCCGGCTCCGCGATGCGGTCGAGCTGTTCGCTCATCAGCAACGCGACCCCCTTGGTGTCGAGTGGCTTGGGCCCGTCCGCGCTGACGCTGACCATGACGTCGCCGACGTGCGCGGAGCAGTACATGCCGGTGAGGTCGGAGTCGGCGTCCTTGGGCGGCAGGAAGCACTTGGCGTCCTTGTGGCCCTTGACGGCGGGGCCCTCGCGGAAGAGGTCGAAGGCCTCGAAGAGCTCGTTCTCGACCGAGGAGAGCGTCTTGGCCTGCGCCCGGCTGTCCATCCGCGTCAGCAGAACGCTGACGGTGAAGATCCCCTTGTTGGTGCTGAGGTTGCTCGCGTCGGAGTTGAGGTAGCTGCGCATCGCCATGCCCTTGATGGGGTGCTTGTCGTACTGCTTCTGCAGCTGCGTGCGCTGGGAGCGGGGCAGGTCGCTCAGCGACTCCTTGCGCAGGGCCGAGGCCTGCGCGCCGCTGAGTTCCGCGTCCGAGCCGAACTCTCCGAGGTCGGGCCCGCGGCTCCAGCCGTCGGTCCCGTACGGGACGAGCATCCCGCCGAGCCCGCTCTCGGACGCGACCTTGGGCCGGCTGCCCGAGCCCTGCCCGTCCAGCCGCCTCGACGGGAACTTCCACTCCGGCGCCTGGGCGTCACGGTCGGCGTTGCGCACGGTGATGACGGTGTACGCGACCCCGGCGGCGACAGCGGCGACGAGCAGCACGACGGCGGTGACGGAGACGGTACGGCGACGACGCCCGGGCTTCTTGCCGGACGGCACGGGAGCGGTGCTCTCCCCGAGGGGTTCGACGGGGCCGACCGCACCGACGAGCCCGGATTCGGCGACGGGACGGACCTCCCCGAGGGAAGCGACCTCGGCGACAGGACCGACCTCGGGGGCAGGAACTGTCTCGCTGACGGAACCGACCTCGGCAGCAGGACCCGCCTCGCCGACTGAACCGACCCCGGCAGCAGGACCCGCCTCGGAGACAGAAGCCGCCTCGCCGACCGGAACGACCCCGGCAGCAGAGCTCGCCTCTCCGACCGGACCGACCGCGTCGATCGGACCGGCGGCCTCGACGGGACCGGTCTCGCCGGCACCACTCACCTCGCCGACAGAACCCGCCTCGTGGGCAGAACCCGGCTCGCGGACCGGATCGACGTCACCAACAGGACCGGCTTCAGCGGCAGGACTCTCCTCGTCGACCGGACCGGTCTCGGGGGCAGCGCTCGCCTCGCCGACGGAACCAGCCTCGGGGCCAGAACCCGTCTCACCAACGGAACCAGCCTCAGCGGCAGGACCCGCCTCACCGACCGGACCGGCCTCGGGGGCAGGACCCGCCTCACCGACGGAGTCGACCGGCTCCTTCTCGTTCTCAGTCACAGCCGCTCCATCTGCCGCTTGGCCAGGTCCATGATCTTCGCCTTGGGGATCGGCTTGGTGTCGTAGACCCAGATCTCCACGGCGATGTCACCGCGGGAGGCCGTGGCCTCGGCGCTGTACTGCGGCAGGTAGCCCGCCTCGGTCTTCGGCTTGGTGTGGACGTACGCCATTCCCTCGCCGGTGCCCGGCACGGACCAGCTGTCGGTGCCGGACTCGGCGTCGGCCCAGTACTCGTTGTTGTCCACCACGTCGGCCGCCGCTCCGGACTCCTCCTGGCGGAACTGGAGCAGCCGGATCTCGACGGTCTGGTTGCCCGACTCCCAGCCGGTGACGGCGGCCCGGCGGAACTCGTCGCCGACCAGCTCGCCGAACATGTCGCCCGGCTCCTCGTAGGAGTCGGCGTAGGTGCCCAGGTCCATCCAGCCGTCGTCGCCGGTCAGCCAGTCGGCCTCCTTCGCGCCGCCCGGCTTCTTCAGCAGCAGCTTGCGCAGGTCGCCGTCGACCTTCACCTGACGGTCCTGCGCGGCCGACAGCGGCTCGGGCGCCGGGCCCTTGGCCTGCGTCAGCACCGGCTGGGACAGGGAGGGGAGCTTCGTCGGCTCACGGTCGGCCTGGATCAGGTAGCCGACACAGGTCCCCGCGACGACGCCGAGCACGGCGGCTCCGGCGATCAGCAGGGTGGTACGGCCACGACGCCGGCGCGCGGTCGGCTCCGCCGGTTCGGGTACTTCCAAGACGTCCCCCACGAAACGTGTAGCGCACATGCCATATGTACGCGCACAGAAGACTCATGGGTCTCGGCGGTAGTTGCGGAGGTGTTGATTACGATTCGGCCATGGCGAAGAAGCTCGTGATCAAGGTGACGGCCGGCGCGGACGCTCCCGAACGGTGCTCCCAGGCTTTTACGGTGGCTGCCGTCGCCGTGGCCAGCGGGGTCGACGTCTCCCTCTGGCTGACCGGCGAGTCGGCGTGGTTCGCGCTTCCGGGGCGCGCGGCCGAGTTCGACCTCCCGCATGCCGCGCCGCTGCCCGATCTGCTCGACTCGCTGCTCATCGGCGGCAAGGTGACCCTGTGCACCCAGTGCGCGGCCCGGCGGGACATCACGGAGAAGGACGTCATCGAGGGCGTACGGATCGCGGGGGCGCAGGTGTTCGTCCAGGAGGCGATGGCCGACGGGACGCAGGCGCTCGTCTACTGAGCCGCGACGAAGTCGGATCAGGCGTCCACGGAGAGGACGAGGGCGCCTCGGTCGGGGTCCTTGCCGCCGCCGGTCGCCGGCAGCTCCCGGGCGTGAGGCGTCGGGGGTTCTCCTGTCACAGCTGATCAACAATCCGACTGCGTTCCTAGGCCACGGGGTTAATCTCACGCTGGGCGGCCACCCGGTCGTCAGTGACCGTCGTCTGATGACCGCCTAGGTAGGGGACCCGAATGCGCGCCCTGCGAATACTTCTGATCGTCGTCGTGATCCTGGGCGGCCTCTTCGTGATCGCGGACCGGGTCGCCGTGCACTTCGCCCAGGGCGAGGTCGCGGACAAGCTGAAGACCACCGAGAACCTGTCCGCCACCCCGGACGTGTCCATCAAGGGCTTCCCGTTCCTCACCCAGGTCGCGTCCGGAGAGCTGGACGACGTCGAGATCGGCATCAAGGACTACGACGCCGACACCGGCAACAGCGCGGGCGACGGTCCCCAGACCATCCGTATCGACGACCTCAAGGCCCAGATGAAGGGCGTCGACTTCTCCGGCGACTACAGCTCCGCCACCGCCGCGAACGCGACCGGCACCGCCACCATCGCCTACGACGAACTGCTCAAGGCGGCCAAGTCCGAGCCGACGCAGGTCTTCACCGGCGTCCGGGCCCAGGTCATCGGCCTCTCCGACGGCGGCAACGGCAAGATCAAGGTCGACGTGAAGGTCACGGCGCTCGGCCAGTCGCAGACGTACCCCGTGCTCAGCACGGTCACCGTCGCCGGCGACACGGTCAAGGTGCACGCCGACAACCTGCCCAAGCTGGTCGTCGATCTCGCGGACTCCCGGATGCGTTCGATCACCGACTTCCAGCAGACCATCGACCAGCTGCCGGGCGGCATCAAGCTGGACAGTGTGCAGGCCGCGAAGAGCGGTGTGGAGATCGCGGTGAAGGGTTCGAACGTCAACCTGGCCGGGTAGGACGAGGGGCGTTGACGAACGGACGGTGTCCGACAGACGAGACAGTGCCGTCCGTACCGTAGATGCGACACCCCATGCAGGGGCCCGGCGGCCGTGCGGGACGCGTGCGCCCTGTCACCGCATCCCACAGTGCGGACGATCGCGTCTCAGGATTTGACACGCCGGTGACATGTCCGGCTTTCCGTCCCTACGATCGTCCTCATGAAGCGACAGGCGGATCTCACGAAGCGGCGGGCAGTCGACCTGTGCCGCGTCGCCGCCATGCTCTGTCGCCCCTTCTGAGCGGGAGCGTTCGGCTTCCGCATCTCCCCGCCCTGTTCAGGGCATCCGTGCGCACGCCCTCGCACGAGCGCGCGCACCCCGCACCTCGCACGCCCCGCCGCACCTGCCCCGGAGGAGAAAGAGCATGAGCCGCAGCGACGTCCTGGTCGACGCCGACTGGGTCCAGGACAACCTGGACAACGTCGACATCGCGATCGTGGAGGTGGACGAGGACACGTCCGCCTACGAGAAGAACCACATCCGCAACGCGATCCGCATCGACTGGACCAAGGACCTTCAGGACCCGGTCCGCCGCGACTTCATCGACCAGGAGGGCTTCGAGAAGCTCCTGTCGGCGAAGGGCATCGCCAACGACACGCTGGTGATCCTCTACGGCGGCAACAACAACTGGTTCGCGTCCTACGCCTACTGGTACTTCAAGCTCTACGGCCACGACAACGTCAAGCTGCTCGACGGCGGCCGCAAGAAGTGGGAGCTGGACGCCCGCGAGCTGGTCGAGGACGTGCCCGAGCGCGCGACCACCGACTACAAGGCCAAGCCGCAGAACACCGCGATCCGTGCCTTCCGCGACGACGTCGTGGCGGCCATCGGCTCGCAGAACCTGGTCGACGTCCGGTCGCCCGACGAGTTCAGCGGCAAGCTGCTCGCGCCGGCCCACCTGCCGCAGGAGCAGTCGCAGCGTCCGGGTCACGTCCCGTCCGCGCGCAACATCCCGTGGTCGAAGAACGCCAACGACGACGGCACCTTCAAGTCGGACGACGAGCTCAAGGAGCTCTACGCCGAGGAGCAGGTCGACCTCGCCAAGGACACCATCGCGTACTGCCGTATCGGCGAGCGCTCGGCCCTGACCTGGTTCGTGCTGCACGAGCTGCTCGGTGTCGAGAACGTCAAGAACTACGACGGCTCGTGGACCGAGTACGGCAGCCTCGTCGGCGTGCCGATCGAGCTCGGCGCCAACAAGTAGGACCACCGACCGACCTTTCATCACCCCTCAGGAGAGACGACATGTGCGGAGCGAAGGCCGGCGGCCCGGACGCCTCGACGATCAAGCCCGGTGAGACCACGATCCAGGGCCAGGTGACGCGTGACGGCGAGCCGGTGACGGGCTATGTCCGGCTCCTGGACTCGACCGGCGAGTTCACCGCGGAGGTTCCGACCTCGGCGACGGGGCAGTTCCGCTTCTACGCGGCCGAGGGCACGTGGACCGTTCGCGCGCTGGTGCCGGGTGGCACGGCCGACCGCACGGTCGTCGCCCAGCAGGGTGGGCTGGCAGAGGTCGCGATCGCGGTCTGAGCGGGTACCTGCGCGGTACGTGAGCGGTACCTGGTGGGCCGGAGGGCCGCACCCCGTCGGGGGTGCGGCCCTCCGCCCGTTTCGGGCCTACGCTGGACGTATGTTGGCTCGCCGGCGTCATGTCTACTTCGCCATGATGGGCACGTGCATCGGGCTCTTCGTCCTGGCGTGGGGTGTCGTGCGCCTGTGGTCCGTACCGGTCGCGGTGGGCATGTGCGTGGTCGCCATGCTGATCCCGCCGGTCGCCGCGATGGTGGCGAACCGGCGCGGCCCGGACGACCGCTGGTGGGACGACCCGTCGGGCGACCCGAAGTCGGACGACTGGTGGGACGAACTGGACGGCAAGAAACGGCGTCCCTGAGCCGCTGGACTCGCCCGTCGCTCGCGTGCCCTGGAGGCTGCGCCCCCAGACCCCCGCTTCGGCCTGAACGGCCTCGTCCTCAAACGCCGGACGGGCTGAAATATGCAGACCCCCGCCGAGAAGGCGCCGAGCCCGCGGGGGAATCTCGGTTACGCCAGCGCCCGCCCCAGTACCCACACCACCGGTGCCGCAGCCGCCAGCGGCAGGGCGACCCCCGCTGTGAAGTGGACGAAGCGGGACGGGTAGTCGTACGCCGCCACCCGGTGGCCGATCAGGGCGCAGGCCGCCGCTGCCGCGCCCAGGAGCGCGCCCTTCGTGCCGTAGTCCGTCAGGCCGCCCATCGCGATGCCCGCGCCGGCCGCGGCCAGCAGGGAGACGATCACGGAGGCGGGGGTCGGGAGGGGGAGGGCTCGGGCCAGGACGGCCACCGCTGCCGCCGCCGCTCCTACCGTGACCGCTTCCGGGTCCGCCGCCAGGTAGCCGGTCGCGATGATCGCCAGGGCCGCCGAGGCAACGCCTGCCATCAGGCCGTACATCCGCTCGTCCGGGTCGGCGTGGGAGCGGAGCTGGAGGACCAGGGAGAGCAGGACCCAGACGCCCAGGGTGCCCAGGATCGCCGCCGGGCCGTTCTCCCGGCCCGCCGTCAGCAGGGCCACGTCCGCCACGAGCGCGCCGAGGAACGCCAGCGCGATGCCCTGGCGGGCCGGCCACATGCCGTTCAGCCGGAACCAGCCCGCCGCCGTCACGCCCTGGAGGGCGATCAGGGGGAGAAGGAGCGCGTACGAGCCCGCTGCCGCCGTGGCGGAGAGGAGTACGCCCAGCAGTGCCGTCAGCGCCGCCGGCTGCATGCCGGGGTCGATGATCGGGGAGCGGCCCTCCAGGCGGGCGCGCTGGGCGTCCGTGATGCGGGCGTTGCCCGCGACGGTGGCCGGTCCGTAGGCGGCGGCGGAAGCGGGGGCGTCCGTCGCGAGGGGCTCGGGCGCGGGAGCCGGCGGTTGCTGCTGCCAGGGCTGGGGCTGATCGCCGTACGACCCGTTGCCGTATGACCCGTTGCCGTACGACCCATGGGCCGGGGGTGTCTGGGGCGGCAGATACGCCGTGTCCGCCGGGGCCGCCGGAGGCACCGGCTGGTGGACCTGCGTCTCCCAGGTCTGGCCCTGCCACTGCTGCGTGTACTGCTGGGCCGCCTGCGGGTCCTCGTAGCCCTGCTGGCCCGGCCACTGCTGTTGCTGCGGCTGCTGTTGTTGCTGGGGTTGCTGCTGGTACGGGTCGTAGCCCTGGTTTCTGGGGTCGTACGGCTGGTCGGTCATCGTCACCCTCCTGCGAACGGCGGGAGCACCTCGACCGTGCCGCCGTCGGCCAGCCGTACCGTCTCATGTCCGCGGGTCCCCACGGGGTCACCGTCGATGAGGAACGAGCATCGGCGCAGGACGCGCGCGAGTTCGCCGGGGTGTCGCTCGCGCACGGCGTCGAGCGCCTCGGCGAGCGTGCCCGCGTCGTACGGCTCCTCGGCTACCCCGGCCGCGGCCTTCGCGGCGGCCCAATAGCGCACCGTCACCTTTGGCATCCGGATACCGGTTCCTCTGTCGATCGGCTGTGTACTCGGCTGTGTACCCCGTCAGGCTAGCCCGCCTTGGCGACAGCCCAGTCCCCGATGCGGGCCAGCAGCTCGTCGCTGGCCGCGTGTTCCGCGTGCCCCATGGGCTCCAGCCACAGCTCGGCCTGCCCCGCGGCGGCCTCGGCCAGCATCTTGGGGTGGTCGACCGGGAAGTAGCCGTCGCGGTCGCCGTGGACGATGAGGAGGGGGGTGGGGGCGATCCTGGGGACGGCTTCCACCGGGGAGAGCGGGACCGGGTCCCACTCGCGGTGGTGGATACGGGTGTGCAGGCCGTAGCGGCCCACGAGGCGGCCCTCCGGACGCGTCACCAACCAGTGCAGGCGACGCATGGGGGCGGTGCCCCGGTAGTACCAACGGGCCGGCGCACTCACCGAAACCACCGCGTCCGTACGCGCTTCCGTGCGCCCCGCGCGCCCCGAACGGTCCGGAGCATCCGCGTCACCCTCGCCGTCCGCGCCGCCGTACAGCGCCGCGTGCCGCAGCACTACCGAACCGCCCATCGAGAAGCCGACGGTGACCACGCGCGCGTGGCCGAGTTCACGCGCCCAGGCGACCGCCGCCGCGAGATCGAGGACCTCGCGGTCGCCCACGGTGGAGCTCCCGCCGGACGCCCCGTGCCCTCTGAAGGAGAACGTGACCACGGGCGCGTACTGCGCGAACGCCTCCACCACCCGCCGTACATGCGGCTTGTCCACATCGCCCGTGAAACCGTGGGCCACGACGAACGCGAGATCAACGGACGGTGGCGCGGAAGCGTCGTATACGGGCGGACCCGGGTCGTATACGGAATCGATCGTCACCCCGTCGTCGGTGTGCAGAAACGTCCGCAAAGGTGTACGTCTGATCGTCTCAGAGTTCGGACGAACGGTGGATCGTGCCACATGACCTGCCGGACCAGTGCTCATGTGGGCTATTCTGCTCGGCAGAGGACTCGGGCAGCGAAGCCCCCGGGTCCTTTTGTGCTTTCGGAAGCGTTGTATACGAAGCGGGAAACCTCGGGAAACCAAAGGTGGCCGCAGGTGATACAGGGCCCTCGGGATCGCAAGAGCTGTGCCGCACGACACACGTCCTCGCAGGGACCGAGGAGGAACCAGACGTATGAGTTCGCTGCTGCTCCTGACCAATGCCCTCCAGCCGTCGACGGAGGTGCTCCCCGCCCTCGGACTGCTGCTGCACAACGTGCGGGTCGCCCCGGCCGAGGGCCCCGCTCTCGTCGACACCCCCGGTGCCGACGTCATCCTCATCGACGGCCGGCGTGACCTGCCCCAGGTGCGCAGCCTGTGTCAGCTGCTCCGGTCGACCGGCCCCGGCTGTCCGCTCATCCTGGTCGTCACCGAGGGCGGCCTCGCCGCCGTCACCGCCGACTGGGGCATCGACGACGTGCTGCTCGACACGGCCGGTCCGGCCGAGGTCGAGGCGCGGCTGCGGCTCGCCATGGGCCGGCAGCAGATCGTCAACGACGACTCCCCCATGGAGATCCGCAACGGCGATCTCTCCGTGGACGAGGCGACGTACAGCGCGAAGCTCAAGGGCCGGGTCCTCGACCTGACCTTCAAGGAGTTCGAGCTGCTGAAGTACCTCGCGCAGCACCCGGGCCGCGTCTTCACGCGCGCGCAGCTGCTGCAGGAGGTGTGGGGCTACGACTACTTCGGCGGTACGCGAACGGTCGACGTCCACGTACGACGGCTGCGCGCCAAGCTCGGACCCGAGCACGAATCGCTGATCGGGACCGTCCGGAACGTGGGTTATCGATTCGTTACGCCGGAGAAGGTCGACCGCGCCGCCGAGGAGGCCAAGGCCAAGGCGGCCCGGGCAAAGGTGGAGGAGCCGGACGAGACGCCCGCCCTGGAGGACACCGAGGTCCAGGTAGAGGCGTAGCGGAGGCGTGGGCAGGGCATGGTCCCCGCACCGGGGACGCTCCCGGCGCCGGGAGCAGCGAGGCAAGCTTCCTCACGCCCTGCCCAGAGCGGGTCTCTCCGCGTAGACTCCGCGCGTGGCCAAGGTAACCAGGGACGATGTGGCGCGGCTGGCAGGTACGTCGACTGCCGTGGTCAGCTATGTCATCAACAACGGACCCCGGCCGGTCGCACCGGCCACGCGCGAGCGTGTACTCGCCGCGATCAAGGAGCTGGGGTACCGACCCGACCGAGTCGCCCAGGCGATGGCGTCACGGCGCACGGACCTCATAGGCCTGATCGTCCCGGACGCCCGCCAGCCCTTCTTCGGCGAGATGGCGCACGCGGTCGAACAGGCCGCCTCCGAGCGCGGCAAGATGGTGCTGGTCGGCAACTCCGACTACATCGGCGAGCGCGAGGTCCACTATCTGCGCGCGTTCCTCGGGATGCGGGTCTCCGGACTCATCCTCGTCAGCCACGCGCTCAACGACAACGCGGCCGCCGAGATCGAGGCCTGGGACGCCCGGGTCGTCCTGCTGCACGAGCGGCCCGAGGCCATCGACGACGTCGCCGTCGTCACCGACGACCTGGGCGGCGCCCATCTCGCCGTGTCCCATCTCCTGGAGCACGGCTACGAGTACGTCGCCTGTATGGGCGGCACCGCCGACACCCCCGCCGTCGGCGACCCGGTCTCCGACCACGTCGAGGGCTGGCGGCGCGCGATGGAGGAGGCCGGCAAGCACACCGAGGACCGGCTGTTCGAGGCGCCGTACAACCGTTACGACGCCTACCGGATAGCGCTGGAGATCCTCGGCGGACCCCGGCGCCCGCCCGCCGTCTTCTGCTCCACCGACGACCAGGCGATCGGCGTGCTGCGCGCGGCCCGCGAGCTGCGCATCGACGTGCCGGGCGAGCTGGCGGTGGCCGGCTTCGACGACATCAAGGAAGCGGCCCTGACGGACCCGCCGCTGACCACGATCGCCTCGGACCGCTCGGCGATGGCCCGCGCGGCCGTGGACCTCGTCCTCGACGACGGCCTGCGGGTGGCCGGCTCCCGGCGCGAGCGGCTGAAGGTGTTCCCCTCGCGGCTGGTGACGCGACGGTCGTGCGGATGCGCCGCGGCCTGACCGGCTGAGGCTCTCTCATGGCCGTACTAGGGGTTTCCCCGGCTGTATGAAGGCTTTCTGAGAGAGCCCTTCCTGGCGCCTGAGCGGGCTTTATATCGGGCATACGAGGTTCTGCCGGGCTTCTCAGCGGGCACTCAGGGAGCTCTCATGGTCGGGCGACATGCTCATTGTCATGACCGAGAGCCTCCGCCGAAGCGGCGAGTACGAGAACCCGTACCAGGGCGAGCAGCAGCAGGACGCGTACCCCCAGCAGCACGCCTCCTCCCCCGTGAACCCGGAGTGGCCGCCGCCTCCCGCGCAGCCGCCCGTTCAGCAGCAGCCGGCCCAGCAGCCCCCGGTGGAGCCGGTCACCATCGAGCCCGGCACCACGGTCTGGCCCGCCCAGTCCTCGCACGCCGCCGCCCCGGCCGACTTCACCGCCGAGGGCGCGGGTGCCGGACACGGCGGTGACGGCAACGGTGGCGGTACGGCCGTACTGACCGCCGAGCCGGGCGGGGCCGCGCCGCACGCGAAGAAGCGGACCCGGGGGCCCCTGGCCCTGCTGGCCGCCGTCGCGATCGTGGCCGCGGCCGTGGGCGGCGGCACCGCCTACGGCATCCAGGAGCTGACCGGCAGCGACACGGTCGCCACCAGCTCCACCACCACCAGCGTCGTGCCGTCCAGCAAGAAGGGCGACGTCGCCAGCATCGCCGCGGCCGTCAGCCCGAGCGTGGTCGAGATCAGCGCCACGTCCAACGCCGGTCAGTCCACCGGCGCCGGCGTGATCATCACCAGCAACGGCGAGATCGTCACCAACAACCACGTCATCTCCGGCGCCTCCACGATCAAGGTGCAGACCAGCAACGGCAAGAGCTACACCGCGAAGGTCGTCGGCACCGACAGCAAGAAGGACCTCGCCCTGATCAAGCTGGAGAACGCCTCCGGCCTCACGGCGGCCACCCTCGGCAACTCGGCCGGTGTCCAGGTCGGCGACCAGGTCGTCGCGATCGGCTCCCCCGAGGGCCTGACCGGCACGGTCACCAGCGGCATCGTCTCCGCGCTCAACCGTGACGTGACCGTCTCGACCGACGAGAGCCAGAGCCAGGGTCAGGGACAGGGCGACGACCAGTGGCCCTTCCAGTTCGGCGGCCAGCAGTTCAACGGCGACACCGGCTCCTCCACCACGACCTACAAGGCGCTTCAGACCGACGCCTCGCTCAACCCCGGCAACTCCGGCGGCGCGCTGATCGACGCCAACGGCAACATCATCGGCATCAACTCCGCGATGTACTCGGCCGCTTCGTCGGCCACCTCCAGCGACGCGGGCAGCGTCGGCCTCGGCTTCGCCATCCCGATCAACACCGTCAAGGCCGACCTGGCCACACTGCGGGCGGGCGGCAGCGACAGCTGACCTCGTGTGCCCCTCCGTACCACCGGATCCACGGCAACCAGCAGGGAGTACGTCATGAAGATCCAGCAGGTTTCCCACCTCGGCGCCGCCGGCGGCGCGGCCGACCTCGGCCTCGCCCTCGCCGTGGCGTACGAACTGCACGCGCCGGCCGCCCGGGCCCCCGAGGTGGCGGTCGCGCACGGCGCCGGCCGTCGGGCCACGGCCCCGGCCCGCGCACGGCGCCGCACCGCCGCCCGCGGCTGAGATCCGTCCCGCTCCGCCCTTTACGCGCCCGCAGGGAAACATGCGAGGCTGATGACAATCAGCCCATGTCGTCCCACCGCACCCGAGGAATCCGAAGCCCATGAGCCCCGCCGATGGCGACCGTGACCCCCAGCGCATCCTGATCGTCGACGACGAGCCGGCCGTGCGCGAAGCACTCCAGCGCAGCCTCGCCTTCGAGGGGTACGACACCGAGGTCGCCGTGGACGGCGCGGACGCACTGGAGAAGGCCACGGCCTACCAGCCCGACCTGGTCGTCCTCGACATCCAGATGCCGCGCATGGACGGCATGACCGCGGCACGCCGCATGCGGGGCGCCGGCACGACGACCCCGATCCTCATGCTGACCGCCCGTGACACGGTCGGCGACCGCGTCACCGGGCTCGACGCGGGCGCCGACGACTACCTCGTCAAGCCCTTCGAACTCGACGAACTCTTCGCCCGCATCCGCGCGTTGCTGCGGCGCAGCTCCTACGCCGCGGCGGCGGGCGCGGCCCAGGAGGACGAGGCGCTCACCTTCGCGGACCTCCGCATGGACCTGGCGACGCGGGAAGTGACGCGGGCGGGGCGGCCGGTGGAACTGACCCGGACGGAGTTCACGCTCCTGGAGATGTTCATGGCGCACCCGCGCCAGGTGCTCACGCGGGAGCAGATCCTGAAGGCGGTCTGGGGCTTCGACTTCGAGCCGTCGTCCAACTCGCTGGACGTGTACGTGATGTACCTGCGCCGCAAGACCGAGGCCGGGGGCGAGCCGCGGCTCGTGCACACGGTTCGTGGAGTGGGTTACGTGTTGCGGCAGGGTGGGGCGGAGTGAGGAAGGTCCTACGCCGGTTCCGGACCCTTCCGATCCGGGCCCGGTTGTCGATGCTGGTCGCTGCCGCTGTGGCGTTCGCGGTGGCGGCGGTTTCGGTGACGTGTTGGTTCATCGTGCAGGGGAAGTTGTACGACGAGCTCGACAACGACTTGCAGTCGAGCATTCCCCGCGGGTTGCCGGACGCTCAGATCGCGGCTGCGCTGACCTCCTGTCCGCAGTCGCCGACAGACACCTTCGGTCTCGGGTCCCGGTTCAAGGGCTACATCCAACTGGTCAAGTCCGACGGCAAGGCATGCCTGTACGGCGGATCCACCACCCTGGTGAAGACCACCGGCAGCGATGAGGCGGTGGCCAAGAAGCCGCAGATCGACACCATCACGCTGCGCAACGGGACGGACAGTGACGGCGCTTCGGTGCGTGTGTTGACCACGGCTCTGGTCGTGGAGGGCCCCAGTGGCCGCTACATCGTCAAGGACACCGCGCTCCAGTTCGCGGTCCCGCTGAAGAGCACGGAATCCACCCTCAACGAACTCGCCCTGATCCTGCTCCTCGTCTCCGGTATCGGTGTGCTCGGCGCAGGAGCCGCAGGTCTCTTCGTCGCCCGCGCAGGACTGCGGCCCGTCGACAAGCTCACCGAAGCCGTCGAACACGTCGCCCGTACCGAGGACTTGAGCATCCGGATCCCCGTCGACGAGGACCGTGAGGACGAAGTCGCCCGGCTGTCGCGGTCGTTCAACTCGATGACCTCCTCCCTGGCCAGCTCCCGCGAGCTCCAGCAGCAGCTGATCGCGGACGCCGGGCACGAACTGCGCACCCCGCTCACCTCCCTCCGTACGAACATCGAACTCCTCACCCGCAGCGAGGAGACCGGCCGCCCCTTGCCGGAGGCGGACCGCAAGGCGCTGCTCGCCTCGGTGAAGGCGCAGATGACCGAACTGGCCTCCCTGATCGGCGACTTGCAGGAACTGTCCCGTTCGGAGGGCCAGCGGGGCGAGCGCGTGCAGTACGTGTCGATGCAGGACACCGTCGAGGCCGCGCTGCGCAGGGCACGGCTGCGGGGGCCGGAGTTGACGATCAACGCCGACCTCCAGCCCTGGTACGTCCGGGCGGAGCCGTCCGCGTTGGAGCGGGCGGTGGTCAACATCCTGGACAACGCGGTGAAGTTCAGCCCCGAGGGCGGCACGATCGAGGTGCAGCTCGGCCGCGGCGTCCTGACCGTCCGCGACCACGGCCCCGGCATCCCCGCCGAGGAACTCCCGCACGTCTTCGACCGCTTCTGGCGCTCCCCCAGCGCCCGCGCCCTCCCCGGCTCGGGCCTGGGCCTGTCCATCGTCGCCCGCACGGTCGAGCAGGCCGGCGGCGAGGTCACCCTGGCCCGCGCACCCGGCGGCGGCACGGTGGCGACGGTACGCGTGCCGGGTGCGCCGACACCGCCGCCGGAGAGTCCGGCTCAGTAGAAGCCCAGCATTCCGGGGGAATCGACGTCGACGGTGACCACACCCGGTGGGTAGGCCTCCGCCCGAGTGGTGAGCAGGATCGACATGCCCGTGAACTCGGCACGCGGCAGCGCACAGTACAGGGCGTGGCAGGTGTCGGGCCCGCCGAACCCGTCGCGGATCATGGTGCCGACCGTGACCGATGAGACGGTGTCCAGAGGGTCGACGACGACCGACGAGAAAGCGAGCACCCTGCGCGCGGCGCCGGCGTCCTCGGACTCCGCCTGCGTGAGGCACAGAGCGGGAACTCGAAGCACGTCGCCGGGGGTGTTCGCCATGTTCGCGGCGAGCAGGTTCAAGGTCTTGTGGCCGTCCGCGAGCGCCCTGGTGGCACCGGTGTCCAGAATGATCACGCGGCCGTACCCTTGGCCAGACGGACCTTCTCGGCCGCGATCTTGTAGATGTTGCCGAGGACGTCGGGCGCCCGGTCGAACTCCTCGTCGCTGATGTCCAGGCCGATCACCTCGCGGACCACCCGCCGGTCGGCTGCCACACGCTCCGCGATCTGCTCCGCCGTCGGCTGCTCCGAGGCCAGCTGCTCGACGAGCTGGCCCAGCGTCATCCCTCGCTCCTTGGCGACCTGGGCCAGGTGATCGCGGGCCTGCCGGGACACCTGAATGGTCGTGTTCTCAGCCATGGCGCCACCATAGTCCCGTCATGGCTCCTTGGTGTCGCCTCCGTACTCACCTCACCCGAACGTGCGGTCTCTTTGCTGAGCCACATCCTTCTGCCAGCTCCGCCACAGCCGTCCGCCCCACCGTGTTCGAATGGCACGGAAGATTCTGCTGGCCGATGACGACGAGGCCGTGCGTGACGGGGTCGGGCGGCTGCTCAGGTTCGAGGGGTACGAGACCGTCCTCGCGGGGGACGGCCGGGCCGTGCTCGATCTGATCGGGGTGCCCGAGGGCGATCCCGACCTGGTGCTGATGGACGTGACCATGCCGGAGCTGGACGGGCTGGCCGCGACGCGGCGGATCCGGGCCTCCGGGTGCATGGTCCCGATCCTGATGCTCACCGGGCGGCACGCGGTCGGCGACCGGATCGTCGCCCTCGACAACGGCGCCGACGACTACCTGATGAAGCCCTTCGCCACCGAGGAACTCCTCGCCCGGGTAAGGGCGTTGCTGCGCCGCGCCCCGCGCGGGGCGGTCGTCGAGCCGAGGCGGGACCAGCGGCTGGACTTCCAGGACGTCGCCATGGACCTGCGGACGCGGACCGTCACCCGGGGCGAACGGCCGCTCGGGCTCACCAAGACCGAGTACCTGCTCCTCGAGTACCTGATGCGGCACCCGGCGAAGGTGCTCAGCCGGGCGCAGATCCTCAAGGACGTCTGGGGCTTCGACTTCGAGCCGACGTCCAACACGCTGGACGTGTACGTGATGTACCTGCGCCGCAAACTGGAGAGCCGCGGCGAACCGCGGCTCATCCAGACCGTGCGGGGGCTCGGTTACTCGCTGAAGGTCACCACCTGAGGATCATCGTCTCGTCCGGCGCCGGCGGCAGGTCCGCCACCGCGTCCGGCAGCGGCTCGGCCAGGCTCGCGTAGGCGCCGCCGCCGGCCAGCAGTTCCTTGTGGGTGCCGGACTCCACCAGGCGGCCCCGGTCGACGACCAGGATGCGGTCCGCGTCCGGCGCGAGGCTCAGATCGTGCGTGATCATGATCGTCGTACGGCCCGCCATCAACGTGCGCAGTGGCTGCACCACTTGGCGGGCGGCCACCGCGTCCAGGCCCGCCGTCGGTTCGTCCAGGACGAGGACCGGGGCGGAGCGCAGCATGGCGCGGGCGATGGCGATGCGCTTGAGCTGGCCGCCGGAGAGGGCGGCCGTGCCGGGGGCGAGGTGGGTGTCGTACCCCTCGGGCAGCGCGGTGACGAAGTTGTGCGCCGCCGCCTCGCGGGCCGCCTGCTCGATCTCCGCGTCGCTCGCGCCGGGGCGGCCGCAGGCGATGTTCTCGCGGATCGTGCCGTTCAGGATGAGCGTCTCCTGGGGCAGCAGCGCCACCTTCTCGCGCAGGAACTCGAGGCGCAGGTCGCGCAGCGGGACGCCGTCCAGGGTGATCACGCCCTGCGAGGGGTCGTAGAAGCGGGTCAGCAGTTTGGACAGGGTCGACTTGCCGGCGCCGCTCGCCCCGGTGACGATCACCAGCTCGCCGGGGCTCGCGCGGAAGGTCACGTCGCGCAGGGAGGCGCGGAGGGACTCCGGGTAGCGGAAGGAGACGTCGTGGAAGGCGACCCAGCCGTTCACCGGCCACTCGGCGACCGGTCGGGCCGGGTCGGCGACGGCCGGGCGGGTGTCCAGGATCTCGTTGAGGCGCTGGGCGCCGGCCGTCGCGGCGGTGAGGGTGAGGCCGAGCTGGCCGAGGCTGCGGACCGGCGGGTAGAGGTAGCCGATGAAGGCGGCGAAGGCCAGGAGCTGGCCGAGGGTCATCCGGTCCGCCGAGATCTCCCACACGCCCAGCCCGATCACCAGCAGCACGCACAGCGTCTCGACGACCTCGACGAACTGCTCGTACAACTCGCTCAGCCGGGCCCCGCGGACCGATGCCTTCATCCAGGCGCGGGCCTCGACGTCGAGCCGCTTCTCCTCGTCGCGGCGGCGGTTGTAGGCCTGGGTGAGGACGACGTTGCCGAGGGATTCCTCGACGACGGAGGTGATCGCGCCGTCGGCGACCCGCTCGTCCCGGGAGGCGGTGCGGATCCGGCCGGAGAAGCGGCGGGCGGCGAGCAGGAAAAGGGGCGCCAGGACGAAGGTGGCGAGGGCCAGGTCCCAGCGCAGATAGAGGGCCGCGCAGGAATAGAAGACCCCCGAGAAGAGGGCGGAGACCGTGCCGACGACACCGGAGACGACCATCTGCTCGATGGCCTCGACATCACCGGTGAGCCGCTCGACGAGGTCGCCCTGGCGGTGCCTCTGGAAGAAGTCCGGGGGCAGGTCCTGGACATGCCGGAAGACGCCCGCCCGCAGCCGCAGGACGAATCTCTCCGCGGTCCAGGTGGCGAGCGAGTTGCCGAGGTAGCCGACCAGCGCGCCGAGCGCGGCCACGCCCAGCCAGGCACCGGCCGGGCCCCAGAACGCGGAGAGCGAGCCGGCCTTGAGGGCGTTGTCGGTGAGTTCGGCGAACAGCAGGATCGAGGCGGTCTCGGCGAGCGCGGACAGCACCACGCACCCGATGATCACCAGCAGCCACCTGCGATCGCCGCGGGTCAGCGGCCAGAACCGCCGGAAGGCCGCACGCACTTCCCTCATGGTCTACGACTCCCTTTTCCTACGGCGGTCTCGGCGCCGGACCGGCAGAGGACCCGGCGCCGGACATGGCCGAGGCGGGGCCCCGGTCGGGCGACTCTCCGACCGGTGACCCCGCCTCGTGGCGGACGTCAGCCCTTGTGCGCGACGGGGCGCTTCGGGGCGGGCTTCTTCGGCGCCGGCTTCTTGGGGGCCGGGGCGGGCTTGCGGTGCTTCTTGACCGGAACAATCTTGTGGAAACTCATGATGTAATTCCCTCCCTGGATTTCTTATGTCGAATTTACTTGTGGCCGACGGGGCGACGCTTCGGGGCCGGAGCAGGCTTCTTCGGAGCGGGCTTCTTGGGGGCCGGGGCGGGCTTGTGGTTCTTCTTCACCGGGGCGATCTTGTGGAAGCTCATCTTGGTCTCCTTGGACTTCGGTTGCGGTTTTGCGTTGTCGTTCGTTCTCGACATGGAAAACACTACGGGATTTCCGAAGCCAAAGAAGCCTTTTCACCTTAGACCTCAATAAGGATAGATAGGAGTTGCCTCTGAAATAAAACTCTCAGGGGAAGGGCGGAACCGAACCCGCATTCACACAGGTTTTATGTCGCGCACGCAAAAGGCGGCCGCGTCAAAAACGCGACCGCCTTCAGATGGAGCGAGAGACTACTGCACGATCGTGATCCGGTTCGGCGTCGGCGGGGCGAGCGGGCTGCTCGCCGACGAATTGGCCGTCAGGTACTGCTCAAGCGCCGTCAGGTCGTCCGCGCCGACCAGGTCGTTCGTGCCCTGGCCCAGCGTGGTGAAGCCGTCGCCGCCGCCCGCCAGGAAGCTGTTGGTGGCGACGCGGTAGGTGGCGGCCGGGTCGATCGCCACGCCGTTCAGCTTGATGGAGTCCGTGACGACCCGGTCCGCGCCGGACTTCGTCAGGTCCAGCGTGTAGGCGAGGTTGGCGGACGGCTGAAGGATCTTCGGCGCGCTCGCGTTCGTCCCGCTGACCTGCTCCTTGAGCACCTGGATCAGCTGGGCGCCGGTGAAGTTCTGAAGGTTCACGGTGTTGGAGAACGGCTGCACGGTGAAGCCCTCGGCATAGGTGACCACGCCGTTGCCCTCGGCGCCCGTGGTCGCGTAGGTGAGGCCCGCACGGACCCCGCCCGGGTTCATCAACGCGAGGTCGGTGTCCGCGTCGAGCGCCTTGCCGTGCGCCAGTTGGGCGTCCGCGATGAGGTCGCCCATCGGGGACTCGGTGCCGGTGCTCGGGACGTCGGCGGAGATGTAGCCGATCGCGCGGTTGCCGATGGGCGCGGCGAGCGTGCCCCACTTGCTGATCAGGCTGGTCATGTCGGCCGCCTTGGGGACGGTCCGGGTGACCACGTGGTTCGCCGACTTCACCGACGTACGGGCGATGTCACCGGTGCGACGGTCGTAGGTGAGCGTGGTGTCCGTGTAGAGGCGGCCGAAGGACGCGGCCGAGGTGACCATGCGGGGGTTGCCCGCCGGGTCGGGGACCGTGCAGACGTACGCGGCGTGCGTGTGGCCGGTGACCAGGGCGTCGACCGACGGCGAGATGTTCTTCGCGATGTCGACGATCGGACCGGAGATGCCGCTGCCCGCGCCCGAGGCGTCACAGTTGTAGTTGTACGCGCCGGAGGCCGGCAGACCGCCCTCGTGGATGAGCGCCACGATCGACTTCACGCCCTGCTTCTGCAGCTCCTTGGCGTACTTGTTGATCGTCTCGACCTCGTCCTTGAACTTGAGGCCCTTGACGCCCTCGGCGGAGACGACACCCGGGGTGTCCTCCAGGGTCACGCCGATGAAGCCGATCTTGACGTCCTTCTTCTTCCAGACGTAATACGGCTTCAGAATCGGCTTGTTGGTCTTCTCGTCCAGGACGTTGGCCGCCAGGTAGGGGAAGTCGGCGCCCTTGAACTTCTTGTCCGTGTAGCAGCCCGCGGTGGGGTGGCAGCCGCCGTTCTGCAGGCGGGCCAGTTCCTTCGCGCCCTCGTCGAACTCGTGGTTGCCGACCGAGGTGACGTCCAGGTCCAGCTTGTTGAGCGCCTCGATGGTGGGCTCGTCGTGGAAGAGGCCCGAGATCAGCGGGGAGGCGCCGACCATGTCGCCGCCGGCCGCGGTCACCGAGTACGCGTTGCCCTTGCGGGCCTCGCGCAGGTGGGTGGCGAGGTACTCCACACCGCCCGCGTCGATGGTCTTCGTCGTGCCGTCCGCCTGGAGTTCGGTCACCCGGCCCGACGAGCCCGCCGGGGGCTCCAGGTTGCCGTGCAGGTCGTTGAAGGACAGCAACTGGACGTCCTGATAGCGGTTGGGCCACCGGTCGTGCTGACCGCGCCCGGTGTCGTGCGCGTCCGCCGGGATCGCCGCACCGAGGGCCCCGACGGTGGCCAGAGCGGCGGCCGCGGTCAGGAGTCGGTACGCCCGTCTGCGACGCGGGTTCGGCTGGGAAGTGGCTGGCATGCGCCCCCCTGTGGGTCTGCTGAGGTAGTGGCCCGTCCGGGCGCAGCCTAGGGTCAACGCGCGTAGCGCGACAGGGGTTTCCGGGTTACATCCTGGTTTCCCTTTGCCCTTCTCTTTGCGGCCACTTTGCCGGGTCCTCGGCTTACCCTCATACGCATGACCAGCGACGACACCGCCGGGCCCGACCGGGCCCGCACCATCGAGAACCTCACCGCGCTCACCCCGCAGCAGACCGAGGCGGTGCTCGCGCTGCTCGCCGAGGCCGCCCGGCAGGACGGACAGCAGGCGGTGTCCGAACAGGGGCGGCTGCAACTGCGCGGCGGCGAGCGCACGGGCGTGACCCATCTGCTGCTGAGCGTCGGCGACGAACTCGTCGGCTACGCGCAGTTGGAGGACACCGACCCGGTGGAGGCGCCGGCCGCCGAGCTGGTCGTGCACCCCGCGCACCGCGGCCACGGGCACGGGCGGGCGCTGGGCTCGGCGCTGCTCGGCGCGTCCGGCAAGCGGCTTCGGGTGTGGGCCCACGGCGGCCACTCCGCGGCGCGGCACCTCGCGCAGGTCCTCGGGCTCACCCTCTTCCGCGAACTGCGGCAGATGCGGCGGCCGTTGACCGACCTGGACCTGCCCGAGCCGGTGCTGCCCGACGGGGTCGCCGTCCGCACCTTCCGTCCCGGCGTGGACGACTCGGCCTGGCTCGCGGTGAACTCCGCGGCCTTCGCCCACCATCCCGAACAGGGGTCCCTCACCCAGCGGGATCTCGACGACCGGACGGCCGAGGCGTGGTTCGATCCCGCCGGGTTCTTCCTCGCCTTCCGCGACGGTGAACTCATCGGCTTCCACTGGACGAAGGTCCACGCGGAGGAGGGTCTTGGCGAGGTGTACGTGGTCGGTGTGCGGCCGGGGGCGCAGGGCGGGGGCCTGGGCAAAGCCCTGACCACGATCGGGCTTCGCCATCTCGCGGGTCAGGGGGTGCCGACGGCGATGCTCTATGTGGACGCGGACAACAAGGCGGCGGTGTCCGTGTACGAGCGGCTGGGGTTCGTCACGTACGAGACGGACTTGATGTACCGCACGGAGACGTGAGCGTCACTGAAGTACGGGGGACGCGGACCGGTGCTTGATCCGCTCCGGCATGCACAGACCCCACACCACCGCCGCCCCCGTCAACAGCACCGCCCACCGGTCGTGCGCCGCCGCCCACCGCTTGTCCTCCACCGCCACGAACAGGGCCCAACTCTCCGGCAGCAGCAGCGGGGTGAGGATCGCGAGGACCAGGAGGCCGGCCGCGACCGCCTGGCCCGGTTCCGCCTGGTCCGTGAACCGGATCGCGGCCGTCGCGCCGGCGAGCGCGAGGGCGAAGGCCGCCCCCGCCTCCAGGGTGATGTCACCGACCGGGGGGCGGACGGACGACGGGACGAGCAGCAGCGCCGCCGTCCACCACGAGGCGAGGACCGGGGCGACCAGCGCGAGCCGCAGCCCGGCCCGTACCGGGCGCCGTACCGGCACCGCGGCGGTGGTGTGCCGGGCCGGGTCGTCCAGGACGAAGGCGAGGCCGAGGGCGAGGACGAGGGCGGCGGTGCGCAGGAGGTTGACGGCCAGCCAGGTCGACGGCTCGTCGGACATACGGGGTATCGCGGCGAGCAGCAGGGCCATCGCGCCGCTCGCCAACAGGGCCCGCCAGGGCAGGGACCGCCACACGGGGAGCGTCAACTCCCGGATCAGACTGCGCACTTCTCGTCCCCTCTCGTGCACGCGGCACCGCCACGCAGCGAACCGCTGGCCGCGCGTCCGCTCGCCCCGGCATCCGAGACGCAAGGCATCCGCCTCGCCGGGAGCTCCGACTCGCCGATCAGGACTCGCACTTCTCGTCCTTCTCCTTGGGCGCCGGCACACCGAGCAGCTCGGCGGCGCGCGCGGACGTCAGCTTCGGGGAGGTCAACTCGGTCCAGTGCGCCTTGACCTGGGCGGCGACCGTGTCGCGGGGCTTGCCCAGGAGTTCGCGGACGACCGTCGTCTGGGCCGCGCCCATGTGCAGCGGGTCGGTCTGGGAGACGACGATGGCCGAGCCGCTGACGCTGTCGTCGAGGCGGACGTCGCGCAGGGACTGCATCGGGTCGTCCTGTCCGGCCAGGGCGAGCCACATGACGGTCACCGTGCGGCCGTCGCACAGCGAGTCCATCGCCTTCTCGTCGCCCGCGACCAGCACACCGGCGACGGCGACCGAGAACTCGGGGACGCGGTTGCCGCCCCAGGCGGTGCCGACGGTGACCTGGTGGGGTGCGGTGGCGGGGGCGATCGCGCCGTCGCCCTGGAGGCCGTAACGGGCCTCGATCCGCTGCCGTACGACGATCGGCTGGTCGTGGGCGGTGCCACCGGCCAGGGACCTGACCTGGTCCGCGGCCTTGGCCCAGGTGGCGGTCCGGGCCGTCCACTCCGGGAAGGCGCAGTACCTCGAACCGTCCCGCTCGACGCACTTCTGCGTCTTCTCCGGGGCGTTGGTGGCCTGTTCGCGGGCCGTCTGCACCCGGCCGGGGAGGTCCGCGGTCTGCGCGACACCGCCGGTCACCGCGAGGGCGAGCGCCCCGACGGTGGCCGCACCGACCTTCCAGTCGCGCGGCGCGCCGACCAGGACCGCGAGCAGCAGCACGGTCAGCGCGAGCCCGGCGAGGTAGAGGGCGTGCCAGGCGGCCGGGCGGCCGATCAGGTCCGAGGGGAGGATGTTGCTGCTCGACTCGGTGACGATCGGCGCCAGCCAGCGCGTCCCGCGCTCGCCGCCCCCGGCGGGGAACGCCCCGGCGACGAACAGGAAGAGCAGCAGTACGACGGCCATCGGCGCGGCCATGGCCGACGGGATCAGCCGGGCCAGCAGCACACCGATCGCGCCGAACAGCAGCACCGTCAGCGGGCCGACGAGCAGTTCGCCCGGCGAGCCGCCGCCGACCGCGCCGGACTGGAGTGCCGCCCAGCCGAACTGGCCGAGCACGACCAGCGCGGTGACCAGCGCCGCCGCGACGACGGACAGCGCGTGGGCCGCCGTACGCCATCCGGGCGCCAGGACGAGGACCTGGAAGTGGCGTTCCGTGTCGTACCGCCTGGAGCGCAGCACCGCGTGGTTGACGGACAGCAGGACCGCGAGGGCGACGAGCAGCGGGGCGGCCTGGGTGGCCCGGTCGACGTCCTGGAGCGCGGGGAAGCCGTCCTCGAAGTCGGGGGCGCGCCACACGGTCCAGCCGATGTAGGCCGCGAAGGCGAGCAACACCGGGATGCGCAGCAGCAGTCGGCGCGCCTCGAACAGGGCCAGGGCGAGCGTGGCCGCCCAGGTGCGGCGGGGACCGGGGGTCCGCACGGCCGTGGGGATCTCTTGGGTCAGTACCGCGCTCATGCCGCCGCCACCTCCGCGTTCATGCCGTCCAGGGTGAGCAAGTAGCCGTCCTCCAGGCTGGGTTCGAGCAGGTCCGCGCCGGGCGGCGGGTCGCCGACGTTGCGGAAGGAGCCGACGCCGGTGCGCCAGCCCGCCTTCGCTCCGGGGTCGCGTTCCGCACTGCTCCACACGTGTCCGGCGGCCCGCGCGGTCAGTTCGGCGGGGGTGCCGTCGAAGCGGACGGTGCCGGCGGCCATGACCAGGACGCGGTGGCAGAGCATCGCCACGTCCTCGGTCTGGTGGGTGGACAGCAGGACGGTCCGGCCCTCGCCGGCCCGGGCGATCAACTCCCGGAACCGCATGCGCTGTTCGGGGTCCAGGCCGACGGTCGGCTCGTCCAGGACGAGGAAGCCGGGGTCGCCGACGAGGGAGGCGGCGAGCGCGACCCGCTGCCGCATACCGCCGGACAGCTTCTTGATGCGCTTGCCGCGCACGTCGGCGAGGTCGACCTCGTCCAGCACGCGGCGCACCTCGCGGTGGCGGGCGGTCCGGTCGGTCAGCTCCTTGAGGATCGCCACGTAGTCGACGAACTCGAAGGCGGTGAAGTCCGGGTGGAAGCCGGGCGTCTGCGGCAGATAGCCGAGCACGCGCCGCACCTCCTGGCGCCCTGCCGCGCTGCCCGGGTCGTGCCCGAGGACGGTGAAGGCGCCGCGGTCCGCGGACACGGCGGTGGCCAGCACTCGCAACAGGGTGGTCTTTCCGGCCCCGTTGGGCCCGAGCAGCCCGGTGACGCCCTGGGTCAGCCGCAGCGACACGTCGTCGAGGGCGCGGGTACCGCCGTAGTGGAGGCTGAGCCCCGAGGCGGAGACGGTCGGTGTCATGCGGCACTCCTGGAGAAGAAGACGTCGAAACGGTCGCGGGCGAGGAAGAGCAGGCCCGCGGCGAGGGCGGCCACCGCGGCGGCGGCGCCCTGACCGGCGGCGGTGAACTGCACGAGCGGTCCGCCGTCGGCCCGGGCCAGGACGAGCAGGCCGATCCACACCCCGCCGACCAGCGAGGGCGCGAGGACCTGCCCGAGCCGCGGGGTGAGCGCCAGCCCGGTGGCGGTGAGCGCGAGGGCGGGCAGCAGCCAGGCCAGCGCGCGCAGCCCGTAGGCCGGGAGGGCGAGCGTGGCCAGGAGGTTGAGCCCGAGCCCGGTGACGAGCACGGCGACCGTACGGATCATCAGCAGCCGGAACCCGTGCACCGGCGAGACGACCGCCATCTCGTACGTCGGGTCCAGTACGGGTCCGTAGGCCAGCGCGACCCCGGCGAGCGGGAGCAGCGGCGCGAGGGCGAGGAACGCGGTGGGCGAGTCGGCCGTGTACACCACCCCTACCGTCGCCACCAGGACGAACACCACGGCCGCGAGCCAGGAGCGGCGCAGCACCGGGGTGGCCGCGAGCAGCCGTGCGGTGTGGTCGGGGATCCCGGCGCGCACCAGCAGCCGTTCCCACAACCCCGCGCGGGGCGCGTCGAGTTCGGCGTCGATCCGGTCCCAGCCGGCGTCCACGCCCTCGCTCACCGAGGCGAGCACGCCCCGGCACTCGGCGCAGCCGGTCAGGTGCGCGTCGGCGGACCAGAGCAGCGGCGGCGCCAACTCGCCCTGGGCGTAGGCCCGTAGGTCCTCGGCATCCACATGCCATGTCATGCCAGCGCCTCCCGCAGTTGCTTGCGGGCGCGCATCGCCCGCGTCTTGACCGTGCCGGCCGGGATCCCGAGCAGGACGGCCGCCTCCCGGGTGGTCAGCCCGTCGATGACCGTGGCCTGGAGGACGGCCCGCAGTTCCGGCGAGAGCCGGACGAGCGCGCCCGCCAGGTCCCCGTGCTCCACCCCCGCGAGCACGCGTTCCTCGGCGGACGCCTCGTCGCGGTGGCGCAGCCGGGACAGCGCCTGCCGCAGCCGGCCGCGGGCCCCGTCGCCGCGCAGCGCGTCGACCAGCCGCCGCGACCCGATCCGCCACAGCCACCCGGCCGCGTCACCGGCCCCGGCGGCCTCCTCCCGATAGCGGGCCTTGCCCCGCCACACCGCGAGGAACGTCTCCTGTACGACGTCGTCGACGATCCCCGCGTCGGCGCAGCGGCCGCGCAGCCGGGCGGTCAGCCAAGGCGCGTACCGGCGGTACAGCTCCTCGAAGGCGCGCCGGTCGGCGTCCGCGGCGATGGCCCGCAGCAGCTCCGCGTCGCTTCTCGTTTCGCTCACGTCTCCTCTTCGCACCGGGCGTCCCGTCCGGTTCACGAAACCACGCCTGTTTTTCGGAGGGCTTCTCCGACCGCTGTTCCGACCGCGTTCGCCGACCGGGCTTGACAGTGCGCCCTCCCCTCCACCACCCTTTCACTACTCAATTAGTGAAAGGGTGGTGGAACGGGTGGTCGAGTACCGCATCGACCGGCGCTCCGGCGTCTCCACCTACGTCCAGATCGTTCAGCAGACCAAGCAGGCCCTGCGTCTCGGCCTGCTGGAACCGGGGGACAAACTGCCCACCGCACGCGAGGTGGTCGAGGCCACCGCGATCAACCCCAACACGGTCCTCAAGGCCTACCGGGAGCTGGAGCGCGAGGGCCTGGTCGAGGCCAGGCGGGGCCTGGGCACCTTCGTCCGGCGCTCACTGGGCACCGCCCCGGCCGCCGAGTCCCCGCTCCGCGACGAGCTGGACGCCTGGGCCGAGAAGGCCCGCGAGGCCGGTCTCGACCGGGACGACATGGCCGCGCTCTTCACCGCCGTACTCGAGAAGCACTTCCAGGGAGACCCCGCATGACCGACACCGCAGGCCTCGCCATGGAGGCGACCGATCTGGGCAGGCGATTCGGCCGGGCCCGGCTGTCCCCCGCGTGGGCGCTGCGCGGCTGCGCCTTCCGGCTGCCCGCCGGCCGGGTCTGCGCCGTCGTCGGCCACAACGGCGCCGGCAAGTCCACGCTGCTCGCGCTCGCCGCCGGGCTGCTGGTGCCGACCGAGGGCACGATCCGAGTCCTGGGCACGGACCCCGCGTCGGCGCGGTCCCGGGTGGGCTTCGTAGGCCAGGACAAGCCGCTGTACCCACAGCTCACGGTCGCCGAGACACTGCGCATGGGCGCCGACCTCAACCCCGGGCACTGGGACGCGCCGACCGGCGAGCGGATCGTGGCCGACGGCGGCCTCGACCCGAAGTCCCGCATCCGCGCCCTGTCCGGCGGCCAGCGCACGCGGGTGGCACTCGCCCTGGCGCTCGCGAAGCGCCCGGAACTCCTCCTGCTGGACGAACCGATGGCGGACCTCGACCCCCTCGCCCGCCACGAACTGATGGGCGTCCTCATGTCCCAGGCCGCCCAGCACGGCACGACGATCGTCATGTCCTCCCACGTCGTCGCCGAACTGGAGGGCTCCTGCGACCACCTGCTCCTGATCGGCGCGGGACGCGTGCGCTTGGCCGGCGAGATAGACGACGTCCTGACGGCCCACGCCCGCGTATCGGGCCCGGCGGCCACCCCCCTCTCCCCGCACACGGTGATCGAGTCCCGCACGACAGGCCGCCAACTCACGGCCCTGCTCCGCAAGTCGGGCCCGATCCCGTCGGACCTCCACCCGACCCCACCCTCCCTGGAGGAACTGGTCCTGGCCTACCTGCGCAATCCGGGTGCCACGGACACCACGGGGGCCCAGCAGGAGAAGGCGGCGGCATGAGGATCCTGACCCGCCTCGTCAAGGAGGGGTCCTTGAGCCACGTCATTACAGGCCCCCGGTTCACACCCGCCACACCCGCTCCCGCCCTCCCACCCGCGGCCGCCGACGGCGATCGCGCCCCACAGGAACCACCCGCACCCAGCCTCACGCCCGGAGCCACGCTCGCACGCACACCCACTCCCGCCCTCTCGCCCGCAGCCGCCGACGGCGAAACCGCCCCACAGGAGCCACCCGCACCCAGCCTCACGCCCGGAACCGCGCTCGCACGCACAGCCACTCCCGCCCTCTCGCCCGCAGCCGCCGCGCTCGCACGCACTCGCACCCCCGCCCTCCCACCCGCGGCCGCCGACGGCGGATCCGCCCCACTGGGGCCACCCGCACTCGACAACGAAATCCGCACGGGTGGTGCGGGTGGGAGCGCATCGGGCGAGGGCGGAGCCGAGGCCGACGTGTCGTCGACAGCCGTGCCGTCCACGAAGGAGAAGGCCGCGATATGACCGCCCTGTCCGTGTCCGTCAACGCCGGGCACCCCGCATCGCCCCGCCTGCTGCGGTGGCTGGTCCGGCTGCATCGGCCCGCCCTGTGGACCTGGGCCGCCGTCATCGTCGTACTGGCCGCCGCCCTGCTCTGGCTGGCAGGCCCCCTCACCGACGCATCCGCGGACGCCTGGCGCCAGTACGACGCCTGCAAGCCCGGCACCGCCTGCTCGTACGACCAGGACGCGATCCTCCGCTACAAGGACGTCTACAACTACACGACCTGGGCCGTCCTCGTCCTGCCCTTCGCCGTCGCCGCCTGGTCCGGCGCGGCCCTCATCGGCCGCGAGATGGAGACCGGGACAGCCCAACTGTCCTGGACGCAAGGCATCCGCCCCACCCACTGGCTCGCCACCAAGCTCGCCACCCCGGCCGCCCTGGTCGTCGTCGGCACCGGCCTGCTCGTCCTGCTGCACCACCAGGCCTTCTCCGCGGGCGACGGCCGGATCGACAACGCGAAGTCCTGGTCCAGCTTCGAGACCTTCTACGCCAACGGACCCGTACCGGTCGCCCTGGCCCTGACCGGACTGGCCGGCGGCGCGCTCATCGGCCTGGTCGCCCGCCGCTCACTGGCCGCACTCGCCGGCGGGCTGTGCTTCACCGCCCTCGCGTGGACCGCCACCCAGCTGACCATGCCCCACCTGTGGCCCCCGGTCACCCGCGTCACCAGCCTCAGCCACAACGGCCCCTCCGGCGCCGGCATCACCACCGCCTCGGGCCTGCTGACCTCCGGCGGGGACCGTATCGCCGACCCCTACTGCGGCAGCAACCTCTCGTACCAGTGCATGGAGGTCTACGCCAAGCTGCACGCCGTCTCCTTCTACAAGGACTACCACCCCGCATCCCACTTCTGGCCCCTCCAGCTCATGGCCTCCGGCCTGCTCCTGGTCCTCGCCGCCCTGCTCACCCTGGTCGTCTTCCGCCTGCTCAAGCACCGGACCGCGTCGTGACCGCCGCCGAGCTCCCTCGTACCGGCCCGACCCGCGCGCGTCTGCCCCGCCTGGTGCTGCGCCTGCACCGCACGGCCCTGATCGTGTGGAGCGTCTTCATCCTCGGCGCCGTCGGCGGCCTGGTGTGGCTGACCGAGGTCAGGGCGGACGTCGTACGCGCCGAACTGAAGAGCTGCCCGGTCCTCACCGTCCACTGCGACCCCCTCTACGGCCCGTCCAGCGACTACGCCGGGTACCTGAGCTGGATCAGCACCCTCGCCTACTACAGCTTCTGGGGCGTCGCCGCCTGGGCCGGCGCCTCTCTGATCGGCCGCGAACTGGAGAGCGGCACCGCCCGCCTCGCCTGGACCCAGGGCGTCACCCCCACCCGCTGGCTCACCGCCAAACTCGCCGTGCCGGCGCTGGTCCTCACGATCGGCGGCACGCTGTTCGTGTTCGTCTTCCGCTGGGCCTGGGATGCCCACCGCGATCTGGTGACCGGTGACTGGACCTTCAACGACGCCTTCGCCGCCCGCGGCCCGGCCCTGGTCGCCTGGAGCCTGTGCGCCCTCGCGGTCGGCACCCTCACCGCACTCCTGCTGCGCCGCTCGCTGCCCGCCCTGGCCGTCTCGGTCGCCGTGATGATCACGCTCAACCAGTACCTGGAGAAGCACCGCACGGACCTGTGGCCCAAGAAGCCCTCCAGCAGCGGGGAGCACCCCGCGTCCCACTTCTGGCCCATGAACCTGATCGAGACCGGCATCCTCCTCACGATCGCCGCCCTCACCACGACGGCCGCCTTCTGGACGCTCCGCCGCCGCACGGCCTGAGCCCCCGTTCGCGTACGTCCCTTCCACGGGGGGAGGGGACGTACGTATCCTCCGAAGGCGGCTGTCAGCGGGCCATTACGCCGCCGCGGCCGACGTAGACGCTCGGGAGCCGCCTCGCGATATCCCGCACGCCATGTCGCCGTAACCAACGGTTCAGACGGGCTTGCGACGCTCGGCCAATGACGCCCGCCGTGCCAGAGCCTTCGCCGCCCGAAGAGGCGACCGCGGGGAACGGGGACGCCCTGCTGCCCTTGGCCGTGCTCCCGCCCGCCGCTTCCGACGCGCCCGTAAGCCCGGTGGCGCGGAAGAATGGGTCCATGAGTCAGCCGAACCCCCAGGCACAGGTCCAGCACGCGCAGCCCTCCGTGGGCTCCATAGCCGCGCATCGCCCGCACACGGTGTCCGCCGCGGTCTCCGACCTGGAGCCCGACATCGACGCCGACCTCGACGAGTACGAGGAGTCGCCGTACGACGGGCCCCAGTTGCCGCAGGGCCGCTTCCTGGACCGGGAGCGCAGCTGGCTGGCGTTCAACGAACGCGTCCTCGAACTCGCCGAGGACCCGGACACGCCCCTCCTGGAGCGGGCGAACTTCCTCGCGATCTTCGCCAGCAACCTGGACGAGTTCTTCATGGTCCGGGTGGCCGGACTCAAGCGCCGTATCGCCACAGGCGTGGCCACCCGCTCCGCCTCCGGGCTCCAGCCCACCCAGGTGCTTGAGATGATCTGGGGCCGCTCCCGCGAGCTGATGGCCCGGCACGCCGCGGCCTACCAGGAGGACATCGCCCCCGCGCTCGCGGAGGAGGGCATCCACCTGGTCCGCTGGAGCGAGCTGACCGAGAAGGAACAGGCCCGCCTCTTCACGCTGTTCCGGCACCAGATCTTCCCGGTCCTCACCCCGCTGGCCGTCGACCCCGCGCACCCCTTCCCGTACATCTCGGGTCTCTCGCTCAATCTCGCGGTCGTCGTCCGCAACCCCGTCAGCGGCCACAAGCACTTCGCCCGGGTGAAGGTGCCGCCGCTGCTGTCCCGTTTCCTGGAGAGCTCCCCGGGCCGCTTCGTCCCCATCGAGGACGTCATCGGCGCCCATCTGGAGGAGCTGTTCCCGGGCATGGAGGTGCTGGAGCACCACGCCTTCCGGGTGACCAGGAACGAGGACCTGGAGGTCGAGGAGGACGACGCCGAGAACCTGCTCCAGGCGCTGGAGAAGGAGCTCATGCGGCGCCGCCTGGGGCCGCCGGTGCGCCTGGAGGTCGAGGAGTCCATCGACCGCGAGGTGCTCGACCTGCTGGTGCGCGAGCTGAAGATCACCGAGGCCGAGGTGTACCCGCTGCCGGGTCCGCTCGATCTCACCGGCCTCTTCCGCATCCACGGCCTGGACCGGCCCGAGCTGAAGTACCAGAAGTTCGTCGCCGGCCGGCACCGCGACCTCGCCGAGGTCGAGTCGGCGTCCTCGCCGGACATCTTCGCCGCCCTGCGCAGCCGGGACGTGCTGCTGCACCACCCCTACGACTCGTTCTCGACCTCCGTGCAGGCCTTCCTCCAGCAGGCCGCCGAGGACGACGACGTACTCGCCATCAAGCAGACCCTCTACCGCACCTCCGGCGACTCCCCGATAGTCGACGCGCTCATCGACGCCGCCGAGTCCGGCAAGCAGGTCCTGGTGCTGGTCGAGATCAAGGCCCGCTTCGACGAGCACGCCAACATCAAGTGGGCGCGCAAGCTGGAGGAGGCCGGCTGCCACGTGGTCTACGGCCTGCTCGGCCTCAAGACCCACTGCAAGCTGTCCCTGGTGGTCCGCCAGGAAGGCGACACGCTACGGCGCTACAGCCACGTCGGCACGGGCAACTACCACCCCAAGACGGCCCGTCTCTACGAGGACCTCGGCCTGCTCACGGCCGACCCGCAGGTCGGCGCGGACCTCTCCGACCTCTTCAACCGGCTCTCCGGCTACTCGCGCCGCGAGACCTACCGCCGCCTCCTGGTCGCCCCCAAATCCCTGCGGGACGGCCTGATCGCGCGGATCAACAAGGAGGTCCAGCACCACCGTGCCGGACGTCCCGCGTTCATCCGTATCAAGGTCAACTCGATCGTCGACGAGGCACTCATCGACGCGCTGTACCGGGCGTCCCAGGCAGGCGTACCGACCGACGTGTGGGTACGCGGCATCTGTGCCGTCCGCCCGGGCGTCACGGGCCTCTCGGAGAACATCCGGGTCCGCTCGATCCTCGGCCGCTTCCTGGAACACTCCCGGGTCTTCGCCTTCGGCAACGGCGGCGAACCCGAGGTGTGGCTCGGCAGCGCCGACATGATGCACCGCAACCTCGACCGCCGTATCGAGGCCCTGGTCAGGGTCACCGACCCGGCCCACCGCGCAGCCCTGAACCGGCTGTTGGAGACCGGCATGTCCGAGTCCACCGCTTCCTGGCATCTCGGCCCGGACGGCGAATGGATCCGGCATGCCACCGACGCGGACGGTGGGCCCCTGCGCAACATCCAGGAGATGCTCATAGACGCCCGGAGGCGCCGGCGTGGCACAGCAACACCTTGACCCGACGGACCCCACGGCCGGGCCCGCCCCCACCGGGGACGCCCTCGCGGGCTACCTGCGGGCCCAGGCCACGGAGTTCCTCCGCGCCCTGCGGCTGCACCGGGAGACCGGCAGCGGCCCAGGCGGCACGGAGGAGGCCGTCGACGCGGCGCGCGCCCTGCGCCGCTCGGTCCGCCGCATCAGCGGCAGCCTGCACACCTTCCGTCCCCTGCTGGAGACCGACTGGTCGGAGAACCTTCGCCCCGAACTCGCCTGGCTGTCCGGCACGTTGTCGATGGAGCACGCCTACGCGGCCCGTCTGGACCGGCTGCTGCTCGCGCTGCACCGGCTGTCGGGGGCGGCGGTGTTCCCCGCGCAGTCCGCGGGCGGCCCGGCCCCGGCCACCCGGTCCGACCCGGCGACCGCGGAGCGCGGCAACCTCACCGTGGGCGCGGCCAAGGCGGGCGCGCTCCTCGAACGCCAGCTCACCCTCGCCCGGACCCGCGCCCACAGCACGGCCCTCCAGGCGCTCGGCTCCTCCCGCTTCCACGCCGTCGCCGACAAGGTCGCCGTCCTGGCCAGCGAGGTCCCGCTCACCACGACCGCCGCGCGGGCCGACCTCGGCCCGCTGGCCGGCGCGGCCCGGGAGCGGCTCACCGACGCCGTGACCGGCCTGCCGCTGGTCACCGCCGGGCACCCCTACAACGCGGAGGCCCTGATCCACGGCCTCTCCCCGGACCCGGCCCCGCATCCGCAGGACGCCCCCTGGCACCAGGTCCGGCTGCTGCTGCGCCTGCACCGCTACTCCCGCGAGGTCCTCCTCGGCGACAACGCCCTGGTCGACGTCCGCCTCCTCGACGCGGGCCAGGCCCTGAACCGGCACCGGGACGCCTCGGAGGCGGCCGCCGCCGCGGCCTCGGCGGCCCGCACCCCACGCATCGCCCCGGCGACGGCCTACGCGCTCGGCGTGCTCCACGCCGACCAGCGGCACGAGGTGGAGGGCGCCCGTTTCGCCTTCCAGCAGGCATGGCAGAAGCAAGAAGTGCGGGCCAGTTGACGCGGAAGCAGGAGGTGCGTGCCCGGTGACCCAGACCGACAACACCCTGATCCAGGCGGCCGGCGCGGTGCTGTGGCGGCACTCCCCCGTCGACTCCGCGCTCGAGGTCTGCCTGGTCCACCGGCCGAAGTACGACGACTGGTCCCACCCCAAGGGCAAGCTGAAACGCGGCGAGGAATCGCTCACCGGGGCCCTGCGCGAGGTGACCGAGGAGACGGGGTACACGGCCGAGCCGGGCACGGAGCTGTCCACCGTGCGCTACTTCGTGGGCGGGCGCCCCAAGCAGGTCCGGTACTGGGCGGCCGAGGCCGTCTCCGGCGGGTTCGCCCCGAACGACGAGGTGGACCGCATCCTGTGGCTCTCGCCCGGCGCGGCCCGCAGCCGGCTGACCCAGTTCCGCGACCGCGGCCTGGTCGACGAGCTGCTCACCACCCTGCGTCACGCCTGAACGTTCAGGTGTCCCTCGGCATCCGTTCTCGCCTTGCTGCGCGCTCTGCGGGCCGGCCCGCGCCAGCCGCAGCTGCAGCGGGCGAAGCAGAACCTGCCCTCTTCGACGGTCGTCGTCCGGTGTTCCTCATGCGGCACGATCACACGCTACCCAGTGCGGGTGCTGTGTAAATGAGCCGCCTCCGGCGGCGGGCCTGGTATCCGCGTGACGGCACCCCCCACCCCTCGTTAAGCGGAACGACAGGGGGCCCGTGCCGGGCGGGCCGGCTGGGGGTGAGCGGGCCATGGCGGAACGGCAGGGCAGGGCGGGCGGAGCGGTCCTCGCGGGGGTCTTCGTCTGTCTCGGCTCCCTGGGCGCGAGCGGCTGTTCCGGTGCCGACGGCAGCGCCGACGCCCGCACGTCGGATCCGGTCGGGACCCTGCACCGGGCCGCCGGGACCCTGGTGGAGGCGGGCAGTTCGAAGGCGCGGACGTCGATGGAGATGGCCACCGGCGGCACCCGGGTCACCATCCGCGGCGAGGGCGTCTACGACTACCGCAGGCAGCTGGGCCGGCTGCGGGTGCGGTTGCCGCAGGACCCGGCCGGCCACACCGAGCACCGCCCGATCACCGAACTCCTCGCACCCGGCGCCCTGTTCATGAAGAACCGGGGCGCGGGGGTCCCCGCCGACAAGTGGGTCCGGGTGGAGACGGCCGCCCTCGCCGACGGGAACCTCGTGACCGGCGGCGCCACCGACCCCTTCGCCGCCGCCGAGCTGCTGCGCGGCACCCGCACGGCGACCTACCTCGGCCGTACCGAGGTGGCCGGCGCCAAGGTGCGGCACTACCGTGGCGTGGCCGATCTCACGTTCGCGGCGCGGGGCGCCTCCCAGGGGGGCCGGGCCTCGCTGGCCGCGGCGGCGAAAGGGTTCGCCACCGCCGAGGTGCCGTTCGACGTCTATCTCGACGACGAGGGCCGCATCCGCAAGGTCAGACACCGGTTCAGCTTCGTCAACGGCCGGCAGAAAGGTACCGTCGCGGTGGCCTCGACGACGTTGCTGTACGACTTCGGGGCCCCCGTCGACGTATCCCTGCCGAAGGCGAGTGACATCTACGCCGGGAAGATCGCAGAGGGGTGAGGGCGGGCGCGTGGTTCAGTGACGGGCGTCAAGAACTAGCCCTTCCGTGCCATGCGCGGTGTGTAGGCCGCTCCCTACTCTAGGAAGTCGGTGACGGCAGAGAAGAGGTGATGCACGTGGCTCCGGTCGGCGGTACGGCAGTTCAGGACCACGTGGCCCTCGCCGAGATCGAGCTGTGCGGAGACCTGATCATCGCGGCCTCGGCCGCGCGCGAGGACCGGCTCAGCATGGATTGCATCGACGAGGTGCTGAGAGTGGCCGAGGAACGCGAGGAGCCGGTCGGCCGGTGAGCAGGCCTCCTGTCGCACTCAGGTGCGCAGCAGGCGGCCGATGGCCTTCGTGGCCTCCTCGACCTTGGCGTCGATCTCGTCGCCGCCCTTGACGGCCGCGTCGGCGACGCAGTGCCGCAGGTGTTCCTCCAGGAGTTGCAGCGCGAAGGACTGCAGGGCCTTGGTGGAGGCGGACACCTGGGTGAGTATGTCGATGCAGTAGGTGTCCTCCTCGACCATGCGCTGCAGGCCGCGGATCTGGCCCTCGATCCGGCGCAGCCGCTTGAGGTGCTCGTCCTTCTGCTTGTGGTAGCCGTGCGTGACGTGCTCGTGGCCGCCGCTCTCGATGTCCTCGGAGGGGGCCGTGGTGCCGGCCTCTGTCGTCGTCATCGCGTCCTCCACGTCACGGGGCGATCACATACCCCTGCTGGGTATATGGTAACGAACTTTGCTGGGTATAGGGCCCTTGGTAAGCCCCCGTGCTGATCACCGTGCCCGATGGGCGACACTGATGGGCGGCCCATTAGCCGTGGCCGGATGATGCCCTTAGCATCAGCCTGACCGAAACCGATGCAATCCGAGGACCCCTTGTGCGCTTTCGTCTGACCCCCAGGGAGACGAGCTTCTACGACATGTTCGCCGCGTCCGCGGACAACATCGTCACGGGCTCGAAACTCCTGATGGAACTGCTCGGGGCGGACACCGCCGGCCGGGCCGAGATCGCAGAGCGCATGCGGGCAGCCGAACACGCAGGCGACGACGCCACGCACGCGATTTTCCACCAGCTCAACTCCTCCTTCATCACGCCCTTCGACCGCGAGGACATCTACAACCTCGCGTCCTGCCTCGACGACATCATGGACTTCATGGAGGAGGCCGTCGACCTCGTCGTCCTCTACAACGTGGAGGAGCTGCCCAAGGGTGTCGAGCAGCAGATCGAGGTGCTGGCGCGGGCGGCGGAACTGACCGCCGAGGCCATGCCGAACCTGCGCACGATGGACAACCTCACCGAGTACTGGATCGAGGTCAACCGCCTGGAGAACCAGGCCGACCAGATCCACAGAAAGCTTCTTGCACATCTCTTCAACGGCAAGTACGACGCCATCGAGGTGCTGAAGCTCAAGCAGATCGTGGACGTCCTGGAAGAGGCGGCCGACGCGTTCGAGCACGTGGCGAACACGGTGGAGACCATCGCCGTCAAGGAGTCCTGAGGCGTCGATGGACACCTTCGCTCTCATCGTGACCATCGCGGTCGCGCTCTTCTTCACGTACACCAACGGCTTCCACGACTCGGCGAACGCGATCGCGACGTCCGTGTCGACGCGGGCGCTGACCCCGCGGGCGGCGCTGGCCATGGCCGCCGTGATGAACCTCGCCGGCGCCTTCCTCGGCTCCGGTGTCGCCAAGACCGTCAGCGAGGGCCTGATCGAGACGCCCGAGGGCTCGAAGGGGATGGGCATCCTCTTCGCGGCACTGGTCGGCGCCATCGTCTGGAACCTGGTCACCTGGTACTTCGGCCTGCCCTCCTCGTCCTCCCACGCGCTGTTCGGCGGCATGGTGGGCGCGGCCCTCGCGGGCGGCACCGACGTGATCTGGCACGGCGTGCTCGACAAGGTCGTCATCCCGATGTTCGTCTCGCCGGTCGTCGGCCTGGTGGCCGGCTACCTCGTCATGACGGCGATCATGTGGATGTTCCGGCGCTCCAACCCGCACAAGGCCAAGCGGGGCTTCCGGATCGCGCAGACGGTGTCCGCGGCCGGCATGGCGCTGGGCCACGGTCTGCAGGACGCGCAGAAGACCATGGGCATCGTGGTGATGGCACTGGTCATTTCCGGCCACGAGACGTACGGCGACCCGATCCCGGTCTGGGTGAAGATCGCCTGCGCCCTGATGCTGTCGCTCGGCACCTACGCGGGCGGCTGGCGCATCATGCGCACCCTGGGCCGGAAGATCATCGAGCTCGATCCCCCGCAGGGCTTCGCCGCCGAGACGACCGGCGCGGCGATCATGTTCACCACCGCGTACCTCTTCAAGGCCCCGGTCTCCACGACCCACGTCATCACCTCCGCCATCATGGGCGTCGGCGCCACCAAGCGCGTGAAGGCCGTGCGCTGGGGGGTCGCCAAGAACATCGTCCTGGGCTGGTTCATCACGATGCCGGCCGCGGCACTGGTGGCGGCGGGGTCGTTCGGACTCGTGAACCTGGCGTTCCTGTAAGCCGGTCGAACGCCGAGGGCATCGCCCCTCGTGCTCTTCGGCATACGACGACGGGCCCGCCCCCGGGAGCCAGGGGCGGGCCCTTCATCGACCTCACGGTGGCACCGCCATGCAGCACCGCGAGGGGTCGTTCCGGCTCGGGTTCGGCTCAGCCGAAGCGGCCGGAGATGTAGTCCTCGGTCGCCTGGACCGACGGGTTGGAGAAGATCCGCTCCGTGTCATCGATCTCGATCAGCTTGCCGGGCTGACCGACGGCGGCCAGGTTGAAGAACGCCGTCCGGTCCGAGACACGCGCCGCCTGCTGCATGTTGTGCGTCACGATGACGATCGTGAAGCGCTCCTTCAGCTCACCGATCAGGTCCTCGATGGCGAGGGTGGAGATCGGGTCGAGGGCGGAGCAGGGCTCGTCCATCAGCAGCACCTTGGGCTCGACCGCGATCGCGCGGGCGATGCACAGACGCTGCTGCTGACCGCCGGAGAGACCGGAACCGGGCTTGTTCAGCCGGTCCTTGACCTCGTTCCAGAGGTTCGCGCCCTTGAGGGACTTCTCGACGATGTCGTTGAGCTCGTTCTTCTTGTACGAGCCGGACAGCTTCAGGCCGGCCGCGACGTTCTCGAAGACGGACATGGTCGGGAAGGGGTTGGGCCGCTGGAAGACCATGCCGACCTCACGCCGCACGGCCACCGGGTCGATCCCGGCGCCGTACAGGTTCTCGTCGTCGAGCATGACCTTGCCCTCGACCCGGCCGCCCGAGGTGACCTCGTGCATCCGGTTCAGGGTGCGCAGGAACGTGGACTTGCCGCAGCCGGACGGGCCGATGAAGGCCGTGACACTGCGGGGCTCGATGGCCATCGAGATGTCCTCGATGGCGCGGAAGGAGCCGTAGTAGGCACTGAGGCCGCTGACGTCGATTCGCTTGGCCATGGAAATCACTGCTTCTTTCGAGGGGGAGTCTGGTCGCTGTTGGCCGCGTCAGCGACCGGACTTCGGGGCCTTCCAGCGGGCGACGCCGCGAGCCACGAGGTTGAGGATCATCACGAAGGCGATCAGCGTGAGCGACGCCGCCCAGGCCCGGTCGTACGCCGCATTGGCGCCCGCGCTGTTCGCGTACTGCTGATAGATGTACAGCGGCAGCGACTGTTGCGCACCCTCGAAGGGGTTGTTGTTGATGAACCGGTTGCCGAACACCAGCAGCAGCACCGGCGCCGTCTCACCCGCGATACGGGCGACCGCCAGCATGATGCCGGTGGTGATGCCGCCGATGGACGTCGGCAGGACCACCTTCAGGATGGTGCGCCACTTCGGGATGCCGAGCGCGAGGGAGGCCTCGCGCAGCTCGTTCGGGACGAGCTTGAGCATCTCCTCGGTGGAGCGGACCACGACCGGCATCATCAGGATCGCCAGGGCCAGCGAACCGGCGAAGCCGAAGGGCTCCATGTCGAAGATCAGCATGATGCTGAGGATGAACAGGCCCGCGACGATCGAGGGGATACCGGTCATCACGTCGACGAAGAAGGTGATCGCCCGGGAGAGGTTGCCCCGGCCGTACTCCACCAGGTAGACGGCGGTGAGCACGCCGATCGGCGCCGCGATGACGGTGGCGAGACCGACCTGCTCCAGGCTGCCGATGATGGCGTGGTAGATACCGCCGCCGGGCTGGTTGTCGGTGACGATGCCCATCGAGTGGGTCAGGAAGAAGATGTCGAGGACCTTCGTGCCGCGCGCGACGGTCGTCCACACCAGGGAGATCAGCGGTACCAGGGCGATCAGGAAGGCGACCCAGACCAGCCCGGTCGCGATCCGGTCCTTGGCCTGCCGGCGTCCCTCGATCTGTGCGGAGATGCCGTACGTGCCGACGAGGAAGAGCAGACCGGCGATCAGGCCCCACTGGATCCTGCTGTCCAGGCCGAAGACCAGCCCGATGACGACGGCGAGGACCACGGAGCCGCCCGCGATCGCGAACGGCGACCACTTCGGCAGGATCGCGCCGCGCAGCGTGCTGGGCGCACGGTCGGCGACGGGTGCTGGGTTGCTCATGCGTTGGCCCCCGAGTACTCCTTGCGGCGGGCGATGATCATGCGTGCCGCGCCGTTGACCAGCAGGGTGATGACGAACAGGACCAGACCGGAGGCGATGAGCGCGTCACGGCCGAACTCGTCCGCCTCGCCGAACTTGCTGGCGATGTTCTGGGCGAAGGTGCCGCCGCCCGGGTTGAGCAGGCTGCCGTGGATCAGGAAGTCCGGGGAGAGCACGGTCGCGACGGCCATCGTCTCGCCGAGCGCGCGGCCGAGGCCCAGCATCGAGGCGGAGATGACGCCGGAGCGGCCGAAGGGCAGGACGGACATCCGGATGACCTCCCAGCGCGTGGCGCCGAGGGCCAGGGCCGCTTCCTCGATCATCTGCGGGGACTGGCGGAAGACCTCGCGGCTCACGTTGGTGATGACCGGCAGGATCATGATCGCGAGCAGGATGCCGACGGTGAGCATCGAGCGCGGGGCGCCCCCGTCCCACGAGAAGAGGCCGGACCAGCTGAAGTAGTCGTTGAGCCAGCTGAACAGTCCCGTCATGTGCGGAACCAGGACCAGCGCGCCCCACAGGCCGTAGACGATGGACGGCACGGCGGCGAGCAGGTCGATCACGTAGGCGATCGGACTGCTCAGCCTGCGCGGGGCGTAGTGCGTGAGGAACAGCGCGATGGCCACGGCGATCGGGACCGCGAGGATCATGGCGATGATCGAGGAGACGACCGTGCCGTAGGCCAGGACCGCGATGCCGAAGCTCGGCGGCTGGAGGCCGGTGTTCCACTCGAAGGTGGTGAAGAAGTTCGTGTGGTCCTTGCTGATCGCGAGGGAGGCGCGATAGGTGAGGAAGGCCGCGATCGCGGCCATGATCACCAGCAGCAGGATGCCCGACCCACGGGAGAGACCGAGGAAGATCCGGTCTCCGGGTCGGGTGACGCCGCGGGCCGGGGCTTGTTCCTGGGGCTCCGTCGGCTGTGGAGTGGGGGGTGGGGCGTCGGTGTTCTGTGTCGTTATGTCCATCGGGTTCTCCGGTCTGCGGAACCGCACGCGAGGCGCGGCTCTGCGAAGCCGTACGCGACCGTACGGCTCGTGGCGGCGGTGCACCGGACGGTGCGGTCCGGCCCCGGTTCAGACCCGGGGCCGGATCGCACGCTCAGATCAGCTCAGGCTCGAGATGGTGGTACGAACCTTGGCGATGATGTCGTCGGGGATCGGGGCGTAGCCCAGGTTCGGAAGCAGGGCCTGACCCTCCTCCGAGGCGATGTAGGTCAGGAACGCCTTCGTGCCGGGCAGGGTGTCGGCCTTGTTGCCCTTGTCGCAGACGATCTCGTAGGTGACGAGGGTGATCGGGTAGGCGCCGTCGGCCTTGGTGTTGTAGTTCAGCTGCAGCGACAGGTCGCTGCCCGTGCCGACGACCTTGGCGTCGGCGATGGCCTTGGTGGCGCTCTCGCTGCTCGCCGCGACCGGGGCGCTGGCGCCGGTGTCGATGCTGACGGCCTTCACACCGTCGGCGACGTAGGACAGCTCGAAGTAGCCGATGGCGCCGTTGGTCTGCTTGACCTGGGCGGCCACGCCGGAGGACTGAGCGGCCGCCTGGCCACCCTTGGCCTGCCAGGCCTTACCGCCCTCGTACTTCCAGTTGTCGGGCGTCGCGGCCTTGAGGTACTTGGTGAAGTTGTCCGTGGTGCCGGACTCGTCCGAGCGGTGGAACGCCTGGATCTTCAGGTCGGGAAGCTTCGCGTCGGGGTTCAGCTTCTTGATCGCCGCGTCGTTCCACTTGGTGATCTTGCTGTCGAAGATCTTGGCGAGCGTCGGGGCGTCCAGGACCAGGTTGTCCACGCCGGACACGTTGTAGCCGATCGCGATCGGGCCGCCGACCATCGGGAGGTCGATGCCCTGGCCGCCGGAGCAGACCTTCTTGGAGGCGGTGACCTCTTCGGGCTTCAGCGCCGAGTCGGAACCGGCGAAGGCGAGCTGGCCCTGGGTGAAGGAGGTGACACCCGCGCCGGAGCCGCCGGCCTTGTAGTTGATCTGCACGCCACAGGCCTTGGTGAACTGGGCGACCCAGGCGTCGATGGCGTTCTTCTGCGCCGACGAACCGTCGGAGAGCAGCTGGCCCTTCGCGTCGTCACACTTGATCGAGCCGGCGGCCGCAGTCGACGAGGCGCTGCTGCTGGAGCCGCTGTCACTGCCGGTGTCGTCGGAGCCGCACGCCGTGAGGACCAGGGCGCCGGAGGCGGCGAGTGCACCGAGGGCGACGGCCCGCCGATTCATGCGCTGAAGCTTCACTGAGGGAGTTCCTTCCAATGCTGCCGTCCTGAATCGGCGGCGTGCGAAGACTGGGTGATGCGGGCGCATATTCACGACGCGACCGTCATCGGTAAGGCCGAAATTAGGCAGATCAGGTGAAGGCGCCTATGGCCGTAAATGAACGCAAGGTGAACCCCTGCGGACGGTGTGGTTAGGTCACGGAATGCTCACGGGTTGGGCACACAGAGATTCCGGCGAGATCGTTACACAGCCCTACGCGCGTAGGAGCTCCTGCCGTCCGTACGGAGTGTCGACCAAGTGGAACCCGTGGGACGGGTGGTTCGTCTCGTTCCACGGAGGCCGACAGGAGGCACACATGCAACGGCGTACGTTCATCGGAGGCGGCGCGGCCGCGGTGGCGGCGGTGGCCGCGACCGCGTGCAAGGGCGGCGTCACGGGTTCCGGCACGTCCGGCGACTCCTCGTCCGGTACGTCGGCCCGGGCCGCCGGCACCTCGGCCGCCCCGGCGAACTGGGCCGCCCTCGGCCGCGACCTCGACGGCACACTGGTCCGCCCCGGCGACGCCGAGTGGGCCACGGCCCGCCAGTTGTACAACACCCGCTTCGACGGACTGAAGCCCGCGGCGGTCGCCTACGTCGCCCACGCCGACGACATCCGTACGACCCTGGCCTACGCCCGCGCCCACGGCGTGCAGGTCGCCATCCGCAACGGCGGCCACTCCTACGGCGGCTGGTCCTCGGGCAACGGCAAGCTGATCGTCGACGTCTCCAAGCTCAACTCGGCCCGGGTCAGCGGCGGCCAGGCGGTCGTCGGCGCCGGTTCCAAGCTGATCGACGTCTACCGCGCGCTCGCCGCGAAGGGCGTGACGATACCGGCGGGCTCCTGTCCCACGGTCGGCGTCTCCGGCCTGGTCCTCGGCGGCGGCCACGGGGTGGTCTCACGGGCGTACGGACTGACCTGCGACAGCCTCACGCAGGCGACCCTGATCACGGCGGACGGCAAGCAGCTGGTCGCGAACTCCAGCACCAACAAGGAGCTGTTCTGGGCCCTGCGCGGCGCGGGCAACGGCAACTTCGGCGTGGTGACCGAGCTGCACTTCAAGACCCACCCCGCGCCGCAGGCCGTCTCCGGCTATCTGGCCTGGCCGTGGGAGAAGGCCGCCGCGGTGATCAGGGCCTGGCAGGAGTGGGGCCCGGACCAGCCGGACGAGATCTGGTCCGCGCTCCACCTGGAGAACTCGGGCGGCTCCCCGTCGGTCTCCGTCTCGGCGTTCTCCCTGGGCGGCTACACCGAGCTCCAGAACGCCGTGGACCGCCTCGCCCAGCAGATCGGCGCCGACGCCAGCAGCGTCTCGCTGCGGCGGCGCGGTTACGAGGAGGCCATGGAGATCTACGCCGGCTGCTCCTCGTACTCCGCGCAGGCGCAGTGCCATCTGCCGGGCTCCACCCCGGGGCGCAACGCGCAGGGCGCGCTCGAGCGGGAGACGTACGTCGGGCGCTCCGACTTCTTCGACCGGTCCATCTCGGCGGCCGGCATCCAGACGCTGCTGTCGCAGATGGCGTCGGTACGGGGCGGCGCGGGCAGCATCGCGTTCACCGCGCTGGGCGGGGCGGTCAACCGGGTGTCTCCGACGGCGACGGCGTTCGTGCACCGCGGCTCGCGGATGCTGGCGCAGTACATAGTGTCCTGGACCCCGGGCACGTCCGGCAGCACAGCACAGGCGTGGCTGTCGGGGGCGCACGACGCGATGAAACCGTATGCCTCCGGCGCGGCCTACCAGAATTACGCGGACGCGGCGCTGAAGGACTGGCGCAAGGCGTACTACGGATCCGCGGCCGGGCGGTTGGCCAAGGTGAAGAAGCAGTACGACCCGGACCACTTCTTCACGTATCCGCAGGCCGTCTAGAAACCGGCGTCAACGGCACGCGGACCAGCCGTCAGGCCGCCAGGTCTCTGTCCTCCACGCCCGCCTCCGTGCGCGTGCCCGGGATCAACGCGTCCTGTTCGATGCGCGGGCGGCGCCTCGATCGGATGAGTCGGCCTGCCCGCGGGGCCCGCTCCACGGCCTGGGTCACCGGCGTGAGCAGGGCCATCGCCAGCGGGGAGAGCAGGAGAGCCACGGCCGTGCCCAGGGCGAAGCCGCCGATGACGTCCGTCGGGTAGTGCACGCCCATGTAGACGCGGCAGAAGCCTTCGAGGAGGGCCAGGCCGATGCCGACGAGCCCGAACTTCCGGTGGGCCACGAAGAGGCCGACGCCGATGGCCATCGTGATGGTCGCGTGGTCGCTGACGAAGGAGTAGTCGGTCTTGCCCGAGACGAGGACGTCGAGGCCCTCGTGGGTGAGGAAGGGGCGGGGGCGCTCCACGAAGCCCCGTATCGGGATGTTCACCAGGACGGCGAGGCCGGCGGCGAGCGGGGCCCAGATCAGGGCGGCCACGGAGGACGCGGCCTCCGTACCGCCGCGCCGGCGGACCGACCACCAGCAGGCCAGCACGAGCAGGACCATGGCGATCAGCAGCCCGTACTCACCGACGAACTCCATGCCCCGGTCGAACCAGTGCGGGGCGTCCTTGGCGAGGCCGTTGATGTCGTAGAGCAGGTCGACGTCGGGGTTCGACCCGGATTCGGCGAGTCCAGCCATCGTGCTGCGGCCCCTTCGTCGTCTGCTGCTTGCGGACGCACTCCTTCGTGCGCCGCGCCTACCCACCCCCGTGGATGTGGATGTAGTTCACGCCGTAGATCACTACGACAACAGGAACGCACGGTCCCGGTTAATACGTTCCACCCTCCACCGAATGATCACTCAGACGTTATCGAAGAGAGACACATCTCCCCAGCTCAGGGGGTGGGTTGACGCTCCGCTCACACCGTCGTGGGGAGTGCTTTCGCGCCATCTTCGGTGACCCGGGTGGCGCCGAAGTAGTCGGGGGTGTCGATCGGGTCGAACCGGATCACGGCCCCCGTCCGGGGCGCGTCGATCATGTACCCGCCGCCGACGTAGATCCCGACATGCCGGATCGCCCGGGAGTCGGTCAGGTCGTCCGAGAAGAAGACCAGATCGCCGGGGAGCAGTTCGTCGCGCGAGGGGTGCGGGCCCGCGTTGTACTGGTCGTTGGCGACCCGCGGCAGCGTGATCCCGACACTCTCGTACGCGGCCTTCGTCAGCCCCGAGCAGTCGAAACGCCCGCCCTGGGCGGCGGTTCCGTTGCCGCCCCACAGGTACGGCGTGCCGAGCTTCTTCTGCGCGTAGTAGATCGCCCCGGCCGCCTGCTTCGACGGATCGACCCGGCTCACGGGAGCCGCGAAGCTCTCCTCCAGGGTCGTGATCGTCTTGACGTAGTTCCGGGTCTCCGCGTACGGCGGCACACCCCCGTACTTGATCACCGCGTAGGAACCGGCGTTGTACGAGGCCAGCATGTTTTCAGTCAGATTCCCGGGTACGTCCTTCACGTACGACGCGAGTTGGCAGTCGTAGGAGGCGGCGGACGGAATGGCGTCCTCCGGATCCCACACATTGCGTACGCCGTCTCCGTTGCCGTCGATCCCGTGCGTGGCCCACGTCCCGGGGATGAACTGCGCTATCCCCTCGGCCGCCGCCGGGCTCTTGGCGTTCGGGTTGAACCCGCTCTCCTGGTAGAGCTGCGCGGCGAGCAGCGCCGGGTTGATGGCCGGGCAGAGGTTGCCCCACTTCTGCACGAGGCCCTGGTACGCGGCCGGCACGGCGCCCTTGGCCAGTGCCTTGCCGCTGCCGCCCACGCCGTTGACGAGGTTCCCGGCGACGATGTAGACCCCGACGACGAGCAGGGTCACGAAGGACAGGCCAGTGCCGGCGGCGACGCCCGCCACGATCCATCCCTTACGCACCGTCAACCGCCCCTCGACACCCAGGAGTCCGCGCCCAGGTCAGTCTAGGGGCGGCACCCGTCTTCCGGGGTGATCAAGAGAAGCGGAAACCGGACAATACGTAGGCGTCGATTCCGGGGTCCTGGGGGGGGCGACCGTCAGGGATCCGTCGCCGCGTCCTCGTACAGCTCCGCCGACTCCTTGCCCAGCGCCACGCTGTAGGAGATGTCGGCCGTGGCGCCGCCCTGTTCGTGCCCACCGAGCACGCCGACGACCTGCCCGTCCCCGTTCACCCAGGGGCTGCCGCTGGTGCCGCCGGTGAAGTCGGGGCAGGCGATGCGCTGTTGGGTACGGCTGTGCGCGACCGGCTTGTTGGTGCAGCTGACCGGCACCTCGCGGGAGTTCGGATACCCGGTCACGGTCACCGCCGTGGCACCGGTCGCCGTCCCCGCGGTGAACCGGTTCCCGCCGACCACGTCCTCGACGCCCCGCCCGTCCCGGTCGTCCAGCACGGCGAAGGCGACGTCGCTGTCCTCGTCCTGCCCCTTGGCCCAGCCGTCGGGCAGGAACCGTCTGCGCACGGTCCACACCCCGTGCGGCGCCCGGCCGTCCCGGTACCCGGGCACGAACACGAGGTTCCCGGTGTCGTCCAGGCAGTGCGCCGCGGTCACGATCACGTTGTGATGCGGGCTGCGCACGACGGACGCGGTGCAGAAGTGGCCGCCGGCGAGGCGGCCGGCCCGGCCGGCGGCGAACAGCGCCCCGACCCGCGCGCTCTGCGTCGTGACGGCGGCGACCGCGGTCACGCCGAGCGGCCCGGGACCGTCGTCGGCGGCGGCCAGCGAGGCCGAGGTGACGGCCGGCACGAGCAGCGCGAACGCGACGAACACAGGGCGGGTGATGCGTGGGATGCGCTTCATCGGGGCCCACTCTGACCTACGAAGGTGAGAAACCGGTCCGCCCTTCTCACCGTAACCGGCCCCTCCCGACCTCGCCTGCGGGTCCTGTCCCGGCCTACCGGGAAGAGCGTCCCGGTCAGCCAGGAGCGGGTCCCGGTCAGCCGCCCGACGCCGAGGTGTCGCCCGCTCCCCCAGCCAGCAGTTTCGCCGCCAGCGCCCGCAGCTGTCCCTGCTCCCCCTCCGTCAGCGCCTCGGCCAGCTCGCCGATCGCCCGCTCGATCTCGGCACCGCCCTCCTCGGTCAGCTCCCGCCCGGCCGGCGTCAGGCTCACCAGCACCCCGCGCCCGTCGTGCGGCGACGGCACCCGGCTCACCAGCCCCCGCTTCTCGGCCCGGGTGACCAGTCCCGTCATCGAGGACTTGTCCAGGCCGAGATGCCGGGCGAGTTCGAGCATCCCCGGCCGCCGGTCGCGCAGGATTCCCAGCAGCCGGACCTGGACGACCGAGAGCTCGTGCGCGGCCGCGACCCGCGTGAGCACGCCCTGCACCAGGAACGACAGCTGGACCAGGGCGTCCACGGTGTTCAGGGACCGGTCCGGGGCGCCCGGCACCGCATCCGACGGGTGACCGGCGGTCATGGTCGTCTCCTTCGTTCATTTGGTACGTGGCACAAACCTCTTGACCTAGTACGTGCCACAAACTAATTTCAAAGTAGTACGCGCCACCAACCATATGCCTCTCACATCAGGAGCCCCTCATGCACGCAGCCGTCGTCCACTCCTTCGCCACCCCGCCCCGCTACGACACCGTCGACACCCCCCGCCCCGAGGGCGAGCACCAGGTCCTCGTCGACGTCCTGGCCGCAGGACTGCACCCCCGCGTCCGCTCCACCGCCGACGGCACCCACTACACCTCCGACGGCACCCTCCCCCTGATCCCGGGCATCGACGCGGTCGGCCGCGCCCCCGACGGCGGACTCCTCTACTTCGTCGCCCCCGACGACGCCCCCGGCACGATGGCCGAGCAGGCCGTCGTGGACCGGCGCCGGGCCGTCGCGCTGCCGCCGGGCACCGACCCGATCGCCGTGGCCGCCGCGATGAACCCCGCGATGTCGTCCTGGGTCGCCCTGCGCCGCCGCGTCACGCTGCCGTCCGACGCCCGCGTCCTGGTGCTGGGCGCGACCGGCAGCGCGGGCCGACTCGCGGTGCAGATCGCCAAGCATCTCGGCGCCGCCCAAGTCGTCGCCGCCGGCCGCGACCCCGAACGCCTGGCCCTGCTGCCGGACTTGGGCGCCGACGAGACCGTCTCCCTGGCGGCCGCCCCCGACCAGGTCGCCGCCGACCTCGCCCGCACCGCCGCCGACGCGGACGTCGTCGTCGACTACGTCTGGGGCCCGGTCACCGAACAGGCGATGCCCGCCCTCCTCACCGCCCGCCCCGACCGCGCCAAGACCCTCGCCTGGATCCAGATCGGCTCCATGGCCGGCACCGAACTCACCCTGCCCTCCGCCTACTTGCGCGCGGCCGACCTGCGGATCATGGGCAGCGGCCAGGGCTCGGTCAGCACCGCCGGCATCCTCGCCGAACTCCCTTCCCTGGCCGAGCGGATCACGTCCGGCGCCTTCGCCGTGGACCCGCTCACCGTCCCGCTCGCCGAGGTCGAGAAGGCGTGGAGCGCCCCCACCGCCCCCGGCCAACGGATCGTGCTGACACCCGGCACCTGACCCCCGACACCGACCCCCATTCCCCTGTGTCCCGGCTGTGCGCAGGGTCAAGCCACCCCCATTCCCCCTCCATCGCCCAGCCATTGATCAGTAAGCCCACAGGCTCCTTCAGTAATGCGGAAGTCAGGATTCCGAAACCTGTCTTGTTTGTCGCGTACTCAACAAGCAATGGTCTACGCGGGTCGCCGCCCCTGCCGGGAACCCCTGGCAGTCCCCCCCACCGCAGGCCTCTGCCCACCCCTCCCAGGAGGCTTTACGTTGCGTACGTCCACGTCCAACTCCCCCCACATACGCGCCAGATGGACCCGCATCGGCTCGGCCGCCGCGGCCACCACCGCGCTCGTCCTGGCCGGCCTCGGCACCGCGGTGCACGCGAGCGCCGCAACTCCCGCCGCGCACAAGGCCAGTGCCAAGGAGATCGCCGCGGCGGTCGCCAAGGCCCACGTCACGTACACCTCGGCCTGTCACGCCACCCCCGCCAAGGGCTACGCGTCCTGCAACGCCCTGCGCGTCACCTCCGGCACCACCGCCTTCCAGGAGGCGCAGGCCGCGAAGAAGGGCGTGACGCCCAAGTCGGTCTCGCCCAAGGCCGCTTCGGCCACGCCGACCGGCTACGGCCCGAGCGACCTCCAGTCGGCCTACGGCCTGACCTCCGCGTCCGCCTCCGACGGCGCGGGCGAGACGGTCGCCATCGTCGACGCGTACGACGACCCGAACGCCGCGGCGGACCTGGCCACCTACCGCTCGTACTACGGCCTCTCGGCCTGCACGACCGCCAACGGCTGCTTCAAGAAGGTCAGTCAGACCGGCTCCACCACCTCGCTGCCCACCGCGGACAGCGGCTGGGCCGGTGAGATCTCGCTCGACCTCGACATGGTCTCCGCGATCGCCCCGAAGGCGAACATCCTGCTGGTCGAGGCGAAGTCGTCGAGCATGGCCAACCTGGGCACGGCGGTGAACGAGGCGGTCAAGCTGGGCGCCAAGTTCGTCTCCAACTCCTACGGCGGCTCGGAGTCCTCCTCCGACACCTCCTACGACTCCTCGTACTTCAACCACGCGGGCGTCGCCATCACCGTCTCCGCGGGCGACGAGGCCTACGGCGCCGAGTACCCGGCCGCGTCCAAGTACGTCACCTCGGTCGGCGGCACCAAGCTGTCGACGTCGTCCAACAGCCGCGGCTGGACCGAGTCCGTCTGGAAGACCAGCTCCACCGAGGGCACCGGCTCCGGCTGCTCCGCCTACGACGCCAAGCCCAGCTGGCAGACCGACACGGGCTGCACCAAGCGCATGATCTCCGACATCTCGGCGGTCGCCGACCCGGCCACCGGAGTCTCCGTCTACGACTCCTACGGCGCCGACGGCACCGGCTGGAACACCTACGGCGGCACCAGCGCCTCGTCCCCGATCATCGCGTCGGTGTACGCCCTCGCGGGCACCCCGGGCAGCAGCGACTACCCGGCCCAGTACCCGTACAACGCGGCCGGCACCTCGGCCCTGAACGACGTCACCAGCGGCAACAACGGCACCTGCTCGACGAGTTACTTCTGCACCGCGAAGTCGGGCTACGACGGCCCGACCGGCTGGGGCACCCCTCAGGGCCTGGACGCCTTCACCGGCTGAGCGGCTCCCGCAGGACGACAGCACCTCCCCGTCGGGTCACGGGGAGCCGCCTGAAGGGGAGTACGTGGGGACTCCTCGGCGGCATCGGAAGGGAAACGGGTCACGGCAGCCGGCCGCGGCCCGTTCTCCCTTGCCCCGACCACCCGTTCTCCCTTGATCCACCTGTGAGTTGGGTCAAGTGCGCGTCACCCGCGATCCATTCGCCGGCACCGGTTCGGTAAGGCGGAGGTCAGGATTCCAGATCGCCCTTGTTGTCGCGTACTCAACAAGCGCATCGTCGTCGCAGGCCGCCGCCCGCCGCCGGACCCCACACCGACGGCTTCGCACCCGCACCGCCCCTGTTCCACCCCACCAAGGAACATCAGGAGGCTGCACGATGCGTTCCACTCCCCCCGACAGACCGTCCGCGCGCAGCGGTTGGCGCCGGCTCGGCACCGCCGCAGCGGCCACGGCCGCACTGCTCCTCGCCGGATTCGGCACCGCCGTCCAAGCCGACGCGGCCCCCTCGGCCACCGCCGCGAAAGCGACCTGGACCGCGACCCCCTGTGCCACGCCCCGGCACAAGGGCGAACTCGCCTGCGACTCCTACCGGGTCACCGGCGGCCTCACCGCCTACCAAAAAGAACAGGCCAAAATAACGGGCATCACGCCCAAGGCGGCCGACGCCGCCACCCCGTCCGGCTACGGCCCCACCGACCTCCGGTCGGCCTACGGCCTGACCTCCGCCGCCGCCTCCAACGGCGCCGGCGAGACCATCGCCATCGTGGACGCCTACAACGACCCCAACGCCGAGGCGGACCTGGCCACTTACCGCTCGTACTACGGCCTCTCGGCCTGCACGACGGCCAACGGCTGCTTCAAGAAGGTCAGTCAGACCGGCTCCACGACCTCCCTGCCCGCGTCGGACACCGGCTGGGCCGAGGAGATCTCCCTCGACCTCGACATGGCCTCCGCCGTCTGCCCGAACTGCAACATCCTGCTGGTCGAGGCGACCTCCGCCACCATGGCCAACCTCGGCACCGCGGTGAACCGCGCGGTCACCCTGGGCGCGAAGTACGTCTCCAACAGCTACGGCGGCTCCGAGTCCTCCTCGGACACCTCCTACGACTCCTCGTACTTCAACCACGCGGGCGTCGCCATCACCGTCTCGGCCGGCGACAGCGGCTACGGCGCCGAGTACCCGGCGGCCTCCAAGTACGTGACCTCGGTGGGCGGCACGGCCCTTTCCAAGGCCACCTCCACCACCCGCGGCTGGAGCGAGACGGTCTGGAAGACCAGCAGCACCGAGGGCACCGGTTCCGGCTGCTCCGCCTATGACACCAAGCCGACCTGGCAGACCGACACCGGCTGCACCAGGCGCACGATCTCGGACGTCTCCGCGGTCGCCGACCCGGCCACCGGAGTCTCCGTCTACGACTCCTACGGCATCACGGCCGGCTGGTACACCTTCGGCGGCACCAGCGCCTCGTCCCCGATCATCGCGGGCGTCTACGCCCTGGCCGGCACCCCGTCCACCTCCTCCTACCCGGCCTCCTTCCCCTACACGAAAGCCGGCACCTCGGCCCTGAACGACGTGACCTCCGGCAACAACGGCACCTGCACCACCACCTACCTGTGCACCGCCCAGTCGGGATACGACGGCCCGACCGGCCTGGGCACACCGGAGGGCGTATCGGCCTTCACCGGCTGACCGACTGACCCTCCGTCACCGAACGGGCCACGGCGACCAGCCGTGGCCCGTTCGCCGTGCCGGGATACCCTTCACCCGGAGAACATCGGCGCGACCGCTCACCCGACCGACCGTCAGAAACGGCCCTGGTCATAGAAGGGGTCAACGACGGAACCTCACGACAGGTTTCGCTCAGGCCTCATTGCCCGGCGTGACCTGCCGTGATACACAGAGTGACGGTACGAGCTATTCGTACGAAACCCGCCAACCAATGCCGTCAAGTCGACATACGACGGCACCATTGTCGGCGAGAATGAGCCTGACCTCTGCGCCATGGCAGGGGCCGCGGAACCGGAACTACCGAACAGGGGCGGTGACTTACATGCTCTTTGCGGCCGACAAGGGAGACATCAACACCATCATCGGCGGGATCGCTCCGGACTGGGGCCCCTTCGGCAGCCTGGGCAACGAGGCCAAGGTGATGATCGAGGTGGTGATGGCGGTCGCCATCCTGCTCTGCCTCGCCCTTGCCATCTGGGGCGCCGCCAAGCAGCGCATCGGCGCGACCGCCCTCCGGGACACCTTCAGCGCGGAACAGGGCAAGGGCCTCATCATCGCCGGTCTCACGGGCGTCTTCATCATCGGCTCCCTGGGCACACTCTTCACCATCGTGTACGGCATGGCCGTCTAGCAGGCGTCCCTCCCCCTGAGGTTGCTTCTCCCTGATGTCGAGTCATCACTCCGCGTCCGCGCGGACTCCAGCACGGCTACCGTCGTATGTCTACGAGGTGGAGAGGGCGTACGCGGCATGAGTCTCGGAGACGACCACGAGCCCTCCGGGGGTTACGGCGGCACCGGTCAGACCCGCACACGACTCCCGGAGGGCACCAGCGACGTCTACGGCGGCGCCCGCAGAGGCGGCCGCTCGTCGTCCCGCAGCCTGGTCACGGTGGTCGGCGTGGTGGTCCTCCTGATCGCAGCGATCGCATTCGCGAACAGGGGCGGAGATGACACCCCTTCCTCGACCGGAGCCGGCGACAAGCCGGAGACGTCGACGACGGCAGCGAGCGGGGAGAAGGCCGTGCAGGGGAAGGCGGCCGGCATCCCGACCGGGTACACCCACGACGGAACGGGTGCGCAGAGCGCGGCGGCGAACTACTCGGTGGCACTGGGCTCGGCCGAGATGTTCAACAAGGCCAAGCGGGACGCCATCCTGCAGACCATCATCACGCCCTCCCGGGTCTCGGACTTCGAGTCGCGGCTGGACCAGGCCTACACACCGGCTTTCAACAAGAACGTGGGCCTGAACGAGAACGGCTCCACACCGTCCGGCTACACCTTCGTGTCGCGTACGAGCCCGATCGGCACCAAGGTCACGGCGTCCTCCGAGAACAACGCGACCGTCGAGGTCTGGTGCAGCGGCCTCCTCGGCCTTGCCGGTGAAGGCTCCACGAACCCGGTCACAAACAGCTGGTTCACCATCTCGATGCAGCTCGAATGGACCGGCGGCGACTGGAAGATCGTGACGCACTCCCAGAAGGAAGGCCCGGCGCCCGTACCCGGCGACGACAGGGCCTCCAGTGCCGACGAGATGGCGAAGGCCGTCGAGGAGTACGGAGGGTTCACGTATGCCCGCTAACCGGCGCCTTCTCAGGCTGACCGCCGTCTTCACCGCCGTACAGACCTCCGCGGTCCTTTTCGCCACCCATGCCTTCGCCGCGCCCACGCCAACGCCCACGACGAGCAACGATCCTTGCGACCTGATCCACGGCCCCGCCAAGGACTACTGCGAACGCGGCAGCAACGACAAGGGCACCGGTGGCTCCACCTCCATCGACCCCACCGGCACCCTCGACCCGCTCTCCTCCCTGGGCAAGGGCTGCGCCGACGCCGCCTCCTGGACCATCGACAAGCTCAGTGCCGCCGTGAAGGACACCGCGAACGTCGACTTCACGAACGCCAAGTTCCTCCAGCAGTACGCCGTCGTGTTCGCCGCGTCGACGATCCTGACCCTCCTGCTGTGGCTGCTGGCCGTGGCCAAGCGAGCCGTGCGCGGAGTGCCGCTGACCACCGCCATCTCGGAGGCGATCGGCTTCCTCTGGCTGACGGTCCTCGCGTCGGCCTTCACGCCGCTCATCCTCTACACCATCGTCTCCGCGACCGACGGCGTCACCGACGTCCTCGCCAAGACCACCGGCAACCAGACGGACACGTTCTTCGGCACCTTCTCCGGCGCCCTCAACAAGGGCGAGGACATCGGCGGCGGCCCGATCATGCTGATCGTCGTCTCCCTGGTCAGCATCCTCGCCGCGGGAGTGCTCTGGCTGGAGCTCGTCATCAGGGCTGCCCTGCTCTACGTAGGCGCCCTGCTCGGCACCGTCGTCTACGCGGGCCTGGTCGACAAGAACCTCTGGGGCCACGTCCGCCGTTGGGCCGGCATCATGATCGCGGTCATCCTCGTGAAACCGGTCATCGTGATCGTGCTCGGCCTGGCCGGCGCCCTGTCCTCCGACAACGGCCCCGACTCCTTCTCCGCAGTCGTCTCCGGCCTCGCGATCATCCTGCTCGCCATCTTCGCCAGCGCGATGATCTACCGCTTCGTCCCCGGCTTCGGCGACGAGATCGCCAACGGCCGCAACAACCGCATCATGCAGGGCGCCGAGGGCAAGGCCGCCGCGGTCATCAGCTCCCCGGCGACCATGGTCGCGCAGGGCATCAAGACGCACAGCGCCCGCACGAACGACGGCGGAGGCGGCGGCGGCGGCCAGTCCTCCGGCGGCGGCTCCCGCCCGGCCAACCCGGTCAGCGGCGGCGTGGCCGCACACAGCACCCGGACCCCGAACGGTGGTGGCGGCGGATCTGTCCCCTCCGCCGCACCCGCACCCCGTTCGGCCAGCCCGGTGAACACCCCGCACGCAGGCAACAGCAGCTCCAACCGCACGGGAGGTGAAGGGCGTTGACGACCGAGTCCCACCTGTCCCATCCGGTCACGCCCCGCCGTACATATCTCATCGGCCGCGCCCGGCCGAACGCGATCGTCGGCCGCAACCGCGAGTCCGGCGAGATCGCGCTCATCATCGCGGGCGCGTTCCTCGGCATGATGTGCGGGCTCCTGGTCCCCGTCCTCTCGATGCGCATCGTGCTGCTGATGGGCTTCCCGCTGGTCGCGCTCGCCGCGGTCTACGTCCCGTACAAGCACCGCACGTTCTACAAGTGGTTCGAGATCAACCGCAGTTACAAGCGCAGCCTGAAGCGGGGCACCACCTACCGGTCCTCCGTCATGGAGGCCGGCACGCAGTACGACGGCCGCGAGGTCGAGATCGGCCCGCCCCCGGGCATCGGCCGCATCAACTGGCTGGCCGCCCCCTTCGGCCCCGACGAGATCGCCGTACTGCTGCACGCGGACCGCCGCACCGTCACCGCCGCGATCGAGATCGAGGGCCCCGGCGTCGGCCTGCGCGACAGCGAGGACCAGGAAGCCCTCGTCGACCGCTTCGGCACCCTGCTCAAGCACGTGGCCAACGGCGACGGCTTCGTCACCCGCATCCAGATGCTCGCCCGCACCCTGCCCGCCGACCCGGACGCCCACGCCAAGGACGTCGCGATGCGCGGCGACGAGAAGGCACTGCCCTGGCTGGCCCAGTCCTACGACCAGCTCCAGTCGATGGTGTCCACCAGCAGCGAGCAGCACCGCGCGTACCTGGTCGCCTGCATGCACTTCAACCGCGAACTCTCCGCCGAGGCCCACGCGATGGCCCGCGCGGCGAGGCCCCAGAACGGGCGCAAGGTGGACCGGGACGCCGGCCTCGCCGTCGTCATGGCCCGCGAGCTGACCGACATCTGCTCGCGTCTGCAGGAGGCCGACATCCGCGTACGACAGCCCCTCGGCCAGGGCCGTCTCGCCTCCCTGATCCACTCCATGTACGACCCCGACCACCCCATCGACCACATCCAGGCGATGACCAAGCGCAACGCCTGGCCGGCCGAGCTGGACGCCATGGAGCCGACCTACCTCCAGGCCAAGACCCGCGAGTCCTCCACCCGCGCCCCCTGGTGCCACGCCACCGCCTGGGTGAAGGAGTGGCCGATGACCCCGGTGGGCGTCAACTTCCTTGCCCCGCTGCTGGTTCACACCCCGGACGTCATCCGCACGGTCGCCGTCACGATGGACCTCGAACCCACCGAGGTCGCCATCGAGCGCATGCTGACCGAGAAGACGAACGACGACGCCGAGGCCTCCCGCGCGGCCAAGATGAACCGCACCGTCGACCCCCGTGACGTGGCCGCCCACAACCGCATCGACCAGCGCGGCGAGGACCTGGCCAGCGGCGCGGCCGGCGTCAACCTGGTCGGCTACATCACCGTCTCCTCCCGCAACCCCGAGGCCCTCGCGCGCGACAAGCGCACGATAAGGGCCTCCGCCGGCAAGTCGTACCTGAAGCTGGAGTGGTGCGATCGCGAGCACCACCGCGCCTTTGTGAACACCCTCCCGTTCGCCACCGGCATTCGAAGGTAGGGGCCATAAGCATGCGGGATCCGCTGTCCGTCCTCACCGACTCCTTCACGTCGTTCCTCTTCGGCAAGATCGAGACGACCCGCCTGCCGGTGCGCACCTCGACCGGCCAGGCCCAGGCGGTCTACCTCCCGACCGCCGCGCCGGGCCTGGGCGACTCGGGCGTGATCATCGGCCGCGAGGTCTACTCCGGCAAGGGCTACATCTACGACCCCTTCCAGCTCTACGGCCAGCAACTCCCCGCGCCCCACTGGCTGGTGCTCGGCGAGTCCGGCAACGGCAAGTCGGCGCTGGAGAAGACGTACGTCCTGCGCCAACTGCGCTTCCGCGACCGCCAGGTCGTCGTCCTGGACGCCCAGGGCGAGGACGGCGTCGGTGAATGGAACCTGATCGCGGAGGAGTTGGGGATAACCCCCATCCGTCTGGACCCGACCGCCGCCCTGGACATGGGGATCCGCCTCAATCCCCTCGACCCGGCGATCACCACCACGGGCCAACTCGCGCTGCTCCGCACGATCATCGAGGTGGCGATGGGCCACGGCCTCGACGAGCGCTCCGGCTTCGCGCTCAAGGTCGCGCACGCCTACGTCAACGAGACGGTCGTCGAGCGCCAGCCCGTCCTCATGGACATCGTCGAGCAACTCCGCCACCCGGAACCGGAGTCGGCGGAGGCGATGAACGTCGCCATAGACGACGTACGCGCCTGGGGCCTGGACGTGGCACTCGTCATCGACCGCCTGGTCGACGGTGACCTCAGGGGCATGTTCGACGGCCCGACGACGGTCGGCATCGACCTGGACGCGCCCCTCATCGTCTTCGACCTGTCCCACATCGACCGCAACTCCATCGCCATGCCCATCCTGATGGCGATCGTCGGCGTGTGGCTGGAGCACACCTGGATCCGCCCCGACCGGAAGAAGCGCATCTTCCTGGTCGAGGAGGCCTGGCACATCATCAACAGCCCCTTCGTGGCCCAACTCTTCCAGCGCCTGCTGAAGTTCGGCCGCCGCCTGGGTCTGTCCTTCGTGGCGGTCGTGCACCACCTGTCCGACGTCGTCGACGGCGCGGCGGCGAAAGAGGCGGCGGCGATCCTCAAGATGGCCTCCACCAGAACCATCTACGCCCAGAAGGCCGACGAGGCACGGGCCACGGGCCGGGTCATCGGTCTGCCGCGCTGGGCCGTGGAGATCATCCCGACCCTCACCCCCGGCATCGCGGTGTGGGACGTCAACGGCAACGTCCAGGTGGTCAAGCACCTGATCACGGAGACGGAACGCCCCCTGGTCTTCACCGACCGCGCGATGACGGAGTCGTCCTCCGACCAGCTCGCCGCCGACGACGCCCTGCGCGCCGCCGAGCTGGAGGCGGAGGAGCGGGCCGCGGCCTTCGTGGAACAACACCTCGCCGACTACGACGACTCGTCCGAGTCGACGGTGGCCTAGCGGGAGGCGAACGTGGTCAGACCGGACGACCGCCGACGGGACGGCCAGGGTGGCATCCCCGACGGCCTGCTGATCGGCATACTCGCCTTCCTCCTCGGCATGACCCTGCTGGTCTGGTCGGCCACGGGCCTCGCGGGACTGTTCGCCCACGGCGCGTGGCCGACGGCGGTCACCTTCACGAACACGCCGGTCGCGATGCGGCACCTCATGGGCCAACCGCACGACCTCGCCGCGGCCTGGCCCACCACCCCGCCGGCCCAGCTGTCGGGCTACGGACTGTTCTGGGGCCTGTTCATCGGCCAGTTGATGGTCCTGTTCGTCCTGACGGTGTTCGTGATGGGCACGGTGGCCCGCTGGCGGGCGGTCCGGGCGAGACGTCATACGGCCGAACCGGCACCGGCGACAAAGACGCCGGAACCACGGGAGCCGTACCGGGAGGCGTACGAAGTACCCACGCCCCGCGCGGAATCGGCCCCGGTGGAAGCCGCCCCCGCGCAGCCGACCGCCCCGCTCCCCCTGGCCAAGTTCCCGGCGGAAGCGCCCGTGCAGGAGCCCCTCGCGCCGCCACAGCCCCTGTTCGACAGCAGTCGGACGTCCGGCGTCTCCACGGTCCTCCTGGCCCCCAGAGAGGACCGCAGAGCCACCGCGGCCCAAGCGGTACGAGACGCGGAGGGCCCCGTCCTCGTCATCACCTCGAACCCCGCCGTCTGGTCGGACACCAAGGACGCCCGCGCCAAACTCGGCCCGGCCCACCTCTACGACCCGGCACACCTCTGCGACACCCCGGCCCGCCTGCACTGGTCCCCCACCATGGGCTGCGAGGACAAGCCGACGGCAGCGGCACGGGCCGTCGCCCTGCTCGCCCCGATCCGCCCGACGGCCAAGCTGGACCAGGCCCTGACGGCCACCGCCGAAACGCTCCTGCGCAGCTATCTGCACGCCGCCGCGGTCGACGGACGCACGATCCGGCACGTCCACCGCTGGGCCCAGGGCACCCAGGTCCAGGACGCGGTCCGCATCCTCCGTACCAGTCCCAAGGCAGCCTCCGGCTCGGCCGGCGAACTCGAGGCCGCGCTCACCGCGCATCCCGAACGCCGTGACATGGCACAGGAGTTGACCAGCCGCGCGCTCTCCTCGCTCTTCACGGTCAACATCCGCGAGGCCTGCACTCCCAACCGAAGCGATGCGCTCGCCCTGGATTCCTTCATCGACGAAGGGGGCACGCTCTATGTCGTGGGGGAGTCCATCGAGGACCCCAGGACGAACCCGGGCGCGATGCCCCTCCTGACGGCTCTCGTCTCCAGCGTGGTCGAGCGTGGCCGGCACATGGCCGAACGGTCATCCTCCGGTCGCCTCGACCCACCACTGACGCTCGTCCTGGACGACGTCGCCGCCGTGGCTCCGCTTCCCCAGCTCCCGGAGCTGCTGTCCACCGGAGCGGAGCGGGGCCTGCCGACCCTGGCCCTGCTCCGCTCCCGGGAACAGGGCCGCGCCCGCTGGCCGCACGACGAACTACCCGTCTGACCGCTCCAGTACGAACTCCAGCTCCAGGTCCTCGGGATTCTTCTCCAGCGGCACGGTCCGCCCGGTCGGCAGAAACCCGGCCCGGCGGTAGAAGGCCTGGGCCCGCCCGTTGTCCGCGTGCACGATGAGCCGCACCCGCTCGGCACCACGCGCCCACGCCCACTCGACACCGGCGTCGAAGAGCACCTCGGTGAGACCGATCCCACGGTGGTCGGCCCGCACGAACACGCCCACCACGTGCCCCTGCAACTGCTCGATCGGAAAGCCGGCCCAGTCCTTCTCCCCGGCCTCCTCGACCAACACGGTCAGCGTCCCGACCCAGTCCCCGTCAGGATCCTCGGCAACGAACTGCTGCGCCGCCAGCTGACCTTCGGCACTCCTGGCGGCACGCTCCTGCCAGAACGAGTCCGGACGCGCCACGGACTCCTCGTAGGTCTCCAGGAAGGCGAGATGCGCCACCGGATCCTTCAGCGCGAGGAGCCGCAACGCCTTCATCGCCGGCCACTCGTCGGCACGTATGGAACGGACCTTGTAGTTCATGCGGACAACGGTAGCCGAAACGCAGAAAACCCCCGTACCGAATAAACGGTACGGGGGTTTTCTCAAGAATTGTTCGGCGGTGTCCTACTCTCCCACAGGGTCCCCCCTG